>JAQUKH010000001.1 GCA_028719205.1 bacterium
TCTTTGGTCATTCCTATGCCGGTATCTTCAATTGAAAATGTTCCCTCTTTTGGATCGATCTCGATCCGGATCTCGAGAGCTGTATCCTGATCAATAATATCCCTGTCGGTCAGCTCCTGAAAACGGATCTTATTAAGCGCGTCGGAAGCGTTAGAGATAAGCTCTCGTAAAAATATCTCAGGATGGGTGTATAATGAATGAACAATTATGTTCAGCAGCTGCTTCATTTCCGCTTTATACTCAAATGTTTTCACTTTTTGTTTTTCAGCCATGATGTTTCTCCTATTTTGGTTTTAAATGGTGTGGAAACTATGCTCTTTACTTCCACCAATCCAGCGCGTTCTGGAATATCTTAATTCCCCATCCCGGTGCTTTTCCTTCTCGGGTCCACCTTGGATGCTGGGTAGGCTGCATATGGCGTTCAGGATGCGGCATAAGTCCGAAAATATTGCCTTTTTCATTGCAGAGCCCGGCAATATTTTCCTGCGAACCGTTTGGGTTATATTTGTGATATTGAAGCGCGTGAAGGTTATTTTTTAAGATGTTATCCAGCACTTTTTTGTTTGCAGTAATAAAACGCCCTTCACCATGAGCAATCGGAACTTCAAGATAGTCTATCCCCTTTGTAAAAATACACGGGGATTTTTTGTTTGCTTTTAGATTGATCCATTCGCATTGATATGTTCCTGAGGTGTTCCATGTTAAAGTTACTCCCGGGAAACCCGGCAAAATTCCCATTTTAACAAGCACCTGAAATCCGTTACAGATACCCAAAACTAATTTATCCTTTTCCAGAAGTTTATCTTTTAAAGATTCCATTTCCTTCGCCAAAACCATACCTGCGGAAATGTGATCACCGTATGAAAATCCGCCAGGGATTACTATTATTTGATAATTATTCAGGTCTTTTAACTTCACAATTTCATTTATATGCTTCAGGTCAACTGTTGCCTTTAAACTTTCAAACGCGTAAACGCTTTCCGTATCACAATTTGTACCCGCGGTTCGAACGACCAAAACTCTTGCTTTTGATGAGATTTTCGAAGGTTTTGATATTTTTATTTTGTTTTTTATTGTTTCGATTTTTTTGGCCAGATCCTTTTTATATTTCAAAGTTTTCTGCCAGCATTTTTTTAAGGTCCATATATCAGTAACAATAATATTTTGTTCGTGTATCCCATGGACTATAAATTTAGCATCCTTTAAAACAAAGCCCAATTCCGATATATCAACATCGCTCATCATCTTTTTAAATATCTTTTCTTTATCAACAGGCACTTCAACGACAAATCTGCTATTTGATTCTGAAAATAGTATTTCATCATCATAAATCAGGTCATCTGACTTAATAATATTCCTTATATGTAAATTCATTCCATAACCGCCGGCGAAAGCCATTTCAGCGGCTGCTACCAGTAAACCGCCTTCAGAACAATCATGGCAGGAAACAACTGTCTTTTTTGTTATGGCCTGATGAAGTTTAGTCATCGTATATTTACAGTCTGAAACTCTTACAAACGGGACATCGCCGCCTTTAATATTGCGGGATAAATAATAATGCGACCCGCCTAATTCACGGTAAGTTTTTCCGACAAGATAGATCTTATTACCAGGCGATTTTACATCCATGGTGATACAATCATTAACATCAGGTATAACAGATATCGCGGAGATTAAAAGTGTAGGAGGTATGCAAATCGTTGTGCCATCCGGAAGCGCGTATTCGTTATTTAAACTGTCTTTCCCTGAAATTATAGGTATCCCGTAACCATAACAAGCCTCTGTATAACCTTTTGTAGCGAGATACAGGCTTCCCAATCGGTCAGGTTTATTTGGATTTCCCCAGCTGTAATTCCCAAGTATTCCTGTAGGATTTGAAAAAGGATCCCCGCCAATGCTTATTATCTGCCGTAAAGCTTCATTTACAGCGGACGCAGCCATATTTTCGGGGTTCAGATCACCGTATAATGGATTCATACCCGATGAAACGGCAATACCTCGGTTGCTGTCAAGCAATGGTTTAATAACGGCGGCGTCACCCGGTCCGTCATTAGCGCATCCTACAAGAGGCTTAATAACGCTTCCTGCCTGAACTTCATGGTCATAACAGCGTATTACCGCCTCTTTACTGCAGATATTCGGCATGGAAAGAATATTTTCCAGATATCCGGTTAAATTATCAGGCAGGCTGTATTTTACAAATACCGAGTTTGTTGGATTCCAGACGGCTTTCATTTCCTTTTTAGGAAGCCCGCCGCTTACAAAGGAAAGATCAAGATCGGACACCTGTTTATCTTCATAAAAAAGTTCAAGTCTACCCGTGCCTGAAAATATACCGATATCTGTTGCTTCTACATCCTCAGAACCGCATAATTCTATCAATTTCTTGACATTTTCAGGAGGCACAGCAAGAATTATCCTTTCCTGAGCCTCTGATAACCATATCTCCCAAGCGGATAATCCGCTGTATTTTAAAGGAACTTTTTCAAGATTTACCTTTACACCTGTTTTCTCACCCATCTCGCCGACTGCTGAAGCAAGCCCTGCCGCCCCGCAATCAGTAATAGCGCGGTATAACTTCAGGTCACGGCATTTAAGAAGGATATCGAACATCTTCTTTTCAACTATCGGATTACCGATCTGGACTGAACCGGAGGATATTTTCTCGGACTCTGATGTTAATTCACCTGAACTGAACGTTGCGCCGTGTAATCCGTCGCGTCCAACCCTTCCGCCGACCATTATAATATGGTCATTAACCTTTGGGTATGTTTTTTTACTGTATTCAATTGGCATGATCCCACCGGTACCGCAATAAACCAGAGGATTTCCGAGATAGCGTTCATCAAAATAAATTCCGCCGTTAACAGTGGGTATTCCCATATTATTTCCGCCGTCTTTGACCCCTGCTACCACTCCGGCCATTATTCTTTTTGGATGCAGAACCCCGGCAGGAAGTTTTTCATATGGATAATCCAGCGGCCCAAAGCAGAATGTGTCTGTGTTGAATATCAACCGTGCTCCAAGGCCTGTTCCGAACGGATCTCGATTTACACCCACGATCCCTGTGATCGCCCCTCCATAAGGTTCGAGCGCCGACGGGCGGTTATGAGTTTCAACCTTAAAACAAATACCGTGTTCATTATCAAATTTAATAACGCCTGAATTATCAATAAAGACCGACAGGCAATAATCCCTGTTTAATTTTTGAGTAACATTTTTTATCATTTTAAAAAGGCTTCCCACATTTCTACCGTTAAAAATAATATCCGCCTTGAAAGTTTTGTGCACGCAGTGTTCTCCCCACGCGGCCGCGATATGTTCCAATTCCACATCTGTGGGATTTCGTTTTATTTTTTGAAAATAACTCCTGATGGCCTTCATTTCGTTTAAGTCAAGCCAAAGGCGGTTTTGTGAAAGTTTTACTAACTCTTCGTCTGTTGAATTTAAAATGGGAACTTCAGTAAAAGCATATTCAGGTTTCTGCGGCGCAATAATTATATTTTCTTTATCTTTTATCCTGTGTTCAATAACCTTATTGTAAAGTAATTTTTCTGAAATAAGATCAAGCTCATTTTTGGAGAGCGTACCGCCCAAAAGATATTTTCTTCCGGTTTTAACCTCAAAATATTTTTTTATACCGAGGCTTTTAACACCTTTTTTTATCGCGTCGCTCCAAAGTACCAGAACGCCGGGGTTAGTATTGATCTCAATTACGCTGAAAGACTTTTCAATAAACAGGTTTGAATTTACGGCATATTCCTCTATAATCGGATCTGCCAGAAATTTTTGGCAGATAGTTTCCATTTCAGTCAGAGTAAGATCTCCTTCAAAATAGAAAGTCTTTAACTCAATAGCCTCTTTAACAGTCGATATTCCAAGATCCTTGATCTTACTTTTGATCCCGTGCCCGGATATATCATATATTTTATTTTTACAGCCGATCTCAACCTTATATGTGTTCATCTTACTCCATGTACCACCCCTTATCCCCTCCTTACCAAGGAGGGCTTGGGGGAGGTTTATAATAAAATTAAAAGTGTCGAAATAACAAAACTTAAAAGCACAATTGATTCAGGTAAAAGCATTAATATAATTAAACCGCCTAAAGTTTCAGGTTTTTCGGTAACTGTTCCTAATCCCATTCCGATAACCTTGAATTGCACGGCGATCGTGCTTAATATCCCGACTATTAAAACAACCCCTGCTGTGACCCTTGTCACCATCTTAAGCCTGATATTACTCTCAATTTTATCCTGATCGCCCTTGTCTTTAAAAATATTTTCCAGATCAAATAATCTGCTTTGTGTTTTCTCTGAAGTAACATTTGGCTCTTGAGCTTTAACCAAAGGCATTATCATAAAATAAATACCTGTTATCAATATTATTAAATAAAATAATTTTCGCAACTAAGTTCTCCCTTTTTTAGCATTACTTTTGATCAGCTTTTTAGCATATTTATAAACCTCAACAAAAAAAACAGTTTTAATTAAAATATATATGATATAAGCCGATAATATTATCAGTAAAGTTGATGAAAACATCATTTGACCTGTAATTAAATAAAGAGATTTTACTATTTTTATGGTTATCAGTCAATTCATTTTATAATAAAGCTGTTGACAGTAAATTAAAGCTGAATTAAAATAACATAGTTAAATAAACCAAGAGGAGAATTTATGGTAAACAACGTTACAGATGAAGAGTTAGGCATAAAATCGTTCCATCTCCGCCGAGACAGGGCTGTAGAACAAAGCATTGAAAAGATCAGGCAAAAAGTAGGTAATGACTGGATTCTTCTGTCCTTCAAGGATACTCAGACACTGCACTGGATCTTAGGCGAGATATGGTCGTTTATAGCGCATGATAATTGGGATAAAATATTGTTCAGCGAAATTGAATTTAAAGACCTTAAAAAAGTATTATCCATCTCCGAAGATATTATGTCGCGTAAAAAAATGGGCGGTGCCGGGCTGGATCAGATACATAAAATACTCGCTTCAAAAAAATTAGGATAGTTATTTCTTGAATTTTATTTTAAAAAGCGGTTCATTATTGATACCGTAATCATCGTCGTCATTTTTCGCGGGGATTTCTTTTTGTTTATTGATGTGGACGGTCTTTTTTCCTGGGATGTCAGTTAAATATTTATCATCTTTTTCTAAAAATAATTCATATTTAGCCAGCGCAATATTTCTTGAATACTCGATGCCTGAAACTCTTCTGAAAACGCTGTCTTCATACCACATTTGTAATTCAATGTCACTTACTTCCTTTAATCTTTTTTTAATATCCAGTCTTTTTTTATAATCTTTTTTTGCTTCTTCACTATTGGCTAATTTATTACCATACCTGGTGAATCGCATGAACAAAGATAATTTAAAACTTAAATATATAAAAAAAGCTACAAAATATAGTAGTATAAATTTGAAGCTAAACATCAATATTTTGGGATAACATAGAGGTGTTTAATAATATTAGGCCTAAGTAAACTTAATAAACGCTGTAGGCGGTTTTTTAAATACTTTACTTTTCTTTTTCGATGAAAAACTTAACCCCAGGGAGAATTTTGGTTTCGGAGGAGTTGGAGCTGCCAGTAATTCAATAACAAAATCGACCATTCCGTATAATACAGGGAATTTAAATGACTTGTCATTTTCAAAAATTTCAACCTCGTCATTATTCTTAAATATGAATGTTTTGTCTCCAAGGATATCTTTTGAAATTATTACATTAAAATTTCTTTTTTGCCATCTGGCAATTTCTAAAAGATTAAGGGCAAATGATAAATTATCAATTTCATCAGCCTTAGAAACAAGATTACCGGCTTTTAAATACGCTGTTAACTGTGTTTTATAAGATTTACTCTTACTATATTCTCTGACCTCTTTAAGTACCCAGTTCTTGTATATTTCTTTTTGCTCTTGAGTCGAATCATTTATATAAAAAATATTGTGTGCCGTAATTTCAGATTGAGATTCGTCTTTTTTTACATTAGAAGTTTTGTCCTGCATTTCTTTAACGTTGAAACGGTTAAATGCTTTAATTACCTCTTTATATTTAGGATTTTGAAGTTTTTCAGTCAGTTGAAGCAATCTGCTGTCGTCAAATTGAAATAATGCTAAAGGAGCAAGATCATGGCCCCGGGTAAGTTCTAATAATGGTTCTATTTTCTTAAAAAAGCCGTTTATATTAATTAAAACTTTGCTTATTAAAGCTTTTAACTGTTTCTTAATTTCAATGGTGGATTTTTCTTTTATCAGATCTTCGTAATCTTTGTTAATTGAATTATTAAAAAATGTAACAGCATTAGTAAAAAATGCGCTTGTTTTTTTGTTTTCTTTTAATATCTTAAACTCATTAATAACCTTTTCTGCCATCCAATACGAATCTGCCGGATGGTCCTTAGTTAAAGGCTGAATGTTCTTAAAAGAATAATGATCCAATATACCTTGGATAATGAAATAATTTAACCATTGCTCGGCAGGAACTTCCTCTAAATTTTTAATTACGGGATTTTGAAGATAAAATAAAGAAAAAAGATCTGTTTTAAGATCAGAGTCATTTGTTCCGGTAGCTGAAGGCTTATTTAAACTATTGAATATTTCAATAGTTTGATCTGTCGTTTCTATTACAAGTTTATCTGCTGACATTTAGAGCCTCCTCATTATATAAATAAAAACCTTATTATTTTATTTTTGTTTTTCCTGTTCGATCAATTTTTTATTTTTTTCTATTGATTTTTTAACTTTCTTTAGACGGAACAGGTCCTCGCGCGCGCGTTCCTCCAGGGTCATTTTAATAAATGTTACTTGTTCTTTTAAGGCAGGAACAACTATATGTTCTAAAGCGTTTACGCGGCGGTTAGTTTTTTGAATTTCTTCACCAAGACGTCTAAGCCTGGTTTCAATGTGCGCGTTATCAATAATTACATCGACTATTTTTTCAAATTTTTCCGCTGTTTCACTGATACGGCTGCTTACTCCGGCGATACTGTATCCTCTGGAAAACTGATTTCTAAGCGGGCTTACACCTTTTGTTACTACAGGTAACGGTACACCCATAACCTGAGTACCTGTAATTGTCGCGGTGACATTCGATTTTGTCGCGAAACTGGCAGATTTAACGGTTATCATACCGTCAACAGCCTGAGCGGTAGCCAGTGAGTATTGCCCTTCCGCTAAAGCGCGCTGCAAAAAATTACTCATACGAAGGGCATGATCAAGAACTTTCATGAATTCCATCATTAAAGCGTCCCGTTTCTGCTTTAAAAGTTCTTTACCTTGATTAGCCAGATTTATCTGGGTTTTTTTCAGTAATAGTTCTGTTCTTGTAGGGCTGGATGACTCCATAAATTATTTTTGTCCTCTTATCTCAAGTTTATTCTGTTTTAGTTTTTACCCTGTATTTAGCAATATGTTCTTTCTTGACCTGCTTTAATTCGCCATCCGGATACGCGGATACCAATTCCCATCCCATATCCAATGTTTGCTCAATGGTCCTGTCCTCATTACCTTGAGAAATAAAGAACTTTTCAAAATCATCGGCGAATTTTAAATGTTTTCTGTCTAATTCCGACAAAGCTTCTTCACCGACAATTGCCACCAATCTTCTCAGGTCACGGCCCTGCGCGTAACTGGCATATAACTGGTTCGCGATACCGCGATGATCTTCTCTTGTTTTTCCGTCACCTATACCCATATTCATCAAACGTGAAAGACATGGAAGAACATCTATCGGAGGGAAAACACCTCTTCTGAATAGTGAACGGCTTAGAACGATCTGGCCTTCTGTGATATAACCTGTTAAATCCGGTATAGGATGCGTAATATCGTCATCAGGCATCGTTAAAATAACAAGCTGTGTTATGGAGCCTTTTTTTCCTTTAATCCTTCCAGCTCTTTCATAAATAGTTGAAAGGTCGGTGTACATATATCCCGGATAACCGCGCCTGCCGGGAACTTCTTCACGCGCAGTTGATATTTCACGCAACGCTTCGCAATAGTTTGTCATATCGGTTAATATTACCAGTACCTGCATGTCTTGTTTGAATGCCAGATACTCAGCAACAGTCAAAGCGCACCTGGGAGTAACAATACGTTCAATTGTCGGGTCATCAGCGAGATTTAAGAAAAACACGACTTTTTGCAGAGCGCCGGTTTGCTCAAAATTCTTTTGAAAAAATGAAGCCTCCCTGTTAGTGATACCCATAGCTCCAAAAACTATCGCGAATTCTTCCCCGCTTTTAACTTTTGCCTGCTGAATAATTTGCGCGATCAATTCATTAGCAGGTAAACCGGAACCTGAAAAGATCGGCAGTTTCTGGCCACGGACCAGTGTATTTAACCCGTCGATCGCGGAAATACCGGTCTGTATAAAATCTCTCGGTTCAGCTCTTGAATAGGGATTGATCGGAGAACCGGCAATTTCAAGCATTTCGTCGGGTATTATTTCAGGGCCGCCATCGATCGGTTTTCCAAAACCATTCAAGACCCTTCCCATCATGTCTACTGAAACACCTATTTTAGCTACTTCACCTTTAAATTTTACAGTTGTTTTATCAGCATCTATACCCTGCGTACCCTCAAATATTTGAACGCAAGCCATTTCTTCTGAAATTTCCAGTACCTGCCCATTTCGCACTTTCCCATCCGGTAAGGTAATTTCAACCATTTCTCCATATGAAACACCTTTTATTCCCTTTAGGAAAACTAAAGGGCCGGTAACATAATTTACTGTCCGGTATTCACTAGAGACTAACTTTATTTTATTTGACATTTTTTATAATACCTCCAACGCAACAATTTCGTTATTTATTTTGTCTGCTAAATGGGTTAAGACCTCTACTGCTTTATCTAACGGAATTTCTTTCATTCTCGCGATCTCATTTTTAATAGGTAATGAAGAGATCTGCTGTAAGGTTACTCCTCTCTCTACCGCCTGAGCGATCGCGTTATAATAATTTATAATTACTTTCAACATCCAATATTGTTTTTTTGGAGAACAATACGCGTCTATGTCATGAAAAGCGAATTGCTGAAGAAAATCTTCTCTTATTATTTTCGTAACTTCTAAAATTATCTTTTCTGTTTCAGGCAAGGCATCCGGCCCGACTAACTGAACTATTTCCTGAAGTTCAACTTCCTTCTGCAAAAGGAACATTGCCTTATCCCTTAACTCTTTCCAATCAGCTCCGACATTTGTCAAATACCAATTCAGTACCTGATCAACATATAAAGTGTAACTTTTTATCCAGTTGATAGCCGGGAAATGCCTTCTATGGGCAAGACTCGCGTCCAGCGCCCAGAACGCGCCTGAAATTCGAAGTGAATTTTGCGTCATCGGTTCGGAAAAATCTCCTCCGGGAGGTGAAACCGCTCCAACAACTGTAATAGATCCTGTACGCTCATGCTTGCTCGCGAGGCACATGGTTCTTCCGCTTCTTTCATAAAAATTAGCCAAACGTGTAGCAAGATATGCAGGATAACCTTCTTCTCCAGGCATTTCTTCCAAACGGCCTGATACTTCACGCAGTGCTTCACCCCAGCGTGAGGTTGAATCCGCCATCATCGCCACGTCATAACCCATATCTCTAAAATACTCGGCAAGTGTTATTCCTGTATAAATAGAAGCTTCACGGGCGGCAACAGGCATGTTAGAAGTATTCGCTACAAGAATTGTTCTCTGCATTAAAGGAATACCGGTTTTTGGATCAACTAATTGAGGAAACTCAACCAGAACTTCAGTCATTTCATTACCGCGTTCACCGCATCCGACATAAACAATTATGTCCGCGTCAGCCCATTTAGCCAGGGACTGCTGTGTTACTGTCTTTCCGCTTCCGAAAGGCCCGGGTATGATCGCGTTTCCGCCTTTAGCAATAGGGAAGAACGTATCAAAAATTCTCATTCCTGTTAAAAAAGGAAGATCTGGATCTAACTTCTTTTTAAATGGCCTTGCGATACGCACCGGCCACTCCTGTTTCATTTTTATTTCAACATTATTATCTAAAGTGACTATTGTGTCAGTTATTGTATATTCACCTTTTTTAGCGACCTTAGTAACTTTATGCAGTTTGTTCAGTGTCGGCGGTACCATTATCCGGTGTTCAAAAGTTCCGTTTTCCACGACAATTCCTACAATATCGCCGTTACCTATTTCGTCGCCAACGCTGATCTTAGGTTCAAATAACCATTTTTTATCTGCATCCAGGGCAGTGACATTTACTCCTCTTGTAATAAATTCACCGTATTTCTTAGCTATTTCAGGTAGAGGACGCTGAATACCATCATAGATCGATGTTAAAAGGCCAGGCCCTAATTCGATCTTTAAAGGCTGTTCAGTACTGATTACCGGTTCACCGACTATTAAACCGGAGGTATCTTCATATACCTGGATCGTTGCTTTATCACCTTCCAAACGGATTATCTCACCAATTAAACTCATATCCCCGACTTTAACAACATCATACATTCTTGCGCCGGCAATTTCTTTCGCGATTACAACGGGCCCTGATATTTTTGATATTTTACCTTTAAGCATATTTTTCCTTTAATCCTTATAATAAATGGTTAAGTTTTTCTTAATGAAATATCAAATCCAACTGCTTTACGGATCAAACGAGCCAGATAACTCCGCCGTACGTCACCAACTGCCTCAATTTTTTCCCTGACAGGTAAAGCAACAACTATAGGCTTATAGACACGATCAATTTTTTCCTGTGTACGTTGATCTATGGCAGGTATAAAACTCTCATTCAAGCCAATAATTCCGATAGTGTCATCGTTTAAAAGAGTGAGCAAGATCCTTTTTGCTTCTTCTCCATTTGCGGCTTCATATGATTCAAGTCCGGCCAATCTAAAACCATATACAGTATCTTTATCAGATATAACTACTACTTTATACAAGAAAACTCCTTTAGCTATTTAAACAAGTATTAACTCTTCACGTATTTTCTTTTCCGGCATTCCAACTTTTTTACAGCGCAGTATAATTCTTAAATTTACTACTTCATTATATTTTTTCCATATATACCCGATAGGGACACCTATGGATAAAGAATTCTTATGATAAGCGTTAATTCCTTTTTTTATGACCATTTCTTCTATTTTTCTTTCCAGAACTGAAATTGTATTATATTCTAAAAAACGCTGCAGAACACTTTTTAAAACTATGCCGAAAGAAGTCGATTCTAATTCCTTTAAAACCTTTTGCACATCCATTGTAAGGCACATTTTTACGAATTTTCTTTCAGTTATTTCTTTACCGCCGTGAACAAAGTATTCTTCAATATTTTTTACAACATCATCCTTACTGTATATTTTAATATTTTCAAAAGAATCTCCATAAAGATCCTTTTTGTTTTCCGCTTTATTCCTGAAATTATATTCACCTTTTGCTTTTTTAAATTTCCGTCCTAAAAAATTAAAACCATTTTTCCATAATCTTGAGAAAATATTTGTATGGAATTTTTTTGTAAAAATTATACCGCCGTATTTTTCTTCCTGAGTCATCATCTCCCAAAAAGAAATTTCATCCTTTGGGATATTTTTAGTTTTTTTAGCTTCTTCTTCAATCTTTTTTTCCATCAGGTCATTTAGATCCGCAAGCTGTAATCGCAATATTGTAGTTGTATTAATAGCGTCTATCTCGTATGATATCAATTCTTCTAAAACCTTACAGTTGTAACTTCTGTTCTTTATTATTTCAAGAACGTGCTGATAATACATCTTATAAAGTGATAACTCCATCATTGATAAGTTCTTTGTTTCTGTATATTCCATGAATTTATCAATTAAGGCTTTTGCGTAAGGAGACCCCCAGGTGGCTAACAAATCAATTACTTCTTTAATCGAATTCAGATGCGCTAATTGATCTAAAAACGGAGTGTCTAATTCACCGGCAGGGATAAGGCTTTCCATTATTTGCTCGGGCGTAGCTTTTATATGTATGCCCCTGAGCAAAGTAATTATATTATGCAGATCCCATCTTCCGAGCAAAAGCATAATCAGATCATGAGGCTCTCCAGCAGTAAAATTTAATATTCTCCTGAAATTGCGAGATAAATTTCTCTTGAGAGCCTCATCTACTCCCGCCATCTCTGATTTAGAAATGGCACACTCTTCAACTTCTGTCCTATAGGGTGATTTATCCATAAGGCTTATTAAACTCATAAATTCATGAGTATGCAATAATTCCTCATAGAAATCACGGCTAAGAAGAACACTTTTCATCGCTCTCACCCGCGCGTTTATATATCCATAATCATCTATATGCGCGTGTGACTTAGCGTTCACTGAAAAGTACCTCATTGAGTTGGGTTCTTAGAAACTCTCTGGATTTAATCAAGCGTGACTCAAGAGTATTTGAAACAGAGATCCTATTGTCGTTTACATTCAGAGTTAAACCGCCTAAATAATCCTTATCAGCGCTGACTGTGTAATTTAAATTTAACTCTTTTAAGCTGCTACTGGCTAAATCTTTATCTTTAGGATTTACTTCAACTATTATTTTAGTTCCTTTGACCGCATCTAAAGATTCAATCAATAAATTCTTGAATATCTTTTTGTAAGCTTCCTGATCTTTACGGATATTACTCAGATGCTTTTCGATATCGGAATAAATTTTAGAAGTAAATTCTTCTTTAGCCCTGGTAATCGCTTTTTTTCGAAGCAGATCTGATTCAATTTGGATCCTCGCTGAGTCGCCTTTTAGCTTTATATCCATTTTTTGAATATGAAACGTCTTTAAATTTTCAGCTTCATCTTCTGACTCTTTAATAATTTGCTGTGCCTCTCTTTTAGCTTTATCTATTAAATCGTCACGCAAATCTTTAGCTTCATTTTCAAGAGTTTCAAAAACCTTCTCTAATGACATAAGTTAATTCTCCTGTGCTACTAATGCTATTTAACAAAGAATAAAATCATTGCACCGACAACAAATCCTAAAACTACCATTGTTTCCGGAATAGCTACAAGGATAAATATTGTACCTGCTAATTCCGGTTTTTCCGCCATAGCTCCGCATCCGGCCTGCCCAATTTTACCCTGGGTCATTGCCGTCGCTATTGCTGTTAGAGCAACTGACAACATTGCTGCGAACGCAACACCGATCTTTAAAATTACCGGCGCCATTGCAGACGAATTTGCTGCTACTACTGTAGCCACTTCTGCGACTGCCTGAACTGGTTCTGACATGTTATTCACCTCCCATCTTTTTAAAAGGTTTGTATTCTGATTTTGCTGGTTCATAAAATTTAGAGAAACATTCAACTAAATGTAAACGCAGCGTATGTATTGACGGACTGAAAGAACTTACTATTATATTAACTGAATGAAGTAATATGGCTAAAAATATTCCGGCAAGTTTCATTCCAATTCCTCCCATGCCGCCGATCTTTACTCCTAAACTATTTGCAACTACCCCTAAAATTACTCCGGCCAATCCTATTGCCATTATTCTGGCATATGAAAACGCATTACTGAAAGTACCTAATATTTCCACAATTCCCCGAATACCTCCACCCATAGCAGCTAAAACAATTCCGATCGATATCGCAACTCCACCAAAAATTCTCAGAAATGCTATTTTATAAAATACTCCAATTATTAAAAGGATCGGTCCGATTATAATAACTGAAAAAATTCCTGCCTTTTCAAAAGCATGATCTCTGTTTTTTTCTCTTATCCCATTAATAAAACCAAATATCAGACCAAACCCGATATGAATAACCCCCATTATTATGGCTAAAATTAAAAGTTCTTTCATAAATTTCATTCGATCCAACGGGAAAGGAATTCCCATTAGAATAGTTGGTTTAATTGGCTCAATACCAAAATGTTCAAAGACAACTTCCAGTCCATTTCCAAAAATTTCCATATACATAAAACCCCAGATTATCGCGCCAATGGAAGATATTCTTAAAACTTTTGACAATACTAATAAAACATCATCGCCTTTAGACGCGTTTTTCATTAGATAAGAAATACCGAAAATTATTATTCCATAACCTATATCCCCAACCATCATTCCAAAAATGATCGGAAAAAATACAGCCATAAAAATTGTCGGGTCTATTCCGCCGTATCTTGGTTTTTTCACAAAAGAATAGAAAAATTCAAATGGTTTGGCCCAGGCCGGATTATTAAGTGAGACAGGAGCTTCTTCCAATTCATGATGGGTAAGTTCTAATCTCAGTAACGCGACTTTACCCAGAAATTCATTTATTAGCGCGAGTGAGCATTTTTCCAGGTCTTTTTCAGGAATCCATCCCGTAATAATAAAAGTGTGTCCAGTGCTTCCGAATTGAGGGATTACCTTGATCTCTTCATCTTTATCTTTCAAAACATTCCTTACTGCGATAACCCGGTGATGCCAGGTGGCGGATATATTTTCGAGGTCAGTATTAATAGTCTTTAATTCTCCGGGGATCTCCTTTTTCCTGTCATTAATTTTAGCTAACGCATTTTCAAAGGATTCTTTCGCGATTTCTTCAGGCAGTTTTATCTCATTAACTTTTTCCATTGAAAAGAAATCATGTACTGATTTGGAATAAATTTTGTTATAAATTATTATTATACCGATATTTTTCTCATCAACATCAGCGGAAACCAAATGGCATTGTTTCTTGCATATATTTTCCAGTTCTTCTCTTAAGCCATCGATAGCCGCCTTATTTTCTTTATCAAGCAGAAGGGCAATTGATTCGAATCCTTCAGTTGTACAAATTTGTTTAGCTAAAGGCTGAATTTTTTCCAGGATAGGTTCATATTTTGAATATACGAACAATTTCGCTTCAAGATCATTCTTCTTCTCATAAAGTTCTGTAGCTTTTGTTTTTACACCATCAATTATCAGGTCAACCTCATGTAATAATTCGTCAAAGGTCCTGTTATATAGTTCTTTGTAAAGAGATCTGGTTTTTGCTTTATCGATCTTAGTATCTTTTAAAGTAATAATGATCCCGTTGATCTTCATTAGCGCTGACTCTATTTTTTTCTTCTTTTCAGCAAGGATAGGCTCAACGATCATAGGAGTTAAATAGGATTGCTCCGTTTCTGCATCATTTTCTTTTATTTCGCGGGTGATATTTTCGACATGAAGGGTTCCTACCTGGTGCATGTAGCTGACAACGTCAAGAAAAAGGCTTTTAGGCCCTATTACTTGTACTTTAGCCATTCTTAAATGCATAACAAGCCCCCCTATTTGATGTTAAATTAGACATTAGGGATTATCTGTTTCAACAGATAATCGTACGCTTTACTGAAATTTTTATCGGCAGTATTCTTTACTTTTACAACATCTTTGTCATCAAATTTACTTTTGTCGCGATTCAGCGCGGATAATTTTTGTTTGTAATAGGTTTCCGCCTCTTTTATTGAACTTTCCTGCGAATTCGCTTTTATCTCATGGGCTGTCTTTCGGGCATCAGCAATAATTCTTTCAGATTGTTTTTTCGCTTCAAGATATTTCCCGCCGAATTCCAGCTCTTTTTCTTTGATTTTTTTCAGAGGGCTGTCAGCCTTTGGGTGTGAATCTTTATCATGATCATTCTTTTTTGACATTTATCTCTCCTAATTTGATCAAGTTATTCTAAAATAAAGTTGATCAGTATATCGTAATTTTAACATTAAGTCAAGCGAAATTCAATCAATTTTTTTATTTTTTTCAATTTCCCTGATTATTTTATGTTGTTTTTGCCCAATATAGAACAAGTAAAAACAAATAAAGATCCAAATTATGCTATATGCCGCAAAAAGATAATTTAGATTTTGCATCATTTAACTCCTTATGACCTGTTTTCAATCTCATCTTTAACTAAATATATACTTACATTAAGTATTATAACTAATAAATATAAAAAAGTAAATCCAATTATTGAAATAAATAATGTTTTTAACATCACAGGATCAAGCCCCCCGCTTTTGCTGTTTAAAACAGCCTGCGGATGTATTGTCCTCCACCAGCGTATGGACATATATACTATCGGAACATCTAAAAAACCAATAATGCCGAATACCGCAGCGGCCTTCGCGCCTTTAATCTCGTTTTCAGTGAAAGGACGGATAAAAATGTATGCCATATATATCATCCACAGGATCAATGTGGTTGTAAGCCTGGCATCCCAGGACCACCAAGCGTTCCAGATCGGACGGGCCCAGATCGGCCCGGTAATTAGAACAATAGTACAGAAAATCAGCCCTATTTCAGCGGATGAGCGCGCTATAATATCCCAGATCTTTTCTTTTTTCCATAGGAAAATAATACTCGAAACAAAAACTACAAAAAACGCGAAAAATGAAAGCCATGCGGACGCGACATGAAAATAAAATATTTTTTGGATGATCCCCATTGTCTCTTCAACCGGAGCTAAAATGAAAATATAATAAAGCGAAGCCTCGATCATAAGAAACGTTATACCTAAAAGAAAAAGATATGTTCTATAAAAATATTTGTTGACCAATTTTGCTCCCTGTCATAATTAACTGTTTACTGTTAAATATACCTGATTTTCCGGATTAAGTTACTTAATTACGCGACCGGCTCCAAAGGACTTACTCACTCCTCGATCAAATATTCAAAAGTAAGATACGGAACCGTAATAAATATTATATCAAACGCTGTAAGTAATTTTAACCAGCCTGATATTTCAGAAAATGACTTTCCCTGTAAAATACTGCCTGTGGTCTTTACTGCCGCGAGAATTAAAGGCACCATGAGGGGAAATAATAAGATCGGAAGCATGATCTCCCTCGTTTTTGTATTTACCGCCATCGCGCTAAGCGCGGTACCTAAACCGGCTATACCGGCAATACTAAGAAAGAATACTAATAGTAATTTCGGCAAAAACGGGAAAATGTTTATATTATAAAAAATAGTGAATATCGGAAGGCTTAACCCTACCACAATAAAAATAAAAATAATATTACCCAGCATTTTCGCTAAATATATCGCGCCCCTGTCTATCGGGGTCAGCATAAGGCCGGAAATACAATTATTTTCACGTTCAGGCAGAAATGTGCGGTTTAATCCCAATACGCTTGCGAAAATATAGGCGACCCAGAGTATTCCCGGAGCGATCTCATTTATATATGACGCGCCAGGCTCAAATGTAAAATTGAAGATCACAAAAACTAAAACGGTAAAAATAATAATTGAACTGATAGTTTCTTTTGTCCTGAGTTCACTGATCAGGTCTTTATTTATTATGGCCCATACTATTTCAAAATAATTTTTCATTTTGTCTTTATGCAGTTTAAATATATCTCGGAAATATTTTCTTTTTTTATGTTACTTTTATCTTCTAATAATCTTATCTCTCCGCATGCAAGAATAGCAATTTTTGTCGCGGTTGTCCATCCCTTTTCAAGGTCATGTGTCGTGATGATCATGGTTTTTTTATCCTGATGAAAACCAAATAGAATATTTGTAAGTGAATCTGAAGCCTGCGGATCTAATCCCGTATATGGTTCATCAAGAAAGATTATCGCGGGGTCATGAATAATGGCCCTGGCTATTGCGAGCCTTTGGCTCATTCCGCGGGAAAATGTGCGGACCAGGGTATCCCTGTGAATGGTCAAATTGAATTTTTCTAAAAGTTCATCGACTCTGTTTTTTAAATTTTTAACGCCGTATAATTTGCCGTAGAAAAAAAGATTTTCTTCCGCGGTAAGATTTCCGTACAGGAACGAATCATGTGATATTATACCTATATATTTTCGGATGGACGGTTTATCGTCGTGTATTGATATCCCGCATATGGTTACATCTCCCGCTGATGGATGAAGCAGGGTTGACATTATTTTAAGGAGGGTGGATTTGCCGGCGCCGTTCGGCCCGAATAGAGTAAGAGATTCGCTGTTACACAGACTTAAATTTACATTATTAAGAGCGACTTTTTTCCCAAAATATTTTGATACCTGCTTGACTTCAATGACACTATCCATTATTAGCCGATATTGTAGAAGCGTTTTCTGTCCCCGCCGCTATATGGTCTATTTCCTGGTAAATCAGAATGACTTTTGTTTTATATTCTTCGTGCAATTTTTCAAAATCAGAGGTTGACAGCTTTCCTGTTTTAAATTCAAACTCCAGGTCTTTTAATAAAGTAAACAGTACTTTTTTATGTTCATTTAATTCTCTTATTCTATCCTCGCCTGAAACCGTTTGCGCGGCAGCTTCTTCTTTTTTGCCTAAAAATACCGGCAACAAAATAAAAATAATTCCAAATGAAGTTAAAACTGCTAAAATAATCGTAACCATTTAATCCTCTTTTTTGAATATTTCGAATTCTTCATTAAACCGTTTATTATAATCAGTAATATCTTTAGAGGCTTCAACTATCTCTTTATCACGGAGATTAGTCTTTTCTCCTTTTGTGATCCATTTTTTAATGTAAACAAAAACAAGAACGAACGCGATGGTCAGGCCGATCACCGGGATCACATAAGGTTTAAATCCCATTCGTTTCTCTCTTGTAACTACCAGTACTCCCTCACCGAATTGTTCCGCTACCGCGTCTAATATCTCATCTTTAGCTTTACCCTCTTTAATTAAGCTATTAACCAGAGAAACAATTTCCGGGCGGTCATGATCCGGACATTTTATTTCAGCGCGAATATCTTCTACGCTAACCGCAAGAACAGGCTGTATCCCGGAAAATATTATCGCTGCCAGAATTATTAAAATAAAAACTTTTTTATTTCTCATTTTTTTTCCTATTAGGACAAAAGGCTATTGTTGTCCCGATAAATATCACAATACCGCCCAGCCACATCCAGACCACCAATGGATTTATTAAAACCCTGAAGGTAGCATTACCCGTGTTAGCATTATAACCGTTTAGTATTACATACAGATCATCTAAAAGCGTAGTAGCTATCGCAACCTCTGTCGTCGGTTGTTCATGATTAGGGAAAAATCCCTTTTCAGGCCGCAATTTATATATCGATTTATTATTTTTATAAACTGTTAATACAGCATAAACCGACTGTTTATCCGGATGTTCGACAGCCTGCAGGTCATCATATGTTAATTTATATTTACCTATTTCAATTGTACTGCCTATTTTAATATTTTCCACATCCTTTTCAATGGAATAGGCTCCTATCCCTATCATTCCTACAAACATCATAACTATTCCAATATGAACAATATAACCGCCGTACCTTCTTTTATTGCTCCAGATCAGCGCAAAAAAAGATGTAAAATAATTTTTCCCTGTATTCTGGTGCCGGATGATTGTCCCTCTGTAAAATTCCACGATAATAGCCATAATTACAAATACTACAAAAATGGAAGGAATCAGGGCAATTATTTTTCTGTTACCGAGTATATAAAAAACAACTAACGATATTCCTGAAATAATTACCGGTAATAGAAAATTTTTCTTAAAGTTTTGAGGTGAGGTTTTACCCCAGGAGATCAACGGACATACTGCCATAAGTATCAAAAGTAAAGTCCCGAGCGGAACATTCGCTTTATTAAAATAAGATTGGCCAACGGTTAATTTGACTCCGGTAAATAATTCCGAAAAGACAGGGAACATTGTTCCCCAAAAAGTAACAAAGAAAATACTGAATAAAATGAAATTGTTAAAAAGGAACATATTTTCTTTTGAGATCATTGATTCCATCTCATTTTGATTTTTTAAATATTTTCTGCGGATTATAAGCAGCAAAAGCGATCCGGCTAAACATAACGAAATAAAGCTGATAAAATACGGGCCGACACCTGTTTCGCCGAAAGCGTGAACCGAAGATAAAACTCCGCTTCGCGTAAGAAATGTGCCAAATACGCATAAAATGAATGTTAATATTATCAAAACCATATTCCAGGTCTTTAACATTTCCTTTTTTTCCTGGATCATCGCCGAATGTATAAAAGCGGTACCAACGAGCCAGGGCATTAATGAGGCGTTTTCGATCGGATCCCACGCCCAATAACCGCCCCATCCTAATTCCACGTATGCCCATTGCGCTCCCAGGAGAATTCCTAAACTCAGGAAAAACCAGGAAAACAAAGACCACCGCCTGATATCTTTTATCCATTCATTATCCAGTTTTTTACTTATAAGGGCCGCGATCGCGAACGCGAAAGGAATAGTGTATCCGACATAACCTATAAAAAGTGTAGGCGGATGCCATATCATTCCTGGATTTTGCAAAAGCGGATTTAAACCGTAACCATCAGGCGGTGTAAACATCTTTCCTGTTGTTGTGTCCATTACCCTGGTAAAAGGATCGGCAACACGGACCAGAACAAAAAGAAAGAAAAACTGTATAAAAGATATTATTGATATAACATAAGGGAAAAATTCAATTTCTTTTTTCCTTTTTGTAAGAATCAATACTGCGTTAAATAACGCCATGATCCACGCCCAGAAAAGCAAAGACCCCTTTTGCCCCGCCCAGAAAGCAGAGATCGTATAAAGCAGTGAAAGCGTCCGGCTCGTATGTTCGTAAACATATTCAATGCTGAAATCCCTGTTAAGCAATGAATATAATAACGCGAAAGAAGTAATAGAAACAAAAATAAAACTGACAAGTAAACCGTTTTTTGAGCTCTCCACCAGGGAATATGATTTAAATTTTATCCCGAAAATAACCGCGATAAAAGTATAAAGGGCGAATACAGCGCTTATAATTAACGAATAGTAACCAATTGTTGTTATCATATTTATTTTCTTCCTAGTTGCTGACCGCTATTACTTTTTAGCCTTTTCAGCTTCATATTTTGACGGACATTTGGCTAACAAAGTTCTTGCTAAAAAAACCCTTTGTTCAGAAAATTTTCCTTCAACAATAACCGTAACACCCTCTTTAAAAGTATCAGGAATTGTTCCGTGATACTCTACATTGAGTTTTTCATGCGTTTTTTCATCTTCCATTTCAAATTTTAGATTTAAATTATCCTGATCCCATTTTATTGAATTTTGGGTTACTTTGCCGCCCACCCGCATACCCTTATCATTAGATGTAAGGCCTTTTGATAAAACCTCACTGACAGTGTAGTAATAAACCATAGTGTCTTTCATCCCGGCGAATATTAAATATCCCACCGCCGCGATAACTACAAGAGAGCCTGCAATAAGTTTTTTCTGTTTAGATGTTAGTACCATAATTTAAATATTAAAATGAAAATTTATTCTATTATATTTTATAAATAATGTCAATGTTTAATTATATTAAAATATTTTAATCTTCAATTTTAATTGACGATTTATTTATTATGGAATATAGATTAAACAGAAGCGATGAGGCGAAATCAAAAACCGCCCCGATCATATGTCGGAGATGATAACAAGGCTAAAAGTTTTTAACTGCGATAACCTTCGAGTTATCAAAAGTAACAAGCCGGTTTAACTTCTCTGATTTGGTCGGGTTTTTTTTTTGCAGACTATTTTGTCCGGATTATAATATGGTATCCTAGTTTAGTTTTCACTATTTCACTTATTTCGCCTATTTTTAGTTTTTCAACTACTGCTACAAATTCTTTTATAAGGTCATCCCTGTTAAATATTCCCAGATCTCCTCCGTTTTTCGAGCTGTATTTATCATAAGACCGTTTTTCAGCCAGGTCTTCAAACTTATTACCTTCATTTAACATCTTTTTTACTTCTTCAGCCTCCTGCATTGTTTTTAATAATATATGTTTTGCCCCGAATGCCGGCTGTTTTTTAGCATTCTGGTTTGTATTTTTCGGTTTAGCCGAAAGATTCTCCATAACTTTATTCAGATCAGCCATAACTTTATCATATTCTTCTTTTTTCCCGGAAGCTGAGCCGTGACCTTCATCTTTCGCGTGTTCTTCCTTTTTATTAAATGCCGCTTTACGATTTTCATACGCATCTGTATAATTCGGGCTGATTTCTAATGCTTTATTAAAATCAGATATGGCTTTATCATATTCTTCATCTATAAAAAATGTAAACCCGCGATCGTTATATGCTTTCGCGTATTTTGGATCTATTTCTATGGCTTTATTAAAATCAGCTAAGGCTTTTTCTCGTTCTCCTTTTATGCCAAAAACTGCGCCGCGATTAGTACGTGCCTTCGCGTCATCCGGGTCGATCTCCACGGCTTTGCTAAAATCAATTATGGCTTTATCATATTCTTTTTCACCAAAATATGCTATCCCGCGGTTATAAAACGCTTCTCCATAATTTGTATCTATCTCTATAGCTTTGTTATAATCAGACAGGGCTTTTTCCTTTTCGCCCTTTAGATCATTTACTAATCCGCGATTGGAATATGCTTCCGCGTAATCCGGGTTGATCTCCATTGCTTTATTAAGGTCAGCCATAGCTTTCTCATATTCTCCTTTTACGCCAAAAGCTAATCCCCGGGCGGAGTATGCCACCGCATATTTAGTATTTATCTTTATAGCTTTATTATAATCATCTATGGCCTCGTCATATTTTCCCATTTCAAAATAAATTTTCCCGCGGTCAATATATGATCTTACATAATATGGACTGATACCAATGGCTTTTGCAAGATCAGCTAAGGCTTTTTCATTTTCATTTTTTCCCTTGAAAGTTAAAGCCCGGCTGATATATGCTTCCCCAAAATACGGCTGTAGTTTTATGGCTTTGTTAAGATCAGCTATAGCTTTTTGATGTTCTTTATTTTTGCTAAAAACTACTCCGCGATTGTAATAGGCCACAGCATAATCAGGGCTGATATCAATGGCTTTGCTGAAATCAACAATGGCTTTATCATATTCTTCTTTCTTATCAAAAACTAATCCCCGGTTTGAATAAGCTTCCGCGTAATCAGGAACGATCTCTATCGCTTTACTGAGGTCGTCAATAGCCTTATCATATTCTCCTTTTTTCATAAAAACCAGTCCGCGATGGGAATATGCCTTCGCGTAATTTGGATCGATCTCTATAGCTTTATTAAAATCAGCTATGGCTTTCTCATATTCTCCTTTTTTCATAAAAGCTAATCCGCTGCGGGAATATGCCTTCGCGTCATTCGGATCGTTTTCAACGGCGTTGTTAGGATCTATAAATATTGTGCTGAATCCAATTAAAATAAAAATTATTATTGCCAGTATAAATTTGTATTTTTTCATATCCGGTTTAGTATATCAAATTAAATTCTCTTGTCAAATTGGTAAGTTTCACTCTTTACCATTTATTACCATATCTGACATTACCCAGAAATGAAGATAATAAATTGACATTTCGATAGCAATAGGAAGCGCTTTTGGTTTTGTCAAGGCGGTTTTTATTAATAGTTTCCAGTACAGCCATTTTTCTTTTGACCTGAATCCGATTATCCAGACACTTTTCATAAAAGCTTTTAATTCTCGTAAATTAACCGTTTTTTTTGCTGTCGGTTCATATATCTTTATAAAATTGCCGATCCGTTTGTAATAATTATCCGCTGACAAATATAGTTCATCCAGCAATTTTTTATAACCATTGATCAAAGTACCGGGATTCATCTTAGGGACAAAATTCATCTTTATATCCGTATTGTTACCTGAAGCAAGTGTTAACAGCCGCCCTTCTTTTTTAAGCCTTTCCCAAAGTTTGGTTTTTGGCAGTGCCATTAAAATACCTGTCATCGCAAGCACAATGCCTGTTTCCTGAACAAATTTTTTGATCTCGTCGAAAACACCGGGTTTATCATTATCAAAGCCGACAATAAATCCTCCGAAAACCATCATCCCGTTTTTTTCTATCGTTGACACTCTTTTCCTCAGATCAAATTTCAAATTTTGATATTTTCTGCATTCTTTTAAACTCTCGATATTAAGGGTTTCTATTCCTATGAAAACTTTTTCAAAGTTTGCCTCGGACATAAGGCCCATTAATTGTTTATCCTCGGCAAGGTCAATGCTGGCCTGAGTAAAAAAGCTGAACGGGTATCCGTGTTTTTTTTGCCATTCAATTACAGTATTTAAAACTTTTTTAACTTTGATCTTATTGCCGATAAAATTATCATCAACAAAAAAAACACCGCTTCGCCAACCCAGTTTGCGCAGATGGTCAAGTTCAATAATGATCTGTTCAGGTGTTTTCAGGCGCGGAGTGCGCCCCAGGGTCGTTGTAATATCGCAAAACTCACAGTCATACGGGCACCCTCTTGAAAATTGGACCGGCATCGTTACATATTTATGTATGTTCACCAGATCCCACATAGGGGCAGGGGTATCAATAAGATCCGCTTTTTTATCTGATGAATAGATCCGTTCAGCTTTATTGTTTTTCAGGTCTTTTAAAAACGCGGGTAAAGTAACTTCAGCTTCGCCGGTGATCAGATGATCGACCTCAGCAAAAATATCTTTTGATCCTGAGAACAACGGGCCGCCGGCAACGATTTTTTTATTTAATTGCCTGCACCTTTTTATAACCTCTTTTGCCGATCCCTGTTGAACGATCATCGCGCTGACAAAAACATAGTCAGCCCATTTTATACTGTCATCTGTTAGCTTCTCTGTATTTTCGTCTGCAAGTTTTTTTTCCCATTCCACGGGAAGCATTGCCGCGACGGTTAACAGTCCAAGCGGCGGGTAGGCTGTTTTCGCACCGGTATAAAAATTATGCCTGAGCACATACTGGAACCCCCAAAATGTCGGCGGAATTTTTGGATATACCAATAATATTCTCATATTTTGATTTTATAGAATAATCACAAATAAAATAATGGCTTAAATCAACTTTTTATTGATTTATTTCCGCTTCGATATTTATATGTTGTAACGATTTTAAACATGAGTTAATATTGAAGCTATGTCAAGAGTTACTAAGATACTTATTATTTTATGCATTTTTACGGGGCTCGGGGCGATTGATATTGATCAAACTGATACAGAAGCAGATTTTCCCATGGCGATCAAAGTATTACGTAAAAGAAAATATCCCGGTGGAGATTTTCTTATTGAAAAAAAATTATCCAATGGAACAAATTATAGTCAGTTTAAAGTCTCCTACCTGTCTGAAGGCCTGAAGATATACGGGCTTTTAACGGTACCAACTTCTCCTAAACCGGAAAAAGGTTATCCGGCCATTCTTTTCGTGCACGGCTATATTCCACCTAAAAAATACACTACTACCGGAAGTTATCCAACCTATCAGGCCGCGCTCGCGCAAAGAGGCTTTATAACTTTTAAACCGGACCTGCGCGGGCATGGAAATTCTGAAGGAGAAGCAGTCAGCGCTCATTATTCAGAAAAATACGTTGTTGATATTATGTACGCCATTTCATATTTAAAAAATTTCAGAGAAGCGGATCCTAAACGGTTAGGCTACTGGGGACACTCAAACGGCGGTGAGACAGGATTGCGCGTGCTTGTCATTTCTTCCGACATTAAAGCAGCTTCTTTCTGGGCGGGAGTTGTAGGAAGTTATAAGGATATGCTTGAAACATATAACAACAAGATCCGCTTTCTCAAAAATGGAGACAATCCGCTAGTCGCGAAATACGGCCTCCCGGGTAAAAATAATGAATTTTGGAACAGGCTTGATCCCTATTCTTTTTTGAACGATATTTCCGCCCCGGTACAGCTTCATCACGGGACTGCCGACAAAAGCGTGCCGATCGAACTTTCTATCCATCTTAAAGAAGAGCTGCAAAAGTTAAATAAAAAAGTAGAATATTATGAATATACCGGAGATGACCATAACATCAGCAGGAATTCCGATATAGCATGGCAAAGAACTATTACCTTTTTCAAGAATGAATTAAAATAATTTGTTTATACATTATTTCTGAAATCGGGTAAAATAATATAATTATGTTTGGAACCATTCTTTTATCTTTTGTTACCTTCTTTCATTTATACGTTTTCTGGCGTATATATTCAATTCCGTTTCTAAAACGGTCCATTCCAATTAAGACTTTTATTCTTACAGGAATTTTATGCTGGAGCCTGTTTTTTTCAGGAAGGATCCTGGGAGACGGGAAAACAGGAATATTCGGTAAAATAATCGAATTGGCCGGTATGGACTGGATGGCTTCACTTTTTCTGATCTTTATATGTTTATTGTTCGTAGATATTATAACTTTATACGGATATTTATTTTCTAAATACACGCCTTCATTAAGGACACTGGCTTTATTAACCGGGATAACGCTTTCGGCCATTGCTATTGTGCAGGGGGTTCGCGAGCCGGTAATAAAAAAATACGACGTTTACCTCCCCGGCCTCCCCTCTGAAATGGAAGGCAAAGTTATTATCGCGGTATCAGATACACATATCGGATCTATTCTCGATAAAAACTGGCTTGAAGGCCGCGTAACACAGGTGCAAACCCAAAAACCTGATATTATATTGCTGTTAGGCGATATGATCGAAGGGCACGGCACATCGCCTCAGGATCTTATTCCTATTCTTAAACGTTTATCGGCGCCATTAGGGGTCTGGACTGTTAACGGTAATCATGAATCCCACGGGCGGGAAAATACAAACAGATCAATATATAATGAAGCGGGCTTTAATATCCTGAAGAACTCATGGGCGGAACTTTATCCGGGATTTATACTTGCCGGCATAGAAGACCTTACATCAAATGGCAGAAACGGAATAAAAAAGGATATTATCGCGGAAACTCTCGCGAACAAACCTTCAGGCGCGACCATATTACTTTCTCATTCCCCGCTTGATATTGAAAATGCCGCGAAAAACGGCGTGAACTTAATGCTCAGCGGGCATACTCACGGAGGACAGATATGGCCGTTTAATTATTTAGTTAAACTCCGTTATCCTTATATCCAGGGAGCCTTCAGGGTAAATGGTATGGACCTTATTGTCTCCCGCGGCACAGGCACCTGGGGGCCCAGGATGCGCTTATGGCAGCCTGGTGAAATTTTAAAAATAACATTGCATAGAAAAGACTAAGGAGCATCCAGTTTTTTAAGGTCCTGTTCTATTTTATTAAGTTCACTTTCCAGGGCGTCATATTTTTTTTGCAGTTTTTTTGTCTCATTTTCCGCGTCAGCTACCTTTTTTATATATTCATTATTCAAATTTCTTTCATCAATACTCATTACGCGGCCGTGTCTTTGTCTCGCGGTAAATATAAGTATTTGCGCCGCGGCATCATCCAGTTTTCCGTCAATGACCTTTTGTTCAGCGGTAATTTTCCGGTGTCTTTTCAAAAGTTTATTTCTTTTTTGTTCTTTTTTTTGCGCCTCATATTTTTCAGACTTAATGAACATCCTGCCGCATCCGGATGATAAATTAAGAAGTATGAATATAATAATTATTATGCCTTTAGGCCTCATTATTGTCCTTCAAAAATTGGTTTTTCTTCCTTTACAAACCATTCCGTGGGATTATTCAGATAATTAAATGTATTATCCAGGAGTTCATAATGCTCATTTTCGATCTCTGCGAGTTTTTTAAAAAACATTTTAATATTATTTTCTTTGATCTCTTCTGAGATCTCTTTGTAAAATTCAAAACTTTTCTTTTCGATCTCAAGCGCCGTTTTTACAATATCCATTTCATATTTGGCTTTTTTTATTTTCTTCCGATTTTCATTCGCGTATTTTTTAAATATGGTCTTTGAATCATGGTTTGCTTTTATTTCTATATTATCCGGCCAGTTATTATTTTTTTTAAATGAATCGTAAATAATTAAAAAAGAATTATAATGTTCTTCTTCATCTTTTGCCAGCGATATTAAAAGATCCTTAATGAGTTTATTTGAGGCTTTCGCGGCGGATTCAAGGTAAAATTTTAGGCCGTCTTTCTCCATTTCAAGTGCGATCTCCACAGGTTTTATTTTATTCATAATGTTTTCTCCTTTAGTACAAGTTTTTATTGACTTTTTTACTCCATTATTTTGAAATTATTTCCTGATCAGAAAAAATACAAGGCTTATTACGATACTTAAAATTATGCAGGTTGTTAACGGAAAATAAAACGAGAACCGTTCGTTTTTGATCACAATATCTCCGGGCAATTTTCCAAAAGGGATATTGAACTTTTGTAAAAGAAACATCCCGATTCCGGCCGCGACAAGTATTATTCCCGCGATAATAAGTGTTTTATAAAGGTTAGCCATAAAATTATTTTTCTTTTTGCTTTATTTATATTATATCTTATTTTCATATTTATTGATAAAATAATACTATGAAAAGAAACGTCTTTTTTACATTAATAATGATGAGTTTTATTGCCGTATTATTTGTTTTTGCCGGAGAAATCAAGGAAAATAATAACAACTATATGCATAAAAGAAAATTATTTAACTTTGACGCAAATGAAGTTGTTAAACCCGACGCCTGCAAGGAATGTCATTCCGATATATATAAACAATGGGAAAAATCAACGCACAGCAAGGCCTTTATTGACCCAATTTGGCGCGCTGCCACTAAATTATTTTACAGCGGACCTGAAACAACGGGACAGATACCGGAAATGAAGCTTTGTATAAAATGTCATATTCCTCTTGACTTCAGTTTTGATATTACTAAATTCACTGACGAAAATTATGAAGAATTATTTAATCTTCATTCACAGGCTACTTACTGTAACTGGTGCCATAATATGAATAAGGCGGTGTATATTGGCAGTTCGGGAATTAACGCGGAAACAAGCCCTGGAGGAATTTATTCTTCGACCATATTAGGCCCCCGGAAAGATCCAAGATCTATGGATACCTCTGATGATGAAAAAACAAAAATGCATAATACCGAATATTCAGAGTTTTATACTAAATCGGAATTTTGCGGTTTATGCCATGATATGTCTGAATTAGATAATAAACTCCCTATAGTACAAACTTACAGCGAATGGAAAAAAAGCCCGTATAATACAAACGATCCTAAAATTGCAAGGAATTGCCAGGATTGCCATATGCGGCAATTGACAGGAGTCCCGGCTACAGGAAGTACCGAAAAAATAAATAATCCCGGAAAAGCCGCGGACAACGGGCCTGAGAGGGAACATGTCTGGACACACTATTTCGCGGGAGGAAATTCAATAATACCAAAATTTCTTGGAGGCGACATTCATTCATTTCTGGCTATTGAAAGGCTTAACAACGCTGCAACTTTGGAGATAATTGAGGATGGTATTTATGAAAAGGGTAAAAAAACACAGGTAAAAGTCAAGATCATAAATTCAGGCGCGGGCCATTATTTACCGACCGGTATGACTATTCTGAGGCAGATGTGGCTGCAGGTTAAAATTACGGATAAAAAAGGGGCCGAGATATATGGCTCAGGCAAAACGGATAACAAAGGAAACCTTGAGAAAAATACCATTATTTATAATACTGTGCTTGGTGATAAAAACGGGAAACCGACTATAAATATCGCGCTTGCCGACAGGATACTTTATGATAACAGGATCCCTCCAAAAGAGTATGTTATCGAGACCCATGATTTTGTTATTCCTGAAAACGCGGTTTCTCCGATCAATGTCGAAGCCACCTTGAAGTATCGTACAGTGTCTCCGGAAGTTGTAGAAATTCTAATGGGAGATAAAGCGCCCCATTTGCCGGATAATGTGAAATCCCTCCTGAGTGATAAAATGTCGGACTTAGCAATTCCCTTTGTAGATATGACAAGTATGACAAAAAATATTGATTTTTATTGAAATCCTTTTTTTATAATTTCAAGTTCTTTTTTTAAATTGTCATATTTTCTCTGGAGCCATCTTTTCTCAACCCTGGCTGCTTTCGCCTTTCTTTTATATTCCTCAGCTAATTCAGGATAGCTGCCATACCTTGCTGTCCTTTGCAGATCCGAATAGATCATTCCTTCTGCTTGTATTATATCCAATTGGTATCTTTCCTCTTCAGAAACTTTAATTTCACTTTGGAGCCCTTCATATATTTCAAAAAGCCTTTCATTCTTTTCTTCCCCGGTTATTTCCATTTCTAAAATATATCTATCTATCCTTAAACAATAAGGAGCATTAAGCTCTTTTTTTATTTCCCAAAGCTCTTTTGACAGGCCATCATATCTTTCCCTGAGGTCTTCCGCCGTCTTTTTAATTACCTCGATCTGCGCTTTATCATTTTCTGAATTTTTCTTAATATCTTCTACGCCCTGTCCCGGAAAAGAAACATATATCTGTCTGTTTATCCTTTCCAGCTCATTTCCGGTAGCTTTTATTTCTTTTCGAACCATTCTATATCTTTCCAGAAACCTATTTGCCCCTGATTTTGTCAGTATTTCCTCAGAATATCCAAGTTTTTTTTCTATTGTCCTGATCACTCTTTCTGTTATTTCAAGTTTTATTTCTATTGGCTTGATCTTTTCCGCTAATGTATCATATTCTTCCTGGACGCATTTTCTCTGGCCATTTAAAAATTCTTTCTCCTCCTTATATTCATCAGCATTTTCCTGATCTTTGCGAATAGCGGTTGCTCTTTCTTTAGCCGCGTAAATATCTATTTCTTCTTTTATTTCGTCCATTATATTTTTAAGAGTTTTCATTTCATTTTGAATTCCTTCATAACTTTCAAGAAGCCTTTCTTTATTATCTTCCGCTGTTATCCCTGTTTCTAAAATATTTTTATCTTCCGGTGATAGATCGGAATCACTAAGTTCCTGTTTTATTTTCAAAAGCTCTTTTTCCAGGCCATCATATTTTTCCCGAAGATCTTTCGCGGTCTTTTTAATTATCTCAGCCTTATCTTTTTCCAGATCCGGTTGAATTTCTTCCGCTCCATTTATTCCGTCCATTTTATTTTTTACAGCTTTTACTTCTTTGCGAATATCTTTATATATTTCCATAAGCATTTTTGGATCCGGTCTTGATAGTATTTCCCCTGAATATCCCATATCTCCAAGCTCTTTTTCTAATATTTCAAGCTCTTTTGCTGAAACATAATATCTCTTCCGGATATTTTCTATCTCTTTTTCATCAACTTCGCCTTTCCCCTCATTTTTACCCATTAATTCAGACCAGCTTTTAACCATAGACGCTTTATATTTTAAATAAATATTTGTTTGTTCTTTTATTTTATTTAATTTGTCTCCCGCGGCCTCATCTTCATTTTTAGCTTTTTCATATTCTTCAAGAAGTCTTTTTGCTTCTGATAAATATTCTTTTAAATAATCTGTATTTTTACGTTCATCTTCTATTTTATTGATCTTTTTTAACAGGGCATCATATTCTTTTTGAATGTTTTTTGCCTCATTTCTGGCTTTTTCAGCCATTTTTTTATATTCATCAACTTCTTTTATATTTCCGCGAATATTGGCTACTCTTTCTTTAGCTGTGTAAATATTTATATTTCTCTCTATTTCATCCAGTTTATTTTTGGGAATCACTATTTCCATTTGTAGCTCATTATAATATTCCAGAAGCCTTTTTTCCTTTTCTTCTTTTGCTGTTTTAAATCCTGAAGACTTTGTCTTTCCCGTCGAATTTTCATTATCTTTAAGTTCTTTTTCTGTTATTTTGATCATTTTTACTAAGGCATCATATTCGTTCTTAATATCTTTTTCTTTATTTACCGAGTCTAATCTGTCTTTAGAAATTATTGCTTCTCTTTTGATCTCTTCATATTCTTCAAGAAGTATTTTTGATTCTGATAAATATCCTTTTAAATAGTCTGTATTCTTACGTTCTTTTTCCATCATTTCAATTTCTTTTTCTGTTCTTTTGATCATTTTTAGCAGGTCGTCATATTCCTTCCGAATACCTTCTGCTTCATTTACAGCCGCCGTTGCCTGTTTTTCGTCAGCTTTTTCAGACCAGTATTTTGTCAGGAATAATTTTATCTGATTTTTTGTTGAACCAAATTTATTTTTCGATATTTTTACTTCATTTTGCGCATCTTCATATTTTTCAAGAAATGTTATTACTTCCGCGGAATAATTTAAATATCTGAGTTTTCTAGCTGTGAACTTAAGTTCTTCTAACTGCGTAATATATATTTCGTCGATATCTTTAACCTTATTTTTTGCATCGGCTAATTTAATCTGCCATGCTTCGTTTTTTGCATACCAATTATAATCACTTTTTTGTTTATCATAATCCAAATTGATCAGTTCGATCATTTTGTCTTTTTCATTCTTGTTATGTTGCATTTCTTTTATAAGATTTTTACATTTTTCAATGAGTTTTTCCTTATTTTCCTTTTTTTGCGCTAAGCTGACTACAGGCGTTTCTACAGGTATCTCTTTAGACATCTCAATTTTTTCTGATCTAATAACAGGTTTAGTGCAGGATGGCAGCAGGTTTAAGATAATACATAGGAGGATAAAAAAAGAATAAGTAATTTTTCTTTTGAATAAAAAAATCATTTGTGATCCCTATCAGGTAAGGTTATTATTCTTATTTTATACTATTTTCGTTTATTTGTCTTTGTTTTTTTCCGCCATAAAGCGTTGGTAGACAAGTGTGACTTGTGACTTACTTATTACAATATTGTGATGACGGTAGGTATTTTTTTAATTTTATTGAATATTTCAATTCTTTTTTCTTCGCTTTCTACGTTTACCGTCAGATTAAACGAAGTATATTTGCCGGTCTTGCTTTTATTGCTCGTACAAAACTTATAACTGACGTCCCCCATAACTGAAGGCAGCGCCTTTTCAACAACATCTCCTTCATAACCGATGATCTTGTAAGTCCATTCGCAGGGATAATCTATTTTTGGTTTTTCCATATGAAATAATATTATTCTAAACGAAATTTATCCTGAATATTTCTTACTAATGAGAGTATATCAAATATATTTTTACAATGCAATAGCCGTTTAAACGACTTTTATTCTTCCGACTTCCGCCCTTCCGAATCTTAAGCACTAGATTACAGTCCCCTCATAAATTCCTGTCTCAGAGCCACTTTCCCCCTGATTGCGGATCTTAAAATATCCAGTAATGCAGGTTTGTCTCTGGGAAACCTTCCGCCAAGTGGAAGGTAATTTGACGCGTGATCCGATCGGAATATCGTATTTTTTAATTCAAGGCCTTCAATAATATCATGGGTCTCCTGCAATAATTCAGAAGGGTTCAATTCAATAAAATTTCCATTCTGCTTTTCTTCATATAACGGCGTTCCCGGTATGATCATAAGAGAAAGAAAAGAAAGGTAATTCGGCTGCATTTTGTTTATTGTGATAATGGAATTCTCCACATGCTGTTTTGAATACTTTCTGCCGCCCAAACCAAGCAGTAATATAACCGAGGTTTTTATTTTAAATTGTCCGCATTTATTTACCGCCTCTATCATTTCATTTACGGTCGATCTTTTCCTGCAATAATTAAGTATGTCCTGATCCCCGCTTTCCAACCCCATATATAAAACCCTGATCTTATGCTCATATAGTTCAGCCATCTCGGCGCAGCTTCTTCCGGTTATATTGTACCCGTTGGCATAACTTGAGATCCGGGTAAGCTTAGGAAAAGCCTCATTTATTTTTTCCAGGATAGGCAGAAGTTTTTTATTATTAAGGACCAAAGCGTCACCGTCTAAAAGGAATACCCGTCTTATTTCAGGATCCGACTTCCCGGCCTTTTGAATATCCTCATAAACCTCTTCGATATTTTTCACCCTGAAAGGTTTCCCGGTATACGCCCCGCAGAAAACGCAGGCATCAGAAGAACATCCCGTCGTTACCTGTAAAAGAAAACTTTCCGCCTCACTCGGCGGCCTGATAATATGCCCTTCAAGAGCCATAGATCACCTTATTATTATTTTTTTTATTTGAAATGTCAGCCTTGTTTTATGGGATATTATACATTATAAAATTTTTATAGAGTGGAAATTTTATTGCAGTAGTTATTATATGTAGGAAACAACGTTCCGGAAACTAAAAAACATAAAATCAGACTCGTTAAGATTTCTTTCATAATTAGTCTGATATTTTACCACCGAAACCCAATAATATTTCCAATTATTTTAATTATCGAAGTCTTGAATTACCTCTTGACATTCTATTTGGAGGGTATATAATTTTATCAGTGATCCCGAAAAAGCTAAACCTTTCACTTCACTGGAAAGGAATGGAAAGTTACGGGTCTTATTGTTCTCTAAATAAAAATATACGACTGGTAAGATAGCCGGGCTGCCGAAGGATAAAACTTCAGGTGTGCGCCGGTTTTTTTTATTTCAGGAATAAACGGATATGTCAAAAAGGAAAGGAGAGAAATTATGAAAAAGAAAAATCTGCTTTACCCTTTGATCATTCTACTGTGTTTTATGGTTCTTCCTCATGAAAAGAGTTTCGCGTACAGTATTTGTGAATATTGGGGATTTATACCCCCTGCTCAAAATCCTATAGTGCCAGACCCGAATTTTCTGGGATACTGGTTCCCGCCTGAAAATAATCCCACTGAACCGTTTAGCGCTGGTGGACAGGATAATCAATTTAGTACGGATGCAACTCATCCAAAAGGGCCTTATTTTGTTGGTGACAGCACAGGTGCAACACATGACGGGATTGATTTATTCGCATGGCTTGAAAAAGTCGGTGATTCATGCATAATCCATTTTTTCAACACAACGAATGTAGTTAAACCAACCTCTGGCGGTTTGGTTAAAGAAGATACGTTTAAAAAAGGACCGGATGGAGTCGCTGAAATTATGCATAAACCAAAACCGATGAACACTTATGAAAAATACGCACATGTTGAATTTACTATAAATGGCGGCAATGTTGACACAAGCACAAGTCTTGGTACACTTTCAGATTCAACAAGTACTACTTATGTACATCTGCATTATTCTGTTTACATTGACGGAGAGGCAAAAAATCCTTTAAATTATATGCAAAAAAGTTATGCGACATGCGGGGTACTTACTCCTGAGCCCGCGGCTTGTATATTGCTCGGATCTTTATTTTCCGGGCTGTTTATTTCATCAGGGTATTTTAAACGCAGATCTAAGCGATGAAAGCCACAGGTTAAGAATTCGGACAATTAGAAATTAAGGATGGAAAAAAGTACTCAGAGCAAAGAAAAAAAGTGTGGAAGTGCGGACTGCAATAATTTATTGCAGTCCGGCTTCAGGCAGTGCTCGTGGTTTAGAAACAGGATACAAAAATTTTATAATGAACCAGGCTCTATCGGTAGCTCCTTGATTATTGCCATAGTCCTTGGAAATAAATACTACTTCATCTGCGGGAAATTTATCATTTTTCAGGATCCAACCGGACGATACAGCATCTGCATTTTTATATTCAATAACCTGATCGATCGGCATGATATTTCCTTTTTCATCATATCCCTTAAATTTTAGTATCGCGTTATTTTGATAAAATTTAGAAAGTGCCAGTGAAAAATACTCGATCTTTACTTCATCACAATAATATTTCCCTTCCTTTTCTAATGTTGTTTTAATAATAGTTGTTAAAAATGGTATTAAAAATACTGAAGTATCAAAACTAACTTCAACTTTATGCGTCATTTTATCAACCGGCAGCAAATAATCCGTAATGATATACGGATCTTTATTAGAATCTTCAAACAATCCTGTTAAACTGATATTTTTTATTTTAGCTTTTGTATCCTGCGCGAATACAATGTTTAAGCTAAAAATAAAGCTGATGAAAAACAATATTAAATATCTTTTCAACATAATATTTACTCTATTAATTTATGTTTACCAGATAAAAAAAAACTCTATAAGCATATTTTGGCCAATATACTTTATAGAGCGAATTTGTTCTTCATTTCTCTACTCCTCACATTTTGCATGCTAAACGTAGAAAATTGATTATTTAGACTAATATCCCTATATTTAGACTATTCTATTTTTGTGTTTTTGTCAAGTGTATTTATTCATTTTCCTATTATTATAGTTTGTACTGACTCATTTTATGTAAAAAAAGCTAAAGCATCAATTCCGTGTTCCTTAGGATCAATTACTGATGAGATATTGCGCCCTGAGGTATTTGAATCTTTATTGGATAGGTCTATGAACGTCGGTTCTTCAAGCATTGTGCCGTTTTTGCCACTGATAATTTTTATTTGCGGCAATAAAAGCGCGTGCGGCAGGACATTTTGAACTATAGCGATCTCTCCGTTGTTCAGTAAAACAAAAGTACCGGGTGGGTAAACTCCTATCATCTGGGCAAATATTTTTAAAAAATACGGATCAAATTCAGTACCGATAAACTGCAGCATTAGCGCTATAGCTTTGTCAGAAGATATAGGGTTTTTATACGGCCTCGTACTGGTAATGGCATCATAAACATCGCATATACTTGTGATCAAAGATAATGGATGAATCTCTGTGATCCCTTTTATTTTTGGGTAGCCGCTCAGATCGAATTTCATATGGTGCTGTGCGGCAATATTAATAGCTAACATATCTGTATTATCCTGTTCTTCCAATATTTTTGCCCCCATTATAGAATGCTGCTTCAAGATCGCCCATTCATCCGGAGTCAATTTTGGGGTTTTGTGCAGTATGGAAATAGGAATTTTTATTTTCCCGATATCGTGCAATAATGCGGCTCTGGCAAGTTTTGAAAGTAATTCAGAGTCATTGATTATATTAGTTGCCAGAACAACTGAAAGTATCGCTACGTTAGTAGAGTGAGTGAAAGTGTACTCATCATAATCGCGCAGTGTAGTGGTGGCAAGCCCCGAGGCCTTGTCTTTAATTACCATAGAGGTTATATCCTGTGAGACTTTATCAATGATATCTATTGGCAGAGCTTTGCCTTCAAACACGGCATTATAAACCATTTTATTTGCCTCAATGCTTGAACCATAAATTTTTTCAGGTTTCAGCAACGCATATTTGCCGTCATCATCTTTCGCGCGGACATTTTTTACGATAACTATACATGTTATTCCTGATCTTTCTAACTCCTTCTGCAGCTCGTCAGCATCGAGCGGCCTTGTTTTTTCAATAAGGATACTTGAAAAAAAAGCAATATTTTGCTGTGTAACTCCCTTTTTAAAACATATTGATTCAATAGCCTTTGATTCGATAAGCTGGAATGCTTTTTCCACGCTGTGTTTTAGATCGTAAAGAGGTATACCTTCAAAAACAAAATGTTTTTCCACTATATCTATATATATGGAATCAGTCAGTACGAATATTTCATCAAGGCTAATACATGTTTTTTTTAATTGCGCTATTACATTAGGATGCAGCGCCGGATAAAGCATGTTTTCAGTAATAAAGATCGCAAAATCCTTTATGAATTTTTTAACATTATTTCTTAATAATAAACGGTCCATAAATACCCCTTATTTTTACTGCTATCCTGTTCCCCCTGCTTTCTGCCCGTGATATTCATGATAATTTTTTTAACCTTTCCGCGGCGAATACCCTTAAGATTTTAGGTTCAGTAGGAATAAAAAAGAAACGCTTTTTTCCCATTACATTATTAAATATTTTTTTAGCTTGCGCTTTATCCAGTAATTCCAGCGATCTCAAAGCTGCCATGCGGATATCTATATTTTCCGATAGCGAATCAGTCATACTTATTTTACCCTGAGATATATCAACAAGTATAGAACAAACTTTCGGAGTGTTGTAAAGGCCTAAGCATTCAATTGCTGTAATACGTAAAGGAATATTAGAAATATCTACTGCCTTGAGTAAAAAAGGTAATGCCTCCTCTGATCTTTTTGAGGCAATAAGTTTTAACGATTTTTTCGCGATACCAAGGTTTTCCAGCAAAGTTATTTCCCATAAAAAAGGAAGCGTGTCATCGCTGTTTATATCTTGCAATAGATCCAGAAGCCGCATAATTTGAGAAAGAGGTGCTTTCCCAAGTTCAGCATCAAATTTCAGATCACCGGTTTTATAATTGTTAATTATTATCTCTCTAAGCATGGGCCCTTTTGATGAAGTCTCAATAAAAATGAAATAATTTATAAGCAAAGTCATTAAATTGGATGGGAACAGATAAAATAATTGCTTGAACGCTGTTTTAATATCCTGCTCTTTGGGCAAGTATAAAGTTTTAGTGATCAGCCCTTCCAAAACAGGGAGAGGTAAAGTTGCAAGAGATTCAAGAACTATTTTTTTATGCTCAGGTTTTATCTTTTTTGTCTCCGAAATTAAGTTAAATAAAAAAAACATAATTTTCGCTAATTGTTCTGTATTGTTTTGCTCAAACAGTATTTTTATTTGTGCGATCAGTTTATCAAGCATCTTTATAAACTTTTTAGTTTCATTCTCCTCTTCTATAAATTCTTCCAATACCGCAAAATATCCCAGAGCCTGGTCAAACGAGTTAATACGTTTTGCCATTGTTTCTTTTACAAGATGCACTGTTTTCAAAACATTCAATCCTTTTAAAATATCCGCCGGTTCATTGTCAGAAACAAATCCCAGTGATAATTCTGTGTCCATTTCCAAAGAATATTCAGGATCAATTGAGGAGCAAATATCGTTAATTACCTGTTTGGCTTTACTTTCCGAAGGTATGTTTTTCTGAAGCGTATCCGTAAAAGTAGGAAGGAAATTCAGCATTTCCTGGCGGTCTTTGAATAGTTTATTTATTATTGTTTTTGTCCGGGTTACTACTTTTGAGTTTCCATCTGACTCGGCTATTTTTTGCGTCATGAATTCTGCTGTTTTTTGCGGCCCTAATTTATCGATCACTGAGGCGGAAACATTTGTATAATTAATTATTTCATCGTCCGGGTGTTCGAAAACAAGATCAAAAAAATCTTTTTCTGAATTTGAAGCTATAATATCGTGAAGAATGGATTTTATCTCTGTCTTTTCGGAGATGTTATGTTTCTCGATCGCCGCTTTTATCTTTTTTACGATCTCTAAAATATTTGCGTTTTCCGACAATTTTGATGTTTGTTTAAGGCCTTGATCCTGAGAAGCGGTTTTTATTAATGAGCATATAAGAGGTGTTTCTTTAAGTAATTCATAAATAGAATATGCCTGTTCAGAAGACAGTGAAGATTTGGAATCATCAGTAAGAAACTGAAATATTGAGCTGTTAGTAAGGCTCGAGAGCCGTTCCTGATTTATGCTCCTGCGGTCCTTGTTATAATACTCGATTATTTTTATATTTTGAGCCCCATTTTTCTCTAAAATGCCATTCGGGCCTCCTTCAGGGCTGATGTTCTCCGGATCGGTATTTAACAGTGTCATCAGAGCATTAATATCGTTCATGTTCGTTCCCGTGTTAAAAACTATCCGGCGTATATACCTTTCATGCAGTTTTTCTAAAAAAATTGTTATCTCCGGAATTTTTGCGGTATCAAGGGGCAGGTTTTGAAAGTATAAACTATTATCAAATATGCGCAAAGAAATTTTCTGTTCCTGAGCAACTATATCTTTCAGTTGAGAGTAGAACCTTTCTATGGCAAGAATAAGCATTTTATGCCCGCTTGGATATAACTTTTCAGCTTTTAGTAATGAAAAAAAGCATGAAACAAACATTATTGCTTTTTTCATTTCTTTAGAATCCACGTCTTTACGAATATATGTTTTCCGATCGTTCATTTTGCCTTTTTAATAAAGACCTGCGGGCTTTCCCACTATGACTTGCACACTCCGGCCCTGGCGAGACCGCCTTTGTTAACAATTTCGCTTTTGCTCATTGTTGTCCTCGTAGCGGATAACCTAGAGATACCCCCTACCCGTACGATAATATATCGGTGAAATATAGAATAAAGTATAATAAATATTTATCTGATATATCCCTTCGGTTATTTATTTAAACACCGTTATCCCCTTAAATATTCTTGACAATTAGACATTTCTGTTGTTAAATGAATTATGACTAAAACAAAGATAATTTGCACGATCGGGCCTGCTACTCAATCCTATGAAATGCTGCAGAAAATGAATAATGCCGGAATGGATATTGCCAGGCTTAATATGTCGCATGGGGATCATGCTTCTCATCTGAAGGTTATTAATAATATAAAGAAAATCAATAAAAATTCAAATAAACAGATGGGAATACTTCTGGATACCCAGGGTCCGGAGATCAGGACCGGAGACCTGGCGGCTAATCTTGACCTGAAAACAGGGTCAATAATTTCTATAAGCCTGCGTGACGCGATGAACGTTGAGGAGACTTCCATTCATATTAATTATGATGATATGGTTAATTCCGTAAATGTAGGGGACAAAATTACTGTTGATAATGGCTTGATAAACCTGGAGATCCTTGAAAAAAGTGACCGGCAGATGAAATGTATGGTTATCGACGGCGGGATCCTGAAAAGCAAGCGGCATGTTAACTTACCCGGGATCAGGGTGAACCTTCCTGCCATAACATCAAAAGATGAAGCGGATATTATTTTCGGATTGAAGAATGATGTTGATTTTATAGCTCTTTCTTTTGTCCGTGAAGTTCAGGATATTTATGAGTTAAAAAGCATAATAGGAAGCAGATCCGGTAAAGTAAAGATCATCGCGAAGATCGAAGATCAGGAAGGCGTTAAAAATATCGATGAAATAGTCGAAGAAGCTGACGGGATAATGGTTGCCCGGGGAGATCTCGGAGTTGAAATTAATATCGAAGAACTTCCCAGCGTACAAAGAGAAATTGTACGCAAATGCGCGGAAAAAGGGCGGCGGGTAATTATCGCGACTCATCTCCTTGAATCAATGATAGAAAATCCGATCCCGACCCGCGCGGAAGTCACTGACGTTGCCAATGCTGTTTATGAAGAGGTTGACGCGGTTATGCTCTCAGGTGAAACAACAACCGGAAAATATCCGGTCAAATGTGTAGAGTATTTAAAAAAAATCATTATTAGATCTGAAGAACAAGATGGTTTAAAATTTTCCAGCAAACTGATCTTAGACAATGACAAACAGCAGCTTACAGCCGCGGCGGTAAAACTTGCTGAAGCTCTTAATGTAAAAGGAATAATGGTTTTCACAAAAAAAGGTTTTATGGCGGATTGCACTTCAAATTATCATCCCTATTCCGTAAATATCTATGCCTTTACAAATGCCGCTCAAACCAGGCGCACCCTGCTCTTAAACCGCGCGGTATTCCCCTTTAAAATGAACTTCAACTCAGATCCGGAAAAAAGATTGCGGACAGCTTTTAATATTTTAAAAGCTAAAGAAGGCTTTGTTCCCGGGGATAAAGTTGTAGTTATTTCCGATGTCCGTACCGGCGAAGAGAAAACAGACGCGGTTCAGATAAGAGAAGTGATTTAAGATAGAAGGCTGAAGTACGGAAGAACGGAAGAAAATAAAATACATTATTTTTAATGGATTTTATACGGTTTTTTTGATATTATATGTTTATAAACGGGGGCGAATTGGTTTCGACAGGTATAAATTAAAGCTGTGCTCGCAGGCCGAGGTTCCATTGGCTCGTAAAACAAATGGTAAAACATAAACGCTAATAACGAATTAGCCCTAGCTGCTTAATTGCGGCTGACTGAATAGGCTTTTAGCCTGAGAAGCTTATTTGGTAAAATTTCAGGCTCAGTCTTATTTAGCGCCCGGGAAATAAGACGAAAATTTCGGGATTGCCTTTTTTCTATTCCGCCTTGGTGAAGAGATAAGAGGTGAAAAGTAAATACCTAGGACAAGCCTGTAGGATACCAGATTTGATTATTCTTGGACGCGGGTTCAATTCCCGCCGCCTCCACCATTTTTGTTTAATCGAAAATTGATTTGACATATAAATAATATTATGCTACCCTCCAAAAATATGAATAAGAGATCTTTTAATTTCATACTCGCAGTTTTTTTTACTCTGGTAATAGCAACATCATTTATTTCCTCTGCCGCGGATGATTCCGCTAAAGTTGCTCCCGTTAAAAAAGAAAGATCCGAAAAAGGCATAGACTTAAAAAATCTTATTCAAAAAGACGCGACACCTGTATTTAAACCGAATATTCATAGTTTATTTGAATGCAATTCCTGTCATTTAGGCTCTGCGAATGAAATTAAAAACAGCAAGGATAAGGTTATGCTGATAGAGGATGAAGTATCACTTTGTTTAACTTGCCATCAGGGAGAATGTTTGCACCCTGTAAAAATGGATCCCAAAGATTTAAAACCGCCAATGGTAATTCCTGCGAATCTTCCGTTAGATAAAAGTGAAAATTTGGGTAAAATTGTTTGTTCTACCTGTCACCAGATCCATATAGATTTCTCAAAAGATTCGATATTAAGAGATTTTCCGAATTATTTAGAAAAAAAAGAGTCAAAATACAAAAATCGCATCGAGATGTGTTTAGATTGTCATAAAGATAATTTAGATGATTATAACAACCCGGTTTCTGCCATTAAACATATACATGAAAGTGAAACCCCTGATAAAAAGAAATATACTATTGCCTGTCAATTTTGCCACAAAGGCGATACCGAAGAGATACAAAATATTTCTAATCCGCAGCTCAAAAAGTTCTTTGTTGAAAAGAATCTCAGGGCTCCGGTAATAAACCTTTGCTATTTTTGTCATAATGAGTATAAACTTAAGATACATTACGCGGAAAACAATGCTTTTTCTGACATAAAATTAGAAAAAGAAATTGAAGTATTAGATCTTCCCCTGGTTAACGGGAAATTTACATGTGTTACCTGCCATGATCAGCATAACTCATTAAAAAATAAAAATTATCTTCGTTCAAAATATTTACTTTTGTCCAGTCAATCAAAAAAAATAAAACCTCATAAAAAAGACGGATTTTGCCTTTCCTGTCATGAAAAAGAGCCTAAGGAAGGTGAAAAAATAACTTACCGTTTTAACGGAGATTGGAACCTGATATGCAACTGGTGCCATAAAGCCGGGGAAGCCAGATCACAAGCTCATCCTGTTGGAATTGTTTTAAAAGAAGGAAAAACTATGATGAAGCCAAAGGATTTCCCTTTATCGGCAGACGGCAAAATAACCTGTATCACCTGTCATTACGGAGGGAACTACGGTTGTATGGAAAATACAATATACAACGTTGAACAGCAGGTACTTGAAGGAAATGAAAAAAGGCTGCGCGGGTGGCCCTATACCGGTGTTACTCCTGAAGAAAGAAGATGGCAGCAATGCCTTAAATGTCATGTAAAAGGCCATATTACAAAATTCAATATACATTATCAGATAGACAGTACTACAGGAAAAGTTATTGAGTCAACATGCCTTTTTTGCCACTCTTCCCGTCCTGATGAAAAAGTTGAGGGGGTAAAAAAAGCCGAGTTTAGAAGCCCTGTATTATTTCTTTGTTTATCCTGCCATAATGACCGTAAACATCCGGGTGTTACCCCATCACAACCGGATGGAGTGAACCATATTGTTGTACCTAAAGAAGTCCCTGGTAAACTGATAATACCTCCTGACCTTCATGAAACAGATAAGAAAATGATCCATTGCGCGACTTGCCATAATCCGCATCAGGATGGCCTGATAGGCGGCCGGAGAGGTTTAGTTGCCGGGACTGAACGTAAACGCTTTCTGGTATGTACTACCTGCCATATCGGGAAATTTTAATCCCTTAAAATCCGCCTCTTGAATTGATCACAAATATACCGCCAAAGAATATTACGGAAACAATAATAATAAAACTGAATATCTTTGCTAATTTTTTATTTGGTTTTGAATAAACATTCGGAAAAACAGAATGGATCGTAAATACTTTTGAAAGAGGCAATGCTATTTTTGAATCAGCCTTTTGAGGATATTTTTTTTCAAATTCAATTTTTTTCATCAAAGAAAGATGCTGATATTCACGGGCAGTTAACTCCTTGACGCTTTTTGTTTTCAGATCCCGATAATAACTGTCAAAAACCTCATTGATCTTATTTATATTTTTATGACAAAATTTTTCCGGTAAAAACAACTTTATTAAATATCCTGAAACCAGGCCAACCAGGAACAGAATAAACGGATTAAAATTTGAAATAAGATCTGCCATTTTTTTCTCCTTATTCAATGAGCACATCGTCCCGATGTTCTTCGGGATGATAGTTCGAATTGAACCCCGATGCAACATCGGGGTATTAGTTGCACAATAAATTTATCTTCAAATCTATTATCGGACAGGAGAAATAAAATCTTAAAATAATTTTATTATTTAAATGGATATCATGGATTTTGGGGAACTAAAATGTCTTTAAGTTCCAATTGGAGAGAAGTTTTATTCTGCCAGAGGTTTTTTGACAAATTATAAATTATATGTATCGGCCCTTTAATATTCAATAAACATTCATATTTATTGATCATATTAAAACCTATGATATCTCTTTCTATATTTCCTTTTTTGGCTTTTAATTTTACATGATTTATCCCTACGATTCTGGGATAATCCATTAATGACACGTTTTCAGACATAAAAACAGGTTTAGGATTGCCAAAACCAAAAGGCGCTAAATTTTCTAAAAGATCTATAAATTGCAAATTCAGGTCCTTAAAATCAATAACAGCGTCTATATTCCATTTCTGCAGTAATTTCTCCGCCGTAAAGATATTTTCAGCCGCTTCATTTATTTTTTTTCTGAACATTCCAATATTCTTAATTTCGATCGAAAGGCCCGCCGCCAGTTCATGACCTCCAAAGGACAGCAAAAGATCTTTACATTCTGATATTGCTTTAAAAATATTTAATCCGTTTTTACTGCGGGCCGAACCTTTACCATGTGACGTCTTCTCATCATGCGCTATCAAAATTACCGGTTTGGAAAATCTTTCAACCATTTTAGAAGCAACTATTCCGATAACACCCGGGTGCCACTTTTTAGAATCGAGGACGATTATTTTTTCATTTTCCAGATCAATTTCATTTTCAATACAGGAAATAGTATCCTTCAGGATATCCGCTTCAATTATCTGCCTTTTTTCATTCATTCTGCATAATTGATTTGCCAGGCTGTCCGCGGCGGATTGTTCGCCGGTCAAAAGTAATTCTACGGAAGTTTTTGCCGTTCCAATCCTTCCGCTGGCGTTTATTTTAGGCGCCAGCATAAAACTCACATGTCCGGTATCTACTCTGCAGTTTGATAATCCGCTTTGATTTATTAAAGCCTTTAAACCCGGATTATCAGTGGAATTGATTTGCTCTAAACCATTTTTAACCAATATCCTGTTTTCACCGATCAGCGGGGCCATATCGGCAATTGTCCCGAGAGCGGCAAACTCTAAAAAATTACTTTCTTTGATTGTAATTTTTTTCCGCAAAGCATTGATCAGCATATAAATAACACCTACACCCGCTAATTCGCTTATGCCGCTTAAACAATCAATTTGTTTAGGATCCACGATATATTCGGTATCAGGCAAAATATCAAGCGGCTGGTGATGATCAAGTATTATGATCTCTAACCCTAATGTTTTCGCGAAAGCAATTTCTTCAACGGAAGTAATTCCGCAATCGACAGTTATAACCAGGCTATATCCATCTGAGCTTATTTTACTTAAAGCGGCTTTATTTAAACCGTAACCCTCTGTTATCCTATCGGGAATATAGTATCCGACTTCTGTCAGACCTCCCAAAGCTTTTTTTAAAATAACGACACTGGTAATGCCATCGACATCATAATCTCCGTAAATTAATATGGATTCCCTGTTCTTTATCGCTTTACAAATTCTGGCTACGGAAATATCCATGCCTTTCAAAGAATAAGGGTCGGATAAATTTTCCAGTTTTGGATATAAATATTTTTTACCTTCCGGGATTGTTTTTATTCCTCTATTGACCATAATACCGGCTATTAACGAATCAATATTAAAACTTTCACTGATCTCTTTTTCCAGAATTGATCCTTTTTCACCTATGGATATATTTTTATTATATAAAAGCGTGGTTATTTCCATAAAATTATTTTTTGAAGAGTTTATTGTTTTTACTATAAAATCTTATTTTATCCCTTAATTCCGCGGCCTTTTCAAAATCCAGTTTTTCAACCGCCAGAAACATATCAACTTCCCATTCCGCTACTTTTTTCTTTATTTGATCCTCGGATGTATATTCAACGGTATCTTCTTTAACCTCGTCAATTTCATCGATCCCCTCTATCATATGCGGAATTGATTTGATTATTGTTAAAGGCGTGATATTATGTTTATCATTATACGCGATTTGCAATTTTCGCCTTCTGTCGATCTCTTCAATGGCCTTTTTCATCGATTCCGTAACAGAATTCGCGTACATTACGACCTCACCATTAATATGTCTTGCCGCCCTGCCGCAGACCTGAATTAATGAAGTCACTGAATGAAGAAATCCTTCTTTATCCGCGTCCAATATAGCTACAAGGGAAACTTCAGGAAGATCTAAACCTTCACGTAACAGGTTAATACCCACTAAGCAATCATATTTACCAAGCCTAAGATCCCTGATAATAGTAAATCTTTCCAGTACTTCAATTTCCGAATGCAAATAACACACCTTAATGCCATGATGGAAAAGATAATCAGACAGATCTTCCGACATCCGCTTGGTTAAGGTTGTAATAAGAGTTCTTTCGCCTTTTTCAGCTTTAAGCTTTATTCTCTGTAAAAGATCCTCTATTTGGCCGTTAACCGGCTGAATGATTATTTTTGGCTCAATAAGGCCGGTAGGCCTTACTATTTGTTCAACGACCTCATCGGCATTTTCTATTTCATATCGGCTCGGAGTAGCGGATACATAAAGAACTTTTTTGATTATTTTATTAAACTCCTCAAAAACAAGCGGCCGGTTATCAAATGCCGAGGGCAGCCTGAAACCATAGTTTATCAGGGTTTCTTTTCTGGACCGGTCTCCAGCGTACATCCCGCGCAATTGGGGTATCGTTACATGCGATTCATCGATGATAACAAGAAAATCATCATTAAAATAGTCAAGTAAGGTACTGGGACGCTCTCCCGGCGCCCGATCCGAAAAATGTCTTGAATAATTTTCGATGCCTGAACAATATCCGATCTCTCTTATCATTTCAAGGTCATACCTTGTTTTTGTTTCCAGACGGTGCGCCTCAAGGATCTTATTTTGTTTGTTCAATTCTTTTAAATGCTCTTCTAATTCAGCCTCAATTGATTTACACGCCTTTTCAACCTTTTCCTGCGGGGTGATAAAATGCTTGCGCGGGAAAATGGTAATCTCCTCAAGGACGTTCAGAATTTTTTTTGAAATAAGCTCCAGTTTGCTGATCCGCTCAATATTATCTTCAAGAAATTCGATCCTAATAATATAATCACTGTCTGCGGGATGGACTTCCACAATATCTCCTCTTACCCTGAACGTGCCTCTTCCGAAATCTATGTCATTTCTCTCATAATATAGTGCTACAAGTTTTTGCAGGATCGCATCCCTGTCAAATTTCATATTCGTTTTTAAATACAAAATCATGGTTTTAAAGTCTTCGGGTGATCCTAATCCGTAGATACAAGACACACTTGATACAATTATCACGTCGTTCCTTGTTAATAAGCTTGTTGTGGCTTTTAGCCGCAGCCGGTCTATCTCATCATTTATTGAAGCGTCTTTCTCTATGTAAGTATCAGTTTGCGGAAGATATGCTTCAGGCTGGTAAAAGTCATAATAGCTTACAAAATATTCTACCGCGTTTTCGGGAAAATATTCCTTAAATTCCGTATAAAGCTGGCCTGCTAAAGTTTTGTTATGGGAAATGATAAGAGTCGGTATATTAAGGCTCTGGATCAAATTAGCCATTGTGAAAGTTTTGCCGGAACCTGTTACCCCTAAAAGAACAAATCTATTCTTATTTTTAAAACCTGATATTAATTTGGAAATAGCTTGAGGTTGGTCGCCTTTAGGCTGGTAACTGGAATGTAATTTAAATTTTTGATCCATTAAATATTAAATATCCTTCATAATATTTTTTTGCGGCAGGAAAAAAGTCCCTTCTTCTTCATATGAAAAAATATTCGAAATAGTATCATTTTTATTTCCATTGGCAATTATTACACCGGCCCCGCTTTTTACCGCTTTTTTAGCGGCCTGGATCTTGGTTTGCATTCCTCCCACGCTTATTTCGTCGATATTCACTCCGGCCAGCTTTTCAATTTTGTCGTCAATTATTTCTACCATTGAAATTAATTTCGCGTTTTTATCTTTTCTAGGATCAGCCGTAAATAAACCATCCGTACATGTTAAAATTAAAAGTAATTCAGCCTGAACCAAATTTACCACCTGAGCGGAAAGGTTATCATTATCGCCAAGCTTGATCTCTTCAACCGCGATCGTATCATTTTCATTTATGATCGGGATCGCGTTAAAATTAATAAGATTACGGAGAGTGTTACCGGCATTCAGGAATCTTTTCCGGTCAGTCAGATCATCTTGAGTTAAAAGCATCTGGCCCACGCAGATCCCTTCTTTCTGAAAGTATTTTTCATATACATGCATTAACTTGCTTTGCCCGATAGCCGCTAAAGCCTGTTTCTGCGGTATGTCTTTAGGCCTGGTCATAATACCTAATTTTCCCATTCCCGCGCCAATCGCCCCGGATGTAACAATTACTATTTCTTTTCCCTTCTTTTTTAAAAGTGAAATGTTATTAACAAGCCTTTCAACTTTTTTTTCATCCAATTTTCCTTCATCCGTCGTTAAAACCTTTGTTCCGATCTTAATGACTATTTTTTTCGCGGAAACCAGAATGTTTTTACGCCTGATATCAATACTCATAATGTTTTTCCTGTTCGATTAAACTGGAGCTGGGAAGGAGAATCGAACTCCTGACCTATTGATTACGAATCAATTGCTCTGCCAACTGAGCTACCCCAGCAATATTTTTTAAATATTATAAACTATATTTTGAATATGAACAATAAGAAATGTTAAAAATAAAGAAGAAAAACACACATTAAGGTTGGTGCCGGGTCACTTAATCGTCGCTTCGCTCACCAGGGGTGTGACTAACGACACCCCTTTTTCCACGATTCTGTGCGGTTTTTGGTTTACAACTGGTTTGACTTGAGATTTGCTGGTGGTAGGACTATATGTAAATGGTGCCGGGTCACAGAATCGAACTGTGGACGCATGGATTTTCAGTCCATCGCTCTACCGACTGAGCTAACCCGGCACCTAATTTTTCAATAAATTAAAGATTATACTGATTTGTATCAGCAAAGTCAATATAAAGTTAAAAATATTTAATATTTAATCCCAAAATTCCCAGACTATACCACCCCAAAAATTACTTGTCGGCATTGGATAACCGCTGACCAGGGAATATTTATTATCTAATAAATTATTCGCGGCTAAATTCATGGTAAATGACTTTGCCAGTAACATACCGATATTTAAATTAACAGTGTTAAAACTGCTTAAAAATGTATTATTATCTCTGTCTACATAGCGGATTCCCTGGTATTCATGGCTTAACATAATGATCCATAACAGATCTCCGTCATATTTCCTGCTTTTATATGTAATATTTGTTCTGACTTTATTTTCCGGGCGATATGGCAAAGACATTTTTGTTTCTTTATCCTCGGTTATAAGATATGTGTAGATCGATTGTATATTTAAATTTTCATTTATGTCAAATTTAATTTCAGTTTCAGCGCCTTTAGTTATTACAGATGATATATTTCTTGGTTGAAAGTAACCAAGACTGGGATCATAATCCCATAAAATGAAATTATTTATATCCGCGAAATGTCCTGTTAAATTAACGGATGCAAAATCTGAAAATACATTTTTAAGGCCTGCAGTATAAACCCAGCCTTTTTCAGTATTAAGGCCGGGATTACCTTTGTAATTACCGTTCTGCAGATAAAGATCATTTGTATTCGGAAAAGAAATACCCTGCCCGGCGCTTAAAAATAACGCGGTTCCGGGTTGTATTTGATAATTGATCTTAAATCTCGGGCTTTTTTCTTTTGCAAAAGAATAATTATTATCATGACGCAGTCCGATCAAAAATGCCATATTTTTGAAATTTATTTCATCTTCGTAATAAAGAGCGTCTTCTCTAGTTACGCGTTCAGTAGAATTAACCATCGTATAATTACCGTAGAATCTATTCCAATGATGTTCTTTACCGATACGAATGAGATGGTATTTCCCCATATTTTGTTCAATAATCTCTTCATTACCTTGAATAGAATTATTAAAAGTAAACATGCCATTTGAATTGAGCTGCTCTAACCAATCATCATTTTCATAAAATCTGATCTTTAAAGCTGTCTTTGCCTGATGGGTTTCATATTTTAATTGAATATGCTTATCTTTATTTTTATCTGTCTCAATATCTATAGAATAAGGTGTTTCAATATTGTCCTCATATTTACCCGCAGTCAATGTAAACCAGGTTTTAGGGTCATAATACCAATCCATTTTAGAATAAAAATTAACAGCATTATATTTATTGTATTTCTTAAAATCTCCAAAGCCATGTGAAAATAATTTATCGGCAAAAATAGAATACCGGAACGAACCATTCTGGTCGTTAAAATTAAACCCATAATTTTCCATGCCTGATGATCCCCACCTGCTGTATAAACGGGTATATGGTATTTCATTGTCAGCTTCAGCAGTAAAAATATTTATACTGCCGCCAAAAGCATTTGTGCCGTCTGAACCTGAGCTTATTCCTTTTTTAATCTCTATATTTTTAATAAGACCTATCGGGATATGATTAACGTTGGCGGTACCATCAAGGGAAGAATTTATTTTTATTCCATCTAATGTTAGCAAAGTATGGTTGTTTGATAAACCCAGCAGGCCTATATAACATGGTAAACCGGGCTGGCCGAGATCTGTAATGTCAGCCCCCGTATAAAATCTAAAATAGTCTTCGGTTTTTCCTATATTAATATTTTCCGCGAAACTGATCGATGGAAACAGGAATAATAAGATTAAATATAACCGGATATTTTTCATTATTAAAATGGTTTATTATTTACAGTAATGCAATAAATAAGAGGGAAAGAATTGTTGTCATGATAATTATATCAGATTTGAGCATGCGTTTTTTTTCTTCATCTGTGCGTTTAAAATAATAATCTTCATAAAAGGAAATAATAACTTTGGGATTTATTAATAATGTAGTTCCAAAACAAAAATATATAAAAGATAATATAAGTAGAAGCCATGTGAATTTAAAAGAATACTTATATACTGAATATAAAACTGTAAGACTTAATGAAAGGGGTAATAAGCCTACAGCGCGAACATACTTTAATTTTAAACAAAATTTAACAAAATTTTCCCAATGATCCGGAATAGTTAATTCAATGCCCAGCAAGACAAGATAAAATATAATTAAAAATGGAATTAAAGATTGCATAAATAAAAATCCTATTTAGGGAGTAATGCCTCTTCTTAATTTAGCTACATCCCAAGTGTAATCATACAAATGTAATCCTTTGCTTGACGCGATTATCTGGCCGTCTTTAACGCCGATCTCCTGCGCCATATATTCCTTCATTAATTGAATACCCGCGAGATTAGCGGGAAAACCGCCCCACAGGTCCCATGAACGAAAATATACTATAAAATGCAACGCGCCGTCTTTTATTCTTGTATCGATCAGACGGAGGCATGGAGGATCTTCAAGATCAATGTCCTCCGGCCGGCCGACCTCCATAATGGCCTGATTTGTGCCATAACCATTTTCTTTATACATCTTTATAACTTTATCCATTGAAATTACTATACGTTCACCGTAGGTATATTGTTCTTTTTCCTGTTTTGTACCGGTCATTAAGTATGGAAGATATTCATTAACATATTCCATAGTCGTGGGAGCCGGTATTCCTAAATGAGGGGGAATATCAGGTATTAAGGGCCGGTTACCCGGATATTTTATCTGAACTGTAATAAAATCAAATTCTCTTCTTTTTTGTCCTGCGTAACTTCCGCGGTTTATTTGATATATTCTGCCGGATTCTAAGATCCGGCTTATACACTGGAACCAGGCATCAGGGATATCTCTTGCTTGAATGAATTCTGTCAGCATTATATTTATTTTCCTCAATATTTTTGAATTAAATTTTTGATATTATATCAAAAATCACTGAATTATTCAACTAAATTGTGCCAGTATTGATCTTTTAAACGGCGGACGAATTATTCCTTTTTCAGTAATTATCGCGGAAATATACTTATGAGGAGTGACATCAAATGCCGGATTTAAGATAACAGTTCCGTCGGGTGGTATTTGTTTTCCCATTATGTGCGTCACCTCTCTTGGATTTCTTTCCTCGATAGGAATGTGAGAACCATCAGGTATGGAAATATCTATTGTAGATAAAGGAGCCGCGACATAAAACGGTATTTTGTGTTCTTTTGCTAACACCGCGACACTATAAGTACCGATTTTGTTTGCCGTATCGCCATTGACCGCTATCCTGTCGGCCCCTACTATAACACCATTTATCATTCCTTTTTTCATAAAATATCCCGCCATATTATCAGTAATAAGCACGTGAGGGATACCTTCTTCCTTTAATTCCCACGCGGTAAGCCTGGCACCTTGCATGAAGGGCCTTGTTTCATCCACAAACACCTTTATTTTTTTACCTTCGCTATGCGCTTTTCTTATAACCCCGAGGGCTGTGCCATAACCGGCTGTCGCTAAAGCTCCCGCGTTACAGTGTGTAAGTATTGTGTCATTATTTTTGATCAAGACCGCGCCGTATTTTCCTATTTTTTCATTTATCGCGATATCTTCATCATATATTTTAATCGCTTCAGCAACTAATAATTTTTTCAAAAAGGGAACCGGATGGCCGGAATTCTTTATAACAAGATCATTCATTCGCCGGACTGCCCAAAAAAGATTTACGGCGGTAGGCCTTGTTTTCGCGATAAATTCAGATATTTTCTTTATTTCTGAAATAAATTTCTGTTTATCCTCAGTTTTAGTTTTTAAACCGCCTAAAGCGATCCCAAACGCGGCCGCTACACCAATTGCGGGAGCACCGCGGATCTGCATTGATCTGATCGCCTCTGCCACTTGTTTATAGTTGCTGCATTTAACATATATCTTTTTAAGCGGAAGTTTCTTTTGGTCTATTAAACACACAGAATCTCCCAACCACTCAATTGTTTTTATATTCATAATTTAATATTTCCTTTTATTATTCTAAAGTTTTTCAATTACTTTAACAACTACTTTTGTAAGTTTTGGTTCGGCTTCATTAGCTATTTTAATAATTTCTGTAATATCAGCCGGTTTCAAACAGTCAGGAAAACACTGGTCAGTAACAATTGAAAGGCCCAATATCTTAAAACCGCAATGCACGCCTACAATTACTTCCGGTACTGTTGACATCCCTACTACATCCGCTCCGATAAGACGTAAAAAGCGGTATTCAGCTTTCGTTTCCAGGCAAGGCCCGGTCACTCCGACATAAACTCCATGCTGGATCTTTATCTTTTCTTCCCGCGCTATTGTATCGGCGAGCTCGATCAATTTTTTATCATAAGGTTCTGACATATCCGGAAATCTCGGGCCAAGCCTCGAATCATTTGAGCCAATTAAAGGATTATGCCCCATAAGATTTATATGGTCGGTAATGACCATGACATCTCCTGTTTTAAATTGCGGATTCATCCCGCCGCAGGCATTGGAGATTATCAAATGTTTAGCGCCTAGGGCCTTCATTACCCTTACAGGAAAACTGACTTCAACAGCGGAATAACCTTCATAAATATGTAATCTTCCCTGCATAGCAACAACATTTTTATTGCCGATCTTACCTAAGATCAATTCGCCGTCATGGCTTTCTACAGTGGAAAGCGGGAAATGCGGGATATTTTTGTAAGATATAACAGTTTTATTTTTTATTTCATGGCCTACCCCGCCTAATCCTGTACCTAAAATTATCGCAATCTCAGGTTTAATGTTTTTAACCGAATTGATGTAATTTTTAGCTTCTTCTACTTTCGTGAATAAATCGCTCACTGGAATCTCCTTTCTTTATTAAAGTAATAATTAATGTTTTAATTTAACTGCCAAATCAACTAAAGATTGTACTAAAAAAGAATTTAAAAAATATATTATTATAAAAACTATAAAAGGCGAAATATCAATTCCAATATTCGGGATCGGGATATGGCGCCTTATCGGACGCAGCACCGGTTCAGTGACTTTATACAAAAATTGTACTATCGGATTATATGGATCCGGATTTACCCATGAAAGAATAGCTCTGGCAATAATAATCCAGTAATAAAAACTTAAAACCATATCTAATATCTTTGCTATCGCGCTGATAAAATTACTTAAAATAAACATAATTTATTCGCCCCTGCTTAATTCTTTTGATCTTTTACACGCCGATTCGACCGCGGAAATAAGAATTTCATGTAAAGATCTTTCTTCCATAACTTTTAAGCCTGCTAATGTTGTTCCTCCGGGCGAGCAAACCGACTTTCTGAGTTCCTCGGGCTCTTTGCCCGAATTTAACGCTAATTCCGCGGAACCTGATATAGTCTGCAACACAAGTGTTTTTGCCGTGTCCCTGGGCAATCCCTGCCTTACACCTGCCTCGATCATTGCTTCCATTATATAAAAAATATATCCCGGCCCGCTTCCGGATATCGCGGTTACTATATCCAGATATTTTTCATCAATTGTTACCGCCTTCCCGACTGACCGGAAAATACTTAACGCGATCTCTTCTTCCATATAACTCGCATACCTTCCCTTTGATATCGCCGCCATGCCTTTTTTTATTAACGCCGGAGTATTAGGCATTACTCTTATAACCGGGATTTCTCCGATCTCCTTTTCTATCGTCTCAGTTGTTATTCCCGCGGCAATAGAAATTACCATTTTGCCTTTTAAAACATCTTTTATTTCCTTTAAAACCTCTTTTATGTTTTGTGGTTTAACAGAAAGAACAATAATATTCGCTTTTTTTACCGCGTTTTCGGGATCAGTTTCTGTTTTGATCCCATACTTATTTAATAAATAATCCAATCTTTCTTTTTTTATATCATTCGCGATAATATTATTTTTTTCGGTTAATCCTGACCCTAAAACACCGCCAATTATAGCCTCCGCCATATTCCCCGCGCCGATAAAAGCAATCGTTTCTTTAAGCATTCCCATTTTACCTTTCTTGTGAAAATATTTCAGATATTCTATACGATTTTTCAATATCTGGCAACAATTAAACTATTTTAGCATTTTTGATCTTTATCCAAATATTCCTCTTCCTATCCTTACGATATTCGCTCCCTCTTCAATCGCTACTTCAAAATCGTCTGTCATTCCCATAGAGAGATATTCTATTTTCTTTCCAATGCAATTCTCCAGATCTGTCAGGAGTGTACGCAGTTTTTTAAAATACGGCCTGGCGTTTTCAGGGTTATCTGATATTGGCGCCATTGTCATCAATCCTTTAAGTTCAAGTTGTGGTAAATTATAAATATTATTTGCCAGTTCCTTCAAATCTTCAGGAGTTATGCCATATTTTGATTCCTCTCCTGAAACATTTACCTCAAGAAGAACTTTCATTTTCTTGTTGGCGCTTAAAAGTTTTGAATTTAGTTCTTCCGCCAGATGTAAACTGTCTATTGAGTGGATCCAGTCAAAGATCTCTACCGCTTTTTTGATCTTATTAGTCTGTAAATGCCCTATCATATGCCACTCGATCGGGAATTTTAAGTTAGAATATTTTTTTTCCGCTTCCTGTATCCTGCTCTCGCCGATATCGTTAATGCCTTCTTTAATGGCTTCTATTATCTTATCATCCTGAACATATTTCGTTACAGCTATAAGTTTGATCTCACCGGCATTTCTACCCGCGCGATCTGAAGCGCTGATTATCCTTCTTCTTATATTCCTGATATTTTCTTTTAATTTATTATCCATATTATCACATCCACGCAAGCGACATCATTCTTCCGGTTTTGCCAAGGTCTCTGCGGTGGGAATAAAATTGGCCAGGCAAACAAGAAGTACAAAGGCCGGTTTTGTGTATATTTTCTTTTTCCAATCCGGCTTCACGCAGCAATAAAGAGTTTATTCCAACCAGATCAAAATATATTTTATTGTTTTTTCTTTTTATCCCGATTTCTTTACCTTTAAAAGCTTCTTTAGTTTTATTGGCCAGATCATCATTAATTTCATAACAATCTGAACAGATCGCGGGCCCCATGACCGCGTGACAATCTTTAGCTTTTGTATTAAATGCTTTTGTCATTCTATCTAAAGTTTTAGTAACTAGAAAAAGAAGCGTCCCCTTCCATCCTGAATGAATGATCCCAAAAGCTTCATTGATCGGGTCGTAGATCAGGATCGGCAGGCAATCCGCAGTCATAATAGACAAAACCGTTTTTTTTTCTTTAGTAACCAGCGCGTCCGTCCCTGGTATCAAATACAGATCATTTTCTTTTATCTCAACAATATTATCCCCGTGTATTTGTTCGGGGAGATAAACATTATTTCCATTACAGCCCGCGTTTTGATAAAATATTTTCCGGTTATATTCAACCGATTCCCTGTTATCCCCGGTATTGAAACTTAAATTTGAGGAATTGCGGGTGCTGATAATAAAATTAATTTTATTCTTAAATATATCCGGAATTAAATTTAGTACTTTATAATTTGGGCTGTTACTGTTTTTTTCCATTTTTGGAATTTTCATCCGCAAATCTTAATTTGAGATCATCAATCATATTAAGTATATTATTTTTTACTTGTTTATCTAATAAACTTTCAATTTGCTTATATAAAGCTTCCATGGAATCAATCGCTATTTTAGCCTGATCAAGTTCTCTTTTCCCGCTGATATCCAATTTTCCTTCAGGATTCGGCACATGACCCATATAGTGCAGCGAAAGTGTTCCAAGAACTACAATATAATTTTGTAATATTTCCGTTACCTTCGGCGGGCCTTTATATTTTTTTGATTGATCTCCTTTTTTCTCTTCAGTCATAGTTGCTCCTCATTTGTGTTATTTAAAAATATTATATCATATTAAGTTACATAGCCTTGATCAAAATTCCATTTCACAAAGTTTTTTAAATCCTATTTTAAGGGGTATTATCAATACCGCGAGATTAAGCAAAAATACCGCGATAAATGAGAAATAAATTCCCAGTGTTGCCTTAAATGAAAGTTGCCGCCCGAATACCTCAGCCCATAATATTCTGCTTACAGGATGCGCCTCCAGAATAATTACGGCTCCGATAAAAAAAATAGAGATCAACATGCATACCAATCCTCCAAAGCTCGAAGAAATGGAACTTCTATTTTCAAATTTTAAAACCGGAAATATTATTCCCAGTGAAATGGACAGCGAAGTCAGCCCTGATGTTAAAAATATAATAGTAATAAATGATAAATAAAATACAAATTTATCAGTTTTTAATATTATATTAGTTACACAGATCAATATTATGGATAAAATAAGCAATGGGTAAAAATTAAAAATATATTTACTATATAAATATTTTTTCAAACTGAAAGGAGATGCTTTTATCAGCATTAATGAGGCTTTTTCCGTACTTATGCAGGGAAAAGCAAACCGGACTGAGATCGCCGATAACACAAATCCGGCTAAACCCAGGTTTATAAATGAAAGCAGGTTTTTTAAATATAAGGTCGGTAAAGGCGATTTTTCCAAAGGAAGCGCTGAAAAATTAAAAATATAGACTATTACAAGAGATAATAGTAAAAAAAGCTGTGACCACTGGGATGGATCACGAAAAAATATTAATAGATCTTTACGAATAATTGGATTCTTTATTTTATTAAACCACGGCAAAGTAATTCTTTTTTGTCTGCCTTCCTGCGCGTTAGACCAACTGGAAAAGAATAAACGGCTTACAACTTCTAGCATTATCATATAAAAAAACAACGCGTTAATCCACAAAAGTGAAAAATAATACAGTATTTCTTTATTAAAATAATCCTTATCCATTAAATAAGTAATAATTTTTATTATCCAGGTAGTCGGCAGGAAAATGTTATCTGCCGATCTTAATGTCGCTAAATAACTCGTGAGCGTTAAAAACTTTTCAGGATCGACAAATTGTTCAGGTTTTAAAAATCTTATATATAAGTAAAATCCAATTCCAAAAGTTAATCCTAAAACAAATAATATCCATTTTGTCCGCCTGACGGAAAATAATTTCGCAAGTATACCTGTAGTTATAACACCGAATAACGAAGCGATAATAACAAAAGGTATAAATGACGAAAAAATAATAATATAAAACATAATATCCGCGTTTATTACTCTTCCAAGGCTGTAAAATACCGGCAGGCTGAAAAAAATGATCATCCATGAACTTTGGACAAATGTTTGCCAATATTTCATATTTACTATTCTATAATATGATACCGGTGATGCCAAATAAAGGTTAACATCTGATGACAGGTAAAATGTGGATAATCCCGTTATTATATTGCTGAAGTAAATAAAAGAAAAAAATGTTAGAAAAATGAGCGAAAATAATTTTATTATTAAAAATTTACCTATAATATCTGTTTTATTGAAATAAAGTAATATCTTAAAGAATATAAGGTAACTTCCTATACTAAAAGCCAGCGCGAGGGAAAGAATGAAAAGGATCTTGATCATTTCCTTCTTTCCGCCAAAAATTATCCTGTTTTTTAAAGCATAAATACTTGTTATCATTTTTCAGTGAGTTTAAGAAATACCTCTTCGAGATTTTCATTTGATTCAGCTTTACTTTGTAATTCATCTAAGGTCCCTACCGCAATCAGTTTTCCTCTATAAATAATACCTATCCTGTCGCAAATTTCCTGAGCCAAAGATAAAGTATGAGTAGACATGAAGATCGTTACACCCTTTTTAGCAAGCTCAATAAAAATATTTTTAACAATTTTACTGCTTCTGGGATCTAATCCGACCATAGGTTCATCAACAATAAGGACCTTGGGTTCATGTAATAAGGCGGAGATCATAATCAATTTTTGTTTCATCCCGTGTGAGTATCCTTCTATAAGGTCATTAGATTCATATGATAGATTAAATAGATCAAGGAGCTTTGACGCTTTACTTTCTATTATATCTTTGTCGATATTATAAAGTTGCCCGAAAAAATATAAAAATTCCCATCCTGTAAGTTTTTCATATAAAAAAGGTTCATCAGGTATTAATCCTGTTATTTTTTTAGCTTCAATAGGATTTAAGGAAATATCAATATTATCGATGGTAATATTTCCTGTTGTCGGTTTTAACAATCCGGCGATCATTTTTATAGTTGTTGTTTTACCCGCCCCGTTTGGGCCTATAAATCCGAATATTTCACCTTTTTTAACATTAAGATTCAGATCATTAACCGCCGTTACATTATGATATTGTTTAGAGAGATTAATAATATTTATCATTTATATTCCAATATTTTTATTTGAATTTGCCCGACAATTTTCAATATATCCATTTGCTGAGCTAACTCTCCCTCAATAAATTTAATATGCGTAGCGTCCGCCGGTATCTGGTCAAAAACCGAATCAACGCTTATCCATTGGCCCCCTGCAAATACTTCGTTCCAGGCATGATAATAAAATCCATTCTCTGAATATACCAATCCTACGCAAATCTTTGCCGGCAAATTTACCGCTCTTGCCAGCGCGCAAAATAATGTAGCATGTTCGTTGCAATCACCGCACTTCAATCTTAAAATTGTAACAGCGTCAGGGACGCTTACAGTGATCTTTTTCTTTATATTTTGGAATAGCCATTTTGAAATTAATTCAGTTTTTTTATAAGCATCATTTTCATTCCCGATTATTTCTTTGGCTTTATTTTTTATCAGAGCATCATCAGATTGGATAAAAATACTTGATGCCAAATATTCCCCCGGATTATCTGCTTTATCGTCTTTAAGCGGCAAACTGAATACTTCTAATGTATTTTTATTTAATCTTTGCCTTCCGCGATTAAGGAGAGAAAAACCATCAGTTTTAATTCCGCTAATTTCAATTTTCAAATATTTTAATTCTCTCGGGGAATCTATGCGTTTTTCGACTAAAATACTTGTAGATTTCATTATATCTATTTTATCACCGGACTCCAGTATGTTTAACGCGTCATCCTGTCTTTCTCTCTGAAGAATAAAACCCATGGGACTTTCTTCTCTGATCCTCGTGCCGTCTTCTTTTAACCAGGTATAAATGATAATTCCGTCATAATCCTCTTTAATTTTATAAGCCTGCTCCATTTCTCCGTAGACCTTAATTTGTTCCTTCTTTTCAACAGTTATGGATATATTTTTGTTTGACAAAGTAAAAGGATCGTAATATGGGAAAATATAATTGCTGTTTACAGTTAATCCTTTACTTAATATATATTGGTTCAAATTACTGGTAATAGAAGGAATTTCTTTGAGTGGAATAGAAAAATACTTCGCGGATTTATCGGATATGAATTTAATATTCAATCTGTCACCTGCTACCTTCCCCTCGACCTTTAATTTATATTGAGACGTCGATAAATATGATGTAAATTCCTTTAATTTAAGAGCGGGATCTACCACCGCGACATTATTTATCCTCATTTTTATATTTTCGCCCCCGGCCGTAAAACTCATATAACTTTGTTCATTTATCAGGAACATATTTTTATCTTTATCAGGAACCATCATCCAATGGCTATATCCGATCTTTTTCTTATTAAAATAAATTCCCATCCATTCATCTTTCATTAAGGAATTATCAACATTAACCGTATTAAATTTATTATTGAATATTTTTGATGGATAATTATTCCGTATTAAAATAAATATCATTATTATCCATAAAAAGGCAATTATGAGCTTTATTGCGGTATAAATATTATTTTTAATATTCATTAATAATTTATTCACCTAAATACCGGCGAGGTATAAGATGTTTTATTTTAGGATAAGCTACTCTGAATATAAACGGTTTATAATGGGGACTTTCAGTATTATGGCACTTTTTGCAGTCTTCTTCTGTGGGTAATATTAAACCAACTTCAATTGCTTTTTTACGCTGCTGAGAATAATTTGTTTTATATTCATTTTCATTCATAATTTCTACATTTTTATACAGGCTTCCCGGCCCATGGCATGCTTCACATTGAACTCCGAAAAGATCTTTAGTTTCAATCCCTGGCGACATCGGTTCATTATAGCCGGTAACATGACATTTAAGACAAAATGGATTTTTCCTTTCTTCCTCACTTAAGTCTTCATAAGCGCGCGCGTGTTCACTATCTTCCCACTTTTCGTAGATCATCCCTGCCTTTTGTCTCATATGGCATGTACGGCAGCGTTTACTGCCTTCATAGGTGGCCTGAGACGCAAAAGCGAGCCTGATCGTTATAAAGAATATTACTATTAAAAATAATGATTTATTCATGTCAAATATCACTTCTGGCAAATTCAATAAATTTTTTGTAACTATTATTAGATTTTTTAAACGCTGAAATAGCTTCATCTGTATTTTTTTCATCTAAATACAGATTCGCAAGATCATAAAAAGCATTCCCCATATTTTGGGAAAGCTCATCTTTCAAAACTATATTATTACTATCATTTTCCTCAAATAATTTAATAGCTTCAATAAATTTTTCTTTTGCTTTTTCTTTCTCGCCATTTTTAAAAAAGGCGGTCCCTAATCCGTATATTATACTGGGGTCCTTGGGAGCTAATGTTAACGCCTGATTAAACTCCCCAATGGATTCAGCGATCCTATTAGCATCGCGGCATACGATCGCGTAATAATAATGTGTCTCAACATTTTTCGCGTCTAAATCTATCGCGGTAATAAACGACGCTGAAGCGCTGTCAATGTTATCCTGGCGCGCGAATACTCTTCCCAGCAAACTATGACTCAAAGAATAATTTTCATCTTCTTTCAAGGATGTCATTAATTTTTCTTTTGCTTTCTCCATAAATCCCAATTTAAACATTTTAAGCCCAAAGTTATAATAAAATTGCGATTTCCCTTTTGGAATGTAGCCTTCAGCGACTTTTGGCCTGGCAACGATCTCTATTCCAAGAGGTTTTTCAAAAGCCTTTTTTACCAATCTCTCTCCTGAAAGTTTAGGGTACCCCGGCATTATTGATAAAATCTTATTGTCAATATCCATAATAGCTAAACTCGGAGTAGTCACAACCCCATATTGATTATAAATTTTCAAACCTTCATCTATAAGAACAGGAAAAGTAATTCCCTGTTCTGTTATTATCTTATTTACTTTATCTAATTCATCTACAGTTGTTTCTTTGTCGGAATTTGGCACGTAAACCGCTAAAATATTATAACCCGAACTTTTATATTTATTATACAGATCCTGCAGGACGCTTAATTCGTTAAGGGAATTTTCTGAATTGTAATTCCAGAAAATAACTCCGGTCGCAATATTTTTACCGGCAAATTCTTTTAAATTTATTTTATTTTTATTTACATCATTAAGCGTAAAATCTATAGCCGGTTCGCCTTCCCTGAGCCGTTTAAATGCCTGTCCTTTGGTTATCGGCAGGAAAACAAAAGCAACCAGACTTAATATTAAAATAAAAAATATATTTTTGCTGAAAGGATTCGCGGTTTTTAAAGCGATATTTTTTAACTTTGACATAAGCATATTACCTCCTGTAATAACTAAATTTTTAACAATCTATCTCTTCAAGTAACTCTAAAAATACCTTTGTAATTTTAGGGTCAAATTGTTTACCACTTTCCGCTTCTATTATTTTTTTGGCATCTTCTTTAACCAGCGCTTTTCGATAAGGCCTGTCAGATGTCATCGCGTCATAGGAATCAGCAACTGAAATTATCCGGGCCTCTATAGGTATTTCTTCCCCTTTAACCTCACCGGTATATGAGCCATAACTTCCTTTCAGATTACCGTCAAATCTTTCATGATGATATCTTATTATTTTACGAACATATTTTAATTTATCAATGCTTTTTATAGCTTCTTCTCCGATCATTGGATGTTTTTTTATCATTTCTATTTCAAGGTCATCTAAAGGGCCCTCCTTATTCAATATGGATCCTTTAACCCCTATTTTGCCAATATCGTGCAATGAAGCCGCGATTCTTACATTCTCAATCTGTTCTTGAGGTAAATTTAATTTAACAGCAATAGCAACCGCGTATTTACGGACGGTATGACAATGTTTACCGCCGGTATAGGGGTCTTTAAATTCAATAAGTTTGCCTAAAGCGTCAACCGTATTTATAAAATCTTCATGTTGCTGAGCCGTCATTTTTAATTCTTTTTCACGGAATTCCTGCGATTGAAAACTGCTTGTAAGAGAAATTATATAAAAAAATGGCAAACGGATAAAAAAAGCAGGATCAATAATCTTATTAAAAGAACCGGTAGTTCTATAAATTATATAAATATATATCAGGCAGCTTAATGAGGATATAATAAAAGTCATTTTTATATCCTGGCCTATAGTTGCCATTAAAATAGTCAAAAAGTATACTAAATAAAAATTACTGTCTATTTCACCGTTATAATAAATCGCGGCAGAAATAAATATAATATCTATAATAAATATAGTGTAATTCAGCCAACTATTTTCAAATATCTTGTCTCCAAAATAATTCAGGATAAAATTGCTGCTGACATATAAAAAAATAAAACTTAGAATATAAACCGAATCAAATATGAATTTATCGTTTTGGATAAATATTAAAATGATTATAAATGTTATTAACCATCTTAAAATTACAAAAATATTTTTTTTGCTTAAAGTACCGCCCATTGTCATTTCCATATATTTTCTCTTTATTTAATATATTTTTTGACCGGTTATAATATTAATTATAAAATTCTGGAAATACCTGCTTTTTTTTAATAAAAAAAAGCCGATCCTGCTGAATCTAAAAATAAAAAATGAAATAATCTTCGCATATTTAAAAGGTAAAACTATTTGATTATACACTTTTTCGTTATAAATGTTAAGAGAAATATTATCTTCTAAAAAATCAAGAATACTTTTAGCGGCTAATTGTCCGCTTTTAACCGCGTAATAGATCCCTTCACCCAAAAAAGGATCAACAAGCCCGGCAGCATCACCGGCAAGCAGGATATTTCCTTGAACATTATTTTGCTTTATACCGCCTAAAGGAATAACACCCCCCTTATGCATAAAAAATCTTTTTCTGTCCGAAAGGCCCTGTTTCTTAATAAATCTTTTCAGCGTGTCAACTATATTTATTTTTTTAAGGGAGTATATTCCAACTGAAAATCTGTCCTTTCCGGGGAATATCCACGCGTAACCTCCCGGAACAAAACCAAAATCAAAGCCTAATGATTCTTTATATTGTTCTTTATCCATTTCATTCATCTCAATTTCTGTAGCTACCGACACGATTCTATCGGGATATTTAATTCCTAAATGCCCGGCTGTAAAACTTAACGCTCCATCCGCGCCGATAACAAAACGCGAGGTAATTTTATCTTTTTTTAATATAACAGAAATTTTTTCTTCCCGGATTTCAAGAGACAAAACTTCGCTTTCATCCCTGAATTCCGCCCCTTTTTCAATTGCTTTTTGGACCAGAAAATGATCAAATATTTCCCTGTTGACTATATAACCTAAATGATCATTAGATCCTAATTCAATAAATTCAGTTGTCTTGTAAAATATTTTAGCGGATTTTATTTTTCGTTCAAGAAGATGATCGACATTGAAATCAAAAAGCGCGTAAGCTTTGAGTGATAGCCCGCCGCCGCACGCCTTAAAACGCGGGAATTTTTCTTTATCCAGGATTATTACCTTTAATCCGTTTTTAGCCAGTTCATAAGCCGCGGAACTGCCTGCCGGCCCGGCGCCTATTATCGCGACATCGTAAATCACAATCACCTCAGTTAATTGATTAGAATAAATTCTTGCGGTATTGTGGTTTTATATCATATATTATCAAATAAATCAAACGAATTATGTTTGTTTTGTAATCACAAATGCCTGTATTTCACTATTTTAATTTCACCATTTGAAATCCAAATTTCTGATAAATATTATCCCTGTCAACTGTCGGATGTTGTAAATTTTCACTGATTTTTGGGACTATATCCGATACATATTCCCGCAATTCATCAGTAGATATTATGCCATCATTATTTTTATCAGCATCTTTTTGAGTCAGGCTGTTTAATATCGCCTTTGTAAAAAGTCCGTTCTGGTATTCATCTTTTTCGTAGGAGAATTCCCCGCCTCTTGAGGATGAAAATACAATTGCTCCGGACCTTCTCATCAGGTCATTATAGATGAATCTGTCTTTCTGAAACAAATATTCCCTTGGCGCTGGCGTTATATCTTTAGCTTCTACTTTTATTCCCCTTGTAGTCCTTGCCTTAAGCCCTCTGCTATCTGCCATAGCATAATATTTATCCTGAATATCCTTGTCAACTTCTCCTGATTCACACGCGTCTATAAGAAAGACCTTTTTCCTGGGATTTATGCCCTGCAATATATCTTCTACTGATTCAAAATCTGCCGCTGTATTTTTCAGGTTCTTCAGTTCTGTCCCGTAAGTTAAATAATAGTAAGTTTCTTCTTCATCTATATCATGTACCCCATGGCCGGCTATAAACAGGATAAAGGTGTCATCAACCTTCGCGTTCTTCAGAAATTCTTTCGCGTTTTTAATATTTTCTATTGTTACTTCTTCATTAATATAGGTTTTAATGTGAACATTATTAAATCCATTCTTCATTTTTGCTAAAAGATTGCCTAAGGCCAGAACATCTTTGTGAGCGTATTTGAGATTTATATCTTTATTCTTATATTTGGATATACCAAAACCAATGTAATATAAGTCACCTTTAACATTTTCTTTATAATCTGCGTATATAAGGGCTCTAAAAGATTCCGCGCCTGCTTCATTTATACAAGTAACCTCAATTTTATTTTTGCCGCTTGTAAGTTCAACAATCTCTGTTTTACCTATATTGTTACCGGTTATTTCTTTGCCATAGGCACCAAATATAGGGACATCGTTAATATAGATGTTGTAACGCTTTAGATTGTATTTGTTATCACTTAACTTAAGGCTTAGATTCAGGAATTTACCTTCTTGCTTTGATTCTATTATTTCAGCCAGTGGGACTTGATAATCGCTCAAGAGTTTTTCTTCAGAAAGTCCCATTTTTCTGAGTCGTTTTTTATACTGCTGATAATAATGGTTTATTAAGGTTTCATTCCCAAGTCCTAAACGTTTTAAAATAATATCAGGCCGGTTGTTTTTTATGGCGAACTGGTCAACACCATAAGCAGTTAAATCATTTTTTACCATAGCAACAAGATCTCCGCCATTTTTAGAGGCATCAAAGTAACCATCAGGTGTATACATAATCCATTCATCACTATTTTCAGGGCTGATTAATGAAACGAAATCTCCGGTTTCAATATTCCAGATTTTGACTGTTCCATCTGAGGATGAAGATACTATTTGCTTACTATCAGGACTAAATGATACACCACAACTTGTACTTTGGTGTCCTTCAAAGCTTTTGATAAGATCTCCTTCTATGCTCCATAATGTTATGATCCTGCCAGAAATAGAGACAATATACTTGCCATTAGGGCTAATTTGTATTCTGGAGTTTGAACTATGTTTATCTTTAAAACTCTTTATAAGTTTCCCATCGATACTCCATAGTTCTAAAATAAAGTTTGAAATATTACCGGTAGTAGCATCTACGATAATATGTTTCTCATCTGGACTAAATGAAAAGCGATTTATTAAACGTCCTGTTGCAATGGTTTTAGTAGATGTTCCATCTAAACTCCACAGTATAATTGCATTAGCATAGGAAAGAGCGGCAATATATTTTCCATCATGACTAAAAGATACTGATTCTGGAAGATTATACGTTGCTGATCGTTTTCCCTCAAAATCTTCTTCAAAATCCCTTATATGTTTTCCATCTATATTCCATAGCTCTACTCTCATCATCCAGGAGTAACCTTTTTCATTAGGAACCTTTCTAGTCGTACCTGCGGCAATATATTTTCCGTCAGGACTTAACGCCATACCTATAACAGAAACCCCAGTTGTTAAAATTCTAACAAGTTTGCCATCTTTATTCCAGAGCCTTATTGTCCCATCCTCTGATCCTGAAATAATATAATCATTATCATAACTGAACATCACACAGTAAACTACACCTTTATGCCCTTTAAGTGTTCTAATAAGTTTTCCATCATTACTCCATATTTTTATCATTGCACCTGCTGCAGACACAATATGCTTTCCGTCACTACTAAAAGCCACATATTTAGATTCAGGGAATATTCCCCCATATGTTCTGATGAGTTCTCCATCAGTGCTCCAAAGGTTTATGGTATTCGAGGGAAACATTTTACATGCTAAATACTTACCATCCGGACTAAATACTACTGAAGAAGCTCTTGTGTTCTGGTTAAATGTATTAATAGTTTTTACACGTACCCCGTCTAAATTCCAAATGTTTATTTGTCCCCTCAAATCAATAGAAGCAATATGTTTTCCATCTGGACTGAACGATAAAGCATCAGGCTGTTCTTCCCCAAAAGTTTTAATAAGACTTCCATTAACAGCCCATATTTTTATTCTTCCTTCCTTACCTATTGAACAAATATACTTTCCATCAGGACTAAACTGTACTATTATGCCTCCACTAGCGCTAACATTAGGCTCTTCCTCAAAAGTTCTTATGAGCTTCCCATCAATAGCCCAAAGTTTTATTGTTTTATCTCGAGAACCAGAAACAATATATTTCCCATCAGGGCTAAAAGATAAACCAGTAATACTACTAGAATGTCCGATAAATGTTTTAATAAATATCCCTTCTAAACTCCACAGTTCCAAAGTATTTTTCCAGGTTGCACATACAACATATTTCTTGTCAGGACTTAATCGCATCACAGCTATATTAGAAGGAACTTTTATCGTTTTAATAGGTGTTCCACCAAAATCCCAGATTTGTATTGTTGAAAATCCATCTGTACTAATAATATGTTTATTAAAAATCGAAACAAAAGAATTTTGCCCTTTAGAAAATAATGTTTTAATAAGTTTGCCATCTATTCCCCAAAGTTTAATAGTATTATCCTCAGACGAAGAAACAATATATTTTCCATCAGGACTAAATTCCATACTATTAATTAAATCAGAATGCCCTTTCTGAACAACCATTTCCATATCAGAAACTTTTACAGTATCTATAGAGTAAGCTCTAGAAATATTAAAAATCAAACCTGCCAGAAAGATTAATATTATTTTTTTCATTATCTTTTCCCAAATGAATTTAATATATTTTAATTACTTCTTTTCTTTTATCTAATTCGGATCCCCTATTGACACAAAACCGCCCCAATAGAAAGGATTGGGATTCTTTTCTTTTATCTTAAGTTTTGCTTCTCTTAAGGCCTCAGCCTTACCCTTACCATCCGCCATGCGTTTATAAAATTCTATCATCAGGTCTTTCGTTTCCTCATCAGGCACTTTCCACAGGCTCATTACTAAAGTTTTAGCCCCCGCGAGAATAAATGCACGCTTAAGGCCAAACACACCTTCTCCTTTTTTAACCTCTCCTACCCCTGTATCACAAGCTGATAAGACAACAAGCTCTGTTCCCCTCAAGTTAAGCCCGCTTATTTTTTCCGCTACTACAATCCCCTTATCCCTGCCTGAATTAAGAGACGTATTTGCGCCTGATAACGCAATCCCTGAACGCAGCATAGGATTTCCTATACTTTGGCTTTCTTTATTAACTTTATCTTCTATAATTAATATATTTCTCATTTCTTCACCTGATAAACCTCTTGTATTTTCAGGATCATTTTTAGTCATCATATCCATCATCTCATCCGTAAGAAAAAAACCATGTGAGGCAATATGAAGTATTTTTGGATTTTTGTTATTCATCAAAACACCTTCTAAAGCCTGATCACCCAGAAATAATTTAGGTTCTTTTCCATATTTTTCTTTAAGAATATTCCTTATCACCTCCCCTTCCACCCTTGTCCCTGTAAGCCTTCCAAAATTTATCCCCCTCATCTCTCTGGAAAACTGTAGATTCTCTTTCCCCCCTGCATCTAATTTTGCTAAAAGCATTTCCTTTTTATCAGTACCAAGATCAAAATCAGGGTCAGCCATTATTATCATTTCATTATTTGACGGCTCATTTTTAGCTGTAAAGCGCATTATGTCTCTTCCCGCAGTGATATAATTAAACTGGTATTGGTCGAGAAGATATTTTCCATCTGAAGAAATAAGGACTTCGAAAGGAATAAAGTTCAGATTGCCCTCCGGGCTGATAAAGATATTCTTCCCTTCACCGAGATAATCTTTAAGAGAAGCAAATATTTTATTGTAAAGTTTCTTTGCTATTTCATCCCGCCCCTTTTTAGATTCTTTTAAGACGCTTTCAATCCTTATATCCCTTAATTCTCTACTCTCCGAAACATTAGTCTTTCTTGTTCTTTCTTCTTCGTCTACTATCCCTTTAGCTTTTATCCGGTATTCCTCAATAATTTTATTGATATTATCAGCTTTGCCAAGATCCACAAAACCTACAGGTCTCCGCTCATCTGATGAAAGAATAAATGCCAGATAATGTGCATCTTCAAATTTCCTATCTTTGAAATTATAAAATTCAGGGCAGACAAATTCTATAAGATAAGATCCTTTTGGAAGCAATTTTGCTATACTTTTACTATCTATTTGCCCAATTCTTTTTTCTAAGGCATAAGTTTTACTCATTGTACTCAATTTTGACTCTATCTTTTCCTTTTCTTCATCAAGAATGGAGAGTTTCTCTTTACCTTTCTTGTTATCCATTTTTGCTGAGCTGGAGAAAGTAAGCCTGGTAATCTCTCCTTTTATTTCAATCAACCTTTTATAATCATTAATTATCATAGGATCGTTCGTATCGGAAATAAGCTCTTCATATCTTGACTGCGACTCTGTCACTATTCCCTTCCACTGAAGCCATTCATCAAGCCCGTCTCTTACAGAATTAATATCTTTAGATTGATATTGCGCGATATGACTAAAAAAATAATTCATCTCGGAATTTGTAGCGGAAATATAAGCTATTTTCTGCCTCTCGGAAAACAGACTGAATATATTATCTATATTCTTCATTCTTATATTTATTCCTAACATAAAATTAGTATGGGCGAGTTTGTGTTTCTCTGTTGAAACATAAAATAACGCTAAATTATTATAACCTTTTATTGAAACAGGATCCTCCTTCAAAGTCTGTTTATTGAGGAGTTCCGACTCTGTGTTACGGCCTGTTCTATTAGAAAGCAAAGACAGATTATCAAGCCTCGCTAACACTTCACTTCTTGGACTCAAGTTGTTTAATACTGGATCATCCTTATAAATCTCTAAAGACTGCAAATAGAGCTGTTCTGCTTCAGAATAACGTTTTGTCGTTTCATAGAGCAAGGCCAGATTTTTAAGACTCCTTAACAAATGAAATTCACAATATGTGGGATCATACTTGCCTAATATTTTATCACTCTCACGAATCTCTAAACACCGCACATAGAGAGGTTCTGCTTCTGCATAACGGCCTGTTTTCATATAAAATCCAGCCAGATTGTCAAGGCTTTCAGCAATAGCTATGTGATCCTTTCCTGATCTTTTATCACGAATCTTTAAGGATCGCACATAGAGCTGCTCTGCCTCTGAATAACGGCTCATTTTTTCATAATATCCAGCTAGATCATCGAGTATTTTTACAAGATCATTGTAATAATCGTGATGTGTTGTATAAGGATCTATATAACCATCTCTTGGAAATTTCTCCTTCATCTCTAAAGCCCATTTCCCGTATTCTATTGCTTTTTCATATTGCCCAGAAGCATAGAAGTCTTCTGCTTTTCCAACAATGCCCCATATATCATAATACTTTTTACCATCAGGGCCATTGTCATATGCATCTTTTTCCTCATCATTTGACGGTTCATATTTTCCCAAGCTTCTTAAAGCTTTAACTACTACCGACTGTATTTCTTTATCTTTTATTTTATTTCTAAGAGGCTGAACAGCTCTTTTATCTTGTATATAACCTAAAATACAGGCCGAATATGCCCTTATATCCAAATCACTGTTGTCTAAAGCAATTATTAATTTTTCAACTGCTGGAATACCTATTTGTAATAATGATAGAGCTACTGCATTTCTGACAGACGAATCTTCATTATTTAGTTTAGTAATGAGCAGATCAATCGGTAAATTATTTATTCCTCCAAAATATGCTCTAACAGCTGTCAGGATTTCATCATCCTCATCACTAAATCGGGTAATCAAGTAATCTCTGGATTTATTATCGTTTATTTTACAGAGGGCTTTTATTGCTTCAGCACGGATATTCTCTCTCTGATAATAACCTGTACGTTTTTTTTCATTTTCAACTATATATATAAGATGATCTACAGCTCGATTGTCAACGATTTCACCTAAAGTCTTTACTACACCATATTTGACAGCTATCTCTCCATCATAAATCATTTTTAATAATTGAGGAACTGCTTCTTTTCCAATTTTCACACATCCATTCCAGTCTCTTTTAGCTATCAAAAAAGATATTTTATCATTAATATCCGCAAATTCATGTTTATCTAATATTTCTGCTGTTATTTCTCTTATACGATAATCTTTATCCTTTAACTTTCTTATAAATGGTTCAACTGTTAAATTACTTATTAAAACTAATGGTTCTATTGTTTTATCTCTGTATCTTTCATCGTTTAATTTATTTAAAAGTGGATTAATCGCAGGTTCGCCTATTTTAACGATGGCATTTTTAGCTTCTGTACTCACATCGCTGTTTTTATCTATCAGTAATGAAATTAATGGCTCTACCGCCTTACTATCTCCGATATTCCCTAAAGCTATGGCGGCATCTGCGCGGACATCTGCAGATTCATCTTTAAGGACATTTATAAGAAAATCTACCGCCCATTTATCCTTTATTTCTCCTAACGCGTAAGCCGCTTCGCATCGGACATCACTATTTTCATCCTGAAGCGCGGTTATAAGGGCTTCCACCGCCTTAGGGCTTTTTATTTTACCCAAGGCTTCCGCCGCCCTCCACTTTATTTCACTATTATTGATTTTAATTTCATAAAGAAGCGAGTCTACCGCGTCAACATATCCGATTTCGCCTAAAGCCTTTATTGCTAATTTATGATTATTGAGGTTACTGTCTTTTAAAGCGTTGATCAATGGTGGGATTGCTTTATTATTCTTAATTTTTCCTAACGCTTCGATTGCTTTTAAACGAACAAAAGAATGCTTATCATTTAACACTTCAATTAAGAATTCGACCGCTGAGGCATCTTTACTTTCACCTAACGCTTCAACGGCTTTTGAACGGATAGACCAATTTGCGTCTTTTAATTGTTCAATTAATATTTTAGTGTCAATTTGGGATCGCGCGGTTATCGGATGGGAAAAGATTACAATTGAAATAATAATGAAAAGTATTTTTTGTTTTCCTTTTATCATAATCAATTCCTAATTTTATCCAGCATATTTAATTACTGCCTGATTTATTTGGTCTAATCCGGATTTCCTATGGAAACAAAACCTCCCCAGTAAAAAGGATTGGGATTTTTTTCTTTTATCTTAAGTTTTGCTTCTCTTAATGCCACAGCTTTACTTTTGCCATCCGACATGCGTTTATAAAATTCTATCATCAGGTCTTTTGTTTCCTCATCAGGCACTTTCCACAAACTCATTACCAACGTCTTTGCTCCTGCAAGGATGAAGGCACGCTTAAGACCGAACACTCCCTCTCCTTTTTTAACTTCTCCGACACCTGTATCGCAGGCTGACAATACAACAAGCTCTGTTCCTCTTAATCTAAGCCCGCTTATTTTTTCCGCTACGACAATTCCTTTATCCCTGCCCAAGTTAAGGGATGTATTTGCTCCAGCTAACGCAATCCCTGAACGCAGCATTGGGTTTCCTATGCTTGGACGTTCTTTATTAACCTTATCCTCTATTATTGATATATTTCTTATTTCTTCATCTGACAAACCTCTTGTACTATCCTGAGAACTACTTGTAAGCATATCCATCATCTCATCTGTAAGAAAAAATCCATGTGAGGCGATATGAAGTATTTTTGGATTTTTATTATTCATCAAAACACCTTCTAAAGCCTGATCACCCAGAAATAATTTAGGTTCTTTTTCATATTTTTCTTTGAGAATTTTGCTTATGGCTTCTCCTTCCTCCCTTGTTCCAGATAGCCTTCCAAAATTTACCCCTCTCATCTCTCTGGAAAACTGTAAATTTTCTTTCTCCCCTACATCTAATTTGGCTAAAACTATTTCTTTTTTATCTGTTCCAAGGTCAAAATCAGGATCAGCCATTACTACAATTTCATTATTAGTAGAATCATTTTCTGCGTTAAAACGCATTATATCTCTTCCCGCAGTTATATAGTTGAATTGGTATTCATCTATAAGGTATTTCCCATCTGATGAAATGAGAACTTCAAAAGGAATAAAATTTAGATTGCCCTCAGGGCTGATAAAGATATTCTTCCCTTCTCCGAGAAAATCTTTAAGAGGAGCAAATATATTATTATAGAGTTTCTTTGAAATTTCATCACGGCTGTTTTTAGATATTTTTAGAGCACCTTCTATTTTTATATCCCTGTTCACTGAAACATCCTTATTACTGGCATTTTCTTCTTCATCCACAATCCATTTAGCCTTTGTCCGATACTCCTCGATCAATTTATTAATATTATCAGCCTTCCCAATATCTATTAAACCTACAGGCTTCCCTTCATCCGAAGAAAGAATAAATGCCAGATAATGTGGGTCTCCCATTTTTCTATCTGTGAAACTATAAAAATCAGGGCAGGCAAACTCTATCAGATATGATCCTTTGGGAAGCATTTTTGCAATACTTTTACTATCAATCTTTCCGATCCTTTTCTCTAAGGCATAGGTTTTACTCATTGTACTCAATCTTGACTCAATATTCTCTTTTTCTTTCTCCAAAACAGAAAGCTTTTCTTTATACTCTTTATCATTTATTTTTCCTAAATCGGAAAATGTAAGTTTTACTATCTCATTTTTTACTTCAATCAATTTATTAAAATCAATAATTACTTTTGGATCATTTGAATCAGAAAGAAGCTCCTCATACCTTGACTGCGACTCTGTCACTATTCCTTTCCACTGAAGCCAGATATCAAGCCCGTCTTTTACAAAATTAATATCTTCAGATTGAAACTGAGCAATATGGCTTAGAAAACAATTCATTTCTGAATTTACAGTGGAAATATAATCTATTTTCTGTCTCTCGGAATACTTGATAAATATATTGTCTATATTCTTTTTTCTTACATTTATTGCTGAAATAAAATTGGAATGAGCAAGTGTATGTTTTCCTGTTGATCCATAAAATAACGCTAAATTATTTATATATTTTGCAATATTTGGATTATTATTTCCTAAAGGTAATCCCATAATATTCAGATACTCCAAATAGAGCGGTTCTAATTTTTGATATCGGCCGGTTTTTTCATAAATAAATACCAGATTGTCAAGCATACTTATAGTTTTTTCACCTAAAGATGAAGAACTTGCCCAACCATTAATGATTTTATCCAAATATATATTTATAGCCTTAATATAAAACGGTTCTGCTTCTTTATATTTACCAGTCATAAAGTAAATATCAGCCAAATTAATTAAGATTTGAGATAAATCAAATGCAGCCGAACGCTTTTGAATGAACGAACTTCCAAAAGTTATTTTTTCACTATTAATATTATTGGCACCTAAATATTTCTCCAAAATATCTATAACCTTTTTTTCATGCGATATTGCTTCCTCATATTTCCCATCATTAAAAAGTATTTTAGCTTGCTGATACATTTTTTTAGCTTCCTCAATTCCTGTTGTATCTGGAAGATAACACTCTGCTTTTTCTTCATCATTTGACGGTATCCATTTCAACTTAGCTAGAGCATCAACAACTAACTTACGATTATCAATGTTTTTATCCTTTAATATTTCAATTAACGGTTGAACAGCACTAGTATCTCCTATATCCCCCAAAGCTGAAACTGCACAAGACTTTACCTGACTCTTTTCATCTTTTATTTTTTTAATAAGCGGCTGAACAGCCCTTCTATCTTTTATCTGACCCAAAATGTTGGCTGCGCTTTCACGAATACACCAATCACTATCATCTAAAACAATAATCAATTTTTCTACAGACTGGACACCATATTTTATTAAAGAATTACTCGCTTCTTTGCGGATATTTATATTCTCATCTTTGAGTTTAGTAATGAGTATATCAATCGGGGGATTAGTTGTTTCTTCTGATAATAATTTTATAGCAATTAGTCTGATATCAGAATCATCATGGTTAATTTGACTAATAAGAAAATCCTTAGTTTTATTATCATTTATATCATAAAGGGCATTTGCTGCTTTTTTTCGAAATACATAATCACCTTGTTTAACTAAATCTATAAGATAATTTATAGACCAGCTATTACCAATTTTTCCCAAAGCTTCTACTGCTCTAATTTTCATCTTAAAATTCTTATTATTAATTATATTTACTGCTGATTCGCCAAGACTTGCGTATTTATCCCACTCTTTTTTTGCCACATAGTATGAAACTTTATCTTCAATACTTTCTGGAACCCAACCCAGTTTAGCTAAAGCATTTGCAGCATCAGAAGATATAGAAACAAATTCATGATCAAGCGCGAGAATAAGGGGTTCTAATTTTAGTTCATTAATAGGCGGTTTTACTGCTGAGTTGGCGCCAACATTACCAATAGCTTGTATTAATACATTATTATCAAATCTGTTCCCACTATTTTTAAATATTGCAAGCAGCGGTTCAAGTACGCTAATATCTCCTATTTCACCCAACGAATTTAATGCCGCCAAATTAACATAATAAGTTTCATGACTATATAATAAATCTAACAACGGTTTAACTGCCGGTTTACCTGCTTTGACAAATATTTTAGTTGCATTATAATGTTCTATCTTGTTCTCTCGGAGAGCCTTTATAGTAGGAACGATAGCTTCTTCTCCCATTTTTACCAACGCATCAATTGCTTCCATATATTTTGATTTTTCATATACAGATAAAAAAGGTTGTATTGCTCTTATGTCACCTATTTCACTCAAAGCCTTTATCGCTGCAATACTAATATCCCTGTTTTCATCATTAAGCATTTTTATAAGCTGTGGGACTGCTTCTTTACCAATTTTTACACATTCATTCCAACTTCTTTTCGCGATCAATATAGTTATTTTTTCATTAATATCCTTAGGTTCATATTTTAATTTAATTAATATATCTGCCGCTATTTCCCTTAAACGATAATCTTTATCATTTAGTTTTTTTATTAGCGGTTCTGCTTTCGAATTACCTATGTTAACTAATAATTCTATTGCCTTATTACTGAATCTATCATCGTTTAATTTTTTTACCAGCAGCTCAATCGCAGGCTCACCTATTTTGACAATGGCATTTTTGGCTTCTGCAATAACTTCGTTATTTTTATCTGTCAATAACGATATTAACGGTTCAACAGCTTTACCATCTCCAATATTTCCTAAAGCGATAGCGGCCTCTATACGAACATTTTCATATTCATCCTTGAGAACATTAATAAGAAAATCTATAGTCTGTTTATCCTTTATTTCTCCTAGCATATAAGCCGCCTCGCTTCGTACATCGCTATTTTCATCCTGAAGCGCGGTTATAAGAGCTTCCACGTCCTTAGAACTTTTTATTTTATCCAAAGCTTCCTTCTTTCTGGATTTTTTGCTTTTGTTTATAAGAAAATCTATATCCAGGCCATCACTATTTTCGTGTAAAATCTTTATTACACTAACTCGAATTTCTGGTTTCTTTTTTTTAAGCGAATCAATCAATTCTTCTACTGCCGGCTGTCCTATTTTTAATAAAACAATAGTTATCTGTCTATAATTCTTTTCATTTATTTTATTTATTAATAAATTTACAGCTGTTTCCCCAAGATTTACACATTTATCCCATTCTTCTTTTACTACATAATATGAAGCTTTTTCATCAATACTTTCAGGTACCCACCCAATTTTACCTAATGCCAGTGCTGCTGTTTTTTTAACATTATCATTTTCATCATCTAATAATAATATTAGTGATTCAGCAGCAGGTTCACCTATTTTGATAAATATTCTGGACGCATCTTCATCAGATAATATGCCTTTTCTGAAAGCAATTATACTTGGTTGTAAAGCTTCCATTCCTATTTTCCCTAACGCGTCTGCTACTTCTTTATGTGTTGAATTATCATATATAGAAAGAAGCGGTTTTATAGCCCTGCTGTCGCCTATTTCACCTAAAGCTTCAATTACAACACCGGCATTTTTATAATTAAGCATATTAATTAATAGAAGTACTCCTTCATCACTCATTTTTGCGCAACCATTCCAATCTCTTTTTGATAGCATAAACAATAACTTTTCATTAATATTATCCGGTTCATATTTTAATTTAATTAATATATCTACAGCTTTTTTCACTATACTATAATCTTTTTCATTTAACTTTATCCGTAAAGACTCTATGGTTGAGTTACCTATTAAAATTAATGATTCAATTACTTTATCAGAGAATTTATCATCATTTAATTTATCTATTAGCAGATTAATTGCAGGTTCACCTATTTTAACTAGGGCTGTTTTAGCTTCCAAACTTACATCGCTGTTTTGATCTATCAGTAATGGAATTAACGGCGCTACTGCTTTACTGTCTCCAACATTCCCCAAAGCAGTAGCAGCATCACGGCGAACATTTTCAGATTCATCTTTAAGAGCATTTATAAGTAAATCCTCTGCCGATTTAACCTTCATTTCTCCTAAAGCGTATGCCGCTTCGCTTCGAACATCGCTATTTTCATCCTGAAGCGCGCTTATAAGGGCTTCCATGGCCTTAGAGCTTTTTATTTTCCCCAGGGCTTCCACAGCTCTCCATTTTATTTCACTATCATTGCTTTTAAATTCAGAAAGAAGAATATCTACTGCTTCAATATCTCCGATTTCACCTAAAGCCTCTATTGCCGCCTTATGATTATTAAGATTACTGTCTTTTAAAGCGTTGACCAATGGTTGGACTGCTTTCTTATCCGTAATTTTCCCTAACGCTTCAATTGATTTTAACCGCACAAATGGATGCTTATCATTTAACGCTTCAATTAAAATATCTACGACTGAAGCGTCTTTACTTTCTCCTAATGCTTCAACGGCTTTCGAACGGATAGACCAATTTGCGTCTTTTAATTGTTCAATTAATACTTTTGTACCGACTTGTGATTGAGCCATAATCAGATTGCAAAAGATTACAAATAAATATAGAGTTAAAAACAATAGTATTCTTTTCTTTTCGATTATTATTATCATCTGTTTTCTCTTTTATTTCTGTTTAGATCTGTTCTGAATTTTATAACCAATGTTCTTAGTTTTTTGTTATGTACTCTATATTTTATGCAAAACCTATTATACACGATGTATGATTTCAAAAAACGGTTAATTTTTGAAATACAGAAATTTCTGTATTAATAGATTTTTCTATTTCTTTTACATTTACAACTAATATTCTACATAATCTAATGGCAATTCAGACCATATAATAAAGAACAAAACAATTCCTATCGAAAGACTGATAATTCCTCCGATTAATATATTTCTATACTCTATGGTTTTCATTCCTAAACAGCTAAGTGTTATCCATAAACCTATTATAATATTCATAATATTCAAGATCACTAATATTCCATTCTTTTCCTTTTTCATTCTTTTTTCTCCTTTTTTTAGTCTGGTTTTTAAAATAAGCGTTCAGTACACAGCTCTCAGCATTCGGCCAGAATCAGGGGGAGGGAAACCCTTGATCCTTTTGGATTTTATAATCTTTAATTATTAAGATAGCTAATTGCTGGTGACTGAACGCTTCTGCATATAATTAATATGCAAGACTCATGCCATAGACTAAACAAAAAAAGTGTTTTTTGCGGAAATAGCGCTAACTAGCTATAAACATTGACTATATATTTTTTCAGTTTTTTATTAGGATTTTTCAGAGGGTTTTAACTATTTTAACTTTGCGGAATGATGCATGGAAAACCATGCATATATTTGATTCCATGCATTAATTGTAGACGAGTAATCACTCTCAGCAATCGGCAACGAAACGTACACATCTTTTGACAATCCATCCCACTTTACTTCATAACTTTTACCATTCCCAGAATTTCTGAATCGGAAAGTACACGATTGTAAATACGGACATCGTCAATTAGACCAGAGAAATTATAAGTTCCTGTCGTACCATTATAGGTTCCTATATATAACGACACAGGGTAACTCAAGTCAGCCGCCTGTGCTTGTGAAACAATTTGTCTGCCATCTATATAAACTCTTACCATAGAATCATCATATATCCCCGTAATATGATGCCAATTAGTATCCCAAACAAAGGTTCCAATCGTCCACTTGTTTCCACCCACCCACATTGCTGGTTGATTAGCAACACCACTCAAATTCACAGCCATTGCATAACCCTGATTATAATAATTTGGATTATACTTTTGAATAATAAACTTATAATCTTTTGTATCGGATAATTTAATCCAAGCCGAAATAGTAATATTTTTTGGGTTTAAAACCGCATTATCTGCCACACTTATATAATCATCTTTCCCATTAAAGCTATACGCACTATTTTCATTACCAAATCTGTCTGTTGTTAATGTCGCCCCATGGACAACCCCATTATTTCCGTTCCCGCTTTCATCATTTGCGTTGCCGTTAAATGGATAGTAGGCGACTAATCCTCCAGATTTTTCATTGTTATAAAGATCATTAATTTCAGAATCAGAAAGTGCATAATTATAAATACGGACATCATCAATAGTTCCATTAAAATAACTCATCATCAAACTGCCATCAAACCAACTTCCTAAAGTTATCATACTTTCGCCGGATAATGGTGCCGCAGTCGATGTTTTACTAGATTCAAGAACGCCATTTATATATAATTTCTGCAATTTATTCGGATAATCCATAACAGCTGTAATATAATACCATTGTCCATTTACAAAATTCTTTTTTGAAGTAACAGGTGTTCTATCTCTTTCATCGCACAATCCTTGTCCATCAGCAAGGAATGCCATTCTGTTTTGAGAAGAATATTCACTTCCAAAACCTAAATAAACATCTTCGCAAGGCGTTTGATCAGCCACTATAAATAAAGTCTGTCCTCTCCCATTTGAAATCCCAGTTGGAACACTCAACGGCTTAATCCACATGGACCAAGTATGTCCACTATTCGCATTTCCAATAGCAAATGAATTTTTTCCATAATTAATATAATTATCCATACCGTTAAAATTATATGCGCTATTTTCATTACCAAATCTATCTGTTGTTAATGTCGCCCCATAAACAGTTCCATTATTCCCGTTACCGCTTTCATCATCAGCATTCCCATTGAAAGGATAATATGCAACTAATCCGGAATTTTCTTTTTGTTGTGATTCTATCTGTTTTATCTTATCTTTTCCAAAATTAATAGATTTTTCCTTCTCTCTGGTTTCTTTTTCAATTGCTGCAATTTCTAACCGAAGAGATTCCGCTTTTTGCTTTTCATTAATATCTTTTTCTTGCAATTCCATCTGTTTCAGTTTATCTTTTTGTACCTTAAGTTCTTCCTCTAATTTTAAGCTTGTTTGCTCTGGTTGAGAATCAGAAGGCGATATAAAGACAAACTCTCCGCCCTCAGATCCCGGTAAGCTGCCAAATTCCGGCGTTTGCTCAGCTATTTCAGCTACTTTTGGCTGTATGTAGGCATTTATTTCTGAAGCAGTGATTATGCCATCGCCATTATAGTCTGCTATACCTGTGCTTAACGCCTCAAGAAAAGTTCCTGTAAACGCGGAATGGTTCTTATAACCGCCATCACTTACCGGCTCCTTGCCACCGGCTGTCAGGGCCTGCCTTGCTTTGCGTTTGGTAATTTCCTGTAGGTAACGCGGATGGTCATCTTTCACCGCCGCCGCGCGCGTTGTAAAAAACATACCTGAATAACAGGCATCCAGCACCATATAAATATGTTTAGCCTTTATGTCTTTTAAAATATCTTTAAGCTCCGTCATTGAGATCGCGGAGGATCTGTATTCTCCCTGCCGGAAATCCACCGGTATGAGGTATCCATTGTCTAAACTGCTCTCCCCATGTCCGGCAAAATAAACCAGCAATCTATCCCTTTCGCCTATTTTATAAGGCAATTCATCCCCAAGCATTTGTAAAATTCCGCTTTTTGTGGCTTTGTTATCATACAGAGTAAAAATATGGTCTTCCGCAAAGCCATATTTGTCCTGTAACATTTGTTTTACCGCCTTAGCATCATTTACGGCATACTTAAGCTTCCCAACCTTCTGATAATCATCAATTCCCACCACGACAGCCCAGCTTTGTCCAAACGGTTCAAGCACTTCACCGTCTTTGGCAACAATTTTTATACTGCGCAAACCTTCAATTGCAAAATTTAAAGTAGTATTAAATAGAATTATAAGTATGGATAAAGCGATAATTTGTGTGCGTTTCATTATTTATACCCCCCATTAATTCGGCTAATCCGGATTCGCAATAGATACAAAACCACCCCAGTAAAAAGGATTGGGATTTTTTTCTTTTATTTTAAGTTTTGCTTCTCTTAAGGCTTCAGCTTTACTTTTGCCATCTGCCATGCGTTTATAAAATTCTATCATCAGGTCTTTTGTTTCCTCGTCAGGCACTTTCCACAGGCTCATTACCAATGTTTTTGCTCCCGCGAGGATAAAGGGCCTTTAAGGCCGAACACTCCCTCTCCTTTTTTAACTTCTTATAATTATAATAAAAATATATAAACAAAAGGAAGGTTGCTACTACTCAAATTTCCATACTTGATCCGGGTGTTTGACCGCTTGACAAATTCTACCACCATCATCTTTATTGCCGTTATAAACATCCAGATATAGCCCACTGATTCTTGATTGGATATAATAATATCCCGGATATTTTTCAGATGGTTCTAATCGCCATACTTGATCTGGGTGTTTGACGGCTTGACAAATTCTACCACCAACATCTTTATTGCCGTTATAAACATCCAGGTATAGCCCACTGATTCTTGATTGGATATAATAATATCCCGGATATTTTTCAGATGGTTCTAATCGCCATACTTGATCTGGGTGTTTGACGGCTTGACAAATTTTACCACCAACCTCTTTATTTGCCTGATATACATCCAGATACAAACCACTGTTTTGTGATTGGATGTAATAACCACGATTCCCGCTTTCATCATTCGCGTTTCCGTTAAATGGATAATAGGCTACTAATGCACTGTTGATATTTTCCCCTTGCGTTTCTCCTTGTGTAGGTTTTATAATATCAATTATTTTGGGCGGGACATGAGGTTTAGCTTCTATAACATCAGGTTTATCCGCCCGGGGTTTGTTTCCCATAGCATAAACCGAAGGCTGCACAAATACAAACTCGCCTCCCTCGGATCCCGGCAAATTGCCGAATTCAGGGATTTGATCTGCCAGTTCAGCTACCTTTGGCTGTATATAGGTGTTTATTTCCGAAGCTGTAATAATACCATCGCCGTTATAGTCAGCCATACCTGTGATTAACGCATCCAGAAAAGTTCCGGTGAAAGCGGAATGATTTTTATAACCGCCATCGCTTACAGGCTCCTTGCCGCCGGCAGTCAGGGCTTGCCTTGCTTTGCGTTTGGTTATTTCCTGCAAATATCGCGGATGATCATCTTTAACCGCCGCCGCACGCGTTGTAAAAAACATACCTGAATAACAGGCGTCCAGCACCATATAGATATGTTTAGCCTTAATATCCTTTAAAATATCTTTCAGCTCTGTCATTGAAATCGCTGAAGCTCTGTATTCTCCCTGACGATAGTCCACCGGTATGAGATAACCATTATCTTTGCTGCTTTCTCCATGGCCCGCGAAATAAATTAACAATCTATCTCTATCTCCTATTTTATCAGGCAAATCATCTCCTATCTTCTTCAAAATATCATTTTTTGTAGCTTTATTATCATATAGGGTAAAAATGTGATCTTCCACAAATCCATATTTATCCTGAAGCATTTGTTTTACCGCCTCAGCATCGCTAACCGCGAATTTAAGCTTCCCAACATTTTGATAATTATCAATTCCTATCACAACAGCCCAACTTTGCCCAAACGGTTCAAGCACTTCTCCGTCTTTGGCGACAATTTTGATACTGCGTAAACCATCATTAGCAAAATCCATAGTTGTAGTCATTAGGAATGCCAGTATAACTAAAATGACGATCAGTTTGGTTCGCATAATTTATATTTCTCCCCCATTTTTATCAATCCGAACTCCCCTAATCCCCTATTTAAAAAAAGAGGGGAAAATAACAGTAAAATTATATTTATCTTTTCCCTCTTACTCCTCCTCTTTTTTTAAAGAGGAGGATGGGAGGAGTTCTCTTAATGTTATTCTTTCAGCTTTTGAATGAATTTAGCTGATAGCTGAGTGCTGAATTCTGACAACTTATTTATTATCCTTTCTCTCTTCTTTTTTGTTACCCTTATCTCCCTTAGTTTCCGTGCTGTCCCACACCTCCTCCGTCCCCGCGGATGGAATTGGTTTTGACATCGATTGGCCCTCCTCTTCAGTCAGCCCCCTTGAGCCTGTAAATCTATTTATGTCTTTTCCATAGATCTTAAATTCATAAATTGTTTCTGACCATATAGTTTTATCTAATTTTTCCCGTACTACGCCGATATTTTTTATACCTCTTGTATTTATCTCGTAGAACGGTTTTTTAAAATCCATTCCGAATATATTTTCAATTGGGTCAGGTTTTATTGAAGCAATCGCTTTTACCCTTTCTATTCCGGCAGGCCCTTCTATTTTCATCTTAAATCCGTAATTATCACCCGGGATTCTGTAAGTCTGGCCTGCCCTGATAAAATTGTCCTGTGAAAATTGATTAGGGAAAAGAACATATGTTTCACCGCTTGTCGCTATATCAACTAAAGTCAGATAACAGTCACGGCTTGCTTTAAAATAGAAGTTTACATATTCATCTATTTTGTAACTTTCTTTATCAGTAGCGATATTAATATCAAACTCTTTTTTCTCTTGTTTTATTCCAATTATATTTTCTATACCTTTATTCTCTAAAAATACAAAATATTGCGCTTTCTTTACAACTTTCTCATCACTTAGCAACCCAAATTCAACAGGGAAACTGCCTTCTTTATCAACAGGAATCCCCTGGCCGTCAAATTTTACTTTACCTGACATGTCAGTAAACTCATCTCTAACCCTTTTATCTAAATTGGGAAGAAACATAAAAACAGGCGAGTTTTTTATTGGAATATTTTTATCACCGGCCATATAACTAAATTCAATTTCAAACGGCTCCTTAATTTTTCCCCCGACTAAGATCTTCTGGTTATCGCCGGAAATTTTTTTCATTATGATCCCATTAAGTATTTTATCTTTTAAATGTTCAATGTCCTGCATCGATGGAAGATTATTAGAATTATTATTTCCGGAAATTTGGGCTGATAAATATACTTTGTCAAATACGGTTTTCCTTTCTTCCGATAAATCCCAAAGTATTTTTAATGCTAAAACAACCTCCCCGTTTTTTTCATGCTCCAATGCTGTATTATAACCTTTTGTAATGCCTTCGATTTTTTCCTGCAGCAATTTGATCTCCATCTGTTCTTTTTTATTTTCTTCTTTTTCTTTATTTTCTGCGGCTTTATCTCTTCTTTTTTCCGCATATTCTCTTATACTTCTAATTTCTTCCTGAGGCACCGAAATTAAAAGCGCGGACACCCAATAAATTTTAGAGTTTTTATTTTCATAATATTTATATTTGCAATCATACCATTCTGATGGTTTTGTCCCGCGAATGAACGCTTCAGCAGCAGCACTGCTCGCATTTTTTCCAATTGACGCTATAGTTTCTTCATTATCTTTTCTGACTACTTTATTAATATATTCTTCTATAACTTCTATATTGACTCCGCAATACTTAATAAATTCAATATCCGCGCCCCGCTTTGCTTCATCACGGGCAAATTTTCGCTCTTCTTTTTTTGATGACATACTGACAAAATACGCGTATTTTTCATCATGTTCAGGAGGTTTTATAAACCAGGCGGGCTGGATCGGGGAGGAAGATTCAAGTAATACCTCATTAACTTCCACAGTCTTTTGAGATTCATCTCTAACTTGCATTCCTGTGCAGCTGCAAAACATAGAAATTACAATTATAATTATAAAATATTTTTTACCCACTATCCCCCCTATTTAAAAAATAGCATTCAGCAATCAGCTGTCAGCATTCAGCTTTTTAATGAAAGACGTAATCATGCGCTTAATTTCTATTACCTTTTCAGTAAGACACTGGAAATCAGAATGGCTCAGCAACTCAAGATCATGAGTAAGCAGAAGATGATATTCTAACTCACATGCAGAACCCATCGCAATCTGAAAGAAACGCGATAACTCAGCTTCTCCCTTTCTTCCGCAGCCTTCTGCAATGTTAGCTGGAATAGAAGCACACGAACGCCGAATTTGGCTTGTCAGACCAAACAACTCATTTTTTGGAAAACTTGAAGTAGCTTTGTATACAGCCAAAGTTAATTCATGAGACTTCTCCCAAACTTTCAGTTCTCTAAAATTCTTCAATTGTATCGCTCCTTATTTTGCTGACAGCTGATCGCTGAGTGCTGACAGCTCTTATATGGCTTTATACGCTTCCTTCCTCTTCAGTATCCTTTGTAAATAATCTATTGTTTCCTGTTTTGGTAATTTTTTTATTAACGTTTCATAGACAACTTTTGAAGTCATACTATTTATAATGGCATCTGCTTTTTTGATATCTTTCACGCCTGCAAATGTTTGCGCGAGATTTCCTATCCCCGTATTATAAGCGGCAATAACGCAGTAAAGCCTGCTTTCTACATCTTTTATATTTTTGCAGTAACCATAAAATAATAATCCAAGATAAGCAGTTCCAATATTTATGTTGTTTTCATCATTATATAAATAAGAAGGGCTCAATAAATATGACTTCCCATATAAAATTTTCGTAACATCTTTACCGGCTGTTCCAGGGACCACCTGCATAAGCCCATAGGCGGGAATCGGAGACTTTGCCATCGGATTAAAAGCGCTTTCTGTATGTATTACTGCCAATGCCAGAGACAGATCTAATTTATTTTTATCCGTGTATTTGCTGACTGACGCTTTATATTGTTTTGCTCTTTTAAGTAAACTATCAGATGGCAGGTCTATTTTTATGCTAATTACAATCGTTTTCTCAACTTTTGACGGCGCTTCCTGAATTTTAGCTTTTGCTACTATCTTTTTTACTTCTTTAGAAACTTCTTCTTTTTTAGGCGTGGGAGTATTAAAAAATACAGGCGCCAGGATCGGATCGCTTTTCACCTCATCTTTTTTTATATTCTTTACTTCTTTAATTACCTTTTTTTCTATGTTCTGTGAAAGCTTATCTTTTTCAAAGGCCGTTTTTTTGTCTTCAACCATTAAATCTTCCAGTGCCTTTTTAATTTTATTCTCTTTTTCCTCTTTTTTTTCATTCTGGCCTACGATTATATCTATTTTTATATTATTATTCTCAAAATCCACAATTTTTTTTGTTTGATAATCAGGAGAGTACTCAACCCATTTTTTATTATCAGAAATTTCAGGTTTATCCCAGTTTGCTAATATCTCTTTTTTGTAATTCTCATATTCTTCTTCTACTATATTTTTATATTGTTCAAATTCTTTTTCTATTTCCGCTTGATATTCCTCAAATTCCTGCTGTTCCTGAGCAACTCCATTTTCCTGCTGTTTAACAAAGTCTTCAAAAGATTCAGCGGATACAAATGAAAAGTTAAAAAATATCATTACACCGGCCAAAACAATTACTTTTTTCATTTTTTGTTTTTCCTTCCAATTAGCTATCAGCAATCAGCGCTCAGATATCAGCTAATTCAAATAAAAGCTGAATGCTGACAGCTGATAGCTGAACGCTTAGTATTTCTTAAACTTCTTGATAATCCAAATAACAACATATATTGCCACACAAAACCCTACAAAAAACGCAAGTATAAGTTCATTGGTTCCTAAACTAAAACCGCTTTTTTCAGATATGGAAGATTCCGATAACGGTTCCACTTTTGCTTCAGATTTAGCTTCTTCCTTGACTTCTTCTTTTACCGCTTCTTTCACTTCTTCTTTTTGTATTTCTTTTGGTTTTTCTACTGCTATTTTTTCAACCTGTTTAATTTCAACTGTTTCAGCTTTTATATCCGCTAAAATCAAATTTTCTTTTTTATTTTCAACCGCAGCCCCTTTACGAAGCTCTTCTAATTTATCTATTTCCTTATCTAGCTCATCCTGCCCATTTTTTGCTTTATTCTCCTGCCATAATGCTTCTTCGTTTATTTTTTTTTCTTTTTCGGGAGCAGCTTTTCCTTCGGTTTTAGCCTCATTTGAAATACTAATTGATTTTTTGTCTTCTGAAATTTCTTTTTTAAACTTATTAAAATCCTCTAAATTTTCTTTCTTGTGCTCCTGAAAATCCTCTTTCATCTTTTGACTGGTTTCTCCCTCAAGCTCATTTTCAACGTCATCATATGTTTCAGCAAATAAAAACGTACTATTTAATAACATTATTATTCCGATAAAAATAAGTAATTTTTTCATTCTATTATTTCTCCTTTGAAGTTTAAGCATTCAGCTCTCAGCTATCAGCACTCAGCTTTTTAATAGCATTCATCCATCTGCATTCAGTTTTTGAATGGATTTAGCTGATAGCTAGTAGCTGACCGCTGAACGCTTCTTTTCATTGCAACACCATCCATACATGAATTTCCCCTGATTTTTCATCTTTCCAGATCTCTTCAATATTCGCTTTTACACTTTTACTATCAGACGTCTGAACGCTATAAGTACCCATATATGTCTTTGCGTCATTCTGTGTACCGGTTGTCGCGGTTACAAGATAACTATTAACCTTTACCCCTAACTGCCTTGCTATATCATCCAAGGCCCTTTCTATAGCCAATTTTCTCTGTTCATTTTCACTTTTTATATGTATTCCGGATGTCCCAACACCGCCAATATTGCCTTTCATTCCCGGATTCCAATACCATTCCGGTTTACCATTTACTATTTTTGTCCCTTTTGATGTAACGTTCGTAATTATTGATCCGCTATTATCCGCTTTTTTTACGCAGGATGACGCGGTAAACGCCAATATAACTACAGGTATTAGTAATAACCGGCTAAAAATATTTTTCAAATTAATACCCCCATTTTATTGGAGGAAAAGCATAAGATCTGCTTTCCCTCCAACTCTAATATTTACTATTTTTTAGATTCAACTAATTTATTTACTTCTTTGTCCAGTTCATCCTGCCCATTTTTCGCTTTAAACTCCTGCCATAAAGCCTGTTCGTTCTTAAAACTGGTTTCAACCTGGTCTTTTATGGATTTCTTAGCTAATTCATTATCAATAACAATCAAAACATATAAATTATCTTTTGGGGATGCCCAACTATCCCTAAGTGTTGTACCATTTAAAGTTTGGCTTGCAACTTGTTTTGATACATCCGCTGATACCCTGTCAACCATTTCGCCATTACCAACCCCTGTAACATTCATAAAAGATTTAACCATATTTTTTACTTTTAACTCCATCATTCTGGCAAGTTCATTTCTTCCGTTGGCCAAAGCCTCTGTTCTTGCAAAGGACATACCGGCTTTACCTACTTTAGCAATACCAACTGCCGCGATCCCGCCTTCTACCTGAGAGGTGGTTACCCATTTTGGAGCATCTTTAAATTCACTTTGTACAGTTGTATCCTGTTGAGTGTCTGTTTGCTTTGTTACGGCCTTAGTTGTTCCACAACCGGCAGAAAACACCACTGCAATAGCCAAAATACTTAACGAAATCATTTTCTTTTTCATTGTGTATCCTCCTTTTTATTTACATTGTGAATTTTTTTTTATTTAACTACAATGCTAGCTTATTAAGCAATCAGCAGTCAGCTTTCAGCTTTTTAATAGCTTTCTGCGTTCAGTTATCATTAGTCAGCTTTTGAATAAAATTAGCTGATAGCTGAATGCTGAAATCTGATTGCTAAAGATTTAATCACCTCCCTGGCTTTAAGATGCTATTTTTTAGTAATAAACTTTTTTATATCTAACTCTAATATAATGCAAGAACCATGCCAAAAGTCGTTAAACAGTAAAAATAAATTCATTTTTATTAAAAAAACCCGATTTTTTCAGTCTTTTCCCCGTTTTTTTTAATCCAAATCCAAAATTACTAATATTAGCATATCAAAAACAGCCTGTTCCTATATCAAATAACGTATGGATGCATGGAATTCCACACAAGATATGTTAAATGTTTTAGAATCTATCACCGTCAGCATTCAACTTTTGCATAAAATTAGCTGATAGCTGAAAGCTCCTTATACAATATGCCCCCCTTTGTCAGGTTTATTAATATACTTTCGTCCTTTTGCCGTAATTTTGTACTTTTGGAGACGGCTGTTGGGCTTTTCCAGAATGGTTCTTTCAATAAGCCCTTCTGACAAAAGATCTTGAACCAACCGTTTAAGTGCCCCTGTAACTTGCTTCCTTCCAACTTGCACAGATATCTCAGACATAGAAAGCGGTTTATCCTTTAATGCTATTATAACTGACTCGGCCCCTGACTCGGCCCCTGACTCGGCCCCTACAACCGGTTTTAATTTCACTAAAATTTTACGCCATACTGTTAAAATAAAGAACCCATTTTCTAAATGGAATTCCGGTGGTTTCATGCCTGCTTTTCGGCAATTATCAAACATATCAACAGTTCCGGTTCCAGCCTTTTCGATATATTTTGTCAGAAAAAGCGGTTCGGCAATCAGCGGATTTCCAGGGTGAGACGAATGAGGCATCGATAAACTCTCAATTGTCAGTGACGGCGGCAAAGTTCCAGGATTCCATACCTCAAGGCGATCTGCAAAAAGCATAATTTCAACGCTGGCATTGCTTATATAATCACGATGAGCTACTGCATTTACAATTCCCTCCGCGACCACTTCTTGCGGAATATCATATTCAACAGGAGCTTGCGGCCCTTGCGCCCGTGTTCCAACAAAACGGTTAAGTTTTGACATCACGAAATCAACCGACTGATCGACCATATCAAAAACCGTTCCCTTGTAAATTTGATATGATGGAATCGGCTTGAGTTTCTGTGTACCGTGAAAATGCATACATTTCACTTCGGAAGTAATCAGAAACCGCTGTGGTTTGACTCCAAATAATAAAATTGCCGCATGATTCGGTTTCCCTTTATCAAGCAGATCCAGATGGGTCAAAACATCAACAACAGGTGTTGTTTCTGCTAAAGCGTAATCACGGGCGTTGTGCGCGCGTGAAAGAAACCAGCGAATCTTATCGTCCGAAATATCGGCGACCTCCGCATTAAGACACATCGTCGCGTCAAATGGCCCGGTGTGGATCCGCCCGGAACCAAGAAGATAATGTACCAGGCTTGCGTAGACAGCTGAATGCAATTCTGGCAATGTATTAAAACGCCGTCGAATCAACTGTGCTCCTGCTAAATTGATCAAAGAAATCATCTTTGGATGCCGGGATGCATCGCTATCGCCTTTGACAAAGATATAGCGAGGTTTACTACCCTGCGATGCCAAAAGAAATTCTTTATGCGTCGCGGACATTCCGTCGGAATCTTCAATGCCATACTTATTACCAAACAGGCCAATATAAATATCGCTCCGTTTAACTTCTTCCAAGTACACCTCATCAGCACGGCGATCAGTAGCAGGAATATCCTCAAACAGAAACACATTAAAAAACCTGTTTAATAACGCGTCTCCCTGTATATAATCTTTCAGAGCACGGCGTTCTTCGCTAAATTCTTTTTGAACACTGCTGATAAATATTTTATATTTTGTCATTTTGTTTTGCTAATTTCTTTTATTTATATTCACTGCCACGAACAGGCCAAACAGAATAAAAATAGTTATCATTAAACAAACGAAGCTCTTGACCGTTAGAAAAATCAACAATTCGGCCATCAATATTTATCCAATAGCCCTGACTTTCAGGCACTAAATTAACAAAAGGATGTTGCTCTTGTTTATTATAAACAGTTTTCATTCTTATCAACTCTTTATATGTTGGCAATCTCCATCCAAAATATTTTTCATAATTTAAATTATTACATGCTAATTCAGCATTTTCCCAAATCACTTTGTTTTTTAAATAATTTGCGTCCTTTAACCACAATAGTTTTGTAACATTATCATAAATAACACCATTCCCTAAATCTATGAATTTTGAAGGAAATAAAGCATATTTATTAATTAGTTTGGACCCAGTTAAATCCATAAATCTTGAAGAAAATTCATATTTTTTATTTAACGCATCATCAATAACATATGCTTCATTAATACTAAAATCTTTTGTCGTTGGAAAATTCACTTTGATTTCAGCCCTTAGCAAATTATTTTCAAAATGCTGTTTCAACACTTTTGCCTCTTCTCTTGGAATTAGTATATTTTGTTTACATGTTACTTGAATTCCTTTGATTGGTTGTTTTATTCTTATGGTAACGGGGTAAAAATTAAACTCGGAATTGTACTGTCGAAGTTCTAATATTAAATCATTGTATGTTAAAACAAATTCATTTTCCGAAAGCTGTTTTAGCCTTTCAATAAATGGCGTGATTTGTTTATAATATTCAGATTCAATTTTACTCGATAATGCCTCAAATTCAGGCGTTTGCTCTTTATCTAAATTTTCTTTTTCCTTTAATATTTCAATTGACAATCTGTTCTTAAATTCAATTTCTGACTCAAACTCATCTTTATTAGAGTTTAATATTTTCCCAAATTTCTCATTAATTCTTATACATATCTGGTTTATTCCATTAGTCAATTCTTTTCTATAATTTTTCTGAATGTCTTTTAATTGTGCGTCTATTTCCTCCATCTCGTTTATTGTAGCTTCAGGAGAAATTGATCTTAATGTTGCACCTTCCAGCGATTTCCTTTTACCTTCAACTTCCTGTTTAAGCATTGCTAATCTGGTTTCTTCTTCCTTCTTTTTTTGGATCAATTCATTTTCTTTTTTTAATCGTTCCTTTTCTTCGTCTTCCCTTTTTTTACGGTTTTCTTCCAATGCATCTTGTTTTAATTGTTCCGCCCTTAATTTTGCTTCAATTTTTATTTTTTCGATCTCTGCCTGATATTTTGCACTTTCATCATTTGCCTTTAAAGCAGATTCTTCCAATAATTTTAACCGATCAAGTTCTTTTTGCAGGTTTACAACTTCCGCTTGATTATCTTCCAGTTTGCGTTCAATTGAAGGGATAAAAACATAATCTCCTAATCCATATAACTCTCCATATTTTGGTGTTTGTATATGGTTTCTCGCGTTTGCGTCTGAGAATACTTTTTCTTTAAGCGCAGTGCTTATTTCAGTGGCTGTTATAAAATCATCTGTATTTTCCAGAAGTTCAATAAACCTGCCGGTAAAAACCGAATGGCCTTTAGGCCCGCCGTCTAATACCTGCTGGTCTTTATCCCCCGCGGTTAACACTTGTCTGACCCGCTCTTTAGAAATTTCTTTCAAATAGTTAAAATCCCTTGCTGTTTCTCTATTTGCCCCTCTTTTTGTTACAAGAATTCCGCCATAGCACGCATCAACAATATAGAAAATATGTTTTGCCGGTATTCGTTTTGAAATATCATCTCTAATCATTGTCATAGAAAAATTTTTATATAATTCTTCTTTTTTGAATGTTCCGTCAAATGGTATAAGATAACCCAAATCCCCTTCCGCTGTTTTTTCCGTATATCCATGCCCTGCCCAGAAAACAAAAATCGCGTCTTCTTCTGTAACCTGGCTAAGATTACCTAAAAGAATTTTAGTAATATTTTCTTTTGTAGCATCTTTATTGTATAAGGTAATGATCTTATCAAATTTAAAATTCTTCCTGATAGCGTCTTCAACCCCTTTAGCGTCCTTTACCGCATAAGCCAATTGCATGTCATATGGCAAATTTTCATATTGGTCAATTCCAATAATAACCGCGTAAGATTTGTTATATAACTTAAGTTCTTTTTTCTCTCCCGATGTTTTATCAACGGCAATGATTTTTATACCGCGGGTATCATTAATTGCGTATATTCCGCTTGATATAAAACAAGCAATAATTATTAAAAATAATAATTTTAATTTCATAATACTATCTTTGACCTACATTATGTCTTTTGACATCATAAAAAGCCACACTTGATGCTTTTATATTATCTTTATTTTTATCTTTAATGTTTGAATCAATATAATATGGCAATGAGAATGAAAAATAATTACCAATATCTTCTATTTTAATATTATTATCTTCGGGATTAAAACTGAGAGTAATATCAATGCCGCTTTTTACATTTAGCTTAAGAGCACCACTTAACACGTCATCCCATTTTAAAAAATTTAAATTATTAGTATTAAAATTACTATATTGACTAGATTTGACAAATCCACTAACATATTTAAAAATATTCCCTTTTTCATCAGATAAAGTTGGGTTAATTTCATAAACTCCTATTATTAAAATCTCTTTATCCAATTGATTAACAACATTTAATAACACTTCAGCTCTTCCCTTTGATAAAACTTTTACTTGTTTTACAGTAAAAAGTAAATCTCCAACTTTCTTTGAGTTTGAATTTCCGACTGAAGGGACATAGGAAGGAGTATTTTCAGAACTTTGCTGTTCAAAGGGCTGATTTGATTCAACTATTCCTCTCTCCAGAAGTTCATTTATCGCCTGGGTCTTTGCGATATTTCCTGAAGAAGCGCCAATCACCTTGGCGGTACTTATATCTATAATTTTAACTGAAAGCCTTACATTGTCGCCAAACGGGGTAATACTTCCTGTGATAATTGCTTCTACTCCGGCTATCTGCCCCAGCTTTTTGGCTGATTCAGGGTTTACTAAATCAGATAGTGAAAGTTTATGTTCCCGTAAAAGAGCTTTAAGGTGAATTCTATCCACCACTTCAAATCCTTTCCCTGCAGAGGTAAGAGTTACTGAAAACTCCTCTGCTAAAAATCTCCCTAATTCGGTTACATTACCCTGAAGGTCTGTGAAATCAACCACAGCTATTGACTTCTTCCCCGCTTGTGATATATTTTCTGCCATTGTGGCAGACAGGGCGCTTATTTCTTTTTCATAAGCCTTCGATAAATTTGAACCAGACAGTAAAAATACTGTTGATAAAAGGCAAACAAGAAAAAACTTCTTAATGATACTTTCCATTATATTAATCCTCCCTTTTTGTAAAAATCTTTATTTCTTATTTCTATCGTTTATCATCATTTTGTTATTGGAATATTGCGAAGCTGGGCAATAATCCATTTGTTGTCTCTATAGCATGGGATTTCTAGCAACGATAGTTTGCTAACATTTTTTGAAACTGTTTCAATTTTAAATGTTAATCTCGTTGGCACATCAGAAACAAGCAAATTTCTAGCACATCTGTCCTTATGATTTCCAAGCTCAATACCTTCCGGACAATATTCATTCCCAAAATCATCAAAAATTCTTGATGATTTTGTCCAATCAGTACTACCAGTACAACCACAAATCATTATTTCCCTATCGTTTTTATCTTTATTAGTAATTATTAAATTACAGGTTATTGTCGTATTAGAAATTTTACACTCTTTTACCTCAAAAAGAAAATCATCCACTTCCACACTTTGCTGTGCTTTTGTTGGTTTCTGTGATGATATTGTTTGTATTGGTTTACTTACATCTTGTGCTTGAACTTCTGCTTCTATCCCCCTCGCCAAAAGTTCATTAATAGCTTGTGTTTTAGGAATATTTCCAGCAGTGGCGCCAATAACCTTGGCAGTACTTACATCTAATATTTTAATGGTAAGCCTTACACTTTCACCAAAAGGGGTAAGGCTTCCTGTAATAATCGCTTCTACTCCGGCTATCTGCCCCAGCTTTTTGGCTGATTCAGGGTTCACTAAATCGGAAAAGGCAAGTTTATGTTCCTTTAAAAGGGCTTTAAGATGGGTTCTATCTATTACTTCAAATCCTTTTCCAGCCCCGGCAAGAGCAACCGAAAACTCCTCTGCTAAAAATCTTCCAAGCTCGGTTACATTACCCTGAAGGTCTGTAAAATCAACTACGGCTATTGTCTTCCTGCCAGCCTGTGTAATATTTTCTGCCATCGTAGCAGACAAAGCGCTTATTTCTTTTTCATAAGCCATAGAGAAACCAGAGCCTGACAGCGAAAATATTATTGATAAAAAACAAATAAAATAAAACTTCTTCCATGCATCTTTTTTCATTAAATCATTCCTCCTGTATTTATTTCCCAAATATTAAAGTTAATTTGTTAATAAATTCATCAATTAACGGTTCAGCTAATTTTTTAGTAAACTGATCATCTCTTTTTCCATTAATCGCCTGTTTCTGATCCAATCCGAATATCTTTTCTGTTCTATTAATTGAAACAACTTTTTCTTTATTAGAAACTTTGTTTAGGGTTAGAATAGCCTTAGCTATATAAGATTTTAAACCCATGTTATCCTGAGAAAATTCAATCGAGGTTTCTATAGCTAAATTTAAATCGGGAGTAACATCCTCTAATTTTTCTGTTTTTTTCTTGTAATCATCTGCTTCTTCATTATTACCTCTATTACGGGCAACTTTTTCTTTAGCAGTAAAAATGTTTTTTTGGCCTGTGATTTCATCCAATTTTTGTGAATTATAAATATGCCAACCAGCTTCTGTAAGTTTTTGATCCAATAATGTCTCTAAAATATCACTACCTTCTCCTTTTATTTCCATAATTACATTTTTAGGAACAAGTTTTATCTGTTTTTCTTTTGATTCTACAACAGGAGCTGATACTTCCTCTTTTTGAGTTACAGGTTGTGGAGCAGTAACCTGTTTCGGTGAAGAATCAGACGGCACAATAAATACAAACTCGCCTCCCTCAGATCCCGGCAAATTGCCAAATTCCGGTGTCTGTTCTGCAAGCTCCGCTACTTTTGGCTGAATATAAGAGTTTATTTCTGAGGCAGTGATAATACCATCGCCATTATAGTCGGCCATACCTGTACTTAACGCCTCTAGGAAAGTTCCTGTAAAGGCGGAATGGTTCTTATAACCGCCATCACTTACCGGCTCCTTGCCTCCGGCGGTTAGGGCCTGCCGGGCTTTCCGTTTTGTGATTTCCTGTAAGTATCGCGGATGTTCCTTATCCACCGCCGCTGCGCGCGTGGTAAAGAACATACCTGAATAACAGGCATCAAGCACCATATAGATTTGTTTAGCCTTGATATCTTTTAAAATATCTTTTAGCTCGGTCATGGAAATCGCGGTGACTCTGTATTCCCCCTGCCGAAAATCAACCGGTATGAGGTAACCATTATCTAAACTACTTTCCCCATGCCCGGCAAAATAGACTAATAATCTATCTCTATCACCTATTTTATAGGGCAATTCGTCCCCAAGTATTTGCAAAATTCCGCTTTTTGTGGCTTTATTATCATACAGGGTAAAAATATGATCCTCCGCGAATCCATATTTATCCTGAAGCATTTGTTTTACCGCCTTAGCATCATTTACAGCATACTTGAGCTTTCCAACCTTTTGATAATCATCAATTCCTACCACCACCGCCCAGCTTTGTCCAAAGGGCTCCAGAACTTCCCCGTCTTTAGCGACAATCTTAATACTACGTAATCCCTCTGCGGCATAACCCAAAGTTGTATTAAATATAACCGATATTATGAATAAAACTATAATACGTCTGATATGCATAAGTTGTGCCCCCCTATATCAACTTCCACTATAAACCAAATAATCAACAATCTTTAGTCTGTATCTTTCCTTTATATTGGTGTATTTTATTTTCAAACTTATACTTCATACTTAATATATGCAATTACCGTGCCAAAGTGTTCATTTGTACAAAAATAAATAAAAATAATCTGTTTCTCTCAATTTTGTTCCGGATTCCCGATAAAAACATTCGTAAATTACGGCATACGTTAAAAAAAATGACCTATTCCTCAAAAGCCTCAATTATGAATGCATGGAATTCCATGCATCAATTCTCTTTTAGAACTATACCAATTAATTCTTCAATATATTTATGATATTTTTTTGGTAAATTTTTAAAACGCCGCTGACATTCTTTAGTTGCTGACTCTTTATTTTGATATTCTTTTATCACATCAACAACATTTTGGTAATACTCATTTAAACGCTGAACAAGTAATTCACTCTGCTCAGGGTCATTTGTAAGTTTCGAGGCTGTTGATTTGATATCCCATACATTTTCGGAAAGTTTCTGGAAACAAATTCCTTTAAACCTTGAACCTACAGTTCCTCTGGCCTGATTAAGCATACTTGCTGTATTTTCTATTACAAAATTATTGCTTCTCATAATTTTCAGAAATTCCTCATCTTCAACATTTTCAAATATTTCCATATGTTCTTTTAATGATATATTATTCTCAATACCAGCTGTCTTTGGCAAACAGATATCTTCCTCTCTGATAACAGCTTTTTCCGATAAAGCTATGGCATTGAGCACTACGCTTCTCAAATCCCTTACATTCCCAGGCCAGGAATAGGAATTAAGTTTTATCTTAGCTTCATCATTAAATTCTTTTCCAGGAGCGTTGGATATTTTTACAAAATATTCCGCCAATAATAAAATATCGTCTTTTCTTTCTCTTAAAGGCACCAATTCTATAGTATGAACTTTTAACCTGTAATATAAGTCTTCTCTAAATCTTTTATTTGCTATCTCATCTTCAATATTTTTATTGGTAGCGGCAATAATTCTAATATCTACTTTTATCGGGATAGTGTCCGTTCTTCCGACTTTATCAATAGTTTTCTGTTCCAAAACCCTTAATATCTTCGCCTGCAAATCATACTTCATATCTCCTATTTCATCTAAAAACACAGTACTCTTATCTGCCAGTTCAAATAATCCTTTTTTATCACTAATCGCGCCTGAAAATGCTCCTTTTTTATGCCCGAACATCTCGCTTTCTAAAAGCGTTTCAGGCACAGAAGGTACATTAATCTCTATCATTGTTTTATCACTTCTTGAACTCATTTTATGTATTGCCTCGGCAAATAATTGTTTACCTGTACCTGTTTCTCCCAGAATAATAACCGGCTCTTCGCTCATCGCGAACTTTTTAGCGGTTTGAAATAATTCAAGCATTTGCTTGTTCTGAGTTACAATACCAAAAGACCTGCATTCATCTATAAGTTTTCTCATCTCTTTGGCAGGTTTTTCATAAATATTGATAAATGGCTTTGTGGTTTTTTTTGATAATTTTATAATCTTCTCTAAAAGATCATTACGTTCCTTTTCTAATTTATTAATATTATTTTTGTCCGTTTTTATGCTATCTTCCAACTGCTTGACTTTGTTTTGAAAATCTTTTTTTTCTTCATTAATATATGCTTCATAATCCAATAATTTATCCTGCATATCTTCCAGTATTTCTTTTTTCCGGAACAGATCATTATTAATATTTTTAAGGTTTTGCATAAGCTGTTCAATTTCTTTTCCTCTTATCAAATAATCTCCCAGCAAATTCACGCTCCCAAAAATAAAAAGTCCCATAAGCGGATAAAGATCAGCCAGCGATATTCCTGAAATTATAAAAAGTGAGTATGATAAAACAAGATATATTGGGATCCCGATAATAGACGACAAGAAAACTATTATTCCATTAGCTCTCACAGATAATAATCCAATTATAGATATCAGAATGATCATTATGACAAAGCTGTAAAATATGGGGACTTCCCTGATAAAATTACCGCTTAGTATAGTATAAAGAATATGAGAATGGATACCTATCCCCGGGTAATTAGTATCTATTGGAACATTATGAACGTCCTTATTAACCGAAGAAGCGTTTCCGACAAGGCATATTTTGTCTTTTAATCTTTCAGAAAGTTCCTTTTCCCGTTCAGGTTTCCCTTCCGGGTTAAGAACAGTAACATACCAGAATGGTTCTAAATAATCATGTTCATTCACATTCCATGGCTTTATGTAATTGATCCACATCTCGCCCTTATCGTTAATAGGAATAACAAGATCCATTATTTTTCCATCAGGGTATTTTGCCTCCGGAAGAATTATTGAATGCCCGGGTTTAACTATGATTTTATCTTTTGGTACCTGAAGATAATCACAGGCCAGTAAAAGATTCACTGAAGGGAAAAGATTACCGTCAATATCAATTAAAAGAGCTGCCTTACGGAAAACATCATTTTTCTCATTTTCTTCATTTCCTGTGCTAATGTGACCAATACCTTTTGCCGCTTTTGCAAGGTCATCATTTAGTAATGAACCATTTCCGGAAAACCAGAAACTTTCCGGTATACTATTTATTGTTAAAAAATTCTTTTTTATTATTTCTATGAAGGGTAGCGGGTATTTGTCTAAAGTAAATGCCTCGTTTTTATTTTTAACTAAATTAAAACTTACCGGCCAATAGACATTTCCTGCCTCGTTAGTCGCGTTGATCAATGAAAGCGGGATATCACCTCTCAGTATGAAATCATAAAAGATTTCTTTAACGCCATAACTTTTCAATTTATTGATCATTTTAGCGTGTAGATCAGGGGTAGGATAACCAATTTGCGGGATTGTTTTTACGTCGTCCACTGAAATAGTAACTATTTGTTTTTTTATTTTGAATGGGTCGGAACGAAGATTCCCGCAGATTTTAAGTTTAAGATCATAAAGTTTATTATTTAACGATTGAATAGGTGGGATAAAGATACCTATAAAAACTAATAGTAAACACAGGAATAGAATATAAAATCTAGTGTTAATACCGGAAATTTTATTCTCCATATTTAATTTTTAAGAATAATATTATGGTGCAAAATTTTATTAATTATACTTTATATTTTTTTGCCTGTAAAGCGCTCTTTTGAACAACTTTTGTTAAATACAATTTTTGTGGATTTTGCTAACATAAAAAAACACTGTAAATTTAAAGATACATCTTCAAATTCGCAGTGTTCTAATATTTCCAGCGTCCGTTTTTTGAACTTTTTTCCAATTTCAGGCCTAATGCAAACAAAATCCTATCACTACAAGCCCTTTTTATTCTATGCTCTTTGCGCCATGCTCTATGCTTTTATTGGTGGGCGATACTGGACTTGAACCAGTGACCTCCCCGATGTGAACGGGGCACTCTAACCAGCTGAGCTAATCGCCCATTTTCAAATTTATAAGTTGAAAACTATTCTACTTTACAGCGCCGGAATGATAATCAACCATATAATCTTTTTCATAAGCGGACTCATTATAAATCCACCAGGGCGCAGATTCAACCCAGATCTGCTTGATCCTTTTTGTTATATCGTCGACTGTTTTTGTTTCACCGTATATTTGTAATATATAACCGTCTTTTTTAATTTTATTTATATAATCTTCGGATTTATGGCTATAAGTTAATATATCATTTTTAAAAATATTATCAGTCTCCTGCCATATTAATTCAGAAATTGCAGTATCACCCCTTGAAAAATAGTGTCTTCTAAAACTTTTTCTGATCCTTTTTTTACCGTTAGGCAAAATGTCGACATTCTCTTTTTCTGTATTTGGATCCTTTAACGGAAATGCCGGGAGATCATATAACCGCGCGAAAATATTTTTATCCATCACAGGCGCAATTACCTCTTCCATATTAACTAATGTAACTTTATTTTTATCTGTACAGGTAATTTCTTTTAAAATAAATTTATCTTTATTAACGATTATTTTAATATTGCCATTCACATCCTTTGATGAAGCGAAAATTACTAAATATTCTTCTTTGTTAAATTCAATTTTATTAATAACTTCATATTTCCAATATTGGATTTTACTTGAATTACTTTCTAAATCATCAATTGCGGTTATTTCTCTTCGCACTGTCCAATTATCACCAACTTCCATCGATGGAACAAATTCTTCAGCGGATGAAACAGAAAATAACATTAATAGAAATATAATTATTTTTTTCATTATTCTAACCTTTCTCCATTGCCGCTTTAATAAATTCACGAAATAAAGGATGCGCGTTATCAGGTTTTGATTTAAATTCCGGATGATACTGAACAGCAATAAACCACGGATGGTTATTCAATTCAATTACTTCAACCAATTTTTTATTCGGTGATAATCCGGAAAAAATAAAATTACTCTTTTCAAATTGCTGCCTATAGTTATTGTTAAATTCATATCTGTGCCGATGGCGCTCCTTTATTCTTGTTTTACCGTATATTTTATTAAGAAGAGTGCCTTTTTTTGCAATACAGGGATATGCTCCTAAACGCATAGTTCCGCCTTTATCATCAACATTTTTTTGGTCAAGCATCAGATCGATCACCGGATGAGGCGAATTTTTATCAAATTCCGAACTGTTTGCTTTTTCTAATTTTAATACATTTTTTGCGAATTCGATCACCGCGCACTGCATTCCCAGACAAATACCAAAAAAAGGAATATTATTTTCCCTCGCGTATTGTATTGCCATAACCTTTCCTTCGATCCCCCTGTCGCCAAAACCTCCGGGCACAAGTATTCCTTTAACACCGGTTAAATATTTGTCGGCTCCGTTAGATACCAGCTTTTCCGCGTCAACCCATTTAACATCAAGACAAACCTTATTCGCGATCCCGCCGTGTACCAGTGACTCAGAAATGCTCTTGTAGGCATCACGGAGGTCAATATATTTTCCGACAACAGCTATTGTTACTTTTTTTTCTGATGTTTTTATTATATCAACTATCCTTTCCCATTTTGCGAGATTTTCTTTTCTTGGCCTCATGCCTAATTTTTTGAGGATAATTTTATCCAATCCTTCCTTATGGAACATCAACGGGACTTCATATATTGATTTGACATCCTTAGCCTGAATAACTGAATCTTCGTTAACATTGCAAAACAAAGCTATTTTAGCCCTGATATCCTTTGATAAAGATTTTTCGGTCCTGCAAAGAAGAATATCAGGCTGAATTCCTATCTCCTGCAATTCTTTGACACTATGCTGTGTGGGTTTAGTTTTTAATTCCGCGGCTGCTTTAATATATGGAACCAGCGTTAAATGGATATAAAGCACATTTTCTTTCCCGATATCGGTTTTAAACTGCCTTATTGCCTCCAAAAAAGGAAGGCTTTCAATATCGCCGACTGTTCCTCCGATCTCAGAAATAACAACATCTATATTCCTTTTTTTGCCAAAATGCGCGATCCTTCTTTTGATCTCATTAGTAATATGAGGAATAACCTGAACTGTCTTGCCAAGATAATCTCCCCTTCTTTCTTTTGTAATTACAGTATGATAAATTTTCCCGGTTGTATGATTACTGTCTTTACTGAGGTTAAGGCTCGTGAACCGTTCATAATGCCCGAGGTCAAGATCCGCCTCTGTTCCATCATCAGTAACATAAACTTCACCATGCTGATAAGGATTCATAGTACCGGGATCTACGTTAATGTAAGGATCAAATTTTTGAATAGTGATTTTAACACCCTGAGTTTCCAAAAGAGCGCCGATAGAAGCCGAAGCAATACCCTTTCCAAGAGACGAAACAACTCCACCTGTAACAAAGATATATTTAGTTGACATTGTTTCTCCTATTTTTGATTTTGTATAAATATTTTTGCTTTTTCAATATCATCCGCTACATCTACGCTTATTGTATCACCCTTTGTTTCAACTACTTTTATTTTATAACCGTTTTCCAGGGCGCGTAATTGTTCTAATCTTTCCCGTTTTTCCAGATCAGTACTTTTTAACGAAACAAATTTCAGCAGAAAATCCTTTTTATAAACATAAAGGCCGATATGTTTATAATAATAATTTCCAGTAAAATCGGTTTTATTATCAAAGGAATAGGGGATAGGAAGTCTGGAAAAATAAATAGCAAAATTGTCCTTATCAGTTATAACTTTTACAATATTCGGGTCCATGAGGTCATTTTTACAATTGATTTTTGTTTTTAAAGTGGAATAGTAAACATTATCATTTTTTAAAACCGGCTTTATCGCTTCATCTATTAATTCAGGAGTAATAGTCGGTTCATCACCCTGAATATTTACGATAACATCACAAGTATATTTTGAAGCAGCCTCGGCGGCCCTATCGGTTCCGGATTTATGAGCAACAGAAGTCATCACTGCCTCTCCGCCAAACTTTATAACCTTATCATAAATTAATTTATTATCGGTAGCAACAATCACTTTATCCAGAAGTCTGGATAATTTTGCTCTTTCAAATACGTGCTGGATCAAGGGTTTGCCTAAAAATTCTATCAACGGTTTAGCCTTTAATCTTGTTGAACCATAACGAGCCGGTATTATTCCAATTATTTTCATTTATTTTTATATCTTTCTCTAATTATTTTTATTATTTCGCTTGTTCCTAAACCTTTTTCCAAACGTATTCTTCTAACTTTTCCTCCGCCTTTTATCACAATATCCGAGCCCGCGATCTCTGAAACTTCATAATCAGCACCTTTTACCAGTATATCGGGCTTTAATAATTTAATTAAATTATAAGGAGTACTTTCAGAAAATAACACTACATAATCAACCATATCTAAAGATGCCATTATTTCCGCGCGGTCTTTTTCAGGAATGATCGGCCTGTCCGGCCCTTTTATAGTTTTAACAGAGGAATCGGTATTCAGGCCGATTACAAGGATATCTCCGCATTTTTTCGCCTTTTTTAAATAACGGATGTGGCCGCGATGTAAAATATCAAAACACCCGTTAGTAAAAACAATAATTTTATTCTTTTTTTTCTCTTTATCTAATATGCTTTTTAAAATATTTTTAGAAATTATTTTTCCCATCCAACCCTTTCAATTTCTATTTCATGAAGTATTTCTTTTGTTGTTAAAGTGGCTGTCCCAACTTTTCCAATTACGATACTCGCGGCCAAATTTCCAATGTACGCTGATTCAAACGTACTGGCGCCTGATGCCAGCGATAAACTTAACGCGCTGATCACCGTGTCACCCGCGCCCGTTACATCAAATACTTCTTTTGCCATAGCAGGAATATGAAAATACTCCTTATCGTTACCGAAATAACTCATCCCATCTTCACCCTGCGTTATTAAAATACCTTTGCAATTCAACTCTGTAAGGAGTTTATTCGCGGCTAATTTTAGTGTTATTTTATCTACTATAGGGATACCCGCCGCGAAACCTGCTTCATGATGATTTGGTGTCAGGCAGGTTACTTCCTGATATGAATGGAAATGGTCGACCTGAGGGTCAACCAGAATATTTTTATTATGTTTTTTGCCCAAAGCTATTATATCTTTGATCAATTCAGGAGTAACGACTCCTTTCGCGTAATCAGAAATAATAATAATATCTATTGTTTTTACCGCGTTATTAATATAAAAAAGCAATTTATCCCTGATATTATCTTTAACTTTATCTTTTTTTTCTCTGTCTAAACGGACAACCTGTTGATTATGCGCGATAATTCTTGTTTTTAATGTTGTAGGCCTTTCATTATCTATTATTATGCCGTCAGTATTAATATCCTTTTTCCCCATTTCTGAAAAAACAGTTTTACCGATATCATCATTGCCAACCACTCCTGATAAATAAACTTTGCCTCCAAGGGCGTGTATATTATTGACTACATTTGTTGCCCCGCCTAAAGTATATGATTCCCTTGAAATATTTACGATCGGGACAGGAGCTTCAGGAGAAATACGGTTCACGGATCCCCAAATATATTTATCTACCATAATATCACCAAAAACTAAAACTTTTTTACCGCTGAATGAATTTAGTATTTTTTTAATTCTCTCTGTATCTATTTTATTTTTATTCATTTTTTTGCCTTTTTTAATTCAGATTTTATACTTGCCGCTAAAAGCGGAAGCATAAACTCATGATGGCCTGTAAAACTATATCCTTTTCCCCCGTTCATTGTCGGCCTTTCAATAATATTCTTATTTGGCCGGTAATGCTGGATCTGATCAAAATTAACCGCTGTAAAATTTTCAACTTTATTATTAAGGTTTCTCGCGATCGTTAAAGCCTTCAGGAACACCTCTGGCAATATAACCGCTGAACCAAAATTACAAACTACCCCGTTTTCCATATTTGAAACAATCCCGCAAAAAAGCTTAAAATCCAAAAAGCTACCTTGCCCAATTGCTTTTCCGTCAGCCTCAGGATGCTGATGAATAATATCTGTGCCAATGGCGACATGAACAGTAACCGGAATATCTAATCGCTTACCCCAATACAAAATGCTGTTTTTACGATTTGGAAGTTTTATTTTTTCTATTTCACTGCCTAAAGAATATCCAATCCCGGAATTATTTTTATATCCATTATTAATCGCGGTATTCATCAGGTATCCGGTTTCTTCTACCATTCCGAAACTCCCGTTTTTCAGATTTTCAGAAACATCCTCCGATGTACCCCCGCCAAAAGCAATCTCAAAATCATGGATACTGCCCGCGCCGTTTAAGGCTACCCCGCTTATAATACCATTCTTCATCAGATCTATGATTAATGGTGACAGCCCGCATTTTATTACGTGCCCTCCGAGAAGAAAAACAATTGTTTTCTTTTGTTTAAATGCTTTCACAAAAGATTTTATCACTTCTCTAAAATTGTGTCCAGCGTGAATATCAGGCAATGAATTATAAAAGCTGTTAAATGACCCGTTATTAACAAAAGGTTTTGCAAAATTACTGTCTGAAACCAGATTTTTTCTTTCTTTTATTGAATATGTTTTTACTTTTTTTAAATCTACTGCCTTATATTTCATCTATCTATTCCCTTCCTTCCTTGCCCCATGCTCCATGCCCTATGCTCTTTGCTTGTTTACTCCCCTTCAACATAATCGATCAAGGTTCCTGTTATATTTCCATACGTTGTGCTGCACTTGATAAAAACAGGTATTTTCCTGTCATCATCCGTAAACCAGATCCATAAATTAACCTTATTTTTTAAGTAGTTACGTTCCTTCTTCCCGACTGATAAAGTTACAACATTTGTATTAAAATCGCCTACCGGTGTTTTTATCAATTCTTTTCTTATAACACTTACTTTTAGAATATCTACTTCTGTTCCAGAAAAATATTTTATTTCGATTATATCATTTAACTTAATATCTAAAGTACGAAAATATCCCAGAATAGAAAGAGGATCCTGAACACCTTTTGATATCTCATAACGCTCTGATAGTGTATTTACAATTCCATTATTTTGATCAAATTCATAATCAGCTTTTTTATGGTACTTACCTTCATTTATATCTTTTTTATAAAGCATTGGTAAAAGAGTTTCAGTATCTATATATGTTTCCACCCGGTCTTTAACTGAAAAAATAGCATTAACTACCCCCTGGGTAAAAGTTTGTGAAACAACACGATACGCGTTTTGTGACCGTATCTTTGTAATTTCGTCTAATTCAACAATATCAACTCCTATCCTGATACCATTCCATTTTATAGCGTAAATCATCCGCTCGCCGACCTTATAATTATTTTTAGCGCAAACACATTCAGTTAATGTATTGTTCCCGATAAATAAATATAACGCTAAAATAATAATTATAGGATTTTTTAATGGCATCTTTTATTTCTTTATTCTGTTTTATATTTAAAAAATCCTTCCCCTGTTTTTACGCCTAATTTATTTTCTTTAACCATCTTACGGATGGTCTCAACCGCGTGGTACCGTTCGTTCTTATATTCATCATGAACAATATCCGCGACTTTCAGGCATAGATCCAATCCAAGATTATCCATTAAAGCCAGAGGACCCATTGGCAGTCCCATTCCCAACTGCGCGGCCCGGTCAATCTCTTCTTTTGTCGCGATCCCTTCATCTAAAAGTATTATCGCTTCATTTAGAAAAGGGACAAGCAGCCTGTTTACTATAAATCCGGCGCCGTCTTTTGAAGTAACTATTTTCTTTTTTAAACCGGCTGTAAAAAAATTTGTTACTGTATTAATTGTTACGCTTGATGTTCCTGAAATAGGCACTACCTCTATAAGACGGGAAAGGAATACCGGATTAAAAAAATGAGAACCTAATATTTTATCCTTTCTTTTAACTGCCGCAGCTATTTTTGTAATAGGAATGGCAGATGTATTTGAAGCAAATATTACGTTTTCCGGACAGATATTATCAAGTATGTAAAACACTTCTCTTTTAATATCCAGATCTTCTTTAACCGATTCTATGATCATATCGCAATCCCTGACATCTTTATAATCAAGCGTTGCTTTCACCTTGGATAAAATTTTATCAGCCTCATCTCCGGTCATACGCCCTTTATTTTTTCTATCCTGAATAAAATTAGTAATATTAGTAAGCCCTTTTTCCAGATTTTCCTTATAAACATCTTTCAAAACAACTTCAAAGCCATGGTAAGCAATATAAAGAGCAATTTCCGATCCCATCTTACCTGCGCCAATTATGCCAACTTTTTTTATCTCCATTGCTATCCTTTCTTTTTAATCTTCTTTTTTTTGCTGTCCCTCGGTTTTACCAGTTCTCCAGCGGTTATGCAGCCAAAAATATTGTTCAGGATAAAGTCTTACATATTTTTCAAGAAGTTTATTAAATTGATATAAATATTTATCATCATCCAGTGAACCAACTGTTATAGGTTTTTCAAAGATCATCTTGTGGCTGATCTTATCACTTTGGCGTACAATAAAACAAGGGATAAGCGGTGATCCGAATTTTCTCGCGAAAACCACAGGGCCTCGCGCGGTTAGCGCCTCTTTACCCATAAAATCTACCCATAACCCATGAAGCCTTGCTTCCTGGTCGTCAGCAATACCCACAATACCATTTTGTTTTAAAATATGAATTATCTCCCTTACTTCCATTTTAACACCAATTACATTAATATTTTTACTTTCCCTGTACTTTAATACAACATTGTTTAAATAATAATTGTGAAGGTTCTTAGATACCTGGCTTATAGGATAACCTCTAAGCCCGACAGCGGCCGCGGAAAACTCCCAATTTCCGAAATGGCCCGCAATAATTATTACACCATGGCCTTGAGCAAGTGAATCTTTGAGATATTCTTCATTTTCAATTTTTATATATTTAAAAAGGTTTTCTTTATTATATCTGGGATATCTTAGAAATTCTATTAAGGACATACCCAGATTTCTATAGCAGCCTTTACATATCTTTTTAATTTCCGCGGGATCTTTTTCATTTTTGAACGCGATCAAAAGATTATTCATGGCAACTTTTTTTCTTATCGGCAGGCAATAATAAACAAATATGCCTAACGAGTCTCCTAGAAATATAGCTGTTTTTATGGGAAGCATTTGTACTATCAGTCCGATAAAATATACAATGGAATATTCCAGGAAATAACGTATTTTTTTCATTTTAATATTTTTTTTATTCTTTCCTTCAGGATCTCTTCTCCGGAAATTATCTTTAATTTTATTGAGAGAAATAGAATATCATCTTCAAATTTTATATTATAAAGCCTGATGCTGTCCTTTTCAGTCGTTATAATAATATCAGAATTCAATGATACTTTTCGTTTAATGATATCGTTTATATCTTTTTCACTGAAAGAATAATGGTCAGGATAAATTAAATGATCTAAAAGTAAAACATTAATATTTTTCAGCGTTCTCGCAAAACTATCGGGATTTCCAATACCGGAAAAAGCTATACATTTATTTTTTGAAACATATTCAATCGAATATTCGTTTTTTGTTTTTAAACTGATAAATTTATCAGCCAGAAAGATTCCTTCAATAATAACCGCGTGATCAACTATTGATTTTATTATATCAATAATTTTATTTTTTTCCGTAAAAGATATCAGATCCACTTTGGTAATAAGAAAAATATCCGCCCTTTTTAGGCTATCGATCTTTTCCCTTAAAATACCGGCGGGAAACACCTTATAATTACCAAAAGGATTCAACGCGTCAATTACCGCGATATTTAAATCTCTTTTGAGTGAAATATGCTGGAACCCGTCATCTAAAAGAATAACATCAGTATCAAATTTATCATATAACAAAGAACCTGATTTTGCCCTGTTTGATCCGATAATTACAGGAATCCTCCCGTTAATATTATTTTTTATGAGCAGTGGTTCATCTCCGGTAATATTATAATCCGTAATATCGTTTTTATTTAACAGAACTATGGTATTATTTTTATTTTCTCTGCCATAACCTCTGGTCAAGATCCCGGTTTTATATCTTTCCTTGTATAAATATTCCGCCAGCCAGATAATAAACGGCGTTTTACCTGTTCCACCTAATGTTACGTTCCCCACGCTTATTACCGGTACATACAGCTTATTTGTTTTAAATAATCCTATTGAATAAAAAATATTTCTTATTTTAAAAGAAAAAATATATATTACTGATAATATAAATAAAATACCCCTAATAAAAAAGGAGATAAGACCTCTCCTTTTCCCTGAAATAATATCAAAATAATAGCTTATTACTCTGTTCATTAATGTTATGTAATATAACTTAATTATTAATTTATGTCAAGAGTCAGAAAAAATATGTTAAAATACCGTTAATTATCAGTATTAAAACATCCGATAAAAAATTTTATGGCAAATATAAATCAAACAAAAATCCTTGTAGTTGATGATGATCCGGATATAAGGGAGGCTATCAGGCTTACCCTGGATTCCGTGGCTTATAATATTGTGGAAGCCGAAAATGGAACTAAGGCGATAGAACAGGTAATCGCGGAAGATCCTGACCTTATTATTTTAGATCTTATGATGCCCGGAATAAGCGGTTTAGAAGTCTGTAAAAGATTGAAAGAAAGCGCTCTTACGTCACATTTGCCCATATTAATGCTTACAGCCAAAAATCAGATAGATGATAAGATAAAAGGTTTAGCTATCGGCGCGGACGAATATTTATCAAAACCGTTTGAGCCCCTGGAATTAGAGGCAAGAGTTAAAGCCCTGATACGTCAGGTAAGAAGAGATCTATACGCGAATCCGATGACTAAACTGCCGGGGAATGTTGCCATTGAAAGAGAGCTTCAAACCCTGATCGAGGTTAAAAAACAATTCGCGTTTGCCTACGTGGATATAGATAATTTTAAAGCTTTTAATGACACTTACGGATATGCCGCGGGAGACTCAGCGATAAAACTTACCGCGAGGGCTATTATAGATAATGTAAAAAGTTTTGGAAATGCTGATGATTTTGTCGGGCATATCGGCGGAGATGATTTTGTTTTTATTACTTCAGTTGACAAGGTTGAGAACATATGCCAGAAATTAATTCAAACGTTTGACGGATTGGCACCTTTACAATATAACGCTGAAGACAGAAAAAACGGTTTTATTATTACTAAGGACCGCCAGGGGAATACGAGGCAATTCCCGTTCATCACGATCTCTATCGCTATTATTACAAACGAAAATAATGATATTACCCATCATGTTCAGGTTAGTGAACGTGCCGCTGAACTGAAAAAATATTTAAAATCCCTTCAGGGCAGTAATTATCTTAAAGAACGCCGCAAAGATAAAAAGGAATAACTGAGTGAAACTTAATATTGTCCAAAAATTGACTGTCGGCTTTTTAGCGGTTGTGTTCATTACAAGTATTGTCGGAAGTATCGCGTATTTCAGCCTTTCTGTGGTTAGCGACCGCCTTGCGATTAATTCTAAAGAAGAAAAGATCTTATTAAAAGGAAATAATGATATAACGCCAAATATCCAGCAAAAAATCATTCTGCAATCTGAATCCGCGATCAAATTTGCCAATAATGCTAAAACTATTTTATTCTGGTTTATCATTTTAAGCCTTGTTGCCAGTGTCATTATTTCTTTTTATCTTGCCAATAAACTGACTGACCCGATCATTATCTTAACCAAAAAAGCTTTTGAAATAGGTAAGGGTGAATATGGGAAAGAAATATTCATAGAATCTAAAGACGAAATCGGGGAATTGGCGAATACATTTAACATTATGTCTAAACTTGTAAAATTAAGAGAAGGAGAACTTCAATCCGCTAACCTTACGCTTCAAAAACAAAATAAGGAACTCGAAATTTTAAGTAACGCTAAAAGTGAATTTGTTTCCATGGTTTCTCATGAATTACGTACACCCCTTACCGCTATTAAGGCTCATATCTCACTCCTGAAAAGCGGGAAAATGGGCGTTTTAAATGATACCCAATTCCATAGCCTTGATGTAGCGGATAGAAAAACTGACTTTTTAAACAATCTTATAGGCGATCTTCTTGACCTGGCCAGAATTGAATCTAAAAAATACGGATTACGACAGCAAAATACAAATATAGTTGAGCTTGTAAACGTGACCCAGGTTACTTTAGAGCCCCTTTTCCAGAAAAAAAATATGAAATTCAGTATTAATTTAAACCCGGATATTCCCCTCTTAAATATCGATCAGGATAAAATTATTCAGGTTTTAACCAATCTAATAGGAAATTCCATTAAATATACACAGGCAGGCGGGGAAATCAATCTTACCGCAAGGAAGATCAGCCAGGAATTTGTTGAAATAGCGGTTATTGATAATGGGATCGGTATCGCCGGCGATGATATCACTAAAGTATTCGATCAATTTTATAGAGTCAATACAAGTAAAGAATATCAGGGAACAGGCTTGGGATTATCAATTGTTAAAAGGATCATTGATCTTCACGGCGGGTCTATTTGGGTTGAAAGTCAATTAGGCAAAGGCAGTAAATTCTATTTTACTCTTCCGATAAGCAGGGAATTATCTTCAGCTCCAACAAAATCTAAAGACTTAGTATTACAGCTTCCTAAAGAAACAAAATCTGAAAATTTACCGCCTAAGACCGGTGATAAAAGAACAATAATGGTTGTTGATGATGACCAGGAATTGAGAGATATTACTAAAAGTATCCTTGAATTCGAAAAAAAATGGGAGATCATAACCGCAAATAACGGACAAGAAGCTGTTGAAAAAGCGCTTAAGGAACAAATTGACCTTATACTTTTAGATCTGCGTATGCCAAAACTGGACGGTTTTGGAGTTATTCAAACCTTAAAAAACAATCCAAAAACAAAAGATATTTCCATTATCATTTTATCCGCTTCAGGACAAAAACAGGAAAAAGAACAGGGATTTAGCATGGGTATAGAGGATTATATCGCTAAACCTTATCAACCTGATTTTCTGCTTAATAAAGTAAAAGAATTGCTCCGTTAATAGCATTCTTATGATATAATCATTCCCATGAAAAATATGAATCAAATTGAGCAATTTTATAATTTCAGCAGCCAGGATAGCCAAAATTTACAGCGGCTTATCCCGATTATGGAACAGTACAAAGATCAACTTACTGAAGTTTATTATAATTCACTGCTGAGATCTGAGGATACCGCTAAATTTCTGCCTAATGAAGAGTCAATTAATAAACAGAAAAAAACTCTTGCCGTATGGTTTATGGCCCTGTTTAACGGGATTTATGACAATCGTTATTTGCAAAACATCCAGCAGATAGGCTCTGAACACGTTAAAATTGGAATGGAATCTCATTTTATAAACTCATCGGTTTATATGGTACGTGAGTTTGTGAATGATATTATAAATAAACATTTTATAGATCCCGAAGAACGTTATGAATTATCTAAATCTTTCGGGAAAATATTAGATATTAATTTAGATATCATGTCCTCTTCCTATCATCAGGAAGAACTTAAAAAGGCATTTCTTTCCTACAGGTTAGAACACAGCCTGATTCGCCTTGCTGAGCGTTTCAGCTATGGATTAAATCTCTTTTTAGTAATCGCCCTTATGGGACTTTCCTTTGGAATAATGGGAATATTTACTCTGGATATATGGAAATTAGTCACCGAAACTCAACATGGCATAATCAATGTATTAGGTACTCTTCTGATGTTGTGGGTAATGATCGAACTTATGAATACGGAGATAAAACATCTTAAAAAAGGTAAATTTTCAATTACTATTTTTGTGGAAGTAGCGCTAGTCGCTTTTATCCGTGACGCTCTTGTATCTTCCCTGGAACACGGTGAGATCTTGAAACAAGTCTTCCTGGTATCTACTATACTTGTATTGGGAATCGTATATTGGCTTATCTCAAAAGCTGACGAAAAAAAATAATATTAATTATTTTTATTTATCATTTTATAAACAGCTGTTTCAACTTCATCAACTGTTATCAGATCCATACATTTCATATCCGGACAATCTTCTTTTTTCGCGCAACCAACACAAGGAACATCTTTATAAATAGCCAAATGCATATCATTTGCCGGAGGATTCCAGCAAGGCACCTCACTGGGTTCACATAAACCTATCGTCGGTGTTCCAACAGCCACAGCCAAATGCATGCTCCCGTTAAAATTTGTAACTAAAACCCGGCACTTTTTCAAGATTCCGGCAGTTTCTTTGACCGTAGTTTCAAAGGAAACAAGCGGTTTTTGCTTCATTAAGCTTATAATCAGGTCAATATATTCTTTTTCTCCGGGCCCCCAGATAAAAATGACTTTATAACCCGAATTAATTAATCTGTCGCCAAGCTCAGCGAATCGTTCAGGGAACCACCTTCTTGATTTTCTTCTGCTGGTTGGGCTAAAACCTACAAGTTTTGTAAAATCGTCTATGTTATTGGTTAAGAAATATTCCTGAATTTTATCTGTTACTTCAGGAGGAATAAACAAATCAAGTTTTTCACTTTCAGGGGATACCCCTATTTTTCTTAAAAGATCAAATTTTACCTGGACCACATAACGGTTGTTCGCGTTAACCGGAACTCTGATATTATATAAATATTTTCTGACCCTGTAATTAAATCCTAACCGGTACCTCGCGCCTGTAATGAAACTGATCAAACTACTTCTGGGGTTTCCATAAAAATCAATCACCAGATCGTATTTTTTCCCATGTATCATTTTTAAAAACTTTATATATTTATTAAAATTATTTTTTTCTTCCTGCTTGAGTAAAACAATATCATCCAAATAAGGATTACCGCATAAAACATCATAAAAAGGTTCTTCAGTTAAAAAAGTGATCTCTGAATCCGGATATCGCTCTCTAATTTCCCGTATTGATGGAGTACATAATAAAATATCACCTATTCTCCTTAGATGTATAATAAGTATTTTTTTAATTTCAGAACTTATTAGTTGTTTTTCCATATAATTATCAGACTTTATTTTTAGATGATAAATAATTTACTTTTTCAAAAATAATTTTCGCGACATCATCATTTATTTCATGATAATTTATTATTTCATCACAAAATTTTTTCATTATACCTGGTTTTTGGAATTTTGGTCCCATTAAAACACCATATAACCGTAAATTGTATTTCTTTTTAGTTAAATTAAAATGCTGTAAGAATTCATTACTTAAGGTACAAATATCATCAGTAATAAATACGAGATCGGCATCATTGAATTCAGTCTTTTTCCTGAATGATATCGCAGTGTTTAACGGAGTTTCAAAATCAGTCCCGCCCCCCATAAATGTCACGGTAAATTCAAAAAGACCGTCTAAAAACCCGAGTTTTATATTTTCATTATCTTTTATTACTTCAACATCTTCATTATTAAAAACAAATGTTTGAACTTTGCCTTTTCTCCCGAATAATATGCCGATAAAATTTCTTTTTTCAACTCTGGCTATTTCCAGCAGCCCGATAGCGATAGCTTTCGAATATATTTCATTCTTGCCGCACATAGACAAACTGGTATCGATACAAGCAATAATACTGCCTTTTCTTTTTTTTTCTGAAATTGGCTCTTTAAATTCATATTGCAATATTTTTTTATTGATCAATCTTTGATAAAAATCATATTGGAAGCTCGGATGAGACAAATTAGCCATTTCAACCGGATGCATCTTTAAAAGATCATCTCCCATAATTACATTATAAACTTCCTGCGATAATTCATAAATTTTTGAATAATGGGAAAATAAAGCCATCTGGCGCATCTGGCCGATTATTTTTGCCAGTTCCTGCAAACGCGGGCTATTTTTTATTTTATCAGCTAACTCAATTTTTTTATGATATGATAATCTTTCAATTGAATTTTCTTCCAGTTCCCAGCCGTTACAAATGCCAACTGCTTTATTAATTGTATTAATGTTTTTTAATATTTTATTTGTTTCTTTTGCCGCCATTTTTGAAACATTATTTTTTATAACTTTAACAGCTCTTTCCTTTCGTCCCTGTTTATTAAACAAATTTTTAATAAAGGAGACTAAATTAAAGAAAAATCCCGTCTTTTTTTCCTCCAATGACCTTTTGATTATTTCTTTATCCAGATCCTTATTCAGTTTATTAAAACGCTTAAAATCATTTTTTTTCTTATTCAGCGATTTCAATAATTTGTCTACGAACATTTCTGTCGCCCATAGCGCGGCGGCTTTACTGAATTTTGTTTTTTCTCTAATACTTTCAAATGACGGATTGACGATCAAACCGTCCAAAATTGTTAAATTAATGAAATTTTTCGGGTCGATCTCATCTATTGTCTTTACTTTAGGATTGGCCATATACAAACTGCAGTATATGTCACAAACTAAATTGGAAAATCCGGGCAGTATAAGTGATCCTTCTTTTTCTTTCTCTTTTATATACTTTGATATTTGCCTCAGCTGATAATATATTTTACGGATTTCCTGATTGCTGTTAATAACATAATATATTTCTTTTTTCATTAAATCCGTTCTATTTATTGTCCGGAATGTGTACTTTCACTCCAAAATTCGCGGTAAGCATTTGTAGAGAATTTAGATAATAAATTATTAGGCATTGTTTCCATTTTCTTTATATAATTTTCTATTATATTTTTCCCGGCGTTATTACTGCAATTTTTTAATAATTCTTTTGGCTCGATTAAAAGTTTATGGAGTTCATTTTCCGCTAATTTCAATTTCGCGTGTAATATTTCAAATTCTTTATAATCTTTGTCATGCCCTGTATTTTTATGCATATTAATTTCAATTGACCTGACGGTATCGTTATAAATTTTACTCGCGAGTTTAAATATTTCCGCGACACGCATAACTTCCTTACTTCCGATCGATTTATAAATTATTTTCTGTATATTTTCCTTTTCCAGCGGATTTTTTGTCTGCCAGTATATATTTTCTAAAATACACAGATCTTCAGGCTCCACTTCTTCAAAATGGTGATTTAAATAAGCGTAGGCTTTTACTGCTTTAACAGATTCTTTATATCTTCTGTCTGACGGCTGGATATTATAATTTGTTTTCAGGTCAGACCGTATATTATTAATTATTTTATATATGATCGGAGGTATATTAATTTTTAACACTTCCTCCTGAAAACTGCTTAATTCATCCAGTGTGATCGTCGTTTGAGGCTTTAATACTTCATTTGAGATCATGGAAACAAACGGGGAATCATCATTATTATTTATTGACAGATAGTCCACTAAATATCTCAGAAGGAACCTGTCATTTAATCCCATTAATTCTTCCTGGTCTTTTCCCGGAAGCTCATTGCTCGCGCCGATCAAAGTAACAAGAGGAGAATCTATTTCTTCACCCGGATTAATTGTACATTTACGTTCATGTATTAACCTGAGTAAAGCGTTAAGTGTAACCGCGCTGCATTTAAATATTTCATCAAGAAAGGCTATATGGGCCTGAGGCAGTTTTTTTTCAGAGCGGTTAACAAACCTGATAAGTTTGCCTTTTTGATCCATCTCCTCTTCAACCATAACCTCGCTGACTAATAGATCTTTATCGGTTGTGAATTTTGTCAATAAATGAAAGAAATATTTAGTACCTGTAATACTTTTGCATAAGGTTTCAATTAAATTTGTTTTAGCCGTCCCGGGCGGGCCAATAAGAAGAAGATGTTGTTTAGACAAAAGAGCTGTTAAGGCGCCATCAACTACTTCACTGCGCTCTTTAAAATAGTCTTTTAATTCCGATCTGAGTTTTTGAAATCGTTCATATGTCAGCATTTTTGAATCCTTTCAAACTTTTAGCATTCCGGATATTTTATCATAAACGGTATTAACTGTAATTTTCTCCATACAATTATAATACAAACACTTATTTTTGTGGCATTTATATTTTTCTTTGCAATTTACTGCCGGGTCAATAACTACATGCCCTTTACCATATGGCCCCCATCGTTTTTTGCTTTGGACTAAAATAGGCGAAAATATAGATACAGTCCTCGTTTTAACCGCCACTGCTAAATGAAGAATTCCGGTACTTGGGCAAAATAATATGTCAGCCTCAGATATAAATCCGGCTAAAAGAGAAAGATCTATGGTTTTATCTATCACAAAAGGTGTTTCTTTCATTAATTTTACCAGATCCTTTATTATATTCTCTTCTCCCGGCCCGTAACTTAATAACACTTTTGCTTTCTTATCACATATTAATTTATCCGCCAATTCAGCGTAATATCCCAACGGCCAATTTAAAGCCGAACCTTTCATCCCCGGATGTATAATAACAAACCGGTCGTTTGCAGAAATATTATTTTTTATTTTCCAGTCTTTTACAAATCTTTTTGCGTCTTCCGGAATCACATAATAAGTTTCAGTATCTTCAGGTTTTATACCAAGGGGTTTCAACAAGTCCAGATTATAATCAGCTTCATGCTTTTCCACCCGTGAACGATGCTGGAATACCGGTTTATTTAAAAATATGGGTACAAACCATTTATTAGCAGGGCCGATACGTAATGGTATATTTGATAAATATACTGTTTTACATACCTTGAATTCCGGGAATAGAACAAGAGCTAAATCGAATTTTCTTTTCTTCAATTCCAACAGCAGGTTATTATCCTCTATATAAAATATTTCTTTAAGAAATGGATTATTTTTAAGGACAACAGCAGCATACCTGCTTGTCAAAAATGAAATAGCGGCAGAAGGATATTGTTTCCGTAAAGCGCTAATAACAGGCGTTGATAATAAAACGTCACCGATACGATCGGTCCGGCATATTAATATATTTTTAAATTTCATATTTATCCTACGCTGCGAATTTTTAATTTCAGAATCTTTTTTTGCGTCTATAGAAACGCTTTTTGTAATAAATCTTGGCGAAATTTTGAAATTCCGATTTTCACGAACCCAGATTTGCTCCCCTATAGGATTGTGAAAATCGTTCAAAATGAGCCTTAGATTTATCAAAAACGTTTCGGGTTTAAGCAAAAATAGATTCTGAAATGAAAAATTTGCTTATCTATTTACAAATTCGTTATAAACTTTTAAAGTCTCCCTCGCAGCCTTTTCCCATGAAAATATTCTTGCGCGTTCCAGTCCCTTTTCGCTCAGCATTTTTCTTAAATTATCATCTTCAGCCAGAACAGATAAATTCTTCGCGATATCAGAAACATCCAGAGGGTCAACCATACACGCCGCGCCACCTGTAATTTCCGGCATTGAAGACATATTCGATGTTAAAACCGGCGTTCCGCATGCCATGGCTTCGATCGCCGGCAAGCCAAAGCCTTCATACAATGAAGCAAATATCAGAGCCTTCGCCCCGCTATATAATGACGCTAATTCTTCATTCTTCATGTAGCCGATTAATTTTACGCGGCTTTCTAATTTTAGCTTATATATTTTATCCAATATTTCCTGATGTCCATAAGATAAATTTCCTGTCAAAACTAAATTGGCCATTTTATTATTCTCTGAAAATATTTTAAAAGCTTCAAGGATCCTTAAAATATTTTTTCTTAAATTGATCGCTCCAACATATAAAAAATAATCACTGTTTATGCCATATTTCTCTTTTGTAATTCTTATATTTTGCTCGCTTTGAGGGCTGAACATTTTTCTGACACCATGATATATAACCCTTATTTTTTCCTCAGGATATGCGAAATTATTTAATATTTCTCTTTTTGTAAATTCAGACACAGTAATAACCAGGTCCGCCTGTTTTTTATTCAACATATTATCATATCTTTTTATCATCATCTCTTTAAAATGTTTTGACGCGTAATTATCTCCCAATACCGCCGCGCCTATATCATGTATGGTTACTATATTTCTTGATCTGTATGACCATGGGAGCCTGTCTGCCATACCATGAAAGATATCAAGCTTTAACTGAAAAATAAAGTTTAACGGCTCCTGAATTATTTTTGTTCTAAAATTATCCTGATCGATCTTTAATATTTGCGCTTTATTTTTTATATGAGAAAAACGGTAGCATAGATAATATTTATTTTCTTTATCGATTTTTGAGATGTCATTGATCAAATTAATAATATAGTTTCCAACACCTGTCCAGTTTCCATCCGCAATAGGAGAAACATCCAATCCTATATTCATTTCAATAACCTCCTGCACGCATCAAATACTTCGTCAACTGTAATTTCCCTCATGCATTTAAAATGTTCCTTTGGACATACCTTATGCCCATGCCTGCCGCACGGCCGGCATGACAATATTTTCTCAACGACAATATTTTTCATACTATATGGCCCAAAACCAAGCCCGGTGGTTGTCGGCCCGAATATTGCGACAGTCGGTACCTGAAATGCTGAAGCCAGATGCAGCGGCGCGGTATCGTTGGTAATGAACAGATCACATTTTGATATTACTGACGCGGATTCTCCCAAGGATAATGCCCCCGCGGCAATAATGATCTCTTTACCGGTTATTTTTTTAATTTCATTACATAACTCTTCATCTTCTTTCCCGCCTATAAGTATGATCTTCGAGCCATAAACATCTATTAATCTTTCTGACAATTCCGCAAAGCGTTCTTTGATCCACCTTTTTGTTGCCCAAACTGAACCTGGCGCAAGGCCAATTATAAGATCTTTTTTTATTACCCCCTGCTCTTTTAAAAAAATACCTGCTTTTTTAATATCTCCTGTTCCAAGAAATATTGGTATATGCCTTGAACCATTTTTCTCATCTATCAAACTTAAATTACGCTCAACCTCATGTTTATCCCAGGAATATTTTACGAGCTTAGTTAAAAATATCTTTGCGGCGCTTCTATCAAAACCGATCCGTTCGGGAATCCCGCCTGAATAAGCCAGCATAACGGAACGCACAGACCTGTGAGGCAGGATAGCCATGTCATATTTTTGATTTTTTATCTTTCTATCAAATTTTACAAAATTTTTAAATCCCTTATCCATACCATTTTTATCATAAACGATAACTTCATTTATATATGGATTCGCTTTTACCAGATCATAAGCTTTTGGTGTGATCATTATCGATATATGACTTCCCGGATATTTCCTGTGCACCGCTTCGATCAAAGGAAGCGTCAAGATCACATCGCCGATAAAGGCTGTCTGTATAATAAGTATTTTTTTCATATATCTTTATTTTTTATTTCCATAGCTTTTTTATAATTATATCCGTTACATCTTCAGGCTTAATTGCCTTTAAACATTCCAGGGTCCCCTTGGGGCAACTATTGGAACCATGTAAACTGCATGGCCTGCACTTAAGATCGCGGCTCAGAACAACCGAGTTTTTCCCCACAGGGGCAAACCCGAATTCCTTAACTGTTGGCCCGAAAAATGTGATCAACGGGATACCGGCTGCGTCCGCGATATGCATCAAACCGGTATCATTGCCGATAAAATACTGGCATTTTTTTATTAAGGCCGCTTGTGCCATCAGCCCCAGCTCATTTATGGCTATAATTGGTTTATTTTTTAAATCTTCAAATGTGCTTCCAAGTTTTTCAATATCACCCGGCCCGCCGAATATTATAAACCTGCATTCTATTTTTTTGCTTAGATCATTCACTAATTTTTTATAATGATCCATTGGCCAACACTTTGTCTCCCAGTGCGCGAAAGGCGCAAGCCCGATCATTAGAATATCTTTACCGGCATACTTTTTTTGAAATTCTTCCGCTATTTCCTCATCACGCTTACTTATCCATATTTCCAGCCCTTTATTATCATTTTCAATATTAAGAGGCTTTAACGCGTTAAAATAGCTGTTAATTACACTTGTATTTTCATCCAATAATTTAAGATGTAAATTTAATAACAACCAGCGTTTTAAAATATTTTTTTTATATATCAACCTCTTTTCAACACTTAAAGTATAATCTAAATAAATGCTCCTTAAGTTACGATGAATATCAATTATTACATCATATTTATTTTCTTTTAACTTATTTGCTAAATCTTTTATAGGCTCATTTGTTTTTAAAATTATCACTTCATTCAGATATGGGCAGTCTGCTATTAGCGGCGCAAATTCTTCTTTTACCAGCATTGAAATATGGCTTTCAGGATATTTATTGCGGACCGCGCGAATAACAGGGCTTGTTAAAACAATATCGCCGATCGAACTAAAGCGGATTATTAATATTTTTTTCATAAAATTCTACATACAAGACTTAAGCGGAAGGTTCTGGCTGAAAGCCAGGTTCTTTCCGCTTCTAGTCCTTGTTGTCCTCTGTGAGGATAATATCAGCCTGTTTTACCGCTGACTGTTTATGTTTTTTAAAGACAAAAAACGCTTTTTCACCCATCGTCCTGTTTTTACTCTTATCCGAAAGAATTTCATTAAATGCCTGTTCCAATTCCTTCGCGTTATATACTTTTCTTCCTCCACCGCTTTTTATAAGGTCTTCCGCGACATCTTTAACATTATTGACATATGGGCCGAATAATACCGGCTTGTTAAAAGCGGCCGGTTCTAAGATATTATGCCCGTCAAACGGCTTCAGCGTGCCTCCGACAAATGAAAGATCTGATAATTTGTAAAAAGAGCTTAACTCACCCAGTGAATCAAGAATAAGTATCTTGAACTGTGGTTCGCCATTATTAGCATTATATCTACTTCTTAACATGTAAGAAATTCCTGTTTTTTGAACCAGCTTTTCGACTTCCGGAATTCTTTCCAGATGCCTTGGGGCGAGCACAAGCATTGCATTAGTAAATTTCACCTGGAAGTTTTTAAAGGCTTCCAATACGACCTCTTCTTCGCCGGGGCGGGTACTCCCCGCTACAATGACCGGACTTCCCATAATTATTGAAATATCTTTATCGGTAACAGGCATAAATGAATATTTGGCATTTCCAGTAACCTCGGCTTTTTTTGATGATAGCCCAAGCGATATAATGCGGTTTTTATCAATATCCGTCTGCGCGCAGTAAAAATCTATTTTATTAACAAATTTCTTGAAAAAGAACCTGAAACTTAAATATTTGGGCCATGAGCTGTCTGATATCCTTCCATTAACAATAATGGCCTTAATTCCCATCTGTTCAGCCTGATGTATCATGTTTGCCCATAATTCAGTTTCAGAAACAACTATGATCTTAGGATCTATTTTTTTAATAAAGCTTTTAATAATAAAACTGAGATCTATTGGAAGAAGAGAAAAATATACCACAGGGTATCCTGCAAATATTTCTTTCGCCCTTTTCAGCCCGGTAGAGGTATAAGTGGTAACAACAAATTCAAGATCCTTATTTTTCTGGAAAAGGCTGTCCAGGATCGGATAAATCCCGCTAATTTCCCCAACCGACGCCGCATGGAACCATATTGGTTTTTTTGATGATTTTGATTTAACCGGCGACATTATCCCTAGCCGCTGTTTCCACAAAGATAATTCGTTTTTTTTGAATAATTTAACAATTAAATACGGGCTGGAAATGATTATAAATACTAATAATAATAGATCATAAATGAAAAATAACATAGTAAGTAATTATATCTACATAATTTATACTGGTCAAGGGTTATTAATGGGCAGGGTACTATTCCATCCCTATAAGGATTCCCACCACATACTTATGCGACCTCTTTGGATTGTCCACCGCTTTTTGAGAAACTATACTAATTGCTTCCCTGTATTTCTCGATCCCATATTCATCGATCAATGAAATTATATCTTCAACGGTCACAGGATCATTTTCTTCAAATACGACCTTAGCGAATTCTCTCGCCTGGTTCACCCTGTCCGCGCCGTATTGCTTATTCAAACTCTCCCATTTTTCTGCCTGCTTCACAGGATCATACAGGTCAAATACTTTATATTTTGAAGGTTCTCGATTTTCATAGCCTTCTTTAACATCAGAATATTCTATATCAATAATTTCGTATTTTTTTAATTCCGACATCCCTTCGCTTAAAGTAGTCCTGTGTAAATGGAAATAATTACTAAGCACATCCAGCGCATGGCTCCACCATTGGTCATTATCGCTCAGGGTTACTTCATAACGATTGACCAAATAACAGAATTTCGCCCTGAAGGAAAGCTTCTTGCTCCAGCCATAACTGAAATACTCCCCGGGAACAGTAAAATATTTCCCTTCAGGATATTTGTACGGTTTCTCACTATTTTCCGGATCAAGTAATGTTACCTTCGCATTCTCACCGATCCGCGTTTCATAATTTATAACATGATATATTTCATTTAACTTCTTTAATATTCTGTTGATCTCGCCTCTAAAAGCGGTTTTATCCATAACTTTATCCATCTCCAGATCAACCGCCATCTTGTTATAATCCAAGTCAATTAAGGCATCCCTTTTAAATTCCCTCAGCAACAAAAGATAAATATCAAACGCCCTTTCATCACTACTGGTTATCATCCTGCCGGCCAGATTCTCATTATCCAGAAAATATCTATACAAGGCTAATGAAGGTTCTTTTTCGCTTACATCCTTTCCCGCCTCATTATCGATAACGATCTCAGAAAAATCCTTAAGCAAAGATCGCGCCAATTCACCTGACCTTATTAAAACCGACACCTCGTTATTTTTATTAAGTGAAGACCCGGACCAGTTGGTACTCCCCAGGACAACAACATTTTCGTCAATAATTATCGTTTTGCTATGCGTAAATACGCTTTTAGTATCATAAAACACTTCAATACCATTCTCTTTAAAATACCTGAAAGCATTTTGATTTTTTCCCTCAATACGCCCTCTTTCACCATCCTCCGATCTGTCATAATCAACGCTCTGATCCAGAATTACTTTAACCTGAACACCACGTTTTTTTGCGTTAACCAGGCTTTCACAGAGTTGATATACTTCTGACTGCGTATTTTTTCCGTCCAGGCTCACGATATACATAGCCATGGATATGGATTTTTGGGATTTATCAAGGACTTCTTTGACGGCGGGATAATATTTTCTACTGCTGATATTGGTAATTTCCGGTTCCCATAGGGGCTCAACATTTTGAGCCCTTATTATATTGGATTCGATTATTGATATAAATAAGATTAAAATAAAATATAATTGTTTGTATCTCATTATTTAATTTTATATTTTCTTATTTCTATTAATCCAATATTTTGGTTCACGATGCATATGGACAACGGCAATAACATAGATATGGTCTATTTCATTTGAGTATAATATTTTGTAGGGAAATTTGTGGAGGAGGTATCTCTTAACATTTTCACTTTCAGGAGAACCTATTTTTGGCATTTTCTTAATTATTCTAAGCACTCTTCTGGTTTCTTCTTTAAATTTTGCACCCAGGCCTTTTATTTCAATTTCGTAATATTCGATTGCGTCAGTCAATTCCTCTCTTGCCAGCTTATCAAATATTACTTTCATAAACCCTCTTTGAATATTTCCTCAGCCGGTATTCCTTTACTTTTTCCTTCCCTGTAAGATTTAAGACGAGCTTCAGCCTCTTGTAACCATATTTTTGCTATTTCAGGGTCAGGTTTATCTAAACTTGAAACCAGAGCTTCAATTAAAACAATTTTTTCTTGAGGTTTTAATTCTAACGCTTTTTCTACTAATAAATTATTAATTGACATGGCTATTCCTTTCTTTCATTCTTTGATAAATACATTACTATTATATTACTTTTTGATGTTTAATGGCAAGGTTATTTATTTTTTACCATTTATAAAAAGTCAATACTTTTAATCTTTTAACTACATCCCCATATTTTCCCTAGGCAACAACGTCACGGATATTTTTTATATAATTTTAAGCAAAAGTTATCTTTCCTCCGGAATAACTTCAATTTTAGACAGCGGGGGGAAATGCTTCGGATTATCATTATTCAGCTTATAAGTCCACTCGTCAAATTTAAACGAACATTCATAACAACGATGTTCCTCCGCCTTACCCTTAGCATTTAAAAATCTAACCAAAAATCCTCCGTTGGCCATGATACAAGCTCCTTTCATTTTTTAAAAAGGGATATTTAATTCCACGGACACACCAATAACATCCCACATTCTTCTCGCCCCAGACCTTGGAGCTAAAAGCCATCACCTATTCTTGCTGTGGAAATTGTTTGCGACTAGACAGCGCCGAACCTGAAATCAACTTCGCGTATTCCCAGAATATCAAATCCCTGATTGTTTTAACTGCTGGTGGCGGCATAGTATTCTCTTTAATATTTCTATTTTATTAATAAGTAATGCCGAGAAACAACGTCCAGGATATTAAAATATTTCCTTTGGGACTAGTTTATAATCAGTTTTAGACAGAATCATTTTATAAATTTTTAAGTGATTATATTCTTCCCTCTGCTTTATAGATTTAGCAATAATCTCTACTTTCTCATCAGATCTCAAGCCCAGATAAATTTCCTTTATTGATGTAATCGGTATTGTATAATAATAATTGCCATCTGAATCCACATCATCCAACTTCCAAAGAATTCTGACCTCAGTCTCATATCCCCATTTTGTTTCTTTTCTTTTTAACACATCAATAAAATCTTTCTTAAATCTCTCGCGCAATCTCCCAATTGGCAATGGCAAGGATATCATATCATCTTTGTAGTTTACTTCAATTAATGCTTCATTATCTCTTATAAATTCGCTTTCATCTATCCCGATAACTATTCCCTTGTGATTTTCAGCATAATGCGCCCACATTTGAATTATATCCGATTTTCGGGAAAAACACGTTATTCCCATTTTCCCACAATATTCATCCCATATTTTATAAAATATTTTTTTGTCGTGTAAAATGCCTTTCAATAAAACATCGATAGAAGAATTTTCATCATAATCTATTTTAAGATCTTTCAACAATTTTTTAAAACCGTTTATTAAATCTGGATCATTTTCATGGAGCCATCGCAATTCTTCTAGCGTAGATTTTTCGTCGAAGCTAAATAGTAATTCAAAAGGATCGTTAAAGTCTTTTCTTAAGGATAACCTCAACCTTGCCTTTAAAAGAATATCAAATCCGTCTATTTTGCAATATTTATATAGCATTTTTACTCGCTAAATTTTATGTTTGGACACACCACAACTTTAACAAATTAGTTTTTTCAAACAATGTTTTTTAAATCTTACAATGATATTTCCCTCTAGAGAATAATGTTCAGAAAACTATTTTAGGACTTAAACAATTTTGTCACAAAACTTTTAGCCTGTCCTCTTAAATTTCATGTATCTTCTCTCTAACAATTCCTGATTTGGCCAAAACGAATTATTTGTCGGCAATATTATACGCTTTGAATTTAAATTCACTAATCCATGCTCCAGCATAGGACCGTCTTTTTCTATCAAAATATCTTTCCTGACCTCTATTTTATAATCCGGAGTTATTCCTAAAATAAAACTGTCGAAGGCCGCATGATGCAGTTTGCACAATGCTATACCATTGTCAATCCGTGGATCGCCTTCCGGTTCATTATCGGGAATAATATGCGCTGCATCTAATAATTCAGAATGTTTTAATTTACAGAATGAACACTGGCAACTATAAGCGTCTAATACTTTCTCCCTAAAAATTCTTTGGTGAAGTCTTTGTTTTACGGTACCTGTAATGTAAGCTCTAACAGCCTGGGAATCTTCAGCAATACCGATATGTTCATTATTAACTGCAGAAATCTCACCAACAACAACATTAAATGTCAGATTTTCAGGATTATCTGAAATTATATAAACTGGCCATACTGGTGAATATTTTCCAACGGCAATTCCATGGAAATAGATTAATGGCAATCTATTTTCAAAAGCTTTTCTTAATCCTACATTATCTCGATGATTTATGTCTGTCCCTCTGTATCGATATGAAAGAAAGCCCTCTTTGCTGTAACTGTCATTATATGGACTTTTAGGAGAAGTAGTTATTGATAATGGATAATTAAGTATTTGAGGTTTAAATATTCCTTGAGGTCCTACTAAACGTATAGTGGAACCTTGAAAATCAAAACCTTTTTCTAATAAATTACGTGGCAGAACATCACCATGTAAGCTTGTCTGTTCTGATAACCATTGAAAGGCAGCTATTCGGACTTTTTTATCGAGATCCATGTTAAATATTTTATATTTTTATAAATGTTCATCTTTTTTAATAATATCTGGCGTCAAAAAACGTGTATCACTATTATTAATTAAAACATTCAACGAAGACTTTCCTTCTTTTATCTTCATAGAATCACCATAAATATATATTACATTTCCATCATTAAGTAAAACACCTATATCAACATCGCTACTAACATAAGAGGATTTTTCACTTATTTCATGAAAATAGCTAGCTATTAATTTCACAGTACAATTTATATGATTTATTAGATTATTTAAGAAAATCTCATTATCACAACTATTTGTATTTACATTATCTTGGAATTCAGTTAGTTTTTCTCGTATACAGCTCCTATATTCTTCAGATTTTTCTATAGTAAAATTTGTTGGCAAAATTACAGCAACATCATCATACAACTCTAATTCATAATTCCATTTTGCATGCATCACAGCCAATCGTATCAATCCCTCATTATTTCTATATGAAATCAAAAAACAAGTGTTATCTTCCGTTCCCGGATTAATCTTTTTTAGTTCTTCAATTTTTGGTTTTACACATCTCTGAATGATATCCGTAAATTCATTAGTATTAGATATTGTCTTTTGTAGAAGCTCTTTTTTAACTGCATCTAAAGCATCGACATAACCTGAGCCAGTAACAAGGCCAAAAGAACATGCTGCAATTTTATGATCACCATCCTTATGTTGTTTTCCCAAAAAAGGAATTTCCCAGGAAGCTCTCGTATCAGCAGCGATAATCGAATAAGATTTTAAATTTGCTCCAATTAGTAATGTCATATTAATACTGTTTCCGTTTCCGGGACGTTAGTTCCTAGTGATACATGTTTATTTAAATTCACAATTTCTTTTTGCATTTTACCACTAAAACCCATAATATTTATTATATTTTTATAAGGATTTGGACAGGCGCTCCTGAGGCGGACAGACACAAGACCTGCTCCTACAAATACAAATATAAATGTAAAAAAGGGCGTATGCCATACGCCCCTACAAATAAAAATTATTTATTGAAATATTCTTCAGCCTTAACAACAATCGCATCAAGGCTTTGTTTTAATTTATTCTGGATTTCTCTGATTTCTTCGCCGCGGGCACTTTCGGGAACAAAAATCGGGCGGCCGTAAACGAATACGGCGTGATTGAATGGAAGAGGCAAGATAAAATTGTCCCAGCTTTTAAATACCTTTTTTTTCTTTACGTCATATATTAGAGGCAATATTGCGGCGCCCGTTTTTTTGGCTAGAAGGACCACTCCCGGCTGGACTTCATATTTCGGGCCTCGTGGGCCGTCAGGCGTGAAGCCCGTGTCATGGCCTTCTCTGACAGCTTCGATCATCTGGTTGAGCGCCCTGCGGCCGTCCGTAAAACTTGAACCTCGTATAGTTTTATATCCTACAGCCTCAATAATCCTGGTTGTGTATTCTCCATCGCGACTTGGGCTTACAAGAACCCTTATTCCCCGGTGCCTGTAATAAAAACAGGTAAAAAATATCCTGTTATGCCAGAAGGTATAAATTATTCGCGTGCCATTTCTTTTTAATTCTTCTTCGTAATGCTTATCAACAAAATCAATTTTTGTGGTCCAGCCGATAAACTTAACAAACATGGAACCTAATACAGGGCTGATAAAAACTAATATTTTTCGATAAATATGTTTAAACGTCCGTTTTATGCTCATAACCTAATCAAAAGCTAATAAATGAAATATTTATATGTATTTTGCCCTATGCGCCATGCTCCATGCACTATGCTTTACTCTTTGAACTGCATCTCATAGAGATGTTTATACAAAGCGCATTTTTGGAGTAATTCCTCGTGTTTTCCGATATCCACGATCCTGCCTTTTTCCAAAACAACTATACGATCCGCGTTTACTATTGTAGACAATCTGTGAGCGATGGCGAAGGTTGTCCTGTTTTCCATTAAATTTTTAATTGCTGATTGAACCTGGCGTTCAGACTCAGTATCAAGCGAGGATGTCGCTTCATCCAAAATCAATATCGGCGGATTTTTAAGTATTGCCCTGGCGATTGCCAGTCTTTGTCTCTGCCCGCCGGATAATTGAACTCCGCGCTCCCCTATAATCGTGTCATATTTTTTAGGAAGCATCTCAATAAAATCCTCCGCATTGGCGCGTTTTGCAGCATCCATAACTGATTTTAATTCAGCTTCCTGATGGCCATAAGCAATATTATTCCTGACAGTATCATAAAAAAGTATAGTATCCTGTGTTACTATTCCTATCTTATCTCTTAAGGACCTGATCTTAACATCTTTTATATCTATTCCATCAATTGTAATACGTCCCATATCAGGATCGTAAAAACGCATCAGCAGATTTACGATCGTAGTCTTCCCGGCCCCGCTTGGCCCTACTAACGCGATCATTTGTCCGGGTTTAACATCAAGATTTATATTCTGCAAAATATTCTCTTTATTTTCATAAGAAAAGCTTACGTTATCATATTTAATACTGTTTTTTACCGCCGGCAGGTCTATTGACCCGTCTTTTTCAATAATTTGCGGTTTAACATCAAGAAGCGTAAAAATGCGTGAACTTGCGGCCTCAGCCTGCTGTATATTGTTATTTATCTGGGTTATACTTCTTACAGGCTTGTAAAAAGCCAATACCGCGGCAGTAAAACTTATAAAATCCCCTGTAGATAATTTTCCATTAGTAATTTCTTTTGCTCCATAATAAACAGCGAAACCAAAGCCGATTGATCCGAATAATTCCATCAGGGAAGGTATAGCTAAATTTATTTTTATTGTTTTCATAACCAGTTTAAAGAATCTATTATTTTCTTCCTTAAACTTTTTAATTTCATAATTTTCCATTGAAAACGCTTTCACAATACTAATGCTTGAAAACACCTCCTGCAATAAGGCTGTAATATCAGAAAGTTTCTCCTGGACTCCCGCGTTTATCCGCCTTAATTTTTTACTATATTCAACTATCGGCCAGATTGCCAGGGGATAAATTACCACGCATAGAAACGCTAGTTTCCAGTGAAGATAAAATATATAACATCCTAATCCCAGAATAACTAAAGGTTGAAGAAACACATCAGAGAAGAGTATTGTAATTGTGTTTTGAATGGTTGAAATATCATTAAGCAGGTGTGACATCAGTTCGCCCGTACGTTTTTTATTAAAGAAACTCAACGACATCGAATGCAAATGCGCGTAAACCTCGTCGCGGATATTCCTTATTACGCTAAGCCCTATATAATTCATTAAATACGAGTGAACGTATTGAGAAACTATTTTAAAGAAAATAACCAGAAACGCGGCCGAAATAATATACGGTAATATCGAAATATTTTTAGCAATGAAGCTTTCATCTATAATTTTTTTAAATATCCAGAATTGCAGTGTATTCAGCAGAGCGTAGCATACCATAAAAACAAACGCGACTGACACTTTACGCCAATGGGGGGTAATGTATTTATAAAGCCTTTTAAAATTAGACATTATTTTTTAACTCCTTTAGGATTGATAAAGCCGCTCGATTGGCCGCCCCGGACACCCCCAGTTTCCCGCGAATTTCTATCAAATTATTCTTCATTTCCTTCCGCGTATTTTCATCCCTTATTATTTCAGACACAACAGGAAATATTTTTTTTGTCTTCGCGTTACCCTGAAGGAGCTCAGGCACTATCATCTTTTGCGCTAAAACATTCGGCAGGCCCAGATAAGGAATCTTAATCAAAATCCTGGCCAGAATTGACGTAAAGAAACTTACCTTCCCTAAAATTACCATTGGTGTTTCTAATATAGCCGTTTCCAATGTAGCAGTACCGGAGGCAACCATGACAAGGGTGGAAATAGATATAAGTTCATAATTCCACCCGCTTATAATCGATATGGGAAAATCCAATTTCTTTAGTTTGTCTTCAATTATTTTAATATTCAGATTATTGGCCCAGCAAATGAAAAACTGGCTTTCAGGTATATTTTTTTTGACTTTCGTGCAGACATCAACCATAATAGGAAGTAATTTATCTATTTCATCAGACCGGCTTCCCGGCAAAAGGCCTATTATAGGGTTATTCGCGTTAAACCCGAATTTTTTCATTGTTTCTTCTTTTGATAGTTTAGATTTAACCAAATCTAAAAGCGGATGGCCGACAAATTCAACATTTACTCCCGCGTTTTTATATATGTCCTCCTCAAAGGGAAAAACTACTATCATTTTTGTTACTAATTTCTTTAAAACATTTATTCGCCCTTTGTTCCAGGCCCATATTTGCGGGCTAATGTAATAAATAACCGGTATCCTCTGTTCATTTATAAAACGTGCCAACCGGATATTAAAACCGGGATAATCTATCAGAACAACCAGGGACGGTTTTTCTTTATAAATAAATTTTTTAATTTCATCAAAGGCTTTTCTTATTAACCCCAGGCGTGAAAATATTTCCGTGAAACCGAATATTGCCAATTGTGTTGATTCAAATATGATCTTTGCGCCTGAAGCCTCCATTTTTTTGCTTCCAACAGCATAAATTTCAAGATCCGGATCCAATTTTTTTAGTTCCTGAGTTAATAACCCGCCATGCAGGTCACCTGATGCCTCACCTGTTACAATTAATATTTTATTTGACAAATTACTCCTTCAACTACTTGCCTATTCCACAACCACTATTGATATTCCGGCCTTATCAGCCATTTCAACTGTTTCATCTTTATCGACTAAAAAGGTTCTGCCTGCTTTTATTGCCAAACAACTTGCTTTTGTTTCGATCATAACTTTTATTGTTTCAATTCCAACGGTCGCTATATCAAAACGCGGATCCTGATTTTTTTTGCTGGTTTTAGCTATAATCGCTTCTTTACTTATGGACGCTCCTCTTCTTACCGCCTCTGTAGTGCCTTCTATTGCCTCAATAGCCATAATTGCCTTATTTTTTATAACAATGGTCTGGCTTATATCCAATTCAGCGATCTTTTCAATTATTTGCATCCCGAATTTAATATCCTGATATTCTCTTTCATTCGGTTTTTTCTTTGTTAATACAGACGGAGGAAAAAGTAAATGCGATAAAAAAGCGGTCTGAGGCAAAACGGTTATGCCTTCTTTATCCAATTCTTTAACAATAGCTGTAAGAATAGTTGAGTCTTGCCGGTCTTTTAGCGTAGCCAGCAATTTAATTGACCTTAGATCGAATTTCAAATTATGATAAAGCAAGTCTTTCTCTACTTTACCGACCATAACCAATTCATTAACTGATTCATCTTTTAAAGTAGAAATTATCTTGCCTAATTGTGTAGGGCTAATATCAAATATTTTAAAACAATATTTATTTAGTTCATTATCATTAGTTTTATCGATGGATATGGCTACTATATCAAGGCCTTTCTCTTTCATTGACCGGGCTAAAACTAAAGGTATTCTCCCTTTACCCGCAAACAATCCAATTTTTTTATTTTCCAAAATATTCTCTCCAATGAGCCCCGATATTAATCGGGACGAATTGGACCCCGATATAGCATCGGGGCCAATTCATTTAAAAAAAAGCCCGTGCTAAAAAGCTCGGGCAATTATATTTTTTATTTTGTTTAAGCACTGCGCGCCGTGCCCTGACGTTAGCTCGCGTTTTTGATCATTTTCTGTTTTTTTAGCATTTCAACAACATCCAGCGCCATTGCCAGGGATCTTAAATCTTCCATTTCTGAATTTGATTTTTTCTTTTTTATAACATTATTAATAAAATATAATATTTCTAATTTCAAAGGATTATCTTTATGTACAAATATACGCTCAATGAAAGACTCCTGCTTATATCTTAGCGCTTCTTTAGTAAGTCGGTACTCGCTCGCGGCCTGCCGGTGTATATGAAGATCCTGATCCGTATAATCAAGAAAAATATAAGCGTCTTTTTGTGTTACCGCGAGTGTCCGTATTTTATGTTCTGTCACGCGGCTCGCGGTGATATTTGCCAGACATCCTGATTTAAATACCATTTGGATATTAGCAAGGTCTTCATGCTCTGAATAAACTGAATTCCCGATAACATTAATTTTTTCAACTTCGGAATTTACGAGATTAAGAATAATGTCGATATCGTGGATCATCAGATCCATAACTACGCCTATATCCTTAACCCTTGGATTGTACGGCCCAAGCCTTCTTGTTTCTATAAGCATAGGATTTTCAACTATATTTTTTAATTCCTGCACTGCCGCGTTAAACCGTTCTACATGCCCGACATGCAAAACTACACCTTTTGCTTTTGCAATCCTGAATAATTCTTTACCTTCCTCAATGGTCCTCGTCATAGGTTTTTCCAACAGGACCGGAATTCCGGCGGATAAAAAATCCTTAGCAACTTTGTAATGGAGACTGGTAGGAACCGCTATACTTACAAAATCAACCTTGCCGAATAATTGTCTATAATCATCATAAGCTATTGTATTATATTGATTGGCTACTTCATTTGCTCTTTCTTTATTAATATCGCATACCGCGGCAAGTTTAATTCCCATCAACTCGGCGTAAATCCGAACATGATATTTACCCATTTGCCCGGTTCCAATTACACCAGCCCTCAATTCTCTCATAACATATCTCCTCTTTTACAAATACCTCTTTTAGAAATTTCAACAAATTCTACAAAATGTTTTATTTCAGGTATAGATAAATCAAGATCGTTCTTAATCATATTAATTGCTTTGTCTATAGCTATGTTCTGACTATAAAGAATCTTATAAGCTTTCTTTAATTCCGCCCTTGCTTCCTGTGAAACTTTATTTCTTACCATTCCAACTTTGTTTAGACCATACGGTTTTGCCGGGTGGCCATCCACCATAACATATGGCGGCACATCCTGAGTAATCTTAGACATTCCTCCGATCATAGCCATTGTGCCTATGCGTACAAATTGATGAATTCCCACCATTCCGGAAATAAACGCTTTATCTTCAATAATAACATGCCCTGTTGCCGCGCTGAAATTTACAATTACAACTTTATTACCGATCCTGCAATCATGCGCTATATGCACTGAACCCATAAAAAAATTTTCGTTTCCAATACTTGTTATACCATCTTTATGTTTAGATCTGTGGATCGTAACGTATTCCCTGATAATATTATCATCACCGATTACAACGACGCTTTGATCTCCTTTGTAGCTTACATCCTGAGGAGCAGTTCCAATTACGGCGCCGCAAAACACATGGCATTTTTTACCTATTTTAGTCTTTCCCTCAATATATACATGAGCATCAATGATTGTTCCGTCTCCAATTTCAACATTACCTTTTAAAATAGCATAAGGCCCTATTTCGACATTTTTACCCAGCTTTACTTTTTTATCAATTATTGCCGTTTGATGGATTTTCATCATTTTCTCCCTTTTCAGAACCTATAGTTGCCATTAACTCTGCCTCAGCAACTAATTTATCTTCCACAAAGGCTTCTCCCCGCATTTTACAAACTCTCCCTTTTCTCTTTAAAATGGAAACTTCCAATCTTAGTTGATCTCCCGGCACTACTGGTTTACGGAATTTAACTCCATCAATAGCCATAAAATAAACCAGGCCGCCTTGTTTTTGCGCCTCTTTCAGAATAAGTATGCCGCCAGCCTGTGCCATAGCTTCAACGATTAACACCCCGGGCATAATCGGGTGTCCCGGAAAATGTCCATTAAAAAATTGATCATTTATCGTAACATTTTTAATACCAATAATTTTTTCTCCGCTTTTTATTTCAATAATCCGGTCTACAAGTAAAAACGGATACCGGTGAGGTAATATTTTTTGAATCTCAGATATTTCCAGCATATCTAATCTCCTTTTATATGAACTTTGTTATTTTTATTATCATTAATAAAATTTTTGATTTTCCGGACCAATTCTATATTTAATGAATGGCCTGACTTTATGGCAATAATATGAGCTAAAATAGGTTTCTCCAGCAAATACAGATCACCTATCAGATCTAATATTTTATGCCTTACACATTCATTTTCAAAACGTAAACTATCATTGAGAATACCTGTGTCCCCAATAACTATGGCATTTTCTAAACTTCCGCCATGCGCCAGGTCATTTTTCCTGAGTTCTGATACTTCATTTAAAAAACCGAAAGTTCTCGCCGAAGCAATTTCTTTCCTGAATATTTCAGGATTTATCTTAAAACTTGCGTATTGAGTCTTAATAACCGGATGGGCAAAATCAATTGTAAAACTTATTTTCATTTCATCAGACGGCAAGGCCACAAGATATCTGTCATCTGAACTTGCCCATATTGGTTCATCAACAATAATAAATTTTCTATTTTGATCCTGCTCTTCCAAACCGACTTCCATTAATAAATCAACAAATAACCTGGAACTGCCGTCAACTACAGGAGGCTCATCCGCGTCCATTTCAATAATAGCGTTATCTATTTCCAAACCGGAAAAAGCTGCTAATAAATGCTCCACCGTATGTATAGCCATATCAGCACGGCCTAAAGTTACTTCTCTTTTACTATTAATTACACTATCAATATTCCCATTTATTATTTCATGTTTTAACTTGTCTATTCGTTTGAATCTAATGCCTGTATTCACTTTAGCGGGCAATATTTTAATACTGATTTTACTGCCTGTATGTAATCCTGTACCGGAAACATATATTTCTTTTTTTAACGTTTTCTGCTTCATTTTATTTTTTATTATCCATATTGATCTTTTTTTCTAAATTAGAGATCTTCTTTTTCATATCTTTAAGTTGATTCATTAAAACTAATTGCTCTTTAGTTTCACTTAAAGGCCTCGCGGGTGTTCCCCAAAACACACCGGACGAAGGAAGGGATTTCGTAACACCTGATTGGGCCGCGATAATAGTTCTATCACCAACTTCAATTCCATTTGTTATTCCAACTTGTCCTGCAATTATAACTTCTTTTCCGATCTTACTGCTTCCGCCTAATGCCGCTTGAGCTACAATTAAACAATTCTCGCCGACAGTAACATTATGTCCGATATGCACTAAATTATCGATCTTCGTGCCTTTCCCGATATTTGTGTTCTTAAATTTTCCTCTATCAATCGCCGTATTTGCGCCTATTTCCACATCATCTTCAATATTTACAGCACCTAAATGCGGAATTTTAATATGTTTACACTGGCGTTGTATATAACCAAATCCATCACAGCCAATTACAACACCCGAATGAATTATGACTCTTTTTCCTATACATATATCATCATAAACAGCTACATTAGAATGTATCCTGGTATTTTCACCTATCTTCGAATTGTTTCCGATATAACATTGCCCGATAATGACCGACTTATCACCTATTTCTGTGTTATCTCCAATAATCGAATATGGCCCGATAAATACATCTTTTCCTATTTTGACATTTTTACCTATTATAGCGCTTGGATGAATACCGGATTTAAATGTTTTATCCGGTATTACTTTATTTATTAATAAGATATAAGAAAAACAGGGATCATTTACATATATCACAGTCTTTTTTTGTATCCTGTTTTTTAAATTAAAAGGAGCAATAACACACATTGATAAACTTTTTTCTAAAAGAGGTAAATATTTCTCTTCCTGAATAAAAGTAATTTCATTTTCTGCCGAGTCTTCCAAACCCGCAAAACCTTTTATTTGAAAGTCAGCATCACCCTGTAATTCACCTGAAATTATATTAGCAACTTCTCCTGCCTTCATTAATGATTTCCCTTTAATTATTTCTGTTCATTCAATTCTTTTATAACCTGGCTTGTAATATCGATCTCCGGGGAGCCATAAAGTACAGAACTATAATTTTTTTCCAATATCAAACTATATCCTTTTTCTTTCCCGATTTTATCAATAATATCTCTTATTTTTTTTATAAGCGGTTCTGTAACTTCAGATTCTTTTTTTGATATTTCTTTTTTTGCCGATAAAGCCATTCTTTGATATACTTCCATTTTTTCATTTATAACATTTTCCTTTTCTTTCTTCTTTTCCGCGCTTAACATAACCTGTTCCTCTAATGCCTTTTGCAGGCTCTCGATCTCCGCGCTTAATTTATCTATGTCAATCTGTTTTTTTTCTACAACTCCCTGGAGATCTTCTTTCGCTTTTTTGCCAACATCACATTCCTCAAGTGTTTTTTGAATATCAACAAAACCAACTTTAACTACCTGAGCGGCATTTATTTTATAAGGTAACATACATACTAATCCCAATATCGTTAAAACTCCGATTATCTTTTTCATTTATTTTCTCCTTTTTTGTATTTCAAAAGTGTTAGTATATCAAATTTTTATAATTTCCGCAATTATATATGAAAGTTAGAATAAAAGGCCCAGATTAAAATGAAATAGCCCTCTAATCTCCCCGCCTTCATCAAAACCCCATCCATAATCGAGCATTATTGGAAAAACTGGTGTTTCGATCCTTAGCCCAATGCCTGCGCCCCTCTTCAATTTTGATATTTTAACTTCTTTTACCTCATCCCACGCGTTGCCGGCGTCATAAAAAATAAGTCCGCGAAGCTGGTCTGATAACGGGTACATATATTCTATATTTGTCACTAACATGGTTTTTTTCCCGTCCGCAATCCTTCTTTCATCATAACCCCTGACAGTATACGCGCCTCCGACATCAAACCTTTCGATCCTCGGTACCTCTGCTGATCCGTCAAAAGGACTTACATAACCGGCACGCCCTCTAAGAACCAAGACAAAATCCGAGAATGTTCTAAAGTGCCATCTTGTTTCTAACGTATTTTTTACAAAATTACCTGTTCCGCCCAAAGGCCCTCCCGCGTATGTTACAGACCATGTGTTATAAGAACCTTTTGTCGGGAAAAAATAATTATCCCTGGTATCACAAGTTAAGGTTAATCCTAAACTGCGTGTAATTACATTTTCTTCAATAACATCTGACGGTAATGGATAACTTCCTATTATACGATATCGTCCTTTTTCATTATTATAACGTAAACCTGCCTTGACATATTCACTGAGCGGCCTTCCTAATCTTATAGCCCATCCTTTTTTCCTATAGTTATAAGCAGTTTTTTCTAAATTGCCGTCACCATTAACATCTTCTTCTCCGAAAATTTCCCTGTCAGTGCTGAATAGATCAAAACCAAATAAGGTCTTAGTGTCTAAAAAGTAAGGATCAGTAAAACTAAATTCATATTTATTTGATATTTTTCCGACCTGCGCGCTTAAATCAATCTCCTGGCCATTTCCAAACAGATTTGTTTTATTTAAGGAAATAGTTCCGACTAATTTATCTACTGAACTGTATCCCACGCCTGCCATAAATCTTCCTGTAGATTTTTCTTTAACTTTTGCCAAAAGGTTTAATCTCTCTCTGAAGGATGTCGGTTGAGTATCTATTTGGATATCCTCAAAATATCCGAGATTATACAACTTCTGTACACTTCTGCGGACTTTTGTTCCATTGAAAATATCGCCCGGGTTTATAACGAATTCGCGCCTTATAACTTTATCTTTAGTAACCTTATTGCCGCTTATTTTTATTTTTTCCAAGAAGACCTGAATGCCTTCCTCTATCTCGAATAGAACAGTAACTGTCTTTTTTTCTTCATCAAATACCTGCCGCGGGTTTACCTGACAATAAATATATCCCAGTTCGGAATAACTGGAACGGATATTTTCAATGATCTCTTTTACTCGAAAATTACTAAAAATATCGCCGTTTTTCACTTCTCTTTTAAAGACCCTGCCGATCATGATATTTTTCCATTCAGTTTCCTTATTTTCCGGAAATTTTGTCCTGCCGCTAAAACTTACATTATTAAAGTAATATTTATTGCCTTCTTCGATGTCAATAGATATATCTAACCACGTTTTATTAATCGTAAACCTTCTCCATTTATAACTTTCTTTTATTTCATCAACAGAATGCCTGATTACTTTTGCTTTGACATAGCCTTTACGGTCGTATATTTCCACGATTTTCACCAAATCCTGGTCAAAATCCTCTTTTTTGAAAACCCTGTCATGAAAAAAAATGAAAGACCTGCTCCAGGTCTTTATTTTATTTAAAATCTCATTTTCAGGTATTACCGTGTTCCCTGATATTTTTACTTTTCTAATTTGCGTGGAACTGCCTTCTTCAATATTAAATTTAATAGTTACATACGCGCTATCGTTAGAATATGTCTCTTTCGCGGTAACTTCTGTGAAATAATATCCTTTCTCATTATAAAAACTTTTTATTTTTGCCAGATTATCAGACAGATTTTCCTGATTATAAGGTTTCCCGCGTTTAAATTGCTGTTTTACCGGAAGTTCCTTAAGAGCTTCCTGTATTTCCTTACTCTTAATATTATCATCACCGGAAAATTTAATATCTTTTATCAGTGTATTTTCCTCGACAATAAATATTAATTTTATGCCTTCTTTTTCTTCCTGAAGATCAATTTTTATATCTTTAAAAAGTCCGGTTTCATATATTCTTTTAAAATCACTTTTAAGAACCTCTTGTGAAAATTCACTGCCTTTGGTTAACCTGATTTTATGCAGAATAATATTCTTACTGCTTGCAAGTTTATTCCCGATAACAGAAATATCTATTATCGGTTTGCCAAAAGAATCACCGGCTTCAGCTCTATTCTCCACTTCAGTTAAAATGAAAAAAAAGAGGCTTAGTATAACTATTTTAAAAATTTTATTTAATGCCTCTTTCATAATTTAGCTTTCTCAAAAACTATTGATTCATCCTTCTGCATAAGGGAAACTATGTCTCCTTCTTTTATGCGCCCGCTCAACAATTCACCGGCTAAAAGGTCTTCAATATATTGTTGAATAACACGGCGGAGCGGACGAGCCCCCAAATTCTCATCGTATCCTTTTTTGATCAGAAAATCTTTTGATTCAGCTGAAAGGACCAGTTTTATCTTTTTTTCCTCCAGCCTTTTCAAGACATCGCTCAATAAAAGATCGATTATCTTCTCTAATTCTTTTTTACCCAGTGAATGAAAAACAATAACTTCATCTACACGATTAAGAAATTCAGGCCTGAATGTCTTTTTCAATTCCTGTATGAGTTTATCTTTCATATCAGAATAATTTTTTATTTTATTATCTTTTGTAAAACCGACTTTCTGCATCTTATTTTCAATTTCACGCGCTCCCACATTAGAGGTCATGATCATAACTGTATTTCTGAAATCCACCGTATGACCGAGATTATCGGTTAAATGTCCGTCTTCCAGAACCTGAAGCAGTATATTAAAAACATCCGGATGAGCCTTTTCAATTTCATCTAAAAGTACAACTGAATACGGTTTACGGCGCACACGTTCCGTTAACTGGCCGCCTTCATCATAACCTACATATCCGGGAGGAGCTCCGATCAAACGTGAAACTGAAAATTTCTCCATATATTCAGACATATCGATTTGGATTAACGCGTCTTCATTTCCGAATAGGAAATCCGCTAAAACCTTAGCAAGTTCAGTTTTCCCAACACCGCTTGGCCCAAGAAAAATAAATGACCCGATTGGCCTTTCGGGATCCCGCAACCCCGCTCTTGCCCGGCGAATAGCCTGGGATATAATATGGATTGCCTCGTCCTGCCCGACTATTTTCTTCTTTAACTCATCTTCCATTCGTAAAAGCCTGACTGTTTCTTCTTCTTTTAATTCTGTTACAGGAATACCCGTCCAACGGGAAACAATAAAAGCTATATCCTCCTGGGTTATCTCAGGTTCATTTTGTTTTTGGGATTCATCCCATTCTTTTTTTTTGTCTTCAACGCTCTGCTTAAGCCTCCATTCTTTATCCCTTAACATAGCTGCCTTTTCAAATTCCTGCGCTTTTATTGAGTTATCCTTTTCTTTTCTAACAATTTTAATTTCTTCCTCAATGTCCTTAGTATCCGGCAATACATTAATTTTTTTAAGTTTAACGCGCGCGCTGGCTTCATCTATAAGATCGATTGCCTTATCAGGAAGAAATCTGTCAGAAACATACTTATCCGACATCTTTGCGGCGGCAATTATTGCCTCTATACTGATCTTTACGTGATGATGAGTTTCATATTTTTCACGCAAGCCTTTTAAGATCTCGATCGTTTCCTCAACATTTGTAGGCTCTATCAGAACAGATTGAAACCTTCGTTCTAACGCGCCGTCTTTTTCTATATATTTTCTATATTCATCCAGTGTTGTTGCTCCTATACACTGAAGTTCTCCCCTGGATAACGGCGGTTTCAGCATATTTGAGGCGTCTATCGCGCCCTCAGCGCCGCCGGCGCCGATCAGGCTGTGTATTTCATCAATAAAAACAATTATATTTTTAGCACTGCGTATTTCATTAATAATTGCTTTCATTCTTTCTTCAAACTGCCCGCGATATTTTGTTCCTGCCACGATCCCAGGCAGATCCAAAGTTAAAACACGTTTATTTAATAAGATATCAGGCACATTTTTTTCTACTATTCTTTGCGCCAGCCCTTCAACAATGGCTGTTTTTCCGACACCCGCTTCACCTATCAGGATAGGATTATTTTTAGTCCTGCGGCTTAAGATCTGAATAACCCTATCGATCTCGTTATTCCGGCCAATTACAGGATCAAGTTTTTTCTCACGCGACATTATAGTCAAATCACGGCAAAATTCATCAATAACCGGTGTTTTACTTTTTGCTTTTTGTTTTACGCCGGGGACAGCACCGCCATTGAGAAGTTTTATTGTTTCTTCCCTTACTTTTTGATATGAAATTCCCAGTTTCCCCAAAACTTGTGCCGCTATGCTTTCCTCTTCTTTAATAAGCCCCAATAAAATATGTTCAGTACCTACGTAAGTATGGTTAAAAGCACGGGCTTCTTCAATAGCTAATTCTAAAACTTTTTTTGCGCGCGAACTGAAAGGAATTTCTCCCAGCGTCAACATCCCCCCTCCGGATTTTACTAATTCCTCTATCATGAAAATAATATTTTCTATATCAGCGCCCAAATTCTGCAAAATTACCGCGCCAACCCCCTGTCCTTCACGTATAAGGCCCAAAAGAATATGTTCAGTGCCTATATAATCATGATTAAGCCTGCCAGCCTCTTCCCTTGCCAATATAATAACCTTTCTCGCTCTTTCAGTAAATTTATCAAACATGATGTCTCCCCAATTAATTTAGCATTTTTCTAATCAGATCAGCTCTTAAAATATCGCGATTTTTAATATCCAAACGTCTTTTTTCAATATTTTGCAGATGCCCGGGCTGGATCAACAGCATCATCCGGTTTAAAAAATTAAAATCAATATCGCTTTTAGGCATAATTTTAAGATCCACTCCTAATCTTAAAAAAGAAATTAAACTCAGTGATTCTGCTGATGAAATAGTCCTGCAATGTTTAAGTATGCCATACGCCCGCCATATCTTGTCTTCAATGACCTGCCTGGATTCTTTTAATAAATATTCTCTTGCTGTTTTTTCGCATTCAACTATATATTTTGCTATTTCCTCGATTTTTTTAACAATATCCTCTTCTTTAAAGCCAAACGCGCCCTGATTCGAAATCTGGAAGATGTCCCCCAACACTTTACTTCCCTCGCCGTATAAACCACGCACTATTACATCCATCTTGCTGACAGACGCAATGATCTTATTGATCTGCTTTGTAAGTATCAACGCGGGAAGATGCAGCATTACGGAAGCCCTCATTCCCGTTCCTAAATTTGTAGGACATGCTGTTAAATATCCAAATAACGGAGAAAAAGCATAATTTACTTCCTTACTTAATTTCTCATCTATTTCATCGATTAATTTCCATGAAGAAAATAATTGCAATCCAGAATGTAACGCCTGCAGACGGAAATGGTCTTCTTCATTGATCATAATGCTTATCGTTTCCGTATCATTAATAACTACCCCGTAATTTTCTCCGCCTTTAGAATGTTCCTGGCTTACTAAATGCCGTTCAACTAAAAAAAGGCGTTCAATCTGAGTATAATCTCCAAGATCAATGAACACAGAATCTTTTATTATATCTTTTGAATCAAAAATATCTTTAGCTAAATTAAATATTTTCTTACGATCATCCTTATTAGAATTTGAAGTAAACGGTATTTCCTCAATATTCCTTGCTAAACGGATACGGGAACTTATAACAATATTATCTAATAAGCTATTTATATTTAGCGAATTATTTGTCCTGTCAATTAATTTCTGGATGATCTGCATATTATTTTTCTACTTTTTCCAACAGATTTATCTGATCTCGCGCGGCCGCTGCATCTTCATACTTTTCTTCAACAATTAACTTTTTTAATTTGCGTTTCAGGTCCAAAAGTTCTTTTCGCCTGAAAACTTCTGCCTTTTTATATTCAGGAACTTTTCCAATATGCTGTGTCCGCCCGTGTATACGCCTTATCAATGGAATTAATTCCTTTGAGAATGATTCATAACACCCGGAACAACCCAACCGTCCTATCTCCCTGAAATCTTCATATGATAATCCGCAATATTTGCAGCATTTTTTATTTTCCTCTGTTTTTAAAAGTATTTTTTCTGTATTTACAAAACCGCTTATTAATGAGGAAATATTAAATTGCTTTTCAGTAAAATCAATATTCACTATCCCTTTTTTTTCAGCGCAAATAGAACAGTAATGCATTTCCCTGGTTTTATTGTTATAAATTTCCGTATAATGGATATTAGCTTCTTTTTTCTTGCAATTCTCGCATAACATCTTTAAACCCTTTCTTCAATTCACCATTTCCGGTTTATTTTACTAACGTCAGCCATTTTTCAAACTTTTTATTTTTTCCGTTAACTGTATTATAGAACATTTCTTCGATAGTTTTTGTAATAGGGCCGGTTTTACCGATACCGATCTGGCGTTGATCAACTTCTCTAACCGGGGTAATTTCCGCCGCTGTTCCGGTTAAAAACACTTCATCAGCAATGTAGAGGTCATCACGGCTGAAGCGTTTTTCCTCTATTTCATACTTGCCTTCAGTCATTTTAAAAATCGTGTCACGGGTTATTCCGCATAAAGAATTATCCGTAGGCGGAGTTTTTAATTTTCCATTTTTAACGATAAATATATTTTCACCCGTCCCTTCAGCGACAAAGCCTTCAGGATCTAAAAGGATCGCTTCATCATAACCATTATTCAAGGCTTCGCATTTAGCTAAAATAGAGTTGACATAACCGCCGCACACTTTTGCCTTTGTCATGAAAATATTACTGTGTAATCTTGTATATGATGAAATTATAGTCCTTATCCCGTCTTGTCCTTCTCCTAAATATTTCCCCCAGGGCCAAACAGCTATCGAAACCCTGACAGGAGAATTTTTTGGATTAAGGCCCATCTGTCCATAACCAAGATAAATAAGCGGCCGGATATACCCGGATTTTAATTCATTTATTTTGATAGTATCGACTATTGCCTGAAAAATTTCTTCCTGTTTAAAAGGAACTTTCATTTGCATAATATGCGCGGATTCAAAAAGACGCTGGACATGCTCTTTTAATCTGAAAATTGCTGTGCCTTTTTCAGTGGAATAACATCGTATCCCTTCAAAAACACCAAGTCCATAGTGAAGCGTATGCGTCAGAATATGAACATTGGCATCCTTCCAATCGCAAAATTTCCCATCCATCCAAATTTTTTTAGTTTCCTGCATGAATTTTTTCCTCCCTGATAATCCCATCGACTAAGTGTACCCATCTGCTAAGTTTTTTAGCCAGGGATTCATTATGTGTTACGATTATAAATGTTTTCTTTTTATTTTCATTTAATCCCATGATTAAATTTAGTATATAATCGCTGTTTTCTTTATCAAGACTTCCTGTAGGTTCATCAGCAAGAATCAGCTCAGGATCATTTACTAACGCCCTGGCTATAGCAACACGTTGTTGCTCTCCGCCTGACAGATCAGTCGGTTTGCTTTTTGCCTTATGTTCCAGGTGCACCAATTCTAAAAGGGCAAAAGCCTTCTCTTCTAATTTTTTTCTGCTTACATTCTCGCCATAAATCAACGACGGCAAAAAAATATTTTCTAAAACATTAAATTCCGGTAATAAATTATAAAACTGGAAGATAAAACCGATTTTTTTATTTCTCCATTTAGCGCTTGCATTTTCTGAAAAAGTGTTTATATTTTTATCATTAAAAATAATTTCTCCGCTATTCGGTTTATCCAGGGCGCCGATCAAATGCAATAATGTGCTTTTTCCCGATCCGGAAGGCCCTGAAACACCCAGCATTTCACCGGTTTTCACTTCAAGATTTAACCCGTTTAAAACATCCAGCCTTTTATTCACATCATAATAATACTTTACCAGATCTTTAACTTGTAATATTATATCACTCATATCTTAACGCTTCCACAGGATTAAGTTTTGATGCCTGATGTGCCGGATACAATGTTGCTAATGTGCATATGAAAACAGCCATAATTGATACAAAAAGTACATCCCTCATTTCCAAATGAGTAGGAAGTTTACTCAGATAATAAACATCAGCGGGTATTATAGTAATATCGAATGTATTCTCGATAAACTTAATAATACGATCTAATGAATTGGAAAGCCATATACCGCTGACTGCCCCTAAGCAAGTCCCAACTAAACCGATTATAGATCCAAGCATTATAAATATAAAGCGTATACTTCCTGAACTCGCGCCGAGGGATTTTAAAACACCTATATCCTTTGTTTTTTCCATCACTATCATGATCAGGGTGCTTATTATGTTAAAAGCCGCAATCAAAACACATAACGTCATAATAATTATCATTACGATCTTCTCGAGCTTAAGAGCGGAAAAAAAGTTGCGGTTCATATCTCCCCAGCTCCTGACCCAATAAGGCTCCCCAAGGCTTTTTTGAAGGTCTCTGCTTATTTCTTCCGCTTTATTAAAATCAGAAACCCTTGTTTCTATCCCGGTTACCGCGCCTATGTCCATACCATAGAGCTTTTGCCCGCTCTTAAGGGAAATGTACGCTAAGCTCGCGTCATATTCGTACATTCCTGTTTCAAATAACCCTACAACCTGAAATTCATTTGATTGGGGCATCATACCCATAGGGGTCATGATCACCTTTGTAATAGCAACTAATTTATCACCAACAGATAAACCGAGTTTCGCGGCCAATTCACTTCCTAAAATAATCCCTTTTTCTCCAAAATTCAATTTGCCTTCAATGATATTCTTTCCTACAGAATTTACAATTTCGGGCCTTTCCTGTTCAACTCCTCTTATAATAACTCCGACCGTACTGGTTTTTGATTGAAGAATACTCTGGCCATAAATAAAAGGCGCGCTGGATGTAATTCTTTTCTCCCGCTTAATCAAATCTAATACCTTTTCATAATCCTGCAGGCCTTTATCGCCGTGCTGATAAATAACAATATGACTGTTTGTTCCAAGGATCTTATCCGTTAGATCCTTTTCAAAACCGCTCATTACAGATAAAACCGTTATAAGTGCCATAACACCCACAGCAACCCCGAGAATTGATATAAGGGTTATTATGGGAATAAACGCCTGACGGCGTTTTGTTATTAAATAACGAATGCTTACAAACCATTCGAAAGACATGCTATTTTATAATTCCTTTTTCATGTGCGGGAAAAGTATGACATCCCGTATCGAATTACAATTACAGAGAGTCATAACCAAACGGTCAATTCCTATTCCAAGACCGGCTGCGGGAGGCATACCATATTCCAAAGCATGAACAAAATCTTCATCTATGACCTGGGGCGTCTCGTCATCCTTATCATTCAATTGTTCTTCAAGTTTTTTTCTCTGTTCTATCGGGTCATTTTGCTCTGAATAAGCATTACCTAATTCCTGTCCGCCGATAAAAAGCTCAAAACGCTCGGCAAGCGCGGAATTATCATCCCGTGTTTTAGACAAAGGACTGAATTCTATCGGATAATCGGTAATAAAAGTAGGCTGTATAAGGCTTGGCTCCACCAATTCCTCAAATATCTTATTTTTCAATTTATTGCCCGCGTGCCCCTGCGCTTTGAATATTTTTTCGTGTTTTTCATAAACCGCCGGTTCTATCTTCTTTAAAGCTTCTTCAAAGGTCAGGATATTCCAGGGAGGCGTTAAATTTATCTTTTTTCCGTACATTTCAAAATCGAGTGAACTAAACACTTCCTTCGCTACGTTTACAATTAAATTCTGACATAATTCCAGAACACTTTTATAGTTAACATATGCCTGATATATTTCGATCATTGTAAATTCCGGATTATGGCGCGTGGATATTCCTTCATTCCGGAAATTGCGGTTTATTTCATATACTTTCTCAAAACTGCCGACCAAAAGCCTTTTTAAATAAAGTTCGGGAGCAACCCTGAGATACAGATCCATATCCAACGTGTTATGATGTGTAATAAAAGGCCTTGCGGTCGCGCCGCCCCATAAAGGCTGCATCATCGGGGTTTCGACTTCTAAAAACCCCTCTTTTTCCAGGTAGTCCCTTATTGATTTAATTATCTTTGAACGGTAATAAAATACCTTTTTAACATCATCATTTACTAAAAGGTCCAAATATCTCTGCCGGTATCTTAATTCAACATCTTTCAAACCATGCCATTTTTCAGGAAGCGGCATCAAGGACTTACTCAAAAATGTCATTTCTTTCGCGAAAATCGTAATTTCTCCCGTATGTGTCTTAAAAATTGTTCCTTCAATTCCTATAAAATCACCTATATCCAATGCCTTTGAAAATTCTTTTTTATTATCAGTATCAAGCTTTAGATATACCTGTATCTGCCCGCTTTCATCCTTAATATTGAAAAATACTGTTTTCCCATGGCTTCGGAAAGAAACTATCCTGCCTGCGGCTTTAAAGGTCTCTTTACTTTCTTCGTTTTGAGCCAAAGAGGAATATTTATCAAGAATGGTTTTTGCAGGCGTTTTCCCCGGAAAAGCATGAGGGTATGTATCAATATTCAGATTCTTTAAACTTTCTAATTTTTTTAATCTCTCAGCTGTCAAAAGGTCAATATTTGCCATGATTTTCCACTTTCTTTATTGTTTAACAAATTAGTTATTATACTCTTTTAATTGATTTTATGTCAAGGACAAAGTGGCCTATTTTTATTATAATTTTCTAATAATATTCAGATTAACTTGACCTAACCCAAAAGCTTAGATACAATATCTGATATGGAAAACATTCTTGTTGTTGAAGACAGTATTTTATCCAGCCAAATGATCGTAAACAGACTTACAGAAAAAAATGAATTTAAAGTAATTTGTGTTAAAAACATGGCCGAAGCGACTAAATTTTTAGACAATTTCCCCGAAGAGATCTTTGCGGCAATTGTTGAATTTAAGTTGCCTGACGCGCCTAATGGCGAAGTTATAAATATTTTTGTTGAGAAAAATATTTCTGTAATTGTATTTACCGTAATTGTAAATAAAGAAATAAGGGAAATTGTATGGTCAAAATCAGTAACGGACTACGTGCTTAAAATTGATCCTCATAATCTTGACTATATAATGGCCTCTCTCAGGCGGCTCAAAAAAAATCCTGAAATAAAAATCATTGTCGCAGTAAAAGACGCATCGTTCGCTAAGGAAATTAAAAGGCTTCTAAATATACATAAATATAATGTCATTGTAGCTGAAGATGGATTAGAGGCTTTAAAATTTATTGAAAATAATCCTGAAACAAAAGTTGTTATAACCGAATTAAACATTCCTAAAATGGATGGATTCGCGCTGATATACCATATTCGAGAAAAATATACGAAAGACGATCTTGCCGTAATTGGCATTAATCCTGAAGATGATCCTCTTTTATCAACACGTTTTATTAAATACGGCGCGAATGATATTATTTTAAAAAAATCTTTTATTCCTGAGGATTTCTATCGTCATATTACTCAAAACCTGGAGAATATCGAACATATTGAAATGGTGAGGAACGCGTCTTTGATCGATTTTCTTACCGGCCTTAATAACCGAAGGTATTTTTTTGAATTTGGGCAAAAGCTTATTGAAAATGCTTTGAGAAATAATATTTCTTTAACCTGTGCTATGCTTGATATAGATGAATTCAAAAAAATAAACGATACTTACGGCCATGATACCGGAGATCTAGTTCTTACACAAATTTCTTCGATATTAAAAAGTAAAATTCGAAAATCGGATATAGTCGCAAGAATCGGCGGTGAAGAATTTTGCGTATTAGCCGTTAATATGAAAAAAGAATTTGTGTTTAAAGTATTTGATAATCTGCGCAAAGAAATTGAAAATAATTATATAGATATAGGTAACGGCAATAAAATAAATATTACTGTTAGTATAGGAGTTTATAATAATTTTTTACCAAATCTTGATGATATACTTAAAAAATCTGATGATCTTCTCTATGAAGCAAAAAAAACAGGAAGGAACAAAATAGTACTTAGCAGGTAATAGGAGAATACCGGCTACTTTAAATGTTCTTCCGCGGTGGGTATCCATTTACCTTCATTGGGATCTTTTGCAGCCTGTTCTAAATATTTTCGCCAAAATTCTTTAGCCTTATCTTTCTCATTGATCTTTTCATACACTAAGGCTAAATTCATATACGCAGGGCTGTAATTTTGTTTGATATTTATCGCTTTCTCAAATTCCTCTATCGCTTTATCCCATTTCATCTGGCTATAATAGGATAATCCCAATGTGTAATGTGATTCCGGTAATTTATCGGCTTTCTGCAATTCGCTTTTCGCCAGTTTATAAAGCCCCATATGTTCATATACCAGGGCAAGTTTATAATTTACTTCTACCAGCTCAGGATTTACAAATAAAACATTTTTATACTCCTCTTCAGCCCAGTTATATTGTTTTCTATATGCATAATCATCAGCCGAGATCATTAATCTCACGGAAATTTTGTCCAAAACGTCTTTTCCCTCTTTAGCATATGGGCTTTCAGGAAAATTTTTAATAATTTGTTTGTATAGCGGCACATATTCTTTATATGAACCGTATCTTTGCTTAATTTTTATCATACATTCCATACAATTCAGAACATACTTGCTGTCAGGACATTCTTCTAATATTTTGTTATATTCTTTGTATGCCTTTAACCACTTTTCCTTTTGTTTTAAATTTTCTTCAAGATCTACGATAAGCCTGCCGGTTTCGTCTTCTAATTTAAATAATGCCTGCGCCTTTTCAAAATTTATCTTAGCTATTTCGTCCTGTTCTTCAACTGACTTTTTACAGCCGGAAAAAGATAACATGATCAAAAATATTATAAATATTTTTTTATTTATAACTGATAACTGATAACTGTTCACTTATTATTTCCCCATTCCTACTTTTTGCGCTTTTTGAAAAACTTTGCCTTCTGTTTGAATTGACGGCGCGATAATAATTTCAGTTAATTGCATTTCCCTGATATTTTTAGCACCAAGATTTCCCATTGAAGTTTGTAACGCTCCTGCTAAATTCTGCGAGCCATCATCTAATTTTGCCGGCCCGAATAAAATTTCTTTCAGAGTTCCGGTTGTCCCTACTTTTATCCGTGTCCCACGCGGTAAATTAGCGTGAGGTGTTGCCATTCCCCAATGGAATCCTCTTCCCGGCGCTTCTTTAGCTTTCGCGAACGCGGAACCGATCATTACAGCATCCGCCCCGCAAGCAATCGCTTTGCATATATCCCCGCCTATATTCATCCCGCCATCAGTAATAATTGGAACGTATTTACCTGATTTTTTATAATAAAAATCTCTCGCGTCCGCGCAATCAATTGTAGCAGTTACTTGAGGGATCCCAATTCCTAAAACACCTCTGGTTGTGCACGCGGCGCCCGGCCCGATCCCTACGAAAATACCATCCGCTCCGGTTCCCATAAGTTCCAATGCTACTTCGTATGTAACACAATTGCCGATAATTACAGGAATCTTCATCTTTTTACAAAACGCTGACAGATCAAAAGTTTTATATTCAGAAGAAATATGTTTAACGGTAAGAACTGTAGATTGAACTACAAATATATCAACCCCTGCCTCCTGAGCTATCTCGCCAAAACGTTCCGCTCTTTGAGGGATTGAAGATACAACCGCGGGAACATTATGAGCCTTGATCTCCTTGATCCGCTTAGCTATAAGTTCTTCTTTTATCGGTTTAAGATAAACTTCCTGAACTAATTTTGTTGCATCCTCAGGTGACGCGTTTGCAATTTCATCCAAAACTACGGATGGATTTTCATATCTGGTCTGAATTCCTTCCAGGTTCAAAACCGCGAAACTGCCTAATTTACCCATTTCCACGGCAAAATTTGTATCAACTACCCCATCCATTGCAGCCGCTATTATGGGAATTGAAAACTTTTTATCACGGAGTTCCCATTTGATATCAACTTCATTTGGATTAACCGTCAGATTACCCGGAACTAACGCGATCTCATCAAAACCATAACACCGCCGGGCCTTCCTGCCCCTGCCAATATATTCTCCACCCATAAAGAACCTCCTCTTTTTTTGAGATTATAACATTTATTAAATTACTTATCTATATTTTTTTCCAATATTAATCTAAGCCCTTTTAAAGTCAGAAAAGGATCAACAATATCAATACTTTTAACATCTTTAGATAAAAATCCGGATAGTCCGCCTGTGGCTATAACTTTAGAATTCTCCTTAAATTTTAATTCTTTTTTAAGCGCGCGGATAATGCCTTCTGTCTGAAAAATAGTACCATAGTACAATCCTGAATTTATTCCATCAACAGTATTTTTACCAATGATATTTAATGGTTTAATTATTTCAACCTTTGGCAGTTTTGCCGTTTTTAAATATAATACTTCCGCTGATATCTTTATACCGGGGAGAATAATACCCCCCAGATATTCTCCTTTTTCACTAACACAATCATAAGTTGTGGCAGTCCCGTAATCTACAATGATAACCGGCCCTTTATATTCCTTGAACCCGCCTACCGCGTTCGCGATCCTATCCGCTCCAAGTTCTTCAGGATTATCTATGACAATCTTAATATCCAAATTTATTTTATTTCCTGCCTCGATCGGAATAATATTTAAATATTTTTGGCTGAACTTTCTAACTTCCTTACCTGTTTCAGGAACTACGTTTGAGATAATGAACGCCTTTATTTTCTTTGACGATACATTAATTTGTTTGATAAAGCCGTCAATTAAGGAAATATACTCATTTGTTTTTCTTCCCTTAACCGTATCAAACCGCCAGCTTTTGAGTAATTTCATACCTTTAAAAATACCGACACTCGTTTGAGTATTACCAATATCAAAGGCTAGATAGTAATTATCGTTCATTATTACCCCTTAAAATTAGAATCTTCTCATTCGTTATTAATTAATAATATCACCGCTGCTAATTTTTATTAACTTCCCGGATTTATCTTTTAATATAAGGCATCCGCTTTCATCAATCCTGATCGCCTTGCCTTTTATAATACCGGTTTGTGTTTCAACATTGATCATTTTGCCAAGATTACAACATAATTCAGAATAAATTCTAATAATATCATTTTTATTACCCGGGAATCTCAGATATCTATTTTCAATATTTTCTAAAATACCAACTAATAATTTTACGCGTGATATTATATTCCCTTTAGCAATTTTTAATGAGCTTGCCTTATCCTTTAAATATTTCGGATAATCTTTTGTGTTAAGATTTACATCGATTCCAATTCCGATTATCAGGAAATTTATTTTATCAATTTCCGCTTTCATCTCCAAAAGTATCCCGCCGATCTTTTTGTTATTTACCAGCAGGTCGTTCGGCCATTTTATATTTACATCCAGATCCTGTGTTCTTTTTATCGTTTCCGCGCAGGCAACAGCTGTTAATAAAGGCATTAATGTTATATCAGAAAAATTGAACTTAGGTTTTAAAATGAGCGAGAACCACAAGCCTTTTCCTTTAGGAGAAAACCATTCCCTTCCCATTCTGCCACGGCCGTTAGTTTGAGATTCTGCGATAAATACAGCGCCTTCATCATTGTTTTTCAAAGCGTATTGATACGCCAGGTCATTTGTTGAACCGGCTTTCTCAAAAAATAATATTTTTTTACCGATTGTTTTTGTATTTAATTCAGAAAATATCTCTTCCGGCGTAAAACATTCTTTTTTGCCGGTCAAATAATAACCTTTACGAGGTATCGACCTGATATCATAACCTTCGCTTTTTAAGATATTGATCTTTTTCCATATCGCCGTTCGTGAAACATTATTTTTATTACTTAATTTGCTCCCGGAAATAATATTCCCGTTCTTCAGTTCTTCTAATATTCCTGATGACAGCTTTAATGATTTCATTTAATTATCAGGCTCATATCCAGCGCTTTGGCTGAGTGTGTAATCGCCCCGATGGAAATATAATCCACTCCTGTCCGCGCGATTTGTTTTACATTATTCAAATTAATATTTCCCGAAGCCTCAAGTTTTATCTTCTCAGGAACGATTCCGCGGGCTTTTTTCATATCAGATATTTTCATATTATCGAGCATAATAATATCCGGCGAATAATGAATTGCCTCTATAAGTTCTTTAATATTTTGCACTTCAATTTCCACTAATTTATTTTTTACGGCCTTTTTTTTCAGGAGCTCAAATATTTTTGTTATTCCATTATTTATTTTTATATGATTTTCTTTGATCAGTATCATATCATCCAGGCCAAAACGATGATTAAAACAGCCGCCGGCCTTTACAGAGTATTTTTCTAAAAATCTATACAGGGGCATTGTTTTGCGCGTATCCAGTATTTTAACAGAATGCGGTTTTATCATTTTATTAAATTTATTTGATAATGTTGCTATCCCTGAAAAATGCTGAAGAAAATTCAATGCCACTCTTTCCCCTTTAAGAATAGAATCAGCCGGGCCTGATATAACAGCGATAACATCTCCATTTTTTACTTCATCCCCGTCTTTTTTATTAAAAGATATTTTAATATTTTTATTTATCAATAAATATATATCCCTGACAATGAACAAACATGAAAGGACTCCGGTTTCTTTGGCCCTGATCTCCGCGCGAACGGTCTTATTTTTTGGAATTAGATAAAAGGATGTTATATCCGTACCGTTAATATCTTCTTTTAAAGCAGATTTGAGCATTTGCGGATAACTTATCGGAAAATATCCTTTAAATTTTTTACTATTTAGAATTTTACTATTAAATATCTCAGGCAGGGAAACAGCATTATTTTCGGCAAAACAATGTGTGGTTCTTCTAGAGAACATAATTTTTACGTTTGGCTATATCTTCTCTTGTTTTCATGTACATAGCCTTATATTCAGAACTACCTTCAGGTATATTGCGGGAATAAGAACTCATTATCTTTTTTGTTTCAGCTTCGATTTCATCTTCAATTGACAAGTCATTAATGATTATTTTCTTAACAAACTCTATTAATTCATCCTCATCCAGATCCGAATAAATGAGATCATCATCCAATATCCTGCCTACTATCTTATAACTTAGATCAACTATCCTGTCTTCACTTAAACGCACTTTAATGGCTCCTTATTTTATATAACAAAACCTTTCTGTTTCACTAGCCTGTCTTTAACCTTTTTCAGAAGGCTATAATGGTCTATTGATCCATCCTTAATCTCTTTCTGATGTTGTTCTATTATCATTTTTGCTTCCTTGTCAATATCATCTTCCTGTTTCATATTCTCTAATATAACGCCGGATATCTTAGTTTGTAAAACATCTAAAGTAGCATTTAATGTAATTCCCTTATAACCTTGCATTTTTAAGGCAATCTCTTTTCCCATATTTACAATTTTGTCTTCATTAATACGCATTTTTAACCTCATCTATTAATTTAAAAAAGTAATTTTACCTTTATTTGCAGGTTTTGTCAAGATTAATGAAAGGATTTTTGATAACGCGTATACCTGACAGTTTTTTTATTATTTCCAGATTTGATTTTTCTGAAAGGTCCTCCATATCAGGACTTGTTTTATTAAAAACAAGGCAAATTATTTTAATTTTATTTGAAAGTAAAGCATTAATTGTTAACAGGGTATGATTGATGGTTCCAAGGCCCGGACGACAAACAACTATAACGGAAAGACCTAATTTTTTAATAAGATCAATAACAAAATAATTTTTTTTGATAGGTACCAGAACCCCCCCTATCCCCTCAACTACCATAAATTCATGTTTTTTGCATAATTTTTCATATGATGAATATATTTTGTTTAAATTTATCTCTCTTTTTTCAATTAATGAAGCAGGATACGGAGCAATCTGTGTTTTAAAACAAATTGGATTAATAAGTTCCAACGGATCACTCACCCCTGCCGCTTTTTTCAATATTAAAGCGTCATTTGAAACAAAATGGTTTCCCCTTTTTTTGCCTCCGCTTCCAACCGGTTTCATAATACCGACATTAATACCTTTTTCCTTTAAGCCGCACGCAATTGCCGCGCTAATTATTGTTTTGCCAACCCCGGTATCGGTTCCTGTAATAAATATTCCCCGCATAGATCAAATTTCCTCTGTAACCTTTTTTATCGCTTTATGAACAATATCAAGCATAGCTTTTATTTCATTTTTTAAAATTGATAACGGCGGCATCAAGACGATCACGTTACCAAGAGGCCTGATAATAAGTCCGTTTTTGCGCGCTTCCTTAGTAACTTTTATACCGATCTTTTCATCCCATAAATATGGAACTTTCGTTCTTTTATTTTTCACAAGCTCAAGCCCAACCATCATTCCGCATTGACGGATATCACCAACATGTTCTAATTCTATAAATTTTTCTAAATTATTTTTAAAATATTCAATTTTCGGTATCAATCTTTTTAATGTTTCCTCTTTTTTAAATATTTTTAAATTGGCCAATGCAACCGCGCACCCTATAGGGTTACCGGTGTAACTGTGCCCATGGAAAAATGTTTTCATTTCCTTATAATCACCCAAAAATGCTTTATAAATATTTTCTTTCACTAATGTAGCGGCTAAGGGAATATAGCCTCCTGTAATACCTTTAGCTATACACATAATATCAGGTATTACATTTTCCCGCTCACAGGCAAACATCGTCCCTGTCCGTCCAAATCCTGTAGCTACTTCATCAGCGATCAGCAGGATATTGTATTTATCGCAAAGCCTTCTCACTTCATCCAGAAAACCGGGTGGCGCAACGATCATCCCGCCTGCACCCTGTATCAACGGTTCAATAATTAAACCCGCTATTTTATTATGATTTTTTTTGATCAATATTTCTAACTTATTAACACATCTGCTTTTATTTATATTTTTACAATTATGTTTTTCTTTGCACCGATAACAATATGGATATTCCGCGAAAATTGTTTTAAAGAGCAATGACCTGTAACATTGATGAAAAAGGCCGATTCCCCCGACACTTACAGCGCCAACTGTATCGCCGTGATATGCATTCTTAAAAGCGATGAAATTTTTCTTTTTTGGTTCAGGATCAGCCTTTTGCTTCCAATATTGAAAAGCAATTTTTAACGCGATTTCAACCGATGTCGCGCCATTATCCGAATAAAATAGCTTAGTTAATCCTTTTGGCGCGATATTAATAAGTTTTTCAGCAAGTTCAATAGCGGCAGGATGAGACAAACCTAAAAGCGTGGAATGAGCTATTTTTTTTAATTGAGACCTGAAAGCGTCATTTAATTCTTTTTTTTGATGTCCATGAACTGTCAACCACAACGAAGAAACACCATCAATATACTTATTTCCATAAATATCATACAAATAGACCCCTTTTCCTTTTTCTATTATAAGGGGCACTTCAGAACAATAATCCTTCATCTGAGTAAAGGGATGCCATATGTATTTTTTGTCTTTTTCCTCCAAACTCATAAATTAACCTCTAGACCCAGATCCTCGATCATTTCCCAATCTAATTCATGAGGCCGGCCCGCTGTAGTCAAATAATTTCCGATCATCATACCGCTCGCGCCGGCATAAAATATCCAGCTTTGAAGCTGTCTGAGATTTTTCTCCCTGCCTCCGCACACCTTAATATCTCTTGATGGCAGTATAATTCTAAAAATAGAAATAATATTAAGTATTTCCATCGGTTCCAAAGGAGGCTGCTTTTCTAATGGCGTACCGGGAATAGGATTAAGAAAATTAAGCGGAATTGAATCAACTTCAAGTTCTCGCAGTGAAAATGCAAGGTCAAGGCGGTCGTCCCATGTTTCACCCATTCCAAATATACCTCCTGAACATGCCTGCAGACCGTATTTTTTCACTATTTTAACTGTTTTTACCCGGTCAGCCCAGGTATGCGTTGTGCAAATTTCCTTAAAAAATCGTTCTGATGTCTCCAGATTATGATGATAGCGGGTTATGCCTGCATCCTTTAACATTTTGCAGGTTTCATCGGTTAATTCGCCTAAGGAGGCACAAGGCTTAATATCTATTTCATTTGATATTCGTTTTACCGCGGAAATTATCCTTAAAAGGTCACTCTTCTTCTCTATGCTGCATCCGCTGGTAATAAGGCCATACCTGCTTGCCTTTAATCCCTTTATCCTTCTGGCGCCTTCCAGCATTTCATTTTCTTCTACCAACGGATATGTCTTAACATTTGCTGAGTTATGTCCTGATTGCGCGCAATATTTACAATCTTCCGAACAATTTCCTGATTTAATATTCGCGATCCCGCAAAGATTGATTTTATCACTAAAATATTTTTCACGTATCTTATTTGCAAGGTGATGTATTTCAAAGGGGCTTTTCTGAATTAAGGAAACAATTTCAGCCGCTTCAACCCTGCCTATATCAATACCACGGCTTAATTTTTGCTCAATTTTATCTATAAATGATTTTATTTTCATATTTCCCATTTATTTATTTTTATACATTATAATACATATATTAATTTATTGTCAACTATAGTTTATTTATGGTTTACCTAAAATTAATTCTTGACATAAATATTAAAATGGTCTAATCTCTACAAAATAATGAGATATATTTTATTACATACAATCTTGTTTACATTTCTGATAAACGCCGCTTTTTCATCAGATCTTTCCGTTATTCAAACAAACAAAATTTCTCAAATTCAGCTTGCTTTAGCTGATAACAAATTAGATTTAAGATCTTTTAAAATTAATTTAGCCGGCAGGATCTTAAATCAGCCTATTATCCTGACCCCTGAAAATCTTGGAGAATGGGGAAAGATCTATTTTGAGGTTATTCCGCCTGATAACTATTCTTCAACGTTAAGTATTGACATATCCATAGATGCGGTTACATTCCGGAAAACCTCAAAAAATTCATTCTATTTTGAATTTGAGCCTGAAGATAATAAAACATATATAATTACTATGCGTGTTTTAACAAATGATAACGCGGAAATAAGAACATTCAGGGAATATCCGATAACTTTTATAAGATTCCCTGAAAAACATTATTCTCAGCTCATAAAGAATATTATTACAATAGCATTTAACAATAAAGATCCTTCTGCTTTTTTAAAACATCTTTCAAACACGTATACTGACCCTGAAAATAACCGTTATGATGAAATAGAAGACAAATTAAACCTGGAATTTAAAAAATATAGTAATATTAAATTCACAATAAAAAATTTTGAAATCAGCAGATTGGATTCGGTAAAATTCAAGGTAACGTTTGAATGGACCAAATCATATGAAAAAAATGATGGAAATAATATTGAAAATATATTTGGAAAATCAATTTTTATTTTTGAAAATGACCTTATAATTCAAACAAGCGGTGACTCAATATTTATGGATTCATCTGTAAATAAGCAATTATCTGCGAATTCCGGGGTGCTTAAAGGCGGAACCGTTAATCTGACGCCGAATGAATCTTTTGAATTTTTAACAGAAACATTTTATAAAAATGACAGGTTTAAAGGCGATATAGCAGTAAAAAAAGACGGTAATTTTTTATCATTATACGTTCCCGGAGGCGTGATACAGGATATGGGAATAACAGCATTATCGGAAATCAAAGAGGCACCTGAGACTGGATATTCAGAAGAAACACAGGTGATCATTGGGCACAGCTATTGTCTCCGGAATAATAACAATAGATTCGCAAAACTTCAAATTACTTATGTTGAAGGCTCCGAAATCGGACAAACCTCCGTTCTTGTCAGTATAAATTGGATCTATCAGGAAAAAGAATGCAGGATATTAAGGCCTCAATAACTTTTTCCGAAACTGTTTCCTAAAATATACAGATCACTTCCGTCTATTATTTTATCTTTATTCAGGTCAGCTTTCGGATTCCAGGTGCTTTCTCCCTGCGTTTTACCGAATGAAGATCCAAAAATAGAAAGATCCTCGCCATCTATGATATGATTTAAATTAAGGTCTGATATTTCTATTGAATTCAAAAAGTAAATATTATCCCATTCAACAATTATACTGAAATCGCGTTTTGAATCTCCGTCCTGCCAATCAATCGCGTAATCTTTTATACCTGCCATATCTATTTTTTTATCTTCTTTTTTATCATAAAGAATTACGCGAAAATTAAGCGGCGGATTAATAACATCCCAGGATAAGGTTGTTTTATCTTTAACATTAGTTTCAATTACAAAATCAAAGTTTGTAATCTCTAAAGCGCCAAAATTCCCGCATGCACGGTAATCAGTTCTATATCTTCCATTATCCTTCCCCCAATCTGAATGAGGAAAATATAACGATACATAGCTTTCTACCGGAGGCGGTTCAGACAGATCATTGAAATCATATCCGTTTTTCGCGCCGGGTAGAAATCCAAGATAATTTTCATTATCAATATAATTCTTTGACATTACTTTTAGTTTTAATCCCCACCCGTCATTTTTTACTTTACGGGAAGGTGAATTTACAGTCATTAAACCGGTGGCATTAGCGTCATATTTTGGGAAAACAATAGTTATATCTTTATCACTTCTATTTTTAACCCAAAATCCAATATCCGGTGAAATAGTGGTAAGATCCAAATATGATCTTTTAGCGTTGGTAGTATCATAATCATATGTCAAAAACTGATTTTCAAGCCAGATATTAGATGTATCAGTGACATATATCTCAACAGTATCTTGTTTAACCTTGATCTTTGAACTTGCAATTTGGTAAGCGAATGGATCAGCAATTTGCGTCCAACCGGGAGATAAAGAAATTGCAGAAACTTTATCAGGGTCAACAGAAGCACCGTTTACTTTAAGCGGTAACGTATCAGGTATATTATCTCCCTTAATTTTGAGCCAGAAAGCATCACCCGGATCAAAAGTTGTATCATAGTTATTAGAATATTCTTTTTTTGCGGTATTCCACCGGTAAACTCTTCTATCTTCCGATAAGCTTAACGCGTAATCAATATTTGAGCTGTCAAGGACCAATGGGAAGGAAACCATTTTCCATGTCCACGTAGGAAAAGGAACGGTATAACCGGCAACTTTAACGCTCAAATTTCCCACAACTTCTTTTTTATTATCCGCCCAATCAGTCGCAATGATCTTGTAAGAAATTCCCCTGGGGGTAATATATTCTTTTGGAATTTTTATTGATTTTGTTAATTTCAGTATAGATAAACCTCCTTCCGTATATATTGGAACAAAGGCATTCTCACCTTCCCCGTTTTTCTTAACAAAAAATTCGCCTTTTGTTAAAGCGATATTGTCAGAGACAGTAACAGTTACATAAGAATCTTCACCGTTATTTAGTAAACCAAATAGATCAGTTCCTTCAATTTTAGGAACGGTAGTATCAAGGTTTAAATTAAGTGAAGTTACCGTTATAATTTTTGAATCTGATACTTTTGAGCCGTTATTATCTGTTACCCGGACTTTTGGATGATATGTACCTGAGGAACCATAAATATATATAGCGGTATTTACATTATTATTTGTAAGATCGTATGTTCCGTTCCCGTCAAAATCCCATTCGTATAATGTAATTGAACCGTCATAATCAACTGCATTTGCGGTAAAGTTAATAGTTAATGGGAATCCCCCCGTGTCATGATTTGACGTTATATTTACTGCAGGTGGAAAATTTCTTTGAGTATATTTTGTGTTTGATTTGGGAAATGGATAATTATAAAAAACTACGCCACAAGTTCCAAAACTATCAGAAGAATCATAAATGCAGTTATTGATTATACTATTATCAATAGTGCTCCACCAATTGTAATAAACAACATTTAAATCATTAGGCGAATTATTAACAAAATAATCGTTATTAACCGCACCTGTATCAAAAATAAAGTTATTATATAAAGCATATATATTTGCGGAACTGCCTGTATTATAAATCCCTAATCCATCATTTGCGGAATTATAAGCAAGAGAACAACTGTCAAGAAAAAGTGTGCCATTATCGTTATATGCCGCACCACCATAATTAGCTTTATTATAATATAAGTTGCTTTCAAGAATATTAACCTGACTGTTATCTGATAATAATATCCCGCCTCCGTTTTCAGTCATCAAGCCACAATTTCTTATTTCGCTGCTTGAAATAATAATTACCGAAGAAGGCGCGGCTTTAATTCCGTGTTTCGCATTTTCCAAAATTGAGTTACTTAAAAACCCGATTGAAGAAGTATCAAATAAAATCCCTTCCCAATCTCCCGTTTCTAAAGAAGTAAATCTTATAAAATTATTGCTTTCACCGATGGCATATAGCGCACCCTTTACATTAAAATGCGCGCTCGAACTAAATTTCAGCTCTGAGCCTGCTCCAATTACTAAAACAGCGCCTGTATCTATTACAACATCCGAAGTAATAAAATATTCGCCGGGGATTAAATTAGCATAACCGGAAATTGTTCCTGATAAATTATTTATGGTCTGTTGTAAAGCAAATATTTCTGTTGTGTCTGCGCCAACATAATTTGTTCCACTATATACTTGTACTTTCGGATAATAAATTCCTACTGTATTATAAGTATAAACCGCCGTACTTTCCGTATTGCTTGTTTCATAAGCCCCATCTCCATCCAGATCCCATTCATAAATGTAAATCGCTGGGGCAGTAACTTCAACTCTAAAGTTTACTTGTAATGGGGCAACTCCGCTATTTTTGTCATACAACAAACTCACATCCACTGCGGATAATGGGGCTTGCAATAAGCTTAATATTGCTATGATTAATAAAATATTTATTTTTTTCATTCTATCTGGCCTTTTTATTAGCTTTATCCGGCGGCCCCGGCGGCAAATCATTTACTTTAAATTCCCTGAAATATCTCATCGATTTATTACCTAACATATCTTCCAATTCTACAGAAACTTTCCAATTCCCATCAGCCTTTCTGCCAAGAAATTTATATGGTGTTACCGTTATTGCGTATTTTTTCAAACTATAATCATATTGCATAACTAATTGGAAGGAGCTCCCATTCTGGTGAAATAAAGTCAAATTTATATATTTTTTCATTTCTGAAAATTCATCGTCAGCTTCAACAGATATTTCAACTGATTCTTCTATATTAACCGGGTTTGGCGTAATATTAAAACTCGTTAAATTTGGAGGGCGCGTATCCAGATAAACCACCCTGGTTTCTCTGCTTTCATTTCCCGCTCCGTCAACAGCGCGAAATTCCAGGATATTTTTACCTTCATTAAGCATATAATTAGTATTAATAATACCTGCAATTAAATGAATTTCCTGCCCATTAATAAAAAATTTGAGTCCTTCCTTCGCAACGTCATATTTATAAATAGTCTGAATACTTTTTTCACCATCTTTATTAACAGAGGTAAAACTAAAATTTATATTCCCCCCCGTTGCCCTGTCAGTTACTAAACCGACTATTCTTAAATTTCTGTTATTTGTAGCCCTCTTTCCAAATTCAGAAGTTGTGACCTTAATTATTGGAGGAGAAGTATCTTCACCTGTATTTATTGTGAAATTAAAATTACCATTTTCATCTGATTTTGTTGTAAGCGATTGTCCTGTAGAAGAGACCATATTAATCGTATTCCCGGGATCTGCCTGGCCTTTTATACTTGCCACACCTTTATCATTTTCAACAGATAATATTTTTGGAGAATTAATCTCCCCTTTTTTAATTAATTCTTCCTTTGCCTTTTCCAGATTTTCAAAACGTTCGAAATCAGAACCTGAAAGGACCCCGCTCCCGATAAAAGCTCCATCTATACCGACCAGAAAATATTTATTTTCTTCAATTACCTGTTCCCCTCCCGTTTTTATCGAACGCACATAACCTAAACCGCTCTTCAGCCCGATCCATGTCTCTCCATTTGGCTCAACGTGGATAAATACCGTTGTTCCCCGGAAACCAACCAGCGCTACGGGCGTTTCTATCTCAAAAGTATCTCCCTTTTTTAATTTCTCAATTTTTCCGACCAGATCTCCGGCAAATAATTTAAAAGAAAATTTCTTTGTATTTGATTTATTATCCGTAAACAATTTTTGTATATCAAAAGTTGTATTTTCACCAATATTAAAGATACTGTCATCAGGAAGCCTTAATTCAACCTTAGTTTTAAGCCTTGTCCTGATGCGGTCTTTCGGATAAAGCATCATTTTAAGCTTAACATCTTCCCATTCTTGCTTTTGAGCTCTTTTTGCCTCAGCTTTACCTTCATAATAAATAAGCTGAGCTTCTTCTTTGGTTTCTTTTGCCGCAAATGAATATACCATTGGCATTATCATCAAAACTAAAATAACAAATTTAATATTTCTCATTTTTTCCTATTCTTACCTCCCCCTTCCCCTCCTTGGCAAGGAGGGGATTTAGGGGTGGTTAAAACACCGCTGTTACTTCTCCGCCGATCTTACGGATAAAATAATCCAAACTGTCATTTTCATCATTATTATCCAATATACTATATTTTAAACTAAATGATACATTTTGAGATATATAAAACTTTGACTCTATGTCGCGGCTGAACCTCTCTAAAACTTTGACGCCATTCTGGCTGGTATAATCATATTCCAGGTATGGGATCAAAACGCACTTATCTTTCCAAAGAACAATATTTGATTGAATATTCGCTAAATAATATATCTGTTTCTGGCCGAGATTTTTATATTTAAAATAATTATAATTAAAATATGGCAGCAAACTGAGCCTGTCTTTTTTTATACCCCAATTCCACGAGACATACCCGGAATATCCTGAGTAATCATTTGTATTCAGCAGATTGTCTTTATATTTCGAATACTGAACATTATAAGTAACCCAGGTTTCCTCACTATATTCATCGCGAATAGTTACCGCGTAAGTATCATCATTCGTATCTTTTTCATCAGGCCTGTTACCATTTTTAGTTGTATTTTTATATTTAAATTCAGTGTTTCCCGATTCAGGATAATATTTAAATTTATATTCCTGGATCCTGGTAACTGTAGTTGTTTCAATATCCGATTTATTCACATTATCATTATATTTTTCAAAATTTCCCACTAGAGAATATTTCTTTGACAAAATAAACTCATTTTCAAAGTCATAACCTTTTTTATCGGTTTCCAGATATGGATTTCCTTCACTGTGATAATTCGGATCAACTTTCTGGTAAATCATCTTTGTCAGCCATATTTTAGTTAAATAATTTATTTTGATGTTTGAAGCCTGATCCGTAAAAGTAGTATCCTTATCACCTTTCCGATATTTACTTTCCCCATATTCACTATCTATCTTCAGCCTGTCATCTAAAAAATGAAAATGCCCATCAATCCCGATAATATCATTTTTCAACACCGGATACAAACTGGATGTTGAATCGACTGATTGTGGATTTGGTATTGAGGACATATCATCTTTTGCCGAAATAATATTCGCTCCCGCATCAAAAAAACGGTTAAATTTATTTTCAACCCTTATGGCTGCCATATGCTGGCTGAAATCTCCTTCCTTAACATCCAGGATATTATTGCCGTTACTATCCTCTCCCGGATCAATTATTGAGTTCCCGTTTCTGTCCTCTTTAATAGGCTCTATTGCCTGTTGAGATTGCGCGACAAAAGCTTGAATAATCAGCCTCTCATTAAAAACTTTTTTAAATCCCAAACCTCGGACAGTTAAACCCTCTAAAGTAATACTTGAATAGCTTGGATAAAAATCACCCGCGTTAATTGTAACATCGCCTTTTACCGCCTCTAAACGAAAAGTATCAACAATAAGCCTCTTTTTCCAGGTACTAAAAGACAGATCAGCCAGATTCGATAGGTCCCACCCTGAATTTGTACCCATTAATAAATAACTTAACTTTTGGTTCAAACCTGAATAGTCTGTCCCGACTTCTTTCAGATTGTCATTCATCTTGATGTCTGTTAACGAATAAGTAAGGCTTCCAGCGATATTATATCTTTTAATGTTATACCAATCAGGTTGTTTTTGCAAAGCATCCGCAGTATCGCTTTTCATTTCCACAGCAGTTTCTTTCATCATAGTAGTGTCCACCGTTTCAACTGAATCTACCTGTGCCATATCATTTTGCGCGCCGGAGGAATTAACTAATAGAACAGAAATGGATATAAAAACGGCAATAAAAGCCTTTTTATATTTTTTGTAGAAGCTCATAAATTTTAGTCTCAGCCTTTCTTCCTTTAACTGTAACATTCCCTAGATCTTTTACAATAAATTTATCTCTAACTTTCTCATAAGTAGATTCACTGATAATTATGCTTGTTTTATAATCTTTGTTCAACGATTCGATTCTTGAACCTAAATTCACATTATCACCGATAACCGTATAATCCATTTTAGTATCTGAACCCATATTCCCCAGGATCATATTACCTGTATTAATGCCAACGCCGATCTTAAACTGATGTTTCCCTTTTTCTTCCTGTTCCTTAGAAAACTTATTTGCCTCTTCTATCATCTCTAGCGCGCAGAGACAAGCACGCTCGGCATGGTTTGCCTGAATAATTGGAGCCCCAAAAACTACCATTATCGCGTCACCTATGAATTTATCAAGCATTCCGTCATGTTTAAAAACGATCTTTGCCATCCTTCTGAAATATTCATTTAAAACCGCAACATTTTCCTTTGGTGAAAGATTTTCAGAAAATGTCGTAAAACCCCTGATATCTGAGAATAAAACTGTAAGTTCTTTTTCCTCGCCGTAAAGATTGATCTTTTCAGGATCCTGCATTAATTCTTTTAATACTGCAGGAGAAACATATCTCTGGAACGCGCCTTGTATGAATTTCTTTTGTTTCCGTTCAGATAAATATTTATAACCCAGATTGCCCGTAAAACTTGTAAAAATTACCAAAGTCGGTTTTATCAACGGGAGCCAGATACTATTTTTCTGAAAAAGAACTAACGCGGAAGTAAAATATAGAATCCATAAAAATGCTGTTGCTATTATCGAAATTCCAAGTGAAAAAATATTAGATATAACAAAACAAAATAAGCTTAAAAATAATAGAATTATTATGGCCTGCTTACTATTTAATTCTATCACAAAATTTTTGTTTATAATAGTAAAAAAAGCATTAGCATTTATTTCAATTCCCGGTGATATTTCCTTAACAGGAGTCGACCTTAGATCATAAGCTCCGGCGGCTGTCGCGGCAATAAAAACAATCTTATCCTGAAAATACTCCTTTGGTACAATTTGCTCATAAATCTTCCAAAAAGGTATATACCTGAAAACATAATAACCGGCATAATTCACGAGCATTTGATTATCTTTTCCGACAGGGATTTTTATATCATTAAAATGAAAATATTTGCCTTTTTCAAGCCGAATATTTTCATTTGAAATACCTAAATAATCTATAGCCATTTTAACCGCAAACTGCGGATACGCCCTTTCTTCATGCTTTATAAAAAGCGGAATACGGCGGATTATTCCATCCCGGTCATTTTTCAGGTTGATAAATCCAATACCCTTTGAATTCTGAACAATCCCATAAATAGGCGGGAAAATATATTGTTCCCAATAAATAGCAGTATCTAATTCATTTCCTAATGGATAGCTGAATGAACGTATTATTTCGTCATTAGTTCCTGGTTTAGCAGAAAAATAATAGCTTGAATATACTCTTTGCGATCTTTTTATTGATTCAATAAGCAGGTTATCATCTTTCAGATCTTTTGAATTTTCAGTAAAAAGAACATCGAAACCTATCTGTTTTGCCCCGCCTTCGCTTATATAATCAAGTACCTTAGCATACATACTTCTCGGCCATTCGCTGATCCTGCCTAATTTTGTCGCGGATTCATCATCAATTTCAATAATAACAATGTTCTGAAATTCTTCCTTAAATTTTTTATTGTAATAATCCGTGCGGAAATTAAAACGGCTGTCTAAAGTTTTTCGTTCAAAATCCTCAAAAAAACTCAAATATTCAGTAAAGAGCAGAATAAATAACACCGAGCAGACACTTATAGCAAAACCTATTGAAAGGTTTTTTACCTTTGACTTCTCCATAGTTTATAATACTAAACACATTTGATTATTTTTACAAGTTATTTTTTCAATTTTTCAATTTCACTTTTTACCAAATACCTGAAATTACCTTCTCTCAGGTCCCCTAAATTAACCGGCCCGAACTTTATTCTTTTGAGTTCCACAAGATAATATCCTATATTGTTTATCATCTTCCTGATCTGGCGTTTTTTTCCTTCAGTAATGGTTAATTTTATTTCAGAAATATCCGAATTCCGGCTGATCACCTCTACTTTGGCAGGGGAAGTTTTTATGCCGTCAACCATAATACCAGCTTCAAGCCGCGCGATATCAATATCTTTTATATCATTCTTTATTTTAATATAATATACTTTATTGATCTCAAATTTGGGATGAGTTAGTTTAAAACACATTTCACCGTCATTAGTCAAAAGCAGCAAGCCGGTTGTATCTTTATCCAATCTGCCGACGGGAAATAGTTTTACATTAATTCCCTTCAACAGATCAAAAACCGTCTTTTCCGCGTGAACATCTTTAACAGTAGTAATATATCCCCTGGGCTTATTTAATAATATGTAAATATTCTCTTCTTTTGAAGGAACAACTATTTTGTTATTAAATATAACTTTATCTTTTTCAGGATCAATTTTAAGGCCCGGGTTCATTGCCTTTTGCCCATTTACCGAAATTTGCCCTGAACGCATTAATTCTTCAGCAGAACGGCGCGAAGCAATACCGCAGTCGGCAAGATATTTTTGTAATCTTATTTGTGCCATTTTATTCAGGAAATTATTTTACAATAATTTCAATTAAATTATAACTTTTTTCTTTAAGAAGGTTTTTAAGATGTTTTGAAGTTCTCTTAGAAGACGATGAAATATAATTGATCAAATATTCCTGTTTATTCGCATTGGTTTCATTTTGAGGGATCAATAAGCGATCCGCTTTTATTTTCAATTCATACCTTCCGAAACATATCACTACCAATGTATTTTTTACTAACTGGTAATCCTCTACCTTCATAAATAACTTATCTACTTCCGAAGGAGATTTATTTTCAGCTTCATTCAGGATATTCTGCAATGGTTCACTTTCAATAGTATCCGACGGAATTACGTCGTCTATTTTAGCAAATTGCGTATTTTCAGGAAGCAATATCTTTGTCCCAACCCATAGAACATCCGGATTTTTTATTAATGGATTCATTTTCAGGCATAAATTGATAATATTTTTTAATTTTATTGGACTGACTAAATTATATTTATTTGAAAGAATTGACCATAAGGAATCCCCTCTTTTGACCACATAGCTTACCGATTTTATCTCAACAGTTTCAGGGGCATCAATTATGGCGTCAGTTTTAATATTATCTGAAGCGGCATATTTTATATCGACTTCTTTTGTCAATTTCAATTTTCTATTGCTGTAAATAACATTATCGTCCTTTATCCATGGATTAGCCTGCCTTACTTCCTCCGCGAAACTTGAAAAATCCAACGGATTTATATGTAATTCGTTAATGGCAATATCCCAGAGAGTGTCCCCCTCTTTTATTGTATATTCAAACTCATAATCACAGTAAGAATAACTGCTAATGCCTAAAATAATAAATATAATTGTTAAATATTTTTTCATAATAACCCGCCTGAATTTAATTATCGGCTAATCTTTAAAACATTTTAATACTATTTTATATTCGATATTTTATTATGGTATGTGGATCTTACTTTTTGGAAAAAAGACAGGCTGATATCTGATTTATAATCAGGGTATGTCCATGGCCATCCTCTGTAATTCTTATCCTGATAATAAAGGGTAACTTCGGCATAAATGCCTTTTCCGATATATATCCGGTGCGTAAAATCTTTGGTTGACGCGAGAACCAGTTTGGCGAGAGTTAAATAACCCGGGTCAATATTGACTATCCGTTTATTATCTTTTAAATGCTTAGATTCGATCTGATTTGTAAATATCTTAATATCCGAAAGCGATACAGGATCAATTAATTTTTCAAATGAAATAAATTTCTTTTTTAGGCCCAGGCCCATTTCTTTTTCATAATAATCCGTGTAAGTAAAATCAAATATTTCGCTTTTAAGGTCAATGAGCCCGTATTCAGCTGCAAGTTTTTCCTCAACAACATTAAAAAGCTCCAGATTATTTGAATAAATAGCGGTAATCAGCTTAACAGGAAGGCTATTTCTTTCTTTGCCCATGAATCCCTTTCTTTTTTCTTTGCTCCATGCCTTTCCCATCGCATACCTTTACGCAAATTCCGCATATAAATTGACCAATGCCGGGGATTTTAGCGAATTCCTTCAGTTTTCCTAAACAATCTTCGCGTTTAAAATTTCGCGAATCTTTTTCGATAGCGCTTATTGGACAAACAGAAATACATTTATAACAATCGCCGCAACCCGTTTTAAGTGGAGAACCGGTATCCAGCGGGTAATTCGTAAGTATTGTCGCGTACCGCGCCTGCGAACCATAAACAGGATTGACCAAAAGGTTATTCCTGCCCCACCAGCCAAGGCCCGCGTTAAAAGCTACGGAACGGTGTGAAACCTGAGCTAATTGTTTTTTCCAGTCAATGATCTGTGACGCGGGTATCGGTATCGCCTTATATCCCTTGCTTTGTATCAATAGAGCGACATCATGCGTGATCTTATCAATAATATTATTCGTTTGCCTGTAATGATGAAAATAAAGCTGCGTCGGGTGGTCTTTTATCGTTTCTAAAATTCCCGAAAGCAATGGCATCCCGATGGAAATCCCAAAATTCAGATCATCCAAAATCTTTCTATCATCAAAAATAAATTCTTCTTTAAGTTTCGATATATCCGCGACTCCGCTTATGACTATCCCAATTTTTTTTAAATAGTTTTTTATTATTTTGTTATTATTTTCCATGTTATTTTTTATCAAATATAAAATAAATACTTGTCGCAATAGCAATAATAATTGATATTACCAGTATTAAAATACCGCTTAGGAAAAGAAAACTTCCTGAAAAATAAAAAATCTCATTATCCCTGTAAAAATAGTACATGGCATATTGCGAAAACCCTAAAACACCAAGTACACTTCCTATCCATATCGACGAAGCAAATATTATTTTCCAAGATTTTTCAGTCATTTTAATCCTTTATTTTTTTGTTATCGCGATAGCCGAGTACCCGACTACTTTGTTTTTGTCGCCCGCCGGGACATCCCCTGAATTAGCCATGTTTAAAACCTGGACATTATTCGCGCCCATTTTTTTAGTAACGATCATTTCAACTAAAACCCCCGATAAGCCGCAAAGCTGGGTTTCATTATGCATAGCAGGTTTTATTAAAGCCAACGGATCAAGAGTTTTAATTGCTTCAATACCGATATTATCCATTTTTTGAGCGGTCTTATAATCATAATAGTGTGATAGATCCGTGCTTGCGATCAATAAAACATTTTTATCTTTTATCGCGTTATAAATAATCTCAGCCGCCGATTCCAGTATTTCATAAGATTGTGTCCCGAATACGATAGGTATTATCTCAAAACCCGGCTTCAAAACCCGTTGTAAAAACGGTATCTGAACTTCAATCGAATGTTCATTGATATGTGGAAGCATATCCGCCTTGAATATTTTATCATTTTTTAATAGTGTTTCTGCAATAGATTTATTTATCTTTACTTCGCCAAGAGGTGTCAGGAAATAATTATCATCCCCGTTTTTATAATATATCGAACCATAATTAAAAGGCATAATATGGCTGCCGCCCAAAATTATCACAACATCATATTTTGTATCTTTTATTAATTTATAGGAATAAGCCGCCACCTGCCCCGAATAAACATAACCCGCGTGCGGGCTTATCAGGCCCAGAAGCTCCCCTGCAGGTTTCACAGGATTAGCCTTAGCCAGGAACTCATCAACCATTTTTATCAATTCTTCTTTCCCGTCGGGATAGAACTGCCCCGCGACAGCCGGTTTTCTTATCATTTTCGCGTCAGTTTCTCTAATAAATAAGTTTAGAAAAATGATTGCTGTAAAAATCATAAAATAAAACAATATTTTAGTTTTCATCATTTGTTCTCAAATTACTTTCGATATAGTCCTTGAATCCGTCAAAAGAACACTCTTTTAAAGACAGGCTCATAGAGCATTTTCCCACATTATTGACTTCATGGCAATCAGAAAAAGTCAAAGGGATAATATTATACCTGCTGTATCTTTCCATAAATTCCTCTTTTTTATCCGAATAATGCAGATCAAACAAATAAATTCCGAGTTTTATTAATACAGGAATTGATAACATTCGGCTTTCATTTTTATCCTGATGCGTGGAAATGATCAACACGTTATACTTATTTAATATTTTTACTGCATCGGGAAGTTTTTTTGTAATCAGGAATTTGCCATTCCCATGTTCTTCATCCGGGACTTTTAATTCAGAAAGTAATTTATTCCCAATGTTTTCTATATTGTTTTCTTCGCTGAAAATAATTACTAAAGAAAGTTTCTCGTGAGAATCTGTCTTTACAGAGAGTTCCATTCCGGGAAGCACTTTAACCTTTTCCTTTAAACCAATAGCTTTTATATCTAAATAATTTTTTAAAGTATAATGGTCGGTAACAGCGATAAGATCTAAACCCTTATCTTTTGCCTGTTGGATAATTGCCTTATTTATACCGTCATTATCAAGATTATCAGCTTTAAAGCATTTAGAGGCTTTTGTATGAACATGAAGATCTAAATTATATAACATATAAAATCAATTTTTTATAACCTTTTCTTTACATTGTTCCCTGCACAAATTACATTGAATACATTCCCCTTTTTCAATAAAAATATCCTCATCTACGCTGCATATTTCTAAAGGGCATATAGCTTCACACTTCCTGCATAAATCACAGTTTTTTTTCGCTTTCAAAGGAAAAATCGAAAAATTTGATAATAATGACAAAAACGCTCCAACCCCGCATAAATATCTGCACCAGAACCTGAAAATAAAAAATGATGTTATTAACAAAAATATCAGGAACGCGAAAAATATAATTTCCCCTCTTAAACTGAAAATAGTATTAAAAGGTTCATAATTCGTAAAACCTATATTCCCGGTGACAAATACAGCGCCGACTATTAAGATCAACAAATAATATTTTATTAAGCGCGCCTTTTTCTCATCATCGTTCAATATTTTAACATGGAATGGGCTGATTTTTCCGAGAAGTTCCTGTATTGCTCCAAACGGGCAGATCCAGCCGCAATATATCCTTCCCCAAAGCATGGTCGTTATAAATGTCAAAACAAACAAAAAATACCACGATAAACTTGAAACAATATCGGGGATCCTGCCTGTAAATATATTAATTAAGCTTATTATCGAAATATAATTAAGTTCTAAAAACCCGAAATATAATATCGCTCCAGTCAAAATAAAATACCGTCCATAACGTATGCCGTTCAAATAAAAATATATTGCTAAAACAAAAAACAATGTAATTATATATATATTATAATTTTTATAAATATCTTTCCACTCAAAGGATATTTTTTGTTTAACCTCTAAATTAAAGAATTTATTTGCCGCCAGCTTAATCGACTTTTCAACAGCTGACACCACTGCCTGGCTTGAAATAGTCGCGCGTGTTATACCGTCCAGATCTCTACCTAATTTAAATTCACTTTTGTGATCCAGTTTTTTAAACTGATCGGTAAAAACCGGTTCCTGAAGAGTTTGAACATACGAGGGAGTCTCATTATGCGATAATATTTTTATACCCTTTACCTGCCCCTTATTATTCATGCCTATTAGAATTCTTATTTTTCCCGCATATCCTCTGATATCAGGGGCGAAATCCGTAGAAAGAAAGCATAATCCAACAAGCTTTTTTTCACCTTTTTCATTTATCGCGTAAACTTCATAGTGAGGCGGCGACCCTTTTTTCTCTGAAAATCCATCAGCCTCAGGGTAGACAAGAGATAAGGATCTTATTTCTAACGAAATATCTTCTTTTTTTGTTTTTTCCTGATAAGTCTTCGCAATGATCAATAAACATATTATAATTACATTTATCCAGACAAATATTCTATTTTTTTGTTTTTTATTCATAGAAGTGAATACTTCAAGATCATTTAAATTCCGGCTCTAATTTAAAGCCCTCTATTAATTTAAACACTTCTTTCTCTTTTTTCCTCATAATAACAAAATCTTTTTCTTTAATATGATCATAACCAAAAAGATGCAATATTCCATGTATTAAAAGTATTTTTAATTCCTCCTCAAAACTATGTTTATAATCTCCAGCTTGTTTTATCGCTGTTTCCACTGAAATGACCACATCGCCTATCAAATCGGAAGAAATATCAGTAGCTATTTCACCTTCCCTTAATGAGAAAGATAAAACATCGGTCGGTTTATCTTTTTTTCTGTATTTCTTATTTAATTCCCGGATAGTTTTATCATCAACAAACGTAATCCCGATTACCGGCTTTCCGGGACTCATACTTTTAAGGATCGTATTAATTATTATTTTTAATTCTTTTGAAGGCAATTTGACTGACTTTTGCCAATTGTTTATCAATATTCTCATCAACTAAATCCTCAGTTTTAGGATAATCCACCCTGCTATGGTATATTCCGCTTAGAACTCTTTCAAAAACCTGCGTAATTTTTGTAATATCCCTAAGGCTTAATTCACATTCATCCAGCTGACTATCCTTTAATTTCTCATTTATAAGCCTGTTTATCAATGATTTAAGAAGATTAGGCGTCGGATTAGTTAACGTCCTGGAAGCAGCTTCCACAATATCGGCCAGCATAACTATTCCCGCTTCTTTTGATTGGGGTTTAGGCCCTGGATAACGATAATTTTGTTCAGATAAATTTTCAGAAGGATTTTCCTTTAAGGCCTCCTGATAGAAAAAAGAAACCAGACTTGTTCCGTGATGTTCCCTGATAATATTAACTACGCCTTCACTTAATCTATATTGATCTGCCAGATCAACCCCGTCTTTCACATGAGAAATAAGTATAAGACTGCTCATGTTAGGTGTTAATTTATCATGTATTTTTGTACTATTATTTTCTGAAAAATATTTTGCTTTATTAAGTTTTCCAATATCATGGAAATAGGCGCTTGCCCTCGCTAAAAGGCTATTCGCGCCAATTGATTCCGCGCCTGCTTCAGCCAGATTCCCGACAACAATGCTGTGATGATAAGTACCTGGAGCTACTAACGCAAGATTTTTCAGTAAAGGATGATTCAGGTCAGTCAATTCTATCATTCTTATGTCTGTTGTCAGATTAAATATATTTTCAAAAACTATCAATAAAATACCTGATAAGGAAATGGCAAGAAGCCCGCCAAGAAAACCCCACCCCATCTCCTGCAAGGTCTTAAAGGAAGAATAATGATTACCTATAAGATTAATGATCAGAATAAGCACGCTATTCCCCACTCCAAGTATCAATCCTGCTAAAGGAATACTTATTCTTTTTCTTAAATGAAATACTGAAAATATACCGATCCAATTAGTCAAAAGCAGGAAAAATGAATAATTTAACGTGTTATCTTTCATCAAACCGATCAAGATCCCTGCCAGGCTGCTTATAAAAAACGCGAGATTAGGTTTTAATAAAGTTGACAACAAAATACCTATAATTGCCCCGGGAACCAAATAGATCGATATATCCAGCCAAAAAAGTAATTTTATCATAACAAAAGAAACTACTAAAATCAGACCTGTTATAAGTAATTTTGTTTCGGATTTAAATATCTTTGGCTGAAATAAATAGATATATATCCCGCTTAATAGAACAAAAAGTGATACCAATAATATTCTGCCCAAAATAGACATCAATTTGAAAGTTTCGGGCAGTATAATTACAGTTAAAAATACTATTAATGACAATATTAATTTAATGTATTTTGATTCAGATCGTTTTTCTTTTATATCTGAATAAAATATTATTTTACTCTTTTTTAATCTATCTTTTAACTTCTCTTTGAGCATAAGCCTCTATTATTTTTTGTACCAGTTCATGCCGGACTACATCATTTCCGTTGAAATAAACAAATGAGATGCCTTCTATATCCTTTAGTATTTCCTGTATCTCAATTAAACCTGATCTGCGGTTTGAAGGAAGATCAACTTGAGTTATATCACCGGTAATAACTGTTTTTGAATTAAATCCCAATCTTGTAAGAAACATTTTCATCTGTTCAGAAGTCGTATTTTGAGCTTCATCCAGTATAATGAAAGCGTTATTTAATGTCCTGCCACGCATGTATGCCAAAGGGGCTACTTCAATTATACCTTTATCCATTAGCCTCTGCACTTTTTCAATTTCCATCATATCATAAATTGCGTCATAAAGCGGCCTTAAATACGGATCAACTTTTTCACTAAAAGAACCGGGTAAAAATCCTAAATTTTCCCCGGCTTCTACCGCAGGCCTTACTAATATTATCCTATCCACTTCTTTGTTTTTCAAAGAGGAAACAGCCATTGCCATCGCAAGATACGTTTTCCCGGTTCCCGCGGGCCCTATACCAAAAACTATATCATATTTAATTATAGCTTCAACATATTTTTTTTGCCCTAAAGTTTTCGGTTTGATATGCCTGTCACGGCGTGAAACAGACAGATCTTCAGTTAAAATATCCGATGTTTTTAGCATTTCCTCATCTTGCAATGATCTTATAACCAGATCAATATCATCTTTACTTATTGAATTACCTTTTTTAATTAATTTTAAAAGTTCTTCAATAACAAAAAATACTTTTTCAACTGAATTTCTATTGCCTTTTATTATTAATTCATTTCCTCTTGAAAATAGCTTGGCATCAAATTTATCTTCAATTATATTTATATTCTTATCATTTTGTCCAAAAAGAGAAAACGCGATTTCATTATTTAACAAGTAAACTTTTTTTTCCATAAAATTAAAAAACTCTTATTATCAATTTTGATTATGATAATAAGAGTCTATAAAAATAACTTGTTTCTATCACCGTTTTTTAGCGGGGAATATCAAAAATTTGATAAGGATAAATCAATTTAGGGTCTTTAATTTGATCTTTATTAGCTTTATATAACCTCGGCCATTGATATGGATCACCGTAAATCTTATCTAATCCCGCAATCTTCCATAAACAATCACCCTGTACAACCTCATACTCAGTGGGCCTTGGGCCTGCTCCAATTATTCCCCTGGGTATATCAAATATTTGATCAGGATATATCAGATCCGGATTTTTTATCTTATCCCTGTTTGCCCAATATATCTTTTTCCATTTATAGGGATCACCATATATTTTTTCCATCTTCGCGATCACCCAAAGGCAATCGCCTTTTATAACTTTATATTTTGTGGGTTTTTCTTTTAATTTCTTTATCTCTTCTTCAACAGCTTTAATTTCATCAGTTTTCGTTAAAGTAAGCTGTTCTTCATCACTGATTTCTTTCTTTAACCGGGATATTTCTGACTGCAGGCTATCATATTCATTTAATAATTGCTTAGTTTCATCCTGAAGTTTTTTAATGGCATCTTCTAATACTGTTTTGGATTCATCTATTAATGCCTGAGATTCAGCATCAGCAAAAATTTTCACATCAGATGATATTACAAAAAACAACATAAAAATAATGGTAAAAATAATTTTTCTATTCATATTTTATTTCTCAATTAAACTATTTCTTTTTCCGGTTAAATCGTTTAGTTCATTGACCAAAGTTGCGGTTTTTGCTTTTAATTTTTCCAGCTTTTCTTTCAGCGAATCTCTTTCTTCTCTAGCGCTTTTGACCTTTCTCTCGGCATCGTCCCTGTCTTTTTTCGCCTTATAATATTTTTCTATCAGACTCAGCATTCCCGATTCAGTCTCTTTGAGTTTAGCTAAAGACTGTTTTAAAATAATTTTTTCTTCTTCTTTTTCACTAATTTCAATTTTATACTTTAAAAGATCAGATTCTGCCGCTGATATTTCTTTTACACCTTCAATAATACCGCTCAAATCGTTCTTTTTCAACGATTCAGTTAAAGTTTCCTTAGCTTTTTCGAATCTTTTCAGTTTTGATTCAATGTTCCCTTTTTTAACTACTGCTTCATCTTTTGCTTCACCGGCAGATTTTATCGCTTTTTGGGCAAACTCTCTTGATTCTGGATATTTAGCGGATTTAAAACTCTGCTGCGCCTGATTTAACGATGCTGCTGCATTGCTTATTTTCTGAGAAGCGTATACCTCAGCTTCAGCTTTTTTAGCTTCCGCAATCGCTTTCTCCGCTTCCTCAATTTTTACAGCGGATTCAGAAATCTCTATAGCCAACTCAGCGTAGTTAATAGCAGTATTTCCATATTTAATAGCTTTCAAATAATTTTCTTTTGCGATCTTATAAGATTTCTTATGATTAAGAACACCATCATTATAGTATTTTTCTGCTTCTTTTAACGAAGAGATCGCAGAATTCAGGTTATCAGGCGAATATTTTTCAGCACCTTTTTCTTTTGCGATTTTTATTTTCTCTTTAGCTGTAGATATTATATTCTCAGCCTGCGACTTATATCCATTTAATTCCGCCAGCTGTTTCATATTCGGGGCACAGGCAATCCCGGCAATGAATAAAAAACTAATGATCAGTTTTAATCTATTTTTCATCATATTCCTATTTTAACAATATTTATTAACTTGTCAACGAAAAAAAATATATATTTTTTCAATTATACTTTATTGTCGGTTTTTATGCTTAATTCCTTTAATTGTTTTTCAGAAACCGTATCCGGCGCTCCTGTTAAAAGGCATGTTGCTTTTTGTGTCTTTGGAAAAGCAATAACTTCGCGTATATTTTCCGTTCCTATCAGGATCATGATCAGCCGGTCCAATCCAAAAGCAATTCCTCCATGAGGCGGAGCGCCAAACGCTAGAGCTTCAAGAAGAAATCCAAAACGCCCTTCTGCCTCTTCTTTACCGATCTTTAAAAGCTCAAACATTTTTTCCTGCATTTCCCTCTGGTGTATCCGAATACTTCCACCACCGATCTCATTGCCATTTAAAACCAGATCATAAGCACGCGCGGTAATCTCCCCCGGATCAATATTCAAATTCGCGCCTTCATTCGGAGAGGTAAAAGGATGATGCATAGCGACATAACGTTTATCTTCTTCACTGTATTCAAAAAGCGGGAAATTAATGATCCACGCAAATTCATATTTTTTATTATCTATTAAATTAAGTTTGTTTGCCAAATAATTCCGTAAATGTCCCAATGACTGCCATACAATTTTAACTTTATCCGCGACAAAAACCAGGAGATCGCCGTTTTCACCCTTCATCTCCGATTTTATTTTTTCTAAAATATCCGGCGTAAAAAATTTAGCAATGGGAGACTTTATTTCATTATTTTCAATCTTTAACCAGGCTAATCCTTTTGCCCCGAAAATTTTTGCTTCTTCCGTTAACTTATCGATTTCCTGGCGCGAAAATCCGGCTCCGTTCGGGATTTTAATTCCACGAACAACTCCTTTTGAGTCAACTACTTTCTTAAATACCTCAAATTGGCTTAATTTAACAATATCAGATACTTCTATGATCTCTAAATCAAAACGCAAATCGGGTTTATCTGAGCCATATTTTAAAATCGCGTCTTTATAATCTAAACGCCTTAAAGGAGTTTTTAACTCTCCTTTATTTAATTCTTTCCATATTGATTTAAACATTCCCTCGGTTAAATTCATAACATCTTCTTCACTTACAAAAGACATCTCAAGATCAACCTGAGTAAACTCAGGCTGCCTATCAGCCCTTAAATCCTCGTCACGGAAACATTTTACTATCTGATAATATCTTTCAAAACCTGAAATCATTAAAAGTTGTTTAAAAAGCTGTGGAGATTGAGGCAACGCGAAAAATTTCCCCGGACTCAAACGGCTGGGCACCAAAAAATCCCGCGCTCCCTCCGGCGTACTTTTGGTTAAAAACGGTGTTTCAATGTCGCAAAATCTTTCCTGATCCAGAAAATTTCGTATTGTTCTTCCCACCTTATGCCTTAACAAAATGTTCTTCTGCAAATCTCCTCTCCTGAGATCAAGAAACCTGTAACGCAGCCTTACATCCTCACCGACCTTATCACCTTCATTTAAAGCAAAAGGCAGCGGCAATGACCTGTTTAATATGTCTAATTTTTTTACGATAATTTCAATTTTACCTGTAGGAAGGTTAACATTATCCGTTCCAGCCGGCCGGAATTTCACTTCACCTTCAATAGCCAGAACATATTCGTCACGTATAACATTTGCTTCTTTATGGGATTTCTGGTCTATCTCAGAATTAAAAACAATTTGAGTAAGGCCATAACGGTCCCGCAAATCAATAAAAATCAATCCGCCATGATCTCTGCGGCTGTTAACCCATCCCATTAAGATCACCTGTTTTCCAATATCACCTTCATTTAATTCTCCGCAATTATGTGTTCTTTTCAAGGCAATACCTCCTTCTTAACTAGATCAAATAACTCTTCAAATTTTATTTCTCTCTGTACTCCGGTATTCATAGAACGCAATAAAACAATACCTTTTTCTAATTCCTGATCACCTAAAATTATAACTCTTTTAGCTTTAAGTTTATCAGCTGTTTTTAACTGGCTTTTTAAAGATCTCTGTCTATGATCGATCTCACAACTGATCCCTGATTGACGGAATTTATTTGTTAATTCAAAAAGATATTCATAGGCTTTTTGGGATCCGACGGCAATATTATAAACTTCGAGGCTTGACATTTCTGGCCATTTTTTGCCGATACTGTCAAGCGCGAGAACAATTCTTTCGACACCCATAGCAAATCCGATACCGGGAATTTCATCTCCTCCCAGTTCATGGATCAGCTTATCATACCTGCCTCCAGCGGCAATCGCGTTTTGTGATCCAAGCGATGAAAAAATGATCTCAAATGTTGTACGCGTATAATAATCCAGGCCGCGAACTAAACGCGGATTCATTTTATAATTTATCTTTAAAAGATCTAAATGCGCCTTTACCTCAGCTAAATGCGCCTGACAATCCGGACAGATCGCATCTGTAATTTTCGGAGCTTCGTTTAAAAAATTTTGACATTCAGGAATTTTGCAATCAAACATCCTTAATACATTTAAATTAAATCTTTCCTGGCAATCCGGGCAAAAGGCGGTAACGTTCTTTGCTAATGCTTCCTTTAGAATATCTTTGTATTTCCCACGGCATTTCTCACAGCCCACGCTGTTTAGTTCAACCTGTATATTCTCAAGTCCCGCAAGTATAAAATAATTATACACCAGCGAAATTACCTCCGCGTCGAGGCTTGGTTCAGCGCTTCCGATCGCCTCAACACCGATTTGAGTATGTTGTCTATACCTGCCAGCCTGGGGCCTTTCATAACGGAACATAGGCCCTGTATAAAAAAGTTTTGTAATTGAATTATCCGCAAGATTATGTTCAAGGAAAGCCCTCATGACACCGGCAGTTCCTTCCGGCCTGAGGCATAATTTTCTGCCCTTGCGGTCATCAAAAACATACATTTCCTTTCGTACGATATCCGTGCCCTGCCCGATTCCGCGGACAAACAAAGATATTTCCTCAAAAATAGGCGTTCTTATTTCTTTATAACCATACAAAGAAAATATTTCCCGCGCTTTATTCTCTAAAAACTGCCATTTATTAACTTCATGAGGAAGTATATCTTTAGTACCTCTTACAGCTTTAATTTTTTCCATAATTTTTTAAATTCTTTTTTAAATTACTAAATATCAGAACCGCAGAAATTACGCCTAAGGAATCTGCTAAAAAATCAGCCCAATCACAACATCTTCCTGGAACAAAATATTGATGGATCTCATCAAGCCCGCCATAAAATATTGAAAATAATATAGCGTAAAGCTCTGTTCGTTTTCTATTATAACTCTCAATTGAATTAAAAACTAAATATCCAAGTAATCCAAATTCAAAAAAATGTATTACTTTATCAAATTCGGGGATAGGAGGCAATTTAACAGGTTGAGACAGAGAAGAAATATAAAAAATCAGGAATAGATAAAGAACTGTTATAATCCGAAAGAGAGGCCTTTTAGTCATTTAGATACCGTTAAACCTGAATCTGTTCCTAACAACAAAATATCTTTAGAGTCTTTGTAAATAGTATTGATCGCATTGTTTTTTAATCCCGGATTTAGTTCCTGCCATTTATTGTTCTTTATCGTTTGTATTTCCCCCGACCTCGTCCCAACCATCAAAGAACCATTTTTATCTAAATAAACCGATGAAACCTGATCATCCTTTAATTTACTATTTCCAGTATTATAGATTATCCATATATGATTGTTATACTTAAACAGGCCTTTATTTGTAGCCAACCATAAATTATCATAATCATCTATCAGAATATTATTTATTTCAAAATCCTCTAAATCGCTGGTGTCAAGTTTCAATTCCTCTAAAATGTCATTTTTAATAAAGTAAATGCCGGACTTTGCGCCGATCCAAATATCCCCTGAAGCAGAAAAAACAATACTATTTACATCCCAAACAGGATAAGTCTTAAATTTGTCACCATTATACATAACAAGTAAATCATTATTACGTCCGATCCACAAATTATCATTTTTATCAACCGCTAAACTTTGTATGTAAGAATCTTCTCTCCCCATTCCGAACGGCGTAATAATTTTTTCTTCATTTCCGATATTGAGACAAACTACATTTTTCCCTATTCCAAAATAAATATTTTTTTTAGCGTCTTCTGCTATTCCTGTTACCTTCTCACCTTTTTTAATATTTTTTGCGTCATTATATTTTTCATCCTTTATCCTATAAATACCGCCGGATGTAGCGATCCATAAATCATTCATTGAACTGGAATATATAAAATTTATCTTATCCTTTAGTAATACTTTCTGTTCACAGCTTACCGAGCTTACCAAAACCATCATAATAAATATTTGTAATATTATTTTATTTTTCATAAATTTTATTCACCAATCATTTTTAGCGCTTTTTCTATTTCAACTTTTATTTTTTCATTTTGAATTGACGCTAATTTGCTCTTTAAAGAAGAAATTGCCGATTTATCCCTGATCTCTCCCAAAGAACGAATTATCCCGATTAAAGTAATTTCCTTTGAATTATCAAGGTTTTTAATCAACTCAGGAACTGACACAGTTCCTAAATCACGCAGGGCATAAATTGCCCTATATCTCAACGCTGAGTCTTCAGATCCTAAAACCTCGATCAAGGATGGTATTACTTCTTTATGTTTTAGTTTCACAAGCACATAAGCAATATTCATTTTGCTCCATAGGTCCTCAACGCTCAGTTCTTTTATTAATTCAGGCAAATTATTCTCTCCAAACTCAATAAGTATTTCAGTCGCGGTTGCAGTCTGCAGATCATCCTGATCTTCTTTTAAAACATTTATTAACGCGGGAACCGTTTGTTTACCTATCTGTAACAACATTTTCTTACTTTCATCCTTACTATTCTTATCTTTTAATCCATCTACCAAAGTTTCAATTGAAAGAGGGGTTCTTTTTACTATAATAGCCCTGATTCTTTCCCTAAACGGATCAAGCCCTTTTTCCTCCTTTATTAAAGCATCTAAAAGGGTCTTATCAACATTTTTATCTTTAAGCCTTATCATTATATCTTCCGCGTCATAAGAAAAGTCTTTAACGGCAAATAATCTTAATAAAAAAAGAAAATTTCCACCGCCTAAATTAACCAAAGCATCTTTATAATAACCTCTTATGTTTATATCATCAGCCTTTATTAACCTGTTTAATATTTCAGTCGCGTAATAATCTCTCGGTTCCATTTTAGTCGTTAAGTGATTTCTTACTTTTTCTGAAGGATCAGTTATATTATCTAAAAGAAAAACTTTAAGATCATCTGACTTTTGGCTGCAAAGAATGTCAATTATCACGATTTTTTTGTTTTCATCCTTGGATTCTTTCCAAACACTGTTTAAATTATCCGCCACTACACAACTATCAGGATAATTACATAAAAAATTAGTTATTTCTTCCTCCAACCTGCCGCCGGCCGTCTTAAATAACTCTACGGCTGATATTACAGCATCCTCTTTTCTTTCATTGATCATTTCCTTAGCTAAAAGGTTAACCGGTTCAATCACGCTAGCGGACAACTTTACGATCTCCATTAAAGCTTCTTTAGTATTCGCATTAATTATTTCCTCTGTAATTATTTTTGCCGTAATATAATTTTTTTCATCTTTTTCCTGAAGGTTTAAAAACAAAGGCTCAATTAATTTAACACCTAAAAGCGGCATTTGTTTTACTAAAATTTTATTTTCAGGAAATTGGTTTAAATAATTTATTAACGGCCTGATAACTTCTTTATCGTCTGTTTTAACAAGGGCAATAATGGCTTCGTTGTTTATATCTATTTTTTCAGAAGGATTTAAACACTCCGATAGAAAAACTATATTATCATTTAACCTCATTTCTCCCAAGGCATAAATAATGTTTCTTTTTGCCTCGTAAGAGCTGCCGGCGTAAATATTTTTAAGATCGGCACTTGCGGATACCTTATCTAAACCGGCAAGCACATAAATAGCCGCGATCTTATATTCATCATTCTCATCAGTAAGATATTTTTTTACAGAGTTATAGTCTTTAGAATTTTTCATTTCAGAAAGCACCGCAGCTGCATTATTATGGAATGTAATATCAGACTTTGCGCTGATCGAACTAAATGAAAATATTATTGTAACTACTAATAGTATTAACGTTTTTCTTTTCATATTTTTATTTTATTTTTTTACAACCGGGGCCGGTTTTTGATCCTTTACCTCAACAGGGAATATTGGTTGTGTAAGTTCTATTTTTTCTTTAATCTTCGGGATTTCTGCTTTAGCCAGCGCGATCCATTTACTTCTTTGGGTAAGAGAATAATCCTTTGGGACATGGACATTTTCAATATTATTTGTCTTTATACTTCTAACCTGATCTTCAGTCAAGGGAATATATGAATCTGCTATCATTTCTTTAGGATTATGCCTGGCAGGTTCAGCCTCGCGTATTCCATCAGGATAAATTGGATCGCCCAGTATCATCCCGGCTTCCAAGTCACTTGCGGGAAATTTTTTCACGGTATAAGAGGTAAGTATCTGCTCTACTGTTTCCTGAGCCCATAAAGCCTGTTTATAATAATCAAAAGCCTTTGGAATATCTCCTTTATTTTCCCATTCAACACCCATAGCGTAATATTCCCTGCCTTCATTATATGCCTCTTTCGCGCGCGCAAGGACCTCAAATACTGTCATGGCAATAGTAATAAGATAAACAACAAAAATTATCAATAACGCTTTAAATATTTTTTTAGGTGTTAACATTAATCTCTCCTATTCCTTAAAATTAATAATCTTATTAATTGCATTGCGGCCATAGCAGTTGCCGCGACATAAGTGAGAGCGGCCGCGTTCAAAACTTTACGGCTTCCTTCCAATTCTTCGTCAGATAAAAATTTATTTCCCTGTAAATTTGCCAATGCCAAACGGCTTGCGTTAAATTCAACCGGCAGCGTAATTATATGAAACAACACAGCTAAACTAAAAAGCAATATTCCAATATCCATCAATATTCCCGCTGATCTAAAGAAGAAACCGATAAAAAACAGAGGAATAGCCAGTTGAGAGCCTATATTTGCCGCCGGGACAATTGATGAACGGATTTGCATCGGGAAATAACCGTTTCTGTCCTGAATCGCATGCCCGACTTCATGAGCCGCAATTCCAAGCGCGGATAAAGAATTGCTGTTATAAACCTCATATGAAAGCTTTAATTTTTTGCTTCGCGGGTCATAATGATCTGTTAAAACTCCGGGCTGCACTTCAACACTGACAGATAAGCCGTTGTTGACAATCATCTGTTTAGCGGCATCCGCTCCTGACATACCACGCGACGACTTTATTTTTGCGTATTTTTCATATGTTGATTTCACTTTAAATTGCGCGTAAAAAGCAAAAGCAAGCGCAGGCAGCAAAAATATCATTGATGGATCAAAAAATGGAAACATTCTGAAATCACTCCTTCTTTACTTTTGTTTTGGAATATGTATTATATCAAAATATTTATTAAAAGCAAATTTATTTTCCAAAATTCATCGCAAGTAAAGCCAGGTCATTCCCGTCAATTATCAGATCTTCATTTAAATCCGCGTAAAGATTCCAATTGGAATTTTGAGGATTAGATCCGAAAGCTTTTGCCATATCATATAAATCATGGCCGTCAACACGGTCGGCCGAACCCGAAGAAACCGTATCAATATTACCCATAGGCTTGCTCAAATATTTAAGCCCGATAGCCATAACCGCTTCAGCAATTGCTCCATCACTATAAGTGACCTTGACCTTGACATTATATGTACCTATTATATTATAGGTGAAGTTTAGGGTCTTAACGGTTGTTGTTGTCTCATATTTATCATCCCCATTAAAATCCCATTCGTATTTAATAATATCGCCGTCTAAAGCTGTTGTATCAGCGGTAAAATTCACTAACCAGGGTGAATGGGATAAAATTTCGGCTGTAAGTTTTACTACCGGCTGTTGAACAAGTGAAATTTTCGCGGTCATGATATCGCCATAATTCGAAACACCGGTAATCGCGATCCTGGTATGAGTATTATTTTTTAATCTGGAACCGGGGATTGTATCATTAGTAAAATCCGAATTATTTCCTGAAAAGAAAAACATATTCTTATCGAGAGGAGTTTGTTCGGTATCCAACTGACTGAAGCCTAAAATACCTTCATCGGCCTCTTCAACATCCACACCTTTATCGTTCACATCAGCATTAACATCGTTAAAGTTGAAGTTCGAAGACGTAAGTTTTGAATTATCAATATGATAAATAACCACTCCTCCGTGGCCTGATGCCTCTTCAAAACGCTGGAAGCCCATGTCATATCCTGAAAACTGCCGGTTTTCCAAAAGAAAATATTGATCCGGATCTGATGTGTTAACCCGGAAAACAGATGAACCATCACTGTCAGTCTTTGGAAGCGTAATATCCTGTCCGGAATCTATTGTTGTTACTTTCCCCCATGAAAGATATTCTTTACTCCATGCTGATAATTGTGTAGGCATAGACCCGTGAAATTCTCCTGTTTTTGATGCCCAGCTGCCATTTCCCATTAAATCAAAAAATCCTACGCCATAAGAATCCCCGTTTCCAGGATTGGTATCGTATAAATCCGGCAGTGAAAAAATTAAATGTCCGAGTTCATGCGCCATTATTCCGATAGTAGCAAGGTGATCTCCGTGCCTTTCGCCTATTTCACAATAGTCCTCTATCGTTATCGTACTATCAACTATCGGATAACCTACCGAAAACATAGACCATCGATGGCCCCAGATTGATGGTGCAGCAGGACCCGCGGAACGTTCATATCCCGCGACAATAATTATAATTGAAAGCTCATCAGTAGAAATAGTACTATCCTTATTGTAATCGTACGATGCATAGTTAATATATGGATCTGCTAGTGTAATCGCGTCTTTGGCAATCTGTTGATTCGTAGAATCAGAAATAACATCAGTAGAATCACCTGTATTTGGATGTTTGTAAGGCAAATGCAGCCACCCAATTATACCGTCATCTGTTACCCCGGAGGTTTCAGACGCAGGACTAATGGATACCGCGGAATATGACACTTTTTGATAATAGTCCGAAACACTGCTGGTTTCTCCAAAAAATAAAGGTTGAATATCCAACGGGTCATATGTTCCGGCAGTATCTAAAAAATCAACACAGATAACTAATAGCTTTCTGTCTCCCGCAACCGGATTACTTTCGGTTAAACTATTTCTCGAACCAAAATCGATATTACCATTTCTATATTTAATTGATTCTTTCTTAACAGACTGGTATGAATTCAAACCTTTGGGTATATTAAATTTAGAAGGCTCTACTTCCCCGACAACCAGCCTTGAAACATTATCGGACTGATAATATTCCCAATTGCCGTTAGCCGCGTTTTTGTAAATTCCATAACCTTCTTTTGTTGTGATCCAATTATACCTTTCATCACCATGAAGCCTTGCTTTAAAAGTTTTCCCGGAAGGTTGCTTTAATATAATAAGGTTATTATCAGCCGGCCCGGCATTTGCTTTTAAGGATAAACCTAATAATAGAAATATCGACAAAAACAAAATTTGCCTGTTCATCATTATTTTCATCCTATTGATAATTTAAACTCCCGCCGATCCATGATGTGCCGGCGATATTGGGATTATGCGCGTTTGATGATTTCAAAGCGCTATTCTGGACATTAAATCCTATAGCAGTATTCGCCTGCGTTGTTAGCGCCCTAAAAACAATAGTAACTAACGTTCCATCTCCATTTGCGCCCGGAACATCTCCTTTTTTATCACTACCGACCAGTAAGGTACCTTCCTTTCCCCTATCCAGCATAGCGGAAAATACAATATCTCCTTCCGTACCTAAATAATCTCCTTTTCTTAATGATATATAGTTTATTTTACTGCTATCGTATGTTATTTCAATCGCGGCACCATATACATCCGTCCCGTTTTTTACCTTAACAGCTAAATTTATCTCATCATTATTTATTGAAACTTGTTCTAAATATACTGTATTATCTGAAGGGGTGCCTGAAGGAGTGAAAGAAATTGTATCACCTGTACCGGTAAGCGGCATTGATGACCCGCCACCGCTTTTGCCACAACTGTTCAAAATAAATAGGACTGAAATACTTATTATACTTATTAAAAACTTAAATCTTCTCATATTTATATATTATACCGTAATATTGGATAAAAAATCAACCTAAAACTGCTATTTTATTCCCCCAGAACTTTAATTTCCGGCTCCAGGTTAACTCCAAATTTGTTATAAACTCTTTTCTGGATTTCTTTTATCAAAGAAAGAACATCAAATGCCTTAGCTTTATCAGGATCCACATTTATAATGAAACCGGCATGTTTTTCTGAAACTCTCATTGAACCAATTTGTAAGCCCTTACAGCCTGATTTATCAATAAGCGCGGCGGCGAATTTCCCGTTCCCGGGATTTTTAAAAATACTTCCCGCGCTGTGATATTCCAATGGCTGTGTTTCTTTTCTTTTTTTTATATATCCATCAATCCGTTCTTTTATGTCTTGCGGCGAATCCTTTTTTAATAAAAGTTCGGCTTTAGTAATTATATCTCCACTCTCACTAAAAATACTTTTTCTGTAACCAAAATCCAGTTCTTCTTTTTTCCATTCTTTTTTCTCTCCGCCTCCGGAAACTCCCCATATCCTGAGAACAAGATCACCTATACATTTGTCTTTTACACCGGCATTCATTGCCACGGCACCGCCAACATTTCCCGGAATTCCGATAGCAAATTCCAAACCGCCAAACTCCATTTCCTGCGTGAATCTTACAAGCTTAGGCAATAAAATACCCGCTGACACTTCAAATATATTATTATGTATATCAATTGTATTTAATATTCTTTCGGTCTTAATAACGATCCCTGTGATACCCTTATCCTTTACTAAAACATTTGAGCCGCGCCCTAGCACACACCATGATATATTATTATTACAGGCATACTGCAAAATATTTATTATATCATCTTCATCATGAGGAAAAACTAAAATGTCCGCCGGCCCGCCTACTTTAAAACTTGTATGCCGGGACATCGGTTCGTTAAATAATATCTCCCCTTTAATTTTTAATTTTATATTATCTTTATGCATTTAAAACTGATACTATCATAAAATATTATTATAAACAAATATATTATTGTGAAACCATAACCACATGTATATAATATAATAAAATATGAAAAATATTCTTTTATTGTTCTTTTTGTTATATATGCCAAATTTAATCGGCTGTTCAGTAAAAGGCGATAAACTTTATATATTTAAAATTGCTGATATCCCGACTGAAAAAGACTGGGAGAATTCATTATCTTATTATTTACCTGTAGAAAAAGGAAAACTCAACCAAAGTTCGCCTAAGCTTTCAAAACTGGATAAAGAAACCATTCACGCGTCAAACAAAACATGCCATCATGTGGCCCCGTCTACCCCGGTTGACATTAAACTTTCGGCTTTCTATAACGAAAGTAATTTGTTTTTAAGGATTCAATGGCCTGATAAAAATAAAGATGATCAGCCGGCAGTATGGGATAAAGATACAAAAACATTTGATAAAACCAAAGGCAGTGAAGACGGTTTGGGAATTATCTGGAACAAAGAGAATATTCCATCCGCCAACTGCTTATCAAGCTGTCATCTGAATGAATGGCAGGTGCAAAATTCAATACTTACACCAACACATCAGATGAAAACAAAAGATAATGAAATATATGATCTTTGGATATGGTGGGCAGGCAGGAATACGAAAGATAATTCAATTTGGGAGATAAATATTGATAGTTCAGGTATTGACGAAAACAAATATTTCTTGCAAAATACCGGCAAAACACCTAATATATATTCTCAAAGTTTTTATAAGGACGGCTTCTGGACTTTGACTATTACAAGCCCTTTAAATGATAATAACAAAAATTTCATTGCCGGTAATTCTTATCATTTTCAAATTGCGGTTTTTGATAACACGTATTCTGATCATAGCATTACTTCCGAAATTCAGGATATGATTTTTATTAAAAATGAGATTAAATTTAAAAAGGATGAAATCTTATGAAAAATTTATTTTTACTGTTTACCGGTTTAATTATTTTGTCCTCAACGAGTAACGCGTTCTTTTGGGATAAGAAAAAGGATCAACGGTCAGTTATTTCAGGCAAGGCGCTTATGCCTGTGGAAAACATATATATCTATGTTTATAAAGAAGGCAATGACCTGCATGGCCCCCCATATACTATCTCCGAGGCAACTAACGCAAATGGTGAATTCAAATTTGAACTGCCGGACGGTTCTTATTTTTTCGCGGCAAGAAAAAGAATGAGCGGAGATCAACAAGGGCCTGTACAACCGGGAGATATCAAAAGTGAAACTATCGGGCCTATAAGTATCAAAAACGGAAAGCCTGTTACATTAAATATAGACTGTTTCGTAAAACAAGGAGATGATAAGGCTATCACCAATCCTTTAGAAACAAGTAAAACCGGCATAAGCGGCACAATTTACGATGCCGATGGTAAACCGGTAGAAGGTGTCCGGATACATGTATATACATACGTACAGATGTCTGAAAGGCCTAAATTTGTATCAGTTAAAACCGGGCCGGATGGAAAATATATTGTTTATTTACCTCAGGGAGGAACATATTACCTTTCCGCGCGTGATAAATTCGGAGGGCCTCCTAAAATCGGAGACCTCTATGGCAGATACGATCAGGGAACCATTAATCCATCTGCCATTATTGTCAAAGATAATGAGATAAAAAAGGATATTAACATTATTGTCAATAAAATATGGTAAGACCTCCCCCTTCCCCTCCTTGGCAAGGAGAGGATTAAGGGGTGGTGAATAAAATGGCGTAAAAAATAATTACACTTAAAAATGAACAAAAAAATAATATTTATACTATCAGGCCTGTTAGTAGTAATAATCTTGGCAATATTTTTTTACCAGAAACCAATAAATTTAACCACAATAGAAGATATTAACGAGGCATCACAAAAGGCCAAAACCGGCGACAAAAGAGCTATAAAATTTTTGATCAGAAATTTAGAAAATGCGAATACCGATATACAAAAAGAGGCTTATAACAGTATCACAAAAATCGGCAAACCTGCTGTTCCATTGCTTTTAAAACTTCTCGAAAACAAAGACCCTGCTTTACAGGACTATGGCGCGGGCCTTTTAGGGGGTATTAAGGATAAGGAAACCGTACCGGTATTGATAAAAAATCTTTTTTCACCGGATTTTAAACATAAATATGTTTTATGCTGGGCGTTAGGCGAGATCAGCGACACAAGCGCTATCATTCCTTTGATCAGCCTTTATCCAAAAGAAAAAGAAGACACCCAAAAATATATTTTAAGGTCCATAGTTAAGATCGGTAAGCCCGCGATACCTTTTCTTTTAAATAATCTCGAAAGTAATGATCTAAATCTCCAAAAATTAAGTATTCTTTCATTAGGACAGATCCGCGGGAAAGATCTTGTGCCCCCGCTTCTTAAAATTGTAAATGAAAAAAATATTGAATATGTAGTTTTAGCGCTGGGAGACCTGGCTGACCCCGAGGGTATCGATTTTCTAGTCAAATCTTTAAAACATCCCGTCTGGCAGGTCCGGCAAAAGTCCGCCCAGTCATTAACCCGTTTTACCGACACGAGAATTTTACCGCCTCTTCGCGCCGCCCTGAATGATGAAGTAGTGGCTGTCCGTGAATGGGCCGCGAAGGCAATCGAATGTATCAGCGAAGAGAAATGTAAATATAAAAACGGAAAAGGAGAACTTGTTTTTCCTGACAGTTTATATCGTTAAGCAGTGAATAGTAGTAACATAAAATGAAGAATTTACTTAAAAATAAAACTATAAAAGATTTAATAAAGCAAGGGTTATTCCCGGGTCTGTTTCAATTTTTAACTCTGGTTGTTCTAATTTTAATTTTAGTTTGGACATGGCCGAATCACAATATTGCCGGAATTTCAGCGTCTGATCCGCTGATCTATACAAATCTCGGTAACCTGCTTTTTTGGATCTATTGGATGATGGGAATGATAATTCTTGTTCTTCTATGGGGAAGAACATGGTGCGCCATCTGCCCTATCGGAATGGTCAACGGTATCGCGGGCAAATTTGGATTAAAGCTCAATTATCCTAAAAAATTGCGCAACTGGTATCTTCTTGTTGTTGTTTTTATACTTTTACAAATAACAATTAATATATCAAAATTAAATCATTATCCTGACTTAACCGCTCGCCTTATATTTATTTTTATTCTTCTTGGCACTATATTCGGTCTGCTTTTTCGCGGCCGTGTTTTCTGCAGATATTTATGCCCCGTTGGCAGTATGATCGGAGTCTATTCCTGTTTTTCCCCTCTCGAACTTCGCGTAAAAGATAAAAAAATATGCGCGCAATGCCTTAACAGGGAATGCGTCAAAGGTAAAACAAACGCGTTTTCCCTTTGTTTAGGAAAAACCGAGTTCCCTGTACAAAATAACGCTATACCCTGCCCTGCCGATATTTTTCCCGCGACACTTGAAGAAAATACACATTGCTATTTTTGCGGACAATGCGTAAAAGTCTGCCCTAATGATAATGTCCGGTGGAACACAAGAAATATATTTAAAGAAGTGCTTCTGCCAAATGAAAGGCCTTTTTCTGAAACACTTTTTATCATCGTATTATTAGGCATGATAATGGAAAAATTTGTCCCGATGTGGCCGGGTCTGCAGGAGAAAATATTCCCTGAAAGTTTACCCGCTCTAATATTTTATATCTGGATATATCTGATCCTGCCGGGAATAATAATTCTTTTACCGTCTTTTTTGATTTATTTTATTTCCAAAATAAGGATTAAACAGCCCGATGAAACCGGCCAAACCGCTGAACCGGTATCCTTAAATAAAATAATCGCCTATGGAAGTAATATTTTCATTCCGGTTATATTCTTTTCGCATTTCGCGTTAGCCCTGGTAAAAATATTCACTCGCGGAGGATATATTTTTTACGGATTAATGGATCCCGTGGGCATAAAAACATACAGGGCTATTTACCAGGCCGAAATCATAAAAGCTCCTGAAAGTATTCTTCCTGTTTTCATACTCCGCTGGATTGTGCTTTTACCCGTTATTTTCGGAAGCATCATCTCTCTGATCACCGTTTTCAAATTAATTAGATCTAATTCATTCAACAAAAACAGCTACGCCTTCGCAATCATAAATTCCGTAGTAATTTTTGCCGTAAGTTTAATGTTTTTATTGATCGTTAGAAATTGGTTATTCAATTAAAACGGGACTTCATCAGTCGGCCCTTCAAATTCAGATTCAGATGATTGATTTTTTTTACCGGCGGATGCCCCGTCTTTCTTCGGTGATTTGAAGAACACGCTTTCAGCTATTACTTCTGAAATATAGTGTTTCGTGCCATCCTTGCCGTCATAAGACCGGTTTTCTATCCTGCCCTGAACTGTCACAAATGTCCCTTTAGTCAGCCTCTCCGCTACATGTTCTGCGAGTTTTTGCCAGCAGACAATATTATGAAATGTAGTTACTTCTTCCCATTTATCATCTTTTTTAATACTCCGGCTGGTAGCAAGCCCAAACTTGGCAACTGCGGCTCCTGACGGCGTAAAACGCAATTCAGGATCTTTGGTAACATTTCCGATCAGAAAACATATGTTTTGCGAAAATTGCATGATTTTTCCTTTCTATAAAATAAAAAAATAAAGACCGAAGTAATAATATATCATTTTAAAATGTAAATCAATGATTTTATTTGCATTGTTATCCTTTCTATGATATATTTTCAGGCGAAACAAATATATATAAAAAAATGGCACCATTTATAAAAATTAAATTATTTGCTAACCATGGCCACATTAATAATGAAATGGAGAAAATGATAAGACATATTTCGATATTTAATACTCCGTTAGCAATGATAAATGAAAATATCTGGCATCCTCCAACAGATGTCTGCGAGAATAAAAATGAATTTATTATCGTAATGGAGATAGCCGGAATGAAAAAGAATGATTTTGATATATCAGTTTCAAACGACGCTCTTACTATTTCAGGCCACCGCCATACCAATGCAAAAGAATGTAAAACTCCGAATAATTATAACCAGATGGAAATACATACCGGTTATTTTGAAAAAATTATTTATTTACCGATCAAAATTAACACTAAAAAAATAAAGGCAACTTATCAAAACGGTTTTCTGAAAATTATTTTATCTAAAACCTTTAAAAGATAATTCTAAAAAATAAATATGAGCAGATTAGACGGATTCAGCCAGGACGAAATAGAACATATAGATGTACCTGATACTCTCCCCATCCTGCCGATAAGAGACACTGTACTTTATCCTTTTATCAGCATACCCCTTATCATCAATTCAAAAAAATCTATCAAGCTGCTGGATGATATTATGTCCGGCGATAAAACTTTGGGGCTTGTTGCTACACATGGAAATATAGAAGACCCGAAAGCTTCTGACCTTTATTTATTTGGAACCGCGGCAAAGGTAATTCGTCTTTTGAAATTTCCGGAAGGAACGATCCGGATAATCGTAAGCGGGATCCGCAGAATAAAAATAGACAAAATAATACAGGAAGAACCATATTTCGTTTCTAAAATTACCCATGTAAAGGATCTAATAGATAATAATATTGAGCTTGAAGCAACGGCGAAAAATGCCGCCACCCAATTTCATAAGATCATTTCTCTTCAGCCGTATCTGCCCGACGAATTAAAAATTGTCGCGATGAATATTGACAACCCCGGGCTTTTGGCTGATTTTGTCGCGTCGAATTTGAATCTCAGCGTTGTGGAAAAACAGGATATTCTTGAAACCTTTGACGTTAAAACCCGTTTGGAAAAAGTTACGGTATTCCTGAATAAAGAACTGAAACTTCTCGAATTAGGATCCAAAATCCAGGAGAATGTGCAGAATAAGATCGACAAAACACAGCGTGAATTTTATTTGCGTGAACAAATGAAAGCTATACAGAATGAGTTAGGAGATGATGATGAACGCAGTTTAGAGGTTAAGGAATTAAGAGATAAAATTGAAAAAGCAAATATGCCGAAAGATGTCGAAAAAGAGGCTGTAAAAGAAATTAACAGGCTGCAGAAAATGCCTCCCGGCGCCGCGGAATATACCGTATCCAGAAATTACCTGGACTGGTTAATATCACTGCCCTGGAGCATAGAAACAAAAGACAACCTCGAGATCGTTGACGCGAAAAAGATCCTTGATGACGACCATTACAACCTTGAAAAAGTTAAAGAAAGAATTTTAGAATATCTCGGAGTACGAAAACTGAAGCAGGATATGAAGGGCCCTATTCTATGTTTCGTAGGCCCGCCCGGCGTTGGAAAAACATCTCTTGGAAAATCTATCGCGAGGGCGCTAGGCAGGAAATTTATCAGAATGTCTTTAGGCGGTGTCCGTGATGAGGCTGAAATAAGAGGACACAGGCGGACTTATGTAGGAGCTCTGCCCGGGAAAATAATTCAGGGAATCCAAAAGGCAGGTTCCAGAAATCCTGTTTTTATGCTGGATGAAATTGACAAACTTGGAACTGATTTCCGTGGAGATCCGTCATCCGCTCTTTTAGAGGTACTTGATCCGGAACAAAATAACAGTTTTACAGACCATTATATTAACCTTCCTTTCGATCTGTCCAAAGTAATGTTTATTACCACGGCAAATATTCTTGACCCGATTCCACCTGCACTTAGGGACAGGATGGAAGTAATTGAATTACCCGGTTACTCTCTTGACGAAAAAATATTTATCGTGGAAAGATTTCTTATCCCCAGGCAATTAAAGGAGCACGGATTGACTAACGAAAACCTGCAATTTTCGAAAGATGTCTTACCGGAAATTATACAAAATTACACTCAGGAAGCCGGTTTAAGGAATCTGGAAAGAGAAATTGCCACTATCTGCAGGAAAACAGCAAAAGAGATCGCTAGCGGTTCTAAAAACAAATTTGTTATACAAAAGAAAAATTTATATAATTATCTAGGGCAGATAAAATATTATTCTGAAACCGCGCAACGCCTGACTGAACCCGGCATAGCTATCGGCCTCGCATGGACCCCGACAGGCGGGGACATAATTTTCATTGAATCAACAATGATGAAAGGCGGTAAAAATCTTAGCCTTACAGGACAGCTTGGTAATGTAATGAAAGAATCCGCGCAGGCAGGCTTAAGCTACATACGGTCACACTCAAAAAAATTAAAGATAAAAGAGGATTTTTTTGATAAATACGATATACATCTTCATGTACCGGCCGGAGCGATCCCAAAAGACGGCCCATCAGCAGGAACTTCCATTACTACCTCTCTTGTTTCTCTTCTTACCGGGCGAAAGGTAAAAAATAATCTTGCAATGACCGGTGAAATTACTCTGAGGGGAACGATCCTCCCTGTCGGCGGGATAAAAGAAAAGGTTTTGGCCGCGCTGCGAGCCGGTATAAAAACAATTATACTGCCTGAAAAAAACAAAAAAGATATTATAGAACTCCCGACTCATATAAAAAATAAATTAAAATTTATTTATGTAAATAAGATAGATGAAGTTTTAAAGGCGGCATTGGAAAGGTAAACAAGGGGTCATGACCCCTTGTTATTTATTTTGACAGGTAATCGTCAATCGCTTTTGCGGCATTCCGTCCTTCGGATATCGCCCAGACAATTAATGACTGGCCCCGGCGCATGTCGCCACAGGCAAATATTCCATTTTGAGATGTGAGATAATTCTGGCTGGTTTTAACATTGCCTCTTTGATCCAGCTCAACCGCGGATTCTTTAAGCAGGCCTTCATGTTCAGGGTGGACAAAACCTAACGCAAGTATAATGAGATCCGCATTAATTTCAAACTCCGTCCCGGGGATCTCTTTCATAACATGAGCGCCCTTAGCATCTTTTTGCCATTCAACATTCACGCATATAATCTTTTT
>JAQUKH010000002.1 GCA_028719205.1 bacterium
ACAGGCGTGTTATTGCCGGCATAGGTAAAAGTCAGGTTTTTAAATTCTATTTTTCCTTTAAATATCCTTTCCTCAGGTTTAACAGGAGCGTGTTTAGTTATCGGGATTTCGTTAAAGACATGATCGATCCTTTTTATTGACGCGATGCCCGCCTGAAACAGGTTTACGACCCAGCCGATAGCCATCATTGGCCAGACAAGCAGGCTGAGAAATCCATGGAACGCGACAAGTTCCCCCAGAGTAATTTCGTTGAATACCACGGCCTTCCCGCCGAATAAAAGAATGATCAGTGTGCTTAGCCCGGACATAAAAAACATCAAAGGAAAAAACGCGCCCCAGATCTTAGCAACGCCGAGATTAGCCTTAAGATAATCATAGCTTGTTCCATAAAATTTTTCGTTCGCGGTGTCTTCCTGAACGAATGATTTAAGGACTTTAATGCCGGAAAGGTATTCCTGGCTTGCCTGGCTGATAGCAGAAGTTTTCTCCTGTACCAGTTTATGGCTCTTCTGGAGATATGACCCCATTTTTGTGACAAATATTGTAAGGAAGAAAAGGGGTATGAGTGAAATGAAAGAAAGTCTCGGGCTGATCAGGACCATCATCGTAAACGCGAAAATAAATGTTGTAATTGTGTCTGCCGAATACATAATTCCCGGGCCAAGAAGCATGCGGATGGCGTTAAGGTCACTGGTTCCCCGCGACATCAAATCCCCGGTATTATTCTGGTCATAGAAAGATAACGGGAGCTGTTGCAGGTGCTCGAAATAATCATTTCTAAGGTCGTATTCGATCTGGCGCGAGGCGCCTATGGTTATCTTCCGCATAAAGAACCGGAATATCCCTTCAATAACAGAAATGCCGAGGATATAACCGGCGTATTTTATAATAACCGAATAAGAGATTTTTTTTGTCAGGTCATCAATAACGTATTTTAATATCCACGGTGTAAAAAGGCTGGCGAGTGAGGTAAGTATCGCAAATATCGCGCCGGCTATATAATGTTTTTTATAACGAAGGAGATACAGTTTTAATCTTTTCATACAAAATATTATAACAGTAAGTTTACATTTCTATAAGATTTATTTATGTTATAATATTTTCAGGAAAAGGAGAAACAGATAAATGCCAATATATGAGTTTTGCTGCCAGGATTGCCAGAAAGAATTTGAGGAATTTTTTCATTCTTCTTTTCAAAAGAAGAATATTGCCTGTGTCAAATGCGGAAGTTCCAATGTCAGGAAAAAAGTCTCGCTGTTTGGCGTGGCGGGAAAAAACGGAGATTCCGGGGAATTCGCTACTTCTTCGGGAGGCGGGTGCGGCAGTTGTGCTACGCATAATTGCGGAAGCTGTCATTAACAGGAAAGGGAAACATGCAGGTAAAAATAATCGGCAAGAAATTCAGCTATAGTTCAAAATTATTCTTTTTTGGCTTAGGAGTGATATTTACATTGATAAATGGATTTGTGATTTATATGACCAGATCAGAACTGGCATTTTCCATGTTATATTTTGTTCCAATAATAATGACTACCTGGCTTATTAATAAAGAAGCAGGTTATTTGATCGCTATAATTAGTATTATTTCCTGGTTCGCGATCGATATGGTAATAATAAAGGAATTTAAGAGTCCAATAGTGCCCTATATAAACGGTATTTTCAGGTCATCGCTTTTTTTGTTCATGGTGTTTATACTTTCCGAGCTTAAAAAAAACCTGGACCTGCAGAAGGAACTTGCCGGTACGGATTCTTTAACGGGTATAAATAACAGAAGGGCATTTTTTATTTTAGCTGAGGCGGAGATAAACCGGGCCGTAAGATTCAAGAATTCTTTTTCTGTCGCGTATATTGATCTTGATAATTTTAAGTCGATAAATGACCGTTTTGGACATGACACGGGAGATGTTCTATTGCGGATGGTAGCGGGAACAATAAAACACAATATCCGCTCAACAGATGTATTTGCCAGGTTAGGAGGAGATGAATTTATTATATTATTTTCAGAGGTTTCAAAGAGTGAAATTGCATGTGTCCTGGCAGGTAGATTTCAGTCTTCTCTTAAAGAAATTATGAAAAAGAATGAATGGCCTGTAACGTTGAGCGTTGGTATTGCTGTCTATAAAAAAGTGCCGGCTTCAGTAGATGAATTGATAAAGGAATCAGATTCTATAATGTATTTCGCGAAGCAAAGCGGAAAAGATAAAATCAAACATAAAATAATTGAATAAGAATTTTGACATGCCTGGTATAAAAAAAATACTTGACAAGGGAAAACTTCAGGTGTAATATATAACCAAGTTAGTAATAATTAATATTAAGGAGCCTGAAAATGGTTATATCCCGAGCCTCTGAATCCGCTGTAAGGGCATTATTGTATATGGCATCGTTGCCATCCGGACAAGTGGCGAAAAAACAGGATATATGCCGCACGCAGGAAATTACGCCGGCATTTTTTATAAAAATTATGCAGCCTCTTCTTTCCGCGGGGCTGGTAGAATCTTATCGGGGGGTGGCGGGAGGATTTTCTCTGAGGAAACCTCCTGAAAAAATAAGTTTGTGGGACATTGTTTCAGCTGTGGAAGGGCCGATATACCTGAATAAATGTATGATCCACAAAGGATATTGTTCGCGGGATGCGGTTTGCCAGGTGCATAAGGTATGGCATAACGCTAAAAAGGCAGTTCAGCAGATATTAGCCGATGCTACTTTAGATAAATTAGTGAGATAAATTTTTTTGATATAAATTATGACTAATATGGTTATAATTGGGAGGTGATTTTATTATGTAAGAAAAACAAATTTTAACGGCGGCAGGGGGGTAATAAGAATATTATATAAAGGAGGAGAATGAAAAATGAAAAAAATATTTTATGTGTTAATTTTAGGAGTTATACTGATCGGAGTTGTATCGGTTAAGGCGGAAGAGAAAAATGATAGATATCCTTTTTTCCCTTCATTGATAAATACTAATACCGGTAAACCGGTAAAGTCCGGTGATTTTGAACAGCCGGAGGTATGCAGGGCGTGCCATACTGATATTTATAACCAATGGAAAGGATCCATGCATTCAAATGCCTTCATTGATCCGGTGTTCCAGGCTTTATGGAAGATCGGAAACAAAGAGACGAATGGCTTAACTGAAAAATTGTGCGCCGGATGCCATACGGCAATAGGCACGGTCAGCGATGAACTCGGGAAAAAAGACGCGCAGGGAAATTATAATATCAGCGAGATTGCCCAAAAAGGGGTACAGTGCGATGTTTGCCATAATGTTAAATCCAGTACAGCCCTGGAAGCTGAAGGGCATGAGCCTCATAACGCAACATTTATTATTGAGCCCGGGATAAAACGCGGGCCTTTTAAGGATGGAGACTCTCCTCATCATGCTATAGCGTATTCCGATCTGCATACCTCAGCCGAGTTTTGCGGCAATTGCCATCATGTGTTTCATCCTGTTAATAATTTTCCGATCGAGAGGACTTATGATGAATGGAAAAACTCGGTTTACAGCCAGAACGGCATAATTTGCCAGGATTGCCACATGGCGGATGTTGAGGATGCCGTTGAGATAGCCCGCACGCTGAAAAAAGTAAAGCATTCCGGTAAGGCTTCGAACAGCGGTCCTGAGAGAGAGCAAATTTACAAACATAATTTTGACGGAGCAAATTTTACTATCCCGGGATTATTAGGTTACACCAAACACTCTGAAGCGGCTGCAAAACGGTTGCAAAGCGCCGCAAATCTTGAAATAATTTCTCCTGATGAATTTAAGGCGGGACAGATGGGTGGTTTTAAAATTAAAGTAACAAATGTTGCGGCCGGGCATAATTTACCGACCAGCCTTACAGAGGTACGACAGATGTGGCTGGAGGTTGAAGTGACCGATGATGCCGGCAAAAAAATATTACATTCAGGCTGGTTGGATAAGGAATATAACGTAGATCCGGAGGCCGCGATGTTTCACGCAAAATCGGTAGATAAGGATGGAAAGGATACAGTGAAGCCTTGGGAGATCGTGCGGTTTGAATCTAATAATACTATTCCTCCCAAAGGTTCAGCGATACAGAATTATAATGTTGAAATCCCGTCAGATACAAAAGGGAATTTGCAGGTTAAAGCAATATTGCGATACCGGTCTTATCCTCAGGCTGTGGCTAACTTGCTGTTAGGCAGGGATGCTCCTGTTTTACCGATCGTGAATATGACAACGGCGTCAAAATCTGTTAAAATAGTTAAAAGCTGAAAACGAACATCAGGGGGGCGCCTTTTAAAAGAGGTGCCCCTGGTTAAGGGGAGTCCGGATTTAGCTATTAGGAGGATTGATCATGATCTTAAGACATTTATGGAAAAGCGGATTAGTGGCAGTTGTGCTTGTGTTTTATTCTGTGTCCCCGATTAATGCCCAATCAAATAATGTGGGAGCTTTTATTGATCAGGTTATAGGGGCGTATGGCGGCCGGAAAAATATTTTATCAATTAAGTCGTATCGTCTGGAAGCAACTATGCAAACTCATGTCCAAAAAGGTATCGGTAAAGTAACAAGAGTTGTTGAAGGGCCGCTGCGGTTGAAGGTTCTTATTCGCTATCCATCCGATATGGAGATCCGTCTGCTTGACGGAGAAAAATCCTTGAGAGGTTTTGCCCCTGATAAATTAGCTTCTGTTGAAGGCCCATTGCGTGATTCGATGGTACTTCAGGCGGCGCGGGCCGATATTCCATGGATCCTGGATAATATGAGATCAAAGATACGTCTCACAAAGGCAAAAGACGGGCAATCTGTCCTGGAAATTCCGCTTGGAAAAGGAATGTATATGAATGCTTTTGTAGACGCAAAAACACATTTAGTAACGCGAGCCGAGACTGTATCGGAAGGAGAAATGGAACTTCAGTTCGCGGCAGACTATTCGGATTTTCGGAAAGTTGATAATGTATTATTCCCTTTTCACGAGGAAAACTATGCTTCAGGTTCGCACACGGCAACTACAAAGGTGGATAGTATCAAACTCAATCCGTCGGGGGAAGCTCTGGAACTGCCGATCCCGAAATAATTGCGGATAATTTTATTTAACAAATTCTGGGCAACTGATCGCTTTCCAGTGTGATAAGCGGCCGTTTCCCGCCGATTGCGGTTTTTAAAAATACTCCGCGCCCTTTTGACACTTTTCCGATAACAGCGGAATGTTTTCCGTATTTATGGTCTTTCAGGATCTTTAAACATTTTTCAGTGTCTTTCTCAGCGGCAAAAATAACCATTTTCCCTTCGTTCGCGAGATAAAGAGGGTCAAGCCCCAAAATTTCGCAAAAAGAACGGACAGGCCTATTGACCGGGATCTTGTTTTCATAAACCTCAATGCCTGAACCTGAGGCTTCAGCGGCCTCATTTAATACTGTCGCAAGTCCGCCGCGCGTCACGTCCCGCATCGCGCGGATTTTACAACCTTTATCAAAACACGCATGGATCATATTGTTTAACGGCGCGCAATCACTTATGATCCTGCCTGTGAATTTCATATCCTGCCGGGCATTTAATATCGCAAGCCCGTGATCTCCAACTGAACCATTTATAATTATATTATCTCCGGGTTTTACGTTATAAATTGAAATATTATTTTTTGGATCTCTGAAACCGATACCGGAGGTTGTAATAAATATTTTATCCGCGCTTCCTTTTTCTACTACTTTAGTATCGCCGGTTACAATTTTTACATTGGCTTCCCGGGATGTTTTCTTAATTGAACTGCATATTTTTTCCAGAGCAAAGAAGTCAAACCCTTCTTCAAGGATAAAAGAAATGCTTAAATATTTAGGGATCGCTCCCATAGCCGTCAGGTCATTGACCGTTCCGCAAATGGATATTTTCCCGATATCCCCACCGGGAAAAAATATTGGCGAAACCACAAAAGAATCTGTAGTAAAAAGGATTTTACCCCTCTCTCCGGGCAAAAAAGCGGAATCCTCTAACCGGTCAAGTATCGAATTGGAAAAATATTTTCTAAAAATTTCTCCGATCAACCGTTGTGTGGCTTTCCCGCCGCTTCCATGAGATAGTGTGATTTTTTTTTCTGGCATAGATATCCTGATTTATTAATACTTAACAAGAGGCAGTCCCAATTCTGTCGGCCTTTTTTCGGGTTTGCTTATATTATTATCTGCCGGGCGTTTGCCGAAATATAACACACTGCCGTCGGTTTTTATAATATCATACTCCTTGTCGCATTCATTAACAGGCGTGATAAAATAACAACCTGACTCTGAAATATCCATTTTTTTACCTTTTTCAAACTTGTAAATATCAAATCCATAATTTTTGACCGCCTCCTTGTCATCTGTAAGAAGTGTAATATATTTCTTGACCACTGTGAAATTTCCGTTGAAAGCGCCTTTAACTTTCGATGAAGGCCCTTCAATTCCATAAGAGCCTTCTCCCTGGAACTGAAAAACCGGTTTTTGCAGTTCTTTGTCCTGATAAAGGGTATAATCGATCTGCCATAATTTATCCAAAAAACGGAATTGTCTTTCTACAAACGCGCTTTCACCCGCTTTTTCAGGGGATTGGCTTTTCCACTTTCCTTCAATATTGACTTTACTTACCGTCGGCCTGTTTTTATTGGAACAACCCCATATGAAAACAAAAAATAAAAAAATGAATAAAACTTTTTCTGATATTTTTACCATATAATTTCCTTATTTTGATGTTTGGATGTTTTTTTAATATTTATTTTAGCATATCCAAAAATTTATTGCCAAAATTTATTATAAGTGGCATAATGTAACATATAGAAATTGATGTTGGGAAAGGATCCCATGAAAGGAGAAGTATGAAAAAAAGGTATATATATTTAACACTGGTAATTTTATCGGTAATGTTTGCAGGATCTGTCCGGGCTGATGAAGAATCTAAACACAAATTAACGGAAGAACTGCTTTCGGTTATGAGAGTGGAGGATGTGGTAAATGAAGTGTTTGAACAGGTAAAACTAATACAATTGTCACAGATTAAGAGTCTTGTATCATCAGAAAAAGGTTCTGCCGGCGGGCAGGTATTGGAGGAAAAAATTATCGCCCTTATCAGGAAAGAATTTAACTGGGAGCTTGTTAAAAATGACTATTTAGCTATCTATGAAGGAGCATTTACCGAGGAGGAGATCCAGGGGCTTCTGGTTTTTCATAAAAGTCCTTTGGGCCAGAAATTATTAAATAAAAATCCTGAAATTATATCTAAATCAATGGGGATTGGTCAGAAACGCATGATAAGCATAATGCCCGAGGTGCAGAGAATAACAAAAGAATGGATAGCAGAACAAAAAAATATTGAAAGGGAAAAACAGAAGAAGGAAGAGCCTGTAAAATAATATTGTAAACGAAAAAAGGAGGGCTAATGGATTTAAAAAAGATTTATTTAAGCGAAAATGATATTCCGCGCCAATGGTATAATCTGGCCGCTGACTTTAAAAATCCGCCACCTCCGCCGCTAGGCCCTGATGGTAAGCCCGTGTCACCTGATATGCTCGCGCCTGTTTTTCCTATGAATTTGATCGAACAGGAAGTAAGCCAGAAAAGATGGATCGATATCCCTGAGGAAATAATCGAGATTTTGTACCGCTGGAGGCCTGCCCCTTTACGAAGAGCGGTTTATCTTGAAAATTTTTTAAAAACACCCGCAAAAATTTATTATAAAGATGAAAGTACAAGCCCTCCGGGAAGCCATAAGCCGAATACCGCTGTTCCGCAGGCCTGGTATAACAAACAGTTTGGAATAAAAAACCTGACCACGGAAACCGGCGCGGGGCAATGGGGGAGCGCGATTGCTTTTGCCTGTAAACTGGTAGGTTTGAACTGCAAGGTTTTTATGGTAAGGATAAGTTTTGATCAGAAACCCATGCGTAAGGCAATGATGAAGGTTTGGGGCGCGGAATGTATTCCAAGCCCAAGCAAGGAAACTAACGCGGGAAGAGAAGTTCTTAAAAAAATGCCCGATACCCCGGGAAGTTTAGGCATCGCGATAAGCGAAGCAATTGAAGCGGCTGTAACCGATAAATCGGGACAAACCAGATATTCACTTGGAAGTGTTTTAAATCATGTTCTGTTGCATCAGACAATAATAGGGCTTGAGGCAAAAAAACAGTTAAAATCAGTAGGGGAAAAATTGCCGGATATAGTTATCGGCTGCGCGGGAGGTGGGAGTAATTTCGCGGGATTATCCTTCCCGTTCGTAAACGATAAGATTAACGGGGCTAAAATGACTATCATCCCCGTTGAACCAAAAGCCTGTCCGACCATGACAAGAGGCCCGCTTACATACGATTTCGGTGATATTGCCTGTATGACGCCTCTTATCGCGATGCATACCCTTGGACACAGTTTTGTTCCAAAGCCGATCCACGCGGGCGGCCTGCGTTACCACGGTATGGCTCCTTTAGTGAGCCACGCGATCAAAGAAGGCCTTCTTGAACCAAGGGCGTATGATCAGCTTCAATGTTATGAGTCAGCCCTTATCTGGGCGGGAACCGAGGGGGCGATCTGCGCGCCGGAGACAAGCCACGCGATAGCCTGTGTTATCGAAGAGGCGAAAAAGGCGAAGGAAGAAGGGAAAGAAAAGGTTATATTATTTAATTATAGCGGGCACGGCCTGATGGACCTTACCGGATACGAAAAATATCTTGCCGGTGAGCTTAAAGATTATCCTCTTCCTGAAAAGGAATTGCAGGAGTCATTGAAATCACTTAAAGATCTGCCGAAGCTGTAAAAATATTAAGCGGGGATATTATTCCCTTCGAAGATAACAATGAGTAGAAGCGGATCCCTGCCCGTCCGGCAGGCGCCTAAGGCGGACCGCTTAACTCAAGTTTATGCCCGGCCTTTTGGAGACGCCGTAAGGCGGCCGTAAGTCAGCGTGTATTCTCCAAAACGGTCGTTTATTTCATCCATATGTTTTATCAGCCCGTTTTTTTTCTCGTCATCATCAAATAATGAATATTGGTGGTAATATTTTGAAAGATTTGAGAGGCTTACGCCGAATAATCTTACGGGTTGTGTGAGATTTATTGTATCAAGGATTATAAGCGCCGTATTGTAAATGTCAAGGTCATGGCTGATATATTTTTTTATCGTAAGCTGTTTTGAAAAAGTGGTAAAATCTTTATATCTTACTGTAAGTGTGACCGTTTTCCCGAAATACCCGTAACGCCTCGCACGCCTCCCGACCATTTCGGAAAGCTCGAGAAGATATTTTTGTATCGTGTCACTGTCCCGGACATCCTTTGCGTAAGTCATACTGTGCCCTATGGATTTTACCTCCTCATCCTCATCGAACGGCACCACAGGGCTTTCATCTATTCCCAAGGCCATATCATGCAGCCTTTCACCTATGACCCCAAATTTATTTTTTAATATTTCAACGGAATATTTTCCAAGATCAGAGCATGTCTTTATTCCCATCAAATTAAGATGAGCCGTTAATTTCTCGCCTATTCCGCAAATATCGGAAACAGGCAGGACTTTTATAAAATTATTCACGTCATCTTTTTCTACTATAACCAGCCCGTCGGGTTTTTTCATGTCGCTCGCGATCTTCGCGAGAAGTTTATTCGGAGCGATACCTATGGAACACAAAAGCCCGAGTTCGTCTTTTATCCGCTTTTTTAGTGAAAGAGCGATCTCTTTTTCCCCATGAAACAGTTTGATGGAGTGAGTGATATCTAAAAATGATTCGTCTATTGAAAAGACCTCGACCTCAGGCGTATATTCCTTCAATATTTTTATGATCCTTGATGAGGTATCGGTGTATTTGCGGTTATCGCCTACTACGAGAATAATTTCAGGACAGAGTTTTTTTGCCTCGTATTTTGTCATGCCGGTCTTGACGCCGTACGCCCTTGCCTCATAGGAGCAGGTGGTTACGACCGTGCGTTCACTCGAGCCGATAACAGCGATTGGTTTGCCTCTAAGATTAGGATTGCACACCTGTTCCACGGAGGCGAAAAAGGCGTTGATGTCGATGTGAATTATTCTTCGGTTCATTTTTATCTCTGTTTTAAAAGGTATACATATTCTTACATGTTATATTATTTTTACATATTTATCAATGGGGAAATTAAGGGAGGGGATTAGGGGTGGTGGGAAATAAATTGACATAGGTAAACTTAGTTATATAATAAAACAATGCCAATAAAAATTAATAATATCTTTAAAAATATACCGGATAATTTACCTGATGAGTTAACAGAGATCCTTTTGTCAAAAGGTGATGTGAAGATCGAGAAGATAGTTTCAAAAGGGCATTCGTCGCCGGATGGTTTCTGGTATGACCAGGATAAAAATGAATTTGTGCTTTTAGTGGAAGGTAAGGCTAAATTGATTTTTGAAAATAAAAAGGGATCCATAATTTTGGAAAAGGGCGATTATGTAAATATACCGGCTCATGCTAAACACAGGGTTGAATGGACTGACCCGGAAAATGAAACGATCTGGCTCGCGGTATATTATTAAGAAACCAATTATGAAAAATTCAGAATTATGGATAAGTTCAAAAAAATTCAACAGGGAAAAGGCAACTATTGAAAAGATGTCCGCTATCTTTTGTCATGGCAGGCATTCTTCATACGCCCGCCTGCCGGATGGGCAGGGACAGCTATGCCCTTCATGCTCCGAATTATTTAATTATTCTATTGAGCGTATAAAAAAATGCCCTCATGGCATGGCAAAACCAAGGTGTGCGAAATGCAAGATCCATTGCTATAGGAAAGATATGAGGGCCAGGATGAAAGAAGTTATGAAATATTCAGGCCCCAGGATGCTATACCGCCACCCGTGGCTTACATTGATGCATTACTCAAAATAAAATATTCCTTGTTTACGCGTCAATACCGTAGTAAACTTGAGTTAAGCGGAAGGTTCTGGCTTAAAGCCAGGTTCTTCCGTTTTTACTCATTGTTATCCTCGCAGGGGATAGAATATTTTATTAAATATTAGGAGATATCGATGGGAAAAAGTTTCGTTAAATTTGCATTATTAACTTCAGTTGCTGTCAGCCTGCTTTTAGCAACAGTACATTTCGTTCGCGATAAACTGCCCTGGTTTGCCGCCATTTATCTGTTTTTGCTGATTATTTTCCTGGTTTTCCGCGAGCCGGTAATAGCAAAAATAATACAGGGCGCGTTAATACTCGCGGCCTGTGAATGGTTAAGATCCACTTTTTTTCTTGTGGATCTTCGTATTCAATACGGGGAATCATGGATCAGGCTTGCCATTATCCTTCTTGGCGTGGCAGGTTTTACATTCGCGTCAGTATTTGCTTTCCGCAATAAATTCCTCAAAGAATTATACGGATTAACGAAAGAATCGAAGCCGGAAAATTAAAATGAACATTTATTCCTTTATTATTTTAACCGCGCTTATCGGGATACAGGTATTGGAAGCAGTTTCTCAACTGCTGAATCTTAAAGCGCTGGTACCTGAATTGCCAAGAGAATTTGAGGGTGTTTATGATCCTGTAGAGTACGGGCGCTCACAGAGATACACAAAAACTCATACCATGTTTGATCTGATAGAATCGTTTTTTGACCTCATCGTTCTGATTTCTTTCTGGTTTCTGGGTGGTTTTAACTGGCTGGATGTCTGGGTGCGAAGCGGCAATTATCACCCTATTGTCAGCGGGCTTGCCTATTTCGGCATTTTAACGCTTTTTAAATATATTTATTCACTGCCGTTCAGTATTTATTCCACATTTGTTATAGAAGAAAAATTCGGATTTAATAAAACTACTGTCCGTACCTTTATAGAGGACAATCTTAAAATGGTTTTTTTAACGGCGTTGTTAGGCGGATCGATCTTAGCCGGGCTTCTGGTGTTTTTTGAATCGGCAGGTTCCCTGGCATGGCTGTATGGATGGGCGGGAGTGACCGTATTTATTATCGGCATCCAGTTTATAGTGCCTGCCTGGATAATGCCGCTTTTTAATAAATTTACACCCCTCGAGGATGGCGGGCTCAAATCAGCGATAATGGATTATGCCCGTTCAGTTAAGTTTCCTTTGCAGGGGATTTTCAAGATGGACGGTTCCAAACGTTCCACGAAATCAAACGCTTTTTTTACAGGATTCGGGAAAAATAAACGTATTGTATTATTTGATACTTTAATAGAAAAACACCCGGCTAAAGAATTAGTTTCAATACTGGCGCACGAGATCGGCCATTATAAGAAAAAACATATTATTAAAGGTATGATGATCAATATACTTCAAATCGGCATATTTTTTTATTTGCTGTCTTTTTTTATAAGCAGGAAAGAAATATTTGACGCCTTTTTTATGTCAAATATGTCGATCTACGCGGGCTTCCTTTTTTTTGGAATGCTTTTTGCGCCGATATCTTTTGTTTTATCCATACTAACACAGATCTTTTCAAGGATGAATGAATATGCCGCTGACCGTTTTGCGGTTGAGACAACTAACGATCCGGAATCTCTTATTAACTCGTTAAAGAAACTTGCTGTTTCTAATTTGTCAAATCTTACGCCGCATCCATTCTATGTTTTTCTGCATTTTTCCCACCCGCCTCTTCTCGAGCGGATTGCAAGCATGAAGCAAAAATGATATACTGAATAATAATGAAAAAAATAATTATATCGGCAATAATTTTATTATTTTATTCAACGATTACAGAGGCGGAAGTAAAAAATAAAATTTTATATGATAATAAGGTTTTTGACCTGTGCGGTAATTTATTGGATCCTCTTTATAATAACACAGGCAATAGTGAATGGTGTGATTACGCCGCTATCTGGGAAATTGAAAGAGACGTATTATGTCTTCTGGGGCTCGATAATTCAATATCTGTCGGATCACCTGATTATAAGAAAGCGGATATGAAAGAACTTTTTGGTGAAAGGTACCGGGATGGAAAGGTAAAAGCAGTGTGGTTTACCGGAGACTTGCGAGTACCTGACGGCAGGGTGTTCCTGCAGGTCAATAATGAATATATCTATGAAAGAGATATCATAATATCAGTTGATGCCGGAAAAATTACTAATAAAATAGTAATTGATAATACGAAAAAAAAGGATTTATCTGAAAAAAGATCAATGCTTATCCCGATCATAGAGCCTGATAAGAGCTTATTTGGCATACCTTATGGGACGGGAGAAGATGAGTTTATAGCGCGGTTTGGCCAGCCAATGAGAAGTAATAGATCGGGAAAAACAGGAAGGGAGATGATGTACGGGAAAAAATATATATTCGTGTTTGAAAAAACAAAGCTTGCAGGAATGAAGACAATTTATTCTGAACATGAAGTGTATCAAATAATACCAACACACAATACCTTTGATTATTTAGAATGGAAATTAAGTAATGGTATTACAAAAAATATGAACCTTGCCGAGGTTAAAAAAATCCTGGGAAACAACGCAGGTGAATTCGAGAATAAAGGGATCCCGAAATTTTACTTTACCACTGTTAAAGCGCGAATAGAAATTAGTTTGAGACATGAAGCTGAGAGGGAAAATACAGATGAGGCCTATATCGTATCGGAAATATCAGTCAAGCTTAAATAGTTTTATAATTTTATTTATTTTATTGTTACCGTCAATAGCTTTTTCTAACGCTCAGGCACCGGATATCATATTATATGAAGATAAAGTTTATGAACTGTTCTGCAATCCGCTGGAGTTTTTATATGCCAAAGAAGGAGGGAGGCCTTATTTCAGGGAAAAACCATATAATTATTTAAGTTCGGGAAACTGGCGGGGTTATGTCGCTTTTTGGGAGGCCAAAGAAGATACATTATACCTTATTGGAATTGAAGCCTGGACCGCCGATTCTAAATTCGTGAAGACGACTGAATGCAGAAAAGTTGATTTAAAAGAATTATTTGGAGAAAAATGTGTGGATGGAAAGGTTAAGGCAATATGGTTTACCGGTGAACTTAGAATACCGGACGGGAAAATGATCAAGGATGTAAATTCAGGTTATAATTCAATATACGAAAAAGATATTATCCTGACGGTTGAAACAGGAAAAGTCATAAATAAAAAAATTATCGATAATACACAAAAGGAAACTCCTTCAAAATCAGAACCTGAAAAATAGGGCTTTAAATTTCTAATAATTTTTGTTTTCAAGTCCATCAAGACGAATATTTATTGTTTCTGTAAGATTGTTATCAATGTGTGCTTTTTCTTTTTCGCTAGATCTTTTTTCTTTTTTATTTGCAAAAAAAAGCATTAAAGCTACAATCCCGGCTAAAAAGATCTTCAAAATAAGATTAAAATATTTTAGATGTTTTCCCTGCGTATTATATTTTCCATTTAATAATCTTATTGCCATTTGGTGGTCCTAAATTTTAGATATATTTGTAATAAGCCGCACAAGTGCCTTCGCTTGACACCATGCAGGGCCCGATCGCTTTCTGTGGTGTGCATTGTTTCCCGAAAAGCGGGCATTCTTCAGGTGTTTTTAATCCCATTAATATTTTCCCGCAAAGGCAATTTTTTGGCTCTTTTGGTTTGTTTATTTTAATATTGAATTTTGATCTGGAAGAAAAGGCATTATAATCTTTTCTAAATATCAATCCTGAGCCAGGAATATTGCCTATTGCTCTCCATTCAGACGCGGATTTTTCAAATACTTCATCTAATAATTTCTGCGCTTTTGTATTGCCTTCCGGTTTGATCGTGCGGCTATACTGGATCTCTATTTTTGGCCGGTTTGTTTTTATTTGTTTTAAAATGAGATAAATAGAATATAGGATATCTACTGGTTCAAATCCGCTGATCACACCTGTAAGCCCGAATTCTTTGGATAAAAATTCGTAAGGATAGCTTCCTATAATCACGCTTACGTGGCCGGGAAGCAGAAACGCGTTTAGCCGCAAAGAACGATTATCCGCGATTAAGCGCAGGGCGGGGGGTACAGTTTTAAACGCGGGGACAATAAACAGGTTTTTAATATTTTCCTTTTTCGCGCGTGTAACCACGGCGGCGGCAAGAGGAGATGTAGTTTCAAAACCTATTCCCGCGAAAACAATGTTTTTCCCCGGATTATCCCGCGCAAGGCCTAAAAGTTCCAGCGGAGAATAAATAATTCTTACATCAGAACCTTCACTTCGCATCTTTTCTAAAGTTGTTCTTGACCCGGGAACTCTTATCATATCCCCGAAACTTGCAATTATAGTGTCGGTTTTTAAAGATATTTCAATTATCTCGTCTATGATTTCAGCCGGGGTAACACATACCGGGCAGCCCGGGCCGGAAATAAGCTTAATTGACGGAGGCAGCAGTTCGCGTATGCCATATTGTGCGATAGCCATGGTATGCGTGCCGCAAACTTCCATTATATTAACCGGCTTGTCAGCAAGCTGATGGATATTATTTACGATTTTTTTTATTAGTGCCGGATTCCGGAAGTTTTTTGAATTCATCGATCTCATTCAGCAGTTTTAATGTTTCTAAAGCATCATCTTTATCTATTTTACTTATTGCAAACCCGGCATGCACCAGAACATAGTCGCCGATCTTTGCGTCAGATAAAAGATCTAATGCAGACTCTTTTTTTATTCCGCCAAAATCAACTACGGCTGTATTTTTATCGATTTTTATAATTTTTCCGGGTATTGCTAAACACATAATGTTATTTTTCTTAAATTTTTCTACTTTATTTTATTATTATTTGAACCTTTTTCCTAAATATCCTTACTTCTCTCCCACCATTCATCAAATGGCGGAAAATTTACAGTTCTTTTTACCTCACTATATTGCCCTCTTGCAACAGTATCAGTTGATGGCATGTTATAACATATATTTTCTGAAATAATCCATCTGTCGTGAATATCAGCATTCAATTTATTATCGATTATAATCCTTAATTCGCATTTTATACCATCATTTTTGAGTTCTTTCTTTAAATCTTTATACAAAGATATGAATTTCTCATCCACTCTTTCTGACGACATTAAAATTTTAATACTTTTTACTTTGCTGGTATTAAGTGACTCCAATAACCAATCTAACCCCGCCCTTGAAAAATATTTGTCTATCCAATAAATGTGTTTTTTGCAAGAACTAATAATATCCCTGATTGTTTTTTTGTTTGAAAATGGTTTTCCGGGTAACAGCAATTTGGCATCTAATGGCCTATGTATAACTTCAAAAATCGTCCTTATTTTCTTATCGTGTGATTGAACCTCATCTTCCAATTGATTCAATCTGTTGAGTATTCCTTTATTTGTAGAAACTAATTTTCTTATATTAACAAATACCCGCATTATACCAATGTTTACCTGAATAGCCCTTTTACTGTTAAGAACACTGGAAAGCATAGCAACACCCTGTTCAGTAAAAACATAAGGCAAATATCTAATACCGCCCCATCTTGAGGTTTCAAATTGAAACCTCAAGTCAACAAACTCTTCTTTTGTTAATTGAAACATAAAATCATATGGAAATCTGTCTAGATTTCTTTTTACGGCAAGATTAAGTGCTTTTGTTTTCACTCCATAAAGTTCAGCAAGGTCTCTATCTAACATTACATTTAGTCCCCTAATTAAAAATATTTTTCTCTCCACGATTTCTTGTTTAATAATTTCTGTCATAATTTCTTTTTATTTTAAAACTATTTATTTTGTAAGCATCTTCTCAATTTCTTTTTCAACAAGCTCCTTTGCTCCTTGTAGTTTTTGCTTTGCTTCTTTTTTGGCTTGATTTGCTTGTACAACTTTATCTGCTAACTTATTTTGCCATTCTAAATCTGGCTTTCCATTTTTGTTTTGCGGGATAAAAACCTTATATTTTACAATATCCTGAGGATATATTTCTCTTTGCGCTGAACCGGAAGCCCGTTGATCGGTTTGCATTAAACCTGCGGGTGAGTTTAAGAATAAAGCCAGATAAACAGGATTACAAATTTTATTATCAGGCCTAATAATAGCTACATGATTACTCGCAATACCTTTTATATTCTCTAAATACACATTTGTTCTGCCTACATAAGCACCAGTCGAATACATTAAAACGTCATATTGCTGCAATTTTGCTTTTGTTGTATTCGCTTCTTCGTAGAACAATTTGGAAGTTCTTTCACTGTTTTCAATATCAATCTCAGTTGGCCCGAGGTGCTTGCTATTAATTACGAGTATCTCTCCTTTATCAACATATAGCGGCTGTACACCGCGATTAGGCAAAGGGCAAAACTCGCCAAGTTTTTTTGCCCCAGCCTTATTTAATTGCTTAATCAGATACTCAAATTTTGGCTGATAAAACTCCGGATCAAGACGTTCGTTTTCAGAAATAATTTTGCTTGAGGCTGAATAATTTAAAATATGCTGTGTATCGACTTTATTCCATTCCAACCTTTCAAGAAGTTCCTGTTCTGCATTGCTGTAATAATTTTTAGTTTTTTCAATATTTTCATATAAACATCTGCATGATTTATCAATCTCTTTTTGGAAAACGGTTGGCAAGATTGGGATTAAGACTGCATTTATATCCTCAGTATAAATCTCTGTTTGTCCCGAAGAACCTCTTGCCATTGTATCAAGCTGGACATATCCATACTTGGAAAGTAAATATACTGCTAAATAATATTTTGAAATATTTTTTAATTCTGTAATTTTTGTAATATGTCCATCTATTATATATTTATTATTATTTTTCATCAAAATTGCTGAACGTCCCAAAGTGCCTCTGCCAGTTGAATTAATTAAAATGTCGCCATATCTTGCTTCTGATTCGGGATTTTTTATCATAAAACTACTTTCTGTATATTCACAAGATTCATCTACAAAACCATTTTTTATTTTTGCCGATTTTATTACATGCACATCTCCTTGCTCAGTGTAAACCGGTAACTTACCTCTATTAATTTTAGGATTAAAATAGCTAATATTTTTACTATCGATATCCTTCAAATTTTTTAATAGATTAGTATATGTAGGTTTATATATTTCAGGATCAAGTCTTAATCCTAAAACTAATTTTTTTGAACTAATTGCTTGCCAAACTGCCATAATTCCTCTGTTTAATTAAATTTTATTCCTTCTTTTTTACAGAAATCTGTAAATGCTTCTACGATATCGTTTAAGTCGTTATCAACTATTGGTTTTTCTTTTGTTGGTTCAATTATTTTTCCTTCATTGTTTATAAATTTTCCTTCTCTATTGTTTAACAAGATATAGTTTCCGGAACTATCCTTGCCTGAACGTTCGCTTGTTGCCATAAATATCGGGTAATCTTCAATCGGTTTACCAGTTATTCCGCCCCATTTTTGCAAAAACAAAACACTCGTCTTTGTTCCCGTAAATGGCTTGAATGTATTCACTCCCAAACCTACCACAGCAAGTATTTTTGCTTTTGACATTATCCATTCACGCAATGCTTTTGTTCCAATGTTATTTAAATTACCTTGTGGTAAAACAATTGCCATTCTCCCGCCGGGTTTTAAAAATCTTAAACATCTCTCAATAAATAAAATATCCCGCTTCATTGAATTTACTTTTTTCTTTTTGTTTTTACGTTGTTGTTCTTCATCTTCGGTTTCTTCTTCATCGTCAGAAAGTTTTCCTGATTGTCGCAAATCGTATAATTCATAAATTGAGAGTTGTTCTTTTCCTGTAATTTTTCCGGAGAATGGCGGATTTGTTAATACTATATCAAAATCACCGTCTTTTGTGTCTTTTTTGAATTCACCTATTCTGCCAGATGCTTCTGATTTTGCCCACTTTCTAAAATCTAGTGAATCTACGCCAAACACATTTGATTTACCGTCACCGGCAATCAACATCATTACCTTTGCCACTTTTTTTAATTTATCATCAAAATCTACAGCAAAAATATAGTTACTGGCATATCTATAAATTTTATCTATATCATTACCCCATTTTTGCTGTTCTCTGATATGTTTTATTGTATGGATAAGAAAACCTGCAGAACCGCAGGCTGGGTCAATAACTTTTTCATCTACTTGAGGGTCCATCATTTTAACACACATATCAACTACCATTCTGGGAGTAAAATACTGGCCTTTTTGCCCTTTTTGTTCCGGATTTATTAAATATTCAAATGCAGCATCTATAACGTCAAGGTCTGCATCGTGAAATCTTAAAGGTTCGAGAGTGGATGCACATTTTATTAAAGCATCATCTTTAAGTTTCAACACCTCTTCTTTATCAAATATTCCACCCCACCCTGGTCGCTTTTTTGCATCCTGGAATAAACCGTTAATAATTTCATAAATTGTATCTGGGTCAGCTTCCGGAACTCTAAATTGCATTGGTGAATCATCTTTTTTCTTTGGATCAAATTCATCGTGTAATTTTGCAAAAAATAGTTTAAATAATTCATCGAAAACACTACTAACTCCGGCATTTGCTAATGCATCTTCTTCGAGACGCTGGATAGTTTCTTTTAGATTTGTAATAACCTTTAAGTCTTTTCTTGTAAGTGGTTTTAAAATATCTTTTAGATATTCACCTTTTTTGGGCAGGCGTGGAATATCACGGTATTTAAAAGGTTCTCCTTTTGTTTTAGTATCCTCTTCCCGCAACTGCACAATAGTTTTTGAACCATTAGACCAAGCCCCAAATTTTACTCCAGTAGCATTCATGTATGATTCTAATTCTTCTATGCCCTCTTTTTCATCAGGCTTTTTAAGTTCAATGATAATATATTTACTTGTGCAAGTATCATTTGTAAAAATTACTATATCTGCCCTTTTAGTATCATCCGACCCCATCTGTATGGGTTCTTCAACGTTTAGTTGGTTTAATGGATATTTAAGATAATCCCTTATATAAATCAAAAACAACTGTCGTATAATTTCTTCTGGCCTAGCGGTTTTTTTATTTTTATCATAAACAAAAATATCCTTATTTCTTTTTAAACATTTTACATAAACTTTTCCATCTTCCTTTTCAAAGAAACTTATTCCCTTAAAAACATCTCGAGGAAATTCTTGTAGGCCATACTTAATTGAAGAATCTTTAAAAACTAAATCAAATATTCCTTCTGTGCCGATTTTTTCTTTTTGAGGCTTATAAAAAACATTACTCATATTATCCCCTTATCTTTAAAACTAAAAAATCCACTCTTTACAACAACAATATGGTCTATCACTTCTATCCCCAAGATCCTGCCTGCCTCGACTAATCTCTTATTAATTTCTAAATCGTCTTCAGATGGTTCTGGGTCTCCAGAGGGATGATTATGTGCCAAAATAATTTGTGCGGCAAGATTCTTGACGGCTGGCTCAAAAACTTCTCGCGGATGGACAAGATTTGCATTAAGGGAACCCACGGAAATAATCTCTCTTTTTATTTCCTGATTGCGGCTATCAAGATAAAAAATTACAAAATGCTCCTTTTTATGGTCTCTTATATCTTTTAATTCTTTCCAAACATCCTCTGGTTTTAAATATAATCCAGCAATTTTATCTTTTAATAATCTTTTCCCTAATTCAAAACAAGCTATAATTTCGCAAGCTTTTGCCGGACCAAGACCAGAGAAATCTTTAAGTTCTTGATAAGTTAAATTTGGCAGGTTTTCCGCTTTATACTTTTTAAGTATTTTATTTGCTAAATCAACTACATTTTCACCTTTTTTACCAGACCTTAAAAGAATAGCTAAAAGTTCTGTATTAGAAAGCCGTGTGGGACCATATTGGATTAACTTTTCTCTTGGCCTTTCAATTTTTGGTAAATCTTTTATCTTTTGATTATGCAACATTTTAAATATAGTTATTTTTTTAGTTTATTATTTGCTGATTATATAACGAAAATTCTAAAATTCAAAGTTAATGTACAAATTAATAACCTTTTGCAATATAATTAAGATAAATCCAAATTTGGCCGAGGCTGATCCCGCCGTCATTTGACGGGACAAGTGTATTAAAATAAATATTCAAATGTTTCTTTTTAAATTCTTCCGTTAACCAATCGGTCAAAACCTTGTTTTGGAACACGCCGCCGCTTAAAAGAATTTTATCCGTTCCGTAAGTTTGAGCCAGAATTTCACCAATTTCAGATATAAGTTTTACTATCGTTAAATGAAACTTTTCAGCTATTTTTTCAATAACGGTACCTTTTTTTTTATCATCTAAAATACATGATAATATTTGTTTTTGACCTATGATGATCTTTTCTGTTGAATCAAACAGGTGGGCTGAATTTATTTTTTTTAGATCAACAGGATAATATTCTTTTGGTTTATTTCTACACAACGATTCTAATTCAATCGCCGCTTGAGCCTCATAGGTTGTTTCATTCCTTAATCCCAGCAAGCAGGCCGCCGCGTCAAAAAATCTTCCCATACTTGAGGTTAACGGGGAGTTAATATTTGTTTCCGCCATTTTTTTTACGATTTTCAATTTGGAGATATTGTTCTTATCAATAAAATCTATATTACGGTAATCCGTTAACGCGTACGCGGTCCGCCAAATTTCTTTTACAGTTGTATCTCCGCCGGGCAGCGGGAAATAATCCAAATGAGCTGACCTTAATATTTTATCTTTTGTAAACGCGAAAAATTCTCCGCCCCAGATATTTCCGTCAAGGCCATAACCGGTACCGTCAAAGGCTACTCCAATAAAGGGAAGTTTTAAATTTTTTTCCGCGGCAACGCTCGCAACATGAGCTTGATGGTGCTGAATGCCGGAAGGCTCCAATAAATTTTTTAAAGCAAATTGTTTGGCGAAAATAGTGCTAAGATAATTTGGATGCAAGTCATGTAAAACGGTTTTAGGTTTAGCGCCTGTTAAGTCAGCCATGCGGGAAAAAGCTTCTTCAAAAAATTCAAGAGTGCTTTTATCATTCAATTCTCCGATATATTGGGATAAGAATGCCCTTCCTTTTGTAAAAAGCGCGAAACTGCTTTTCATATCAGCTCCGGCGGCAAATATTTCTTTGTTTTTTAGAGTGGGATAGATATCAAAGGCATTTGGAACATAGCCTCTGGCGCGCCGGAGGACGCGGATGGATTTTCCCGCGTAGTGAGCTATAGAATCATCGCACCGGTTAAATATTTCACGGTTATGAATGAGAAAATAGTCAGCGATTTCTCCCAGGTTTTGATAAGCATCATCATTATTACGGCTGATGGGCTCGTTACTTATGTTCCCGCTGGTCATTATTAACGCGTGAAAATTATTTGCCTTTGAAGGGTAAAAAAGCAAATGATGCAAAGGAGAATAAGGAAGCATTACCCCCAGATATTTATTAGCGGGGGCAACATCTTTATATATTTCTGTTTCTGTTTTCTTTTGTAAAAGCAAAATCGGCCGTTCAGGAGAAAGAAGGATCTTTTGTTCTTCTTTATTGATAAAACATAATTTTCGAACGGCTTTTATATCAGGAGCCATGATCGCAAAGGGTTTATCAGGCCGGTTTTTCCTTTTTCTGAGCTTTAATACCGCTTGTTTGTTCATAGCGTCACAGCATAAATGAAATCCTCCGATGCCTTTAATAGCTATTATTTTGCCTTTTTTCAGAAGGTCTATAGTTTTATTAACGGGATCGGAACAATTGATCATTTTTCCTGATTTATCGGTTAAAAGCATCTTTGGTCCGCAGGCCGCGCATGCGTTTGGCTGCGCGTGGAATCTTCTGGTTAGCGGGTCATTAAATTCTTTTTGACATCTGGGGCACATCTTAAAGTCAGACATGGTAGTATTTACACGATCGTAAGGGATATCGTATATTATGCTGAACCTGGGCCCGCAATTGGTGCAGTTTATAAATGGATATAAAAACCGCCTGTTGGAAACCGTGAATAATTCTTTTTTGCAGGGATTGCAGATGCTTATATCCGGGGGGATAAGAGTGTAATTTTTCCCTGAAATCGTGCTCTGTAAAATTTTAAACGAAGCGAAGCCTTTCAGCGGAAGCTTTTTTATTGAAATATTTTTAATTACCGCCTGAACAGGCGCGATATTTTTTAAATTTTTAATTAAATAATTTACGGTGTTTGTTTTTCCCTCTACTTCAAGAAAAACTCCGGAAGGTGTATTTTTTATCCACCCTCTAATGCCTGATTTTTTTGCCGCGCGGTAAATTGCGGGGCGGAACCCAACGCCCTGAACCCGTCCATGAATAATCAGGCGTAATCTTATCATTTTTTATTTATTAAATCCGGTATAAAAGAACAAACCCTGTTTTTTCCGAGATGTTTAGCCTGGTAAAGGGCAAGGTCAGAGCTCTTAATTAACTCGTCCTTCATTTGAGCGTCAACCGGATAACAACTTAAACCAATGCTTATAGTCGTCTCAATGTTGTTATATGAAAGATTAGATTTATTGATAGTAACAGGAACCATTAAACGAAGCCTATGGGCAAGGATGAGTGCTCCATTTTTATCAGTTTCCGGGAGTATAATAGTAAATTCTTCTCCGCCATATCTGCATACTTGGTCTATATCGCGGACACTCTGGGAGAAAAATTTTGAGATATTCCTTAAAATACGGTCACCTTCAAAATGGCCCAATGTGTCATTAATGTTCTTGAAATTGTCAATATCGATCATTAAAAGTGAGAACCTGTGGGCGAATCGTTTGCTTCGTTTAATTTCTTTTTCCAGCAATTCATGAAAGTGCCGATGGTTAAAAAGTTCGGTTAAACCATCCTTATTTGACAGGTCCTTATACTTATCCCTTTCTTTAAAAAGTTTTTGCCTTTCAATAGCCTTATTCAGTATTATCTTTGTGGCTTCTTCATCAAATGGTGTTGGGATAAAGTCATATGCCCCGGCTTTGAGAGATTCTAAAGCTTCTTTAATTGTGGGAAAACTTGAAGAAACAAGGATGCAATGTTCAGAATTTGTATCTTTTATCCGTTTTATAAGCTCGATCCCTTTTATCCCCGGGAATTCGGATTCTGTGATAATAATTCTATACTCTCCTTTAGAAAGCTTATTAACTGCCTCATTATGATCTTTAGCTTTTTCAAGATGGTAATGGCTTCCCGGCAGGATTTTTTTCAAAAACTTCAGGGTTATATCTTTATTTTCAACGACTAAGATATTGATCTGATCTGATGAATCAACTAAATTTTTCATTAAGTTTTCCTTGTTAAAAGTTATATTTTATTCCCGCGTGAGTTCCGCTTAAAAAAAGGGTTTTAGAGCTCAGGTAACGATAACCGAGAAAAAAGTTTATTTTTTTCCAGTAAAAACCGCAGGTCCAGTCAAAGTCGTAAAACGGCCGCTCATCAAGATATACGTGCTCCATAGAAAGATTAAACGTAACAGGTTTTTTCGGCAGGAGTTCGTAATTAAATCCAAATGCATATCCGTATATTATTTCTTCCTGTTCCAGGTGTTTTAAACCTAACTTAATTTCAAAGGCGCTGTATTGGGAAGGGATAGTAATAGGTATGTAATAAAGTGAGTAGAGTTTATATTTAGTTATTAAGTTATTATCTTTCTTTTTAAGGTCAACGTAATTAAATTCCATGCCGGCAAACGCCTGGTATTTAATTTTAAGGTCGAAATTTATACCGTTTAATGAAGGTGACTGGTAGTGAAAACTTGTAAGAGCCTCAAAGTGCCAATTAAAACCATTATCTGATTCCTCCAGTAAAAACTTATTGTTTTTATATGGCACTTTTACATATTGCCATTCCGTAGGTTTTTCTAATGAAAATGTGGGAATAAAGGCATTGGATATTGTGGAAAGAAGTATAATAAAACCAAAAATAAGGGTTAAAATATTTTTAAGCATAAATTTTAAAAAGGTTAAAATACTGCTGATTTATTCTACTCTTATAAATTTAAAAAGTCCATATTTCATTTTTTTTCTTCAATATTCCGGCTTTTAAAATTTGTATTTACCAGAGTTCCGGTAATTATGCCAACCGGGGCCTTTGCCTGAATAAAGACAGGCATTCTCATTTCGTCATCGCTGAACCAGACTTTTAGCCGGACATCCTTTTTTAGGTAATTCCGGTCTTTTCCACCGGCTGAAAATTCGATTACGTCAGTCATAAATTCTCCGGCGGGTGTGGAAACCTTTTCTTTTTTTAAAACCTGAATCTGTATGATTTCATTCCTTTTGCCGTCGCAATAATAAAAACTCATGATATTTTCTTCTTTGATATTTAAATTTCTGAAATACCATAGAATGGAAAGCGGGTCTTGTACATTTTCAGGTATCGTGAAAGTAGTGTCCTGCCTTTTAGCGATATGGTTTATCTGGTCAAAATCCACAACCAGATTATCCCGATAACGGCCTTCTCTTATATTTTTTACGTACCGCCATGAATACAAATTTATGGCATCAATAAAAGATTCAACGGTACTGTCTACCTTAAAAAAGACTGCCAATACGCCCTCGGTCCATACGTGGTTCATTACATGATATGTTAATTGATTTTGGATCCCGGTTGTTTCTATAACCATTAATTCGGAGGAAGCAACAGTAACTCCGGCCCATTTTACCTTGTAGGAAAATTTGTCACCCGCGGATATGGTATTTATTTGATAGGCCGGGGCGTTTTTTGATCCATTATCACTTTGTTCATTTATTTTATTATCTTCTGTGTCTAGTATTGATGACAATAGAAAGATTGCCAGAACAGTCAAAAATATTGTTATTTTATTATTCATAAAAATGTTACGTTTTAGTTTCTCTGTTATTGACATATTATCGGCTAAGAGAGATAATATGTCAAATATTAAAAAATGTTCGATATGAAAAAAGAAAATATTATTACAGCTGTTTTTATATATATTTTTATTATCTTGCGGTTGTGTTCCGCGCAAGAAAGTAATTCTATATCAGGGAAAGTTAAAGAAATTGACGGCGAGTCTGTTTATATAGAATTCGATAAGAGCCAAAGCATTAAAAAAGGCACGATATTTGGAATATATGATCCTAATAGAAATCCTGTGGCTGTTTGTGAAATAACAAAATTCCATTTTGGAAATAGCTATTTGGCATTTATTCTTGTACAGGTGGATGACGTTAAGGAAGGATATTCCGCTTTATCCAATATTGATGAAGAAAAAAAATTGCGAAAGCAAATGGAAAATGGGAAAGGTGAATATTACGATTTTTTTAAAACTTTTGCTATTTCCCGCACATTTAGAGAAACAAGCCCGGAATTAGCTGAAGACTTTCTTTTGTATCAGCTTTTCACGGAAGCAATAAAATTCTTAAAACTGGATATTTATTATTTCAGGAGATATGATGTAACAAAAAGGGAAGAAGCTGTTCTTAATATGGGAGAGAAAAAAACACTTGATATATACCGCGATATCATTTCAGAAGGCAAGGTTTTTAATTTTAACCGGGTTAATGGTATGGGTACTATGGAAGTTAAAATTAATTTAGGAAAACTTAAAAATAGATTAAGACATCAGGGCTACTCATTAAAGCCTAAGATAATCAGGCTGGTATTTACCCCAAGGACCTTAGCTGATGACATCAGGCTTTTGAGAGAGATATTATTGGAAAATTCGGTATATGTGTCCGTCGAGGAAGCGGAATATCAGGATGTAACCAGTCCTGTATCCTGTATTATTTATACAACGCCTAAGATATTAGCGGAAGAAATAAACGGGATCAAGATAGAAAATAACAATATTTTTATTTTAATAAATAAAGTTGAAGGCGATACTATCAATTTGGATATAGGCAGTTACAGGCAATAAATTATTTATTTTGCAGGGACAAAGGCAGTTCAAGTTTATTTTTTTCTAAAAGTGTTTTGTTCAATAGCATATCTTTCGTAGTTCCATCGGCCTGAACACGTCCATCGTTTAAAATTATGCATCTTTCGCATACATCCATTATCAAATCCAGGTCGTGGGACACAATAATTTTTGTATGATGAAATTTTCTTAATAGATTTATGATTTCCCGCCGCGAGTGGTTGTCAAGAAATGAAGACGGTTCGTCCATGACAAGTATATCCGGCTCCATTGCAAGAATAGTGGCGATGGAAACAGCCCGTTTTTGCCCAAGGGAAAGATGGTGAGACGGACGGCTCTTTAATTCAAGGCACCCCACGATCCTTAGAGATTCTTCTACTTTTATTTCTACAGCCTCAGGAGAGAGCCCTAAATTTAAAGGGCCGAAAGCCACATCATCAAATACCGTCGGCATAAACAGCTGGTCATCGGGATTTTGGAAGACAAGGCCGACATGACGGCGGATCTCCGTTTTTGTTTTTTGTGTTACAGGCGTGCCCCCGATATTGAATGAACCGGATGTTGGCAGGAGAAATCCGTTCAATTGCAGGATAAGTGTCGATTTCCCCGCGCCGTTAGGGCCGATAATACCCACAGATTCACCATGGTGTATTTCAAAAGATATGCCGTTAATGGCTTTTGTTCCGTCAGGATAGGAAAAATGGATATTTTCAGCTTTGATAATATGATGGCTCATCCAACGAACTCCCCCTACCCCCTCTTTAAAAAAAGAGGGGGTTAAGAATAAAATTTTAACCTCCCCTTTGTCCCCTCCTTGGCAAGGAGGGGATTAGGGGTGGTATTAAATAAACATTTTCCCAATAAATTGACTTAATGGGAATAACCTTAAAAAGATGAAAAAACCGCTTAAAAGAATAATATATAAAAAATCTTTTAATAAAAATCTGCTTTTTTTAAACAAATTGATCTTGCCGTTAAATCCGCGCGCGCACATTGCCTGATATATTCTTTCTGAGCGGTCAATTGTCCTTAAAAGAAGGCTTCCAAGAATGTTCCCGGCAGTGAGGATCTCATAGCCCTTTTTCCCGAAAGAACGAAGTTCCCTGGCGTTATTTGTCCGGACAACCTCTTCCCCCAGGATAAAGATATAACGGTAGATAAACATAAGTTGTAAAATAAAAATATTGGGCATACCTAAATTTTCCATAGCCATACAAATACCGGGAAAAGAAGTGGTTGCGATAAGAATTAACGCTGAACTAATCGTCAGAATAAATTTTATTATTATCGAAAGGTAGGATATCCAGCCGCCGCTAATGCCTATGCCAAATAATGAAATCAGGATTTTTCTGTCCAGCATGGGATTAAATATTCCTACCATAAGGGCAAAAGGGGAAACGACTATTAATTTTTTCAATATGATCTTTATCGGAATATCCGCTAACGCGACCAGGATGACGGGAAATATTAAAAATGGAATAAGCCCTGAAATCTCATGTTTTGGGAAAGAGATAACCATAAAAATAAAAACCAGGGTAACAATAAATTTAGCCCTCGGATCCAGGCGATGGATAAAGGTATCCTTGTAAGACAGATAATCCAGATATCCTAAATCAAAAAATTCAGATTGATTGAATGACATTAATCCTCATATATATTTTTGTGTTGAACCTCTTACCCTCCTTTATTTACGGAGGGTAAGAGGCCAATTAATCCTGGTGGCTTAATATGTATTTGTTAAGCTGCGTTTACGAAAGAATTTTATCACAGAACCGATCAAAATAGTTATTCCTAATGTTAATATCCCGCCTAGAATTCCCGCAATACTGGTACCTCCTGAAACAGCCGGCCAGGCTTCTTTTTCCGATTCGGCTTTTTCAGGCTCCGCCATTTCCGGTTTTTTAAAACCATAATCGGGAAGAAAGGCCGTTTTTTCCTGTAATTTAGACAGGGTTTTGTGGAATATGTCTTCTTTTGGAGGCAATTCTTCTCTGCCTGATATTTTCCCCATAGACCATTCAAGGCCGTCCGGATGGGTGGAGGCGAACCATGAAAGCATGCCTCCTGTAATTAAGGCTAAAACACTCATAGCTACAAGGACTTTTTTCAGGTTTAAAAGTGTGTTATTTGATTTATTATCAGAATAAAATAAATCAGGCTGGATATTTTTAACATAAATAACTATAGTTCCGGTTACAATTCCTTCTACAACGGCAATAAGCAGATGAATGGGAAGCATTATACTGGTAAAAGTTAAAAAGGGCAATTCGGTTATACCGGAAAAAACGGTTTCAAGAACAACGCTGAAAGCTCCCATTTCCAATCCGAGAATAACTCCCAGGATTGAACCTATCATTATCTTTTTATTACTGTTGTTGCTGCCGGTTATTAATTTATAAACCAGAGGGTAGGCGATAAAACAGGGATAAATACCCAAATTCCATATATTACATCCTAACGCAAGCAGCCCCCCGTCCGCAAAAAATAATGCCTGGATAAATAACACGGAGGCAATGGAAATAAAGGCCGCCCATGGTCCCAGAACGATCGTAAGAAGCAGACCGCCTCCGATGTGACCGCTTGAACCTGTCGCGGGGATAGTGAAATTAATCATTTGTCCCGCAAATATAAAAGCACCCATTACTCCCATTAGAGGGATTATTTTATCATTAAATTCATTTTTTAGCTTTCGGGCACAATAGCTGATGGTTGCGATTGTCCCGGCCCAAAAACTTAAACCAACAGTTGGTGAAAGAAGCGCGTCTGCCATATGCATAAGAATTCTCCTTAGTTTAAGCCGTTTAAACAGTTTAAACAGTTTAAACCGATTGAACCGTTTAAGCGGTTATTAATATTTTAAGGTTATACCTGCAAGAATTGAATTATCTGTTTCCGCGCTATTGAGCCCAAACTTAACGCCAAAATCTATGTCAATATTCTCCTTTATGGAATAAATCAATCCGCCTAAAATAAACGCGGGATTAATGTCTGATGTTTTATCCGGATTCTTCTCAATACCAATATTGCCTACAGCTTTTAGGTTTTTCATTATTTCGATTTCAGAGGCAAGTGACGCATGCCATATATTTTCTTCTTCATCTGCTTTGTTTTCATTCCGGATATATCCTAAATTAAAATGAAAAGCGCCTGATTCTATTCCTTTTGTTGTAATGAAGAAAACACTATATGTTGCTTTTCCGGATCCTAATCCTTTTTCATTATCTCCTGTCGGAAAGCTGATGCCGGGTTTTAAAGCAAAACTTAAACCATTTTTTTCATAAAAAGCATGTTTTACTTCCAGTGATACATCAGCTAGTCCGTTTTCATCAGAAGTTACTACATTATCTTCTTTCAGTTCATTCCATTGATTTGGCATCCCGATTACAATATCTGTATTATCATTTATACCATAACATAATCCAATTCCTATTTCAGCGCTGGTTTCCCTGATTGTTTCTTCTTTGTTAGAGCTAAATTCAGAATTGATCTCAATCTGTAAGTGCCCTTTCCCCTGTGTGCCGGTATCGTCGGTAATTAAAGGGTGGGCCGCAAAGGCCTGCCCGCAAAATAAAATCAGCATAGAAACCATTACAAATAAATTCTTCCTCATAATTTTTCTCCAAATTATTTTTTTGATTGGTTTCCAGTTGACTGGTTAGCCTGAATTTTTTAAATAAGTGATTTTTTGCCGCCTCCGGTTGGCCCGGCAGGCTATTTACATTTCTTCATAGTATTCTCCTTGCCGAACCTCATTCTTTCAATTTTATTAACCTGGACAATCTCCGAATCATGAATTACAATTTCAACACTTCCAAATTTTAGAGATTTAATTGCAGGCAATATTTGAGAGAAAACAAACTCATCTCTTTTATTTAAATATGAATTTTCTTTATTGGTTTCCATTATTTACATTCTGCATCATGCTACATTTTTTATAATCGTGTTACTATAGGGCAAAAAAATAACTCGCAATTTTAACGCGAGTTAAATTTCTAAATAAGTTCTTTCCCTGTGCTTGACATGCTCAAGGAAACATGCTTGACGCCTCTTGCTGATTTTAAAGTGTCAGTTAGTTTTTGCACTTCTTTTGGATTACCTTTAATTGCGATTAATTCCAGACAATTGTGATGGTCAAGATGTATGTGCTGTGTGGAAATAATTATATTTTGAAAATCATGCTGTATATCAACAATTTTACCAATAAGCTCTCTTTTGTGATGATCGTAAATAAGAGTTATCGCGCCGGCAACTTCTTTATCTTCCAGCCATTCTTTTTTTACGAGTTCCTCACGGATCAGGTTTCTAATGGCCTCCGACCGGTTGGTGTATCTTTTTCCTCGTATTAACCGGTCAAATTTATCAGATAATTCTTTTTCCAGTGAAATTCCAAACCGAACCAAGTCAGTCATATGATCTCCATACAAGGATACTACGATTATAAAAATTGTAACACGATTATTTTTTTTGTCAAGGGATTTTTTTAATGATATAATTATAAAAACCTAAACTTTAGAGGGAGATAAAAAAATGCATATTGTTCCAGCTATTTTGACCGATAAAAAAGAAGAGCTTTTTAAAATGATCCGCCAGGCGGAAAAATTTTGCCCGATGAGCCAGATCGATATCATGGACGGGAAGTTTGTTCCGACCTTGAGCGTTTCGCCTTATGATCTTTCTGAAATAAGAACTTCAATGAAACTGGAGATACATTTGATGGTGGAAAGGCCTATTGCCTTATTAACTGCTTTTAAAGAAGCGGGGGCAGGGAGGATTATTTTTCACTTTGAATCGAAAGATGATCCGTGGGATATTATTAAGGAGACCAGGGCGTTAAATCTGGAGGTTGGGATTGCGGTCAACCCGGAGACGACAGTACGTGAAATAGAAGATTTTTTATTGAGTGTTGATCAGGTATTGGTAATGACCGTAAAACCCGGATATTACGGAAGCCCGTTTTTGCCGGAGATGATGGGAAAGATCGCGGAATTGAAAAAGAAAAAAGGAAAATTTCTCGTATCAGTTGACGGCGGTATCAATATCAATAATGTTTCAGACATGAAAGACGCGGGCGTGGATCTTTCATGTGTTGGGAGCGGGATCTTTAAAGGAAATCCGGAAGAAAATTATAAAAAATTGGTAGATAAAATTTCACAACCGGTTTTTATGTGCCCCAAAATAGCAAACAACATCGTTAATCAGTAATTGTTTTTACCGATTAAGAAAATCGGTTTTTGGCGGATTTTTCTTGACTATATTGTTTTTTAGTAGTAAATATGAGATTTGAAAGGGAAATTTATAGAAGTAAAAAAGGGTTAAAATGCTGAAAAAATTAGTTGTTTTGCAATATATTTGTTTGATCTTTTTTCTTGTCAGCTGTAATAATGTGAAAAAGTCTAAGGAAATAAGTCTTGAAAAAACAGAAGAGATAAAGTTGGAAGTTGCTAAAGAAGCACCTTTACGTATAGCAATTGGAAATACGATCACGCAGAAAGAGGCATTCGCGTATTATAAGCCTCTAATTGATTATATAGGAAAAAGATTAGAGAAACCGGTTAAGATCGTAGTTAAAGAAAGTTATGCTGAAATTAACAGGTTAATGGGATTAGATGAAATTGATGTCGCGTTCCTTTCCAGTAAAGCATATGTTGACGGTTATGATGATTATAAAATCCAGATCTTAGCGGTCCCGCAGATCAAGGGTGTAGTTGAATACTCATATATTATTGTTCCCATAAGCAGTCCCATTAAAAACTTTAAAGAACTGCAGGGAAAAACCTTTGCGTTTGTGGATTCAATGTCCAATACAGGCAAGTTGGTCCCTCATAGTATGCTGACCAGCATGGGTGAAAAACCGGATTTTTATTTTAAAAAGTATATTTATACATATGCGCATGACAATTCCATCAAGATGGTCGCGCAGAATATTGTAGACGGAGCTGCTGTGTCAAGCGTTGTCTGGGAATATCTTAACCAGACTGATCCTGAACTAACCGCAAAGACGAAGATAATAGAAAAATCTCCGCCTTACGCGATGCCGCCTGTTGTGATCCGTCCGAATTATGATCCTGAAATGAAGAAAAAGCTGAAAAAAATATTATTGGAAATACATAATGATGAAAAAGGTAAAGAAATACTTAATAAAATGAAAATAGACAAATTTGTTCCTATAGCAAATAGCGCCTATGACTCTATTCGTAAATTAAAAGAATGGATTATGGAATAGAAATATGTTAAAAAAAATCATACTAAATTTAAATCTAAGAAATAAGTTCTTATTTGGAAGTATATTATTAGTTGTAATTCTGGGTTTAGCTGTCTTGCTGCTGGTGCAGACTACGATATCTCAAAAACTTTTGTCGGAAGTCCGGGAGAGAGGTATCCTTATAGCAAAAAATCTGGCATCTGAGAGTATGGATCCGATGTTGGCAAGCCGGACCGAAGAACTTCAGTTGTTTATAAATGAATATAAGAATTCCAAGCAGGATATTGAATATATATTTATTCTGGATTCAGAGGGCCGGGTTTTAGCGCATACTTTTGAGAAGGGTTTTCCGATTGGCTTAAAAAACGCGAACAGTACCGCGCAAATAAAAAAGCAAAACGTAAAATCGCTTAATATCGACGGGAAAAATATTCTTGATATTATGGTGCCTGTTCTGGAAGGCGAGACAGGGGTTGTACGGGTAGGGATCTCAGAAGAGCCGATCAGAAAAACAGTCAGCAATATAATCAGGTTGATCCTTGGAATAATTACCGGTGTTTTATTATTGGGAGGGGTGGGTGTATACGGTTTAGTTACAGTAGTCACAAATCCCATATATGACCTTATCAAAGCCGCGAAAACAGCCGGAAGGGGTGACTTGAGCCATAGGGTAGTTGTCAAAACCAGAGATGAGATAGGAGAGCTTGGATTAACCTTTAATAATATGGTTATTGCTTTGCAGAAGTCGAGAGATGAGCTTATTCAATCCAGGGAATATGTAAATAATATTATTCATTATATGTATGAAGCCCTTTTTGTTGTATCAATCGATGGGTATATTAAGACTGTTAATGAGGCAGCCTGTGAGCTTTTGGGGTATGAAGAGAAAGAACTGATAGGGAAATCGGTTGAAAGTATTTTCGCGGAAGAAGATTTTATGGCCTCCAGAACGGATCTGCAGGATTTGATTAAAGAAGAATATGTAAAAAATATAGAAGAGGAATTTTTATCAAAGGCCGGAGAGAAAATTCCTGTAATTTTTTCAAGTTCTGTAATGCACGATAGTAAAGGCAGCACTCAGGGGATAATTTTTGTAGCCCAGTCTATGATGGAACGCAAACAGCTTGAGGAAAAACTTCATCATACTTTGCTCACCTTACGCAAGGCCATGAAGGGGGCCATACAAGCGATGGCATTAACAGTTGAGAGGAGAGACCCTTTTACTTCAGGACATCAGCAGCGAGTAGCTGATCTTGCCAGAGGAATAGCCAGGGAAATGGGGCTTACTGATGAGCGGATTGATGGTTTAAGAATGTGCGCGGTTGTCCATGACTTAGGGAAGATGTTCATTCCGTCAGATATACTCACAAAAAGCACGAAATTAACTGAAAATGAATACAATATAATTAAAACGCACCCTCAAGCGGGTTATGAGATATTAAGGGAGATAGAATTTCCTTGGCCCATCGCGGAAATGGAACTGCAGCATCACGAAAGAATTAATGGTTCGGGGTATCCTAAAGGATTAATGGGGAAGGATATGCTTTTAGAAGCAAAGATCCTGGCCGTATCTGATGTTGTTGAAGCAATGGTTAATAAGCGTTCCTATCATCCCGCGCACAGTACTACTGAGGCGCTGGAAGAGATCTCAAAGAACAAAGGTATTCTTTATGATCCCGATGTAGTCGACGCGTGCATGCAAATATTTGTTAAAAAAGGATTTAAATTCAAAGAAAGCCCTACTGAAGACGGCATTTAACCTTATATAAGTTTTAAATCAGCATATACCCGAAAATTCACAGTATTTGCAGTTTTGTTCATTGCTTTTGTCGTTTTGGAAATCTATGTTTTTATCAAGGATCTCGGATATAATAAAATCTAATCCCTTGAGGCATGTTTCCATTACCTTGTCAGTATTCTCCTTATCTTTTTTAACAAAATCCGTAAATTCCATTTCCTGAAGATTATATAAAGCCGCGTTCACAGTTCCGCTGTATCTTTGTTTTGTAAAATAATAATAAATCGGCAGTTGAAAAGAATGGATGTTGTTTTTAATGGATTCACGCCCGAATGAAATATTTTCTAATTTTGTTGAAGCTGCAGGTGCTTTTGCCGATTGCCCTGTTTTATAATCAATTACAAATACTGTTCCATCTTCGAGCAGGTCTATACGGTCTATGGTATATCTGCAATTTATCAATTTGCCTGAGGGTAATTGTATTTTCCCTGAAAGTTTTTCTTCAAGTGAAAGGATCGTTTTTACTTCCCGCGACCGTTCATTGTTAATAAATTTTCTAAGCCTGTATTCCATAACCTCTTTTACCAAAAACGCCTCCGGCCCCAGCCTTTTTTTAAGTTTTTCTAAAAACCGGTTTTCGAATTCCCCGATAAAATATTTAAGAAAAACATCATCAATAACAGGTTTTTTATTTATAAATCTTTTGAAGGTATTATCAAGCAGTTCATGTATAAATGTGCCGATATCCTTTGCCTCAACTTCATCAAGAAGATCTTCTTTTCCTTTAAGCCGTAACACATATTGATAATAAAATTTCATCGGGCAGTTTAAATAAGTGTCAATGCTGGATGATGAATATATAAAATTATCATCAAAATATTTAATTATTTTTTCGGTCTTTTTAACTGTGTTTTTTACTGCTATAGTTACAGGATTAAATTTCGCGCAGGTCTCGGGGAAAACATTCAGTATTTTGTCCTTTTTTTGCTTCTGCCAGATGAGTTCTTCAAGAAAACGGCTTTTTTCTTTTTCGGGACTGCCGTCATAAACAAAATACACTTTCTTTGCTCCAGAGATCAAGCGGGTAAAATGGTATTTCTGGATCTCCTCTTCCTGTCTTAGTTTTTGCAGTCCAAGGCTTTCCATGATCTGGCGCGGTATCATTGAACCATGGACTTGAGATCTCGGAAGTATGGATTCATTAACATCCATAATTATTACATTTTCAAAATTTAGCGAGCGGCTTTCAAATAATCCAAGTATCTGAAGCCCTTTCAAAGGAGAACCGGAAAACGAAACGATTTCGTTCTGTATCTTCTTATCAAAGACCTTAAATATATCTTCTTTATTAAAAGGCTGGTCTTTGAACTCGGCAGTTTTTAATTCATCGATTATTTCATATATCCTGTTAAGGATTTTTATATTCAAGGGGTAACTGTGAATAAAACTTTTTTTAAGCAGATAGGTGTTGAATTTTTCCAGGCAGGCGGTAAATTGGGAGAAATTGTTAATGTTTTCCCACATCCTGAAGGAGATCAAATGTATCTCTTCTAAAATATTTTTAAACTCCGGTATGCCGGTATTAAAAGCCATTTCCGCGCTTAATTCATAAAGCTTATTTGAGCTTTCTATGTCATCCAGTTTTAAGAACAGGCTTCCGCTTAAAGAAGTTTCCTTAATTCCCGAAAGGATTTCTTCGGCTTTATGGACAAGTATCCGGGTCAAGGCGGGGTTAGAGTTTATTGTCAGATTTTTTATTAATGGATGAAGTATAACCTTGAGATAATCCTTGGTATAATAAGCCCCGTTTTTTCGTGTCAGCTGAGCGGCAGCGATAAATTTTATAAGGTTGTATAAAGCGCTTCGTTTCAAGGGGTAACCCATTGAAACATTAAAATTTTCCACAAGAGGTGAAATTTCCGAGAGCAAAGGTATAAGATTGTTCGCGTCGGGAAGTATAATGACGGTTTTATCAAGGGCTTCGCCTTTTTTGATAATCTCGGATCTTAAAATTTCTTTTATAATACCTGCCTGTGAATGGCTGTCAAACCCTTTGAATATTTTTAAATCATATGATGGCTTAGTTTGGTTTACCGGTTCGATCTTATTGTTGAGTTCTTTTTCGAGATTATCGAAAACAGGCCAGGGATTTGAATCTTTCTGAAAAAAAGCTGTTGCTGTATCTTCACTAAGAAGATGTTTGAGAATTTTTTTTTCTGTATTGTGAAGATAATAAAAATTACAAAAAAGAATTTTATCAAATTCAGGGAATTTCGTTTTCCTGATAATATTCGCCGCGTCCAGGTATATAATTCCGCGGGAAAGCAGATTGCGGCTTCGCAGTTCAATGTGATATAAATTCCTTAATTCAATAATATTCCGGAGCAATTTATTTATATTCTCGGGTATTTCATAACCTATTTCAAAAAGGTCTTCAACAGGTTTAAGGTCCTGCGTGGAGATATTTTCAATGTCCAGTTCATCTATAAATCCTGTAATTTCTGTTGCCCAAGGAAGAAAATCAGAAAACTTTTCTCTGTGAATCAATATTTTAGAGGACAGTTTTTTCGCGCAGGTGTAAATTATATAGCTTGATTCCAGTTCTGACGGCATGCGGAAATTGCCGTGTTTTGACACTATAAAATTCACAAACTGATCGATCGAGAAAAATTGCGGAGGAAAAAAAATCCGTTTTATTCTCTTTGAAAGCTCCCTCTTTAAGAATAATGAGGGCCGTTTTCCTCCGAATATAACAGCAACACGGCTCAAATCACCGCCTTTTTTTAAAAAATTGTTTTCCAGATAATCCGCGGTATTCGAAATAAAATCTTCAGTGAAATTGCAGGTGATTATTTTTTCCATTTTATGTAGTATAAATTGAGTTCGGTAAATTTTCAAGATAAAACGCCTGACCGTTAAAAATCAATAAATTGTAAGCTGTAAAAAGCCGATAATAAGAATATTATAATAGCCTGGGAAAAAACTCAAGTGAGGGCAAATGATAAAAAAGAAAATCAAAGAAGTTATAAACAAGAATGTTAATGAGGGAGAGATTTCTAAAAAAGCGAATGAGCTGCCAGATAAGAATTTATTCCAGGCAGCGGTTTTAAACGAAATAAGTTATTTAAACAGAAATATTTATGACCTGGAAAATATTCTGCAATCTATCCTTAACTTACTTCAGGGGATAATTAAATTTGAAATTGGCGTGATCTTTTTAGCGGAAGAAAAAATTATGCTGATCTTCAGCAGGGAGAAACAGTCAAATGAAAATAATGAAAAAGCAATAAACACTGCAATAAATAATTTTAATCAATTGGCAGGGCAAAGAATATCTAAAAATGAAATGAAAATAAAAGTAATTGACAGCGGGAATATTTCCACAAATTCAAATCAATCCATAAATTCATTTATTTTTTCGGAAATTTACGCTAAAAATAATATAATGGGAATTTTAATGATCGGTTGTTATCAGGAAAACGCTTATAGTGATATAGACAGCAAGTCCTTAAATTCTTTTGTCACGCACGCTTCAATTGTAATGGATAATGCCCGATTATATCAAAAGCTGGAATCTCTAACGGTAATTGATGAATTGACTAAAATCTACAATAAAAGATACCTGGCACAAATTATTCCACAGGAATTAAGCAGGGTCGAAAGATATAGGCGAACTCTTTCCATAATAATGTTTGATATAGATTTTTTTAAGAAAGTTAATGATGCGTATGGCTGTATTCAGGGAGATATTATTTTAAAAGAGGTTGTAAAAATAGCCAGGGTTACATTGAGAAAAGTCGATATCCTTATACGTTATGGCGGGGAGGAATTTATTATTCTTTTGCCTGAAGTAAATCTTGAAATCGCGCAGAATATAGCGGAAAGGATAAGAAAAGCTGTTGAGGTATTTTCCTTTTCCGGGCAAAAAGAACCACTGCGCATCACTATTAGTTTAGGAGTGACGACTTGTACGAAAGAATTGATAGATGAGGGAGGTAAAAAATTAATTTCAGTCGCTAATGAAGCGCTTTATGAAGCCAAAAAATCAGGACGAAACAGGGTATGTGTGGCGAAAAAATAAAACATGACCCTAAGCCCTTAAAAACCGATAAGTCTAGTATATTGCTAAATAATAAGGTGAAATAATGAGCGACCAAAAAAAGAAAAAAGATCCTTTAGAAGAATATCTCTCGTTTGTCAGGCACGAACTGCGTAATCAATTGTTTGTGGTTCGTGAAGGGATAAGCCAGGTCATAGACGGGTTAGGAGGTAAAGATTGTGCTAAATGCGCTAAAATTTTACAGCCTTCTTTGGAGACTGCTGAGAATTTCAACAAGTCTATAAGTGAGTTGTTAAACGATCCCGCCTTCGAGAAAATACTAAAAAAACAATTTAAGGATAAATCGGAAACTGAAAATTTAGAAATATCGAAAAATGAGCTTATGGGACTTATAAATCATATAATTCGTACGCCGTTGACTATGATTAAAGAAGGTTTATCTATAGTAGTGGATGAGATACCCGGGAAGCTAACGTTAGAACAAAAAAAGTATCTTAATGCCGCGAAAGAAAACACTGATAATTTAATTGTGTCTATTGAAAAGATTTTGTCAACTCCCCTGGAAAAGATACCAAGCCTTTTAGGGGAAGATGTGCAGTATAAAATAGAATATAAAAAATAGCCGGAGGGTGTAATGAAAAAAATACTGGTAGTTGATGATGAAACTATGATAAGAGAGATGGTCAAGACAAGGCTGGAGGCAAACAATTATGAAGTTATTACTGCCGGTGATGGCCAGGAGGCACTTGAAAAAGTACGCCGGGAGAATCCTGATTTGATCCTTCTTGATTTAATGCTGCCTAAAGTTAACGGTTATAAAGTTTGCAGGATGCTTAAATTTGATGACAAATATAAGAAAATTCCTATAATCATGCTTACCGCGCGCACGGCGGAAGATGATATTAAAGCTGGAAAAGAAGTCGGCGCGGACTTGTATTTAACAAAACCTTTTGATTCAAAAATTCTTTTAGAAAAAATAGAAGAACTTTTAAAAAAATGAGCATAGGAGATAAAATGGCAGGTAAAATACTTATTGTTCAGGATAACCGGCTGATAAACAAGATGATAAAATCCCGTCTTGATTCCAATGGATTTTCAGCTGATATATGCGAGACAGGAGAAGAAGGCGTTGAAAAAGCAAAGACTGATAATTATCAGCTTGTTCTATTGGATTGCACCCTTCCGGGGATCAGTGGTGTGGAAGTGTGCCGATTTATAAAAAAGGAAGAAAAATTTAAAAATATTCCGATTATTTTTATGTCGGGTGAAGATGAAGATAAACTGATTAATATTGTAAAAAATGAAGGTGCTGATGGTTATATTTCGCTTGCATCCGGTTTTGAAGGCAAAGAATTTATTAATACAATAAAAAAATTTTTAGAAAAGGAGTGAAAATATGCCGGTAGTAAACATTCAGATCTTAAAAGGCCGGTCTCAAGAACAAAAAAAGAAAATGGCCAAGACAGTAACAGATGCCATTGTTTCTTCGATTGGGGTAAAGCCTGAAGCAGTGTGGATCGTTATAGAGGAAATGGAAAGAGAAAATTTTGCGACGGGCGGGGTTTTGCATTGCGAAAAATAATAAAGTTATGCAACTTCTTCCACTTCAGCTTCTTCCAGAAACATGGCAAATCCTTTTATCTGTTTTTCAGGAAATAATTCTTTAACCAAACCGGCATAAATATCGATCTGTTCCTTATAATTTAAGGAAGATTCAGATTTTGTTTTGTATTCGACTATCCATACTTCTTTTTCCCTGACGATGAGGCGGTCGATCCTTTTTGTGTTCCCTAAGCGGTCGACAATATCTTTTTCGAGATAAACTTTACCATCAGAGATATAAAAAAACTTCCGCAGATCATTATTTTTGACAAGTTTAGTTATTATCGATGAAAATTCAGAATAGTCCGTAATGCCCGGAAATAAATTACGCGCCTTTGAAGCGCCTTTTTTTATCGCATCGTCTAAATTCTGATGTTCAAGATTTTCTATTGAACTTAGCATCTCATGCAGAAAATTCCCTTTTAATACTTTATCCCTGTTCCTGATCGAATTAACATCCAAAAAATCTTCTTTTATAAATTCTATCCATTCTTTATATTCAGGCAAAGATAAAGTTATGTATGATGTTTTGTCATCCGATTCCGTAAAGTATTCATGCCTTTCCCCTTTATTATAAATATTTTCAGGAATAAGGTATTTTGCAGTATTTGCGGTTCTTAATTCTCCATTTTTATCAGCGGACTTTTTAAAAGAAAACGGTATAAAAATATAAAGTTCGTTTTTCGCCCTCGTCAAGGAAACGTAAAGAGTGTTGAGTTCATCTATAAAAGTTTTTTTGTATTCTTCCGTGTGCATGGAAGCTATCTGATCTGATAGCTGCGCGTATTTTTTATCCAGTCTGACAAGTGAGAGGTTTTCGGGATCTTTATCAATGAAGCTTATATTTTGTTTTTTATTTGACTTAAAATGTTTCATATCAAACTCCAAAAAAGGAATTATAACTGTTCCGAATCCGAGGCCCTTGGATTTATGGATCGTCATAACTTTTATCGCGTCTACACCCTTCACGTTGACAAAAATGCTTTTATTATTCAGCCCTTTAAAATATTCAAGAAAATCAGTTATCCCGTTATAATCTTTTTCGCCTTCTTTTATCATTTGGAGAAAATGTATAAAAAACGCCTGCTGGTAAGGGAAGTTTTTAAATACATTAAATTTTTTATAAATTTCAATCACAAATTCATATAATTCGGTAAATCCTACGGTTTTAAAGAAATTATCTATCAGGTTGTTCCAGATATCGGGGTACATATTTTGAAATTCGCGGTAAATATAATGATCGTTTTTTGTTGAAGAATTTTCTCTGAGCGCAAAAAGGAAATTTTCAATTATTTTTTTATCAATACCGGACTCCTTTAAAAAAATATTTCCCATTATAAAAGACGCGAAAGAAAGATTATCTATTGGTGAATTCAGGAATTTAAGGAACGAGGTAAGCTCATTAATGAAAACATTGTTTTTTATATTTAGCGTTTTATCAGATTCCACAGGGATATTTTTATCTATCAGCCAACCGCTTACGGTTTCCACGTACTCATTCTCGCGGCACAGGATCGCGATGTCTTTTAGGCCTGCGCGGTTCCGTGTTTTCAGCTGTTCTATAAGGTTTAAAAGCTTTTCCTTGATGATTTCATATTTTTCATCCTTGTCGGTAATTTCAACAGCCTCGGCCCTGACAAATCCGTATTGATATTTGTCATCCTTTCTGTATTTTTGTTCCGCGCGGGAAAATATATTGAGAATCTCCTCGATACAGGTTTTACTGAAATTCCGAAGATCATCATCCTCGTTTTGCTGATATTCGATAAACCGCTTTAGATTATTTTCCGCGAATATACTGTTCGTAAATTCTACAATTTCTTTCTGGCTGCGGTAATTTGTGTTAAGATAATTTTCTTTTACATATTCGGGATAAGTGTTCTTTATTTCATCAAATAAGGAACACTCGCCTCCGCGGAACCGGAAAATCGCCTGTTTTTTATCGCCCACGTAGAAAAAGCTTCCTCCGGTTGAAAGAATTTCCTCGATCATTATCTCAAAATTCTGCCATTGTAGAACGCTTGTATCCTGAAATTCGTCGATCAGAAAATGCCTTATGCGCGTCGAAAGCCTGTAATAAAGTTCAGGGACATTGATCTCGTTTTGCCTGATCAGTAAATGTGCCTGTTCATTGAGTTCGCCAAGGAACAATAAATCATTTTTTCTCGCGTTCCGCCTGAAAATGTCATAGACCATGTCAAAAATATCAATATAGCAATTAAAAAATGCTGCCGACTCTTTTTCTGAAACTCTGATTATTTCTCTGTGGATATTTTCCCAAAGTTTGATAAGCTCGTCCGGTATAGTTTTATTTTTCAGGGCAGGCAGTTCATCTTTTAAAAATGATTTTTTTCCGATATCGGCAAAATCAAAATTGTCTTTGTTGTTTTGAACAAAATTATTTAACGTTTTTCGGAAAGTTCCATTAATGTCAGGAGTCATTTTATTATTCAGGTCCCGGTAAAGTTTAAGCAAGGCGCGTTTTGATATTAATATGTTTTCGCCTTTCAGGTCAAACTTCTGGAAATTCTTGCCGTAAGTATTTTTCCGCGAGTACATTGAATTGATCAGGTTCAAAATATCTTTTTTCGGGATCCAGCCGGCCTTGTTTTCAAGGTATAAATATTGGTGCAGAAAATTATTGAAAATATCCCTGGTGGTTTTGTCATGGTTAGCTTTGTCAATACATTCATCCAGGCTGTATAAAAGAAGAGGTAAATGATCGTCCCTGATCTCAAAATTAGAGGATATGTTCAGCCTGAACGCGCAGCTTATCAGGATCTTATTAATAAAACTATCGATAGTCTGGACCTGAAGAAAGTTGTAATTGGCAAGGATGTAGTCCATCAGGTACTGAGCCTTTTTTTGTATATTTGTTGTATTACATATACTTTCTAAAACAGAATTTTTTTCTTCAGGGCTTGAAAATTTATTAAGGGCGATCTTCCTTAAGGTTTCCAGTATCCTTTCCTTCATTTCAGCCGCCGCTTTGTTCGTGAACGTAATAGCGAGGATATTTTCGATTTGCTTCGGATCAGATCCTTCCTTGAATAGCAGGCTTAAATAATGTCTGGCAAGCGCGTAAGTTTTCCCCGACCCCGCGGACGCTTCGACGACATGAACACAGGGATTATCGGGAATTGGTTCAAATAAACTATTCATATGATCCTTTTCTTGACCTTTTCCCAGCTTTTTGTGATTAAAAAACTTTCATCCATATTATCCACCATGCGTTTAAATTTTTTCATCGGTATCGCGAAACTTAATATATCTTTAGGAACATAAGGCCTGGCGGAGACATCGAACATTCCTATAACCGCCTGCGGATTTTCCTTCTTATTTTCAAGATACGGGTATTCAATGATCGAAGCGCACCCGGCTCCAAAAGGCGCGATAACGGAAAATCTGCTTGTTTCTTCAAAGCCGCTCAATGTGAAAAGCCCGGACAGGATATCGGGTTTCGCATAAAAGATTACTACCGCCGGCTCATCATTCTCTTCAAGTTTATCCCATCTTTTAAATACGATATATTTCGCGGGAGATTTGAATTTTGGAGAGTTTTTTAAAAGGTCTTCAACTATTTCAGGGGATTTTTTATAGCGCTCGCCTTCCAATTTTCCTTCAGTGCCGCTGGATAGGAAATATTTGAAAGAGGGTGATATTTCTACCTCTGAAAAACCAAGATACCTTTCTGCGCCGCTACAGCCTAAGGAATCCGCGCTGAAACACAAGGATTTTCCATTTCTCACGAGATTTAAAACAGCGATTAAGCATTGGTGGCTGATACTCGGTTTTTTTACCGCTTTACCATGCCCTTCCTCATCTGTATAATAAAAAATAAATGGCAGTTCAGCTCCATCAAAATATTTCGCCCATAAATCTAGAAATTTGGTTTTAAATCCTATGTTCATTTTTGATCTTTAGATTTATTATTTTCTTCCTGAGATCTAACCGGAATTTGTTCAATTGAAGTGATTTCAGGAAGGTCCTTGTTTTCGCACGCGCCTAATTCCTTGAATTTTCTGACGCTTACCAAAACGCGTGTTTCCAGCGAATTTACCATATTGTTAAAGGATGTAACAGCCTGTTTAAGATTGGTTCCTGTTTTATTTATATGTTCAATAAATGGCTCGAAACGTTTATATAATTCTTTCCCCAGATCCGCTATCTTTTGCGCGTTTTCAGTAATTTGTTCCTGCCGCCATCCGTAGGCTACGGCGCGAAGCAGGGCGACCAGAGTGGTAGGTGTCGCGATAATAACCTTGGACGCTATCCCGTCTTCAATGATCGCGGGGTCATTTTCCAGTGCCGCGCTTAAAAATGATTCAGCGGGCATGAACATAACGACAAATTCCGGCGCTTTTGGGAACTGGTTCCAATAGTTTTTCTCGGACAGGGATTTTATATGTTTTCTTACCTGCTGGGTATGTTTTAAAAGAAATAATTTCTTTTTTTCTTCAGTATCCTGGGCAATAGCATCAAGATAAGAATCCAAAGGCACTTTGCTGTCAACAACGATTTCCCTGTCGTTAGGAAGATGAATGATCATATCAGGCCGCGACCGGCCTTCTTCGGTATTTACGGAAACCTGCTCAGAGTAATCGCAATGTTCGGACATCCCCGCGAGTTCAACTACTCTTTTTAACGTGATCTCTCCCCATCTGCCGCGTACCTCCGGCCTTCTAAGAGCGGAAACCAGGTTGCCAGTTTCTTTTTGCAGCTGCTGTTCGGATGATATGAGCGATTTGATCTGACTATCCAGGTTCGCGTAGTCCGAGGCCCGGTTCTTTTCCAGTTCATTTATCTGTTTTTCATATTTTTGCAAAGAATCGGCAAGAGGTTGGACAAGATTTTTAATCGCGGTTTCCTTAGTATCAAAATCACCTTTTGCCTTGCTTAAAATAACAGTCAAATTTTCCCTGGCGAGTTCCAAAAACGCCTTATTATTGCTTTTTAACGCCTCACCTGATAAAGCCTGAAAAGCGGTTGTTAGTTTTTCCTGTGCCTGTTCCAGGAGTTTTTTCTGCTCCTCAATATTTTTATTTGCCTCCTCAAGCCGCGTTTCCGCGGTTGTTTTAGCTTTCTGGGACGATTCGAGGCTAGAACGAAGATCGCCGATAAGATTTTCTTTTTGTCCAATCTGCTTTTGCAATTCATTAGCGGAGTTTTCAAAGACAGCGATTTGGCTTTTCAGTTCATTTAAAAGAGTTTCATCTTTTTTGTGTTTAGAGGAGGCTAAAAACCATCCGGCAATTATTCCAAAAAATACTAAAAGGATATAAATCAATATTTGCATGATTTATAATATATCAGAAAATGTAATTGTTTTATACTAAAATTACTTCTTAGTTTGCCAAAATTTAAATTTTTAGTTTATAATACAAGATATGAAAACAGCCTATTTTGATTGTTTCAGCGGTATAAGCGGGGATATGATCCTGGGAAGCCTTATTGACGCGGGGTTGGACTTTAACAGATTTAAAAAAGAGCTTGGATTTCTTAACCTGAAAGAATATTCCCTGCAGGCAAAAAAGGTGAAACGCGGTTCTTTAATGGGAACTAAGTTTGATGTTATTATAAATAAGAACGCGAAAGGCCGTGCTTATAATGAAATTATTAAATTGATCAAAAACAGCGGTTTAAATAAAAAGGTGAAAGAAAAAAGCCTTAAAATATTTCAACGGCTGGCGGTTTCTGAAGCAAAACTTCACGGTGTTCCTGTCTCAAAAGTTCATTTTCATGAATTAAGTTCAATAGACACAATTGTTGATATTGTGGGAAGCGTGATCGCATTCGATATTCTGGGCATAGAAAAAATCTATTCATCAAGCCTGCCGTTGGGGCAGGGTGTGGTTAAAACCATGCACGGGATGCTGCCCGTTCCCGCGCCCGCTACAGCGGATTTGTTGAGGGATGTTCCTGTCCGTTTAGGGGATGGGACATTTGAATTGGTTACGCCGACAGGCGCGGTAATAATATCTGAAATGTCTGACGGATTCGGGAAATGTCCTGAAATGAAGATAAAAAATATAGGTTATGGCGCGGGCGGCAGGGATTTGCCAAATACGCCGAATCTTCTGCGCGTTATCATTGGCGAATCATCTGAAAACGAGGAAGAAGATATTATTACGGTGATCGAAACAAACATCGACGACATGAATCCGCAGATCCTGGGATATTTAATGGAAAAGCTTATGCAAAAAGGCGCTTTGGATGTTTTCTTCACGCCGGTTTACGGTAAAAAGAACAGGCCGGGAATTTTGCTTACGGTTTTATCAGAAATCCCGAAGGCTGATAATTTTATTAAGATTATTTTAGAAGAAACAACAGTTTTTGGCGTGAGGATGTATGAAACAAGACGAAAAAAATTGAAAAGAGAAATAAAAGAAGTGAAAACTAAATACGGAAAAGTAAAAGTGAAATATGGTTATCTTAACGGCAAAATTATTAAATCCCAGCCGGAATATGAAGATTGCAAGAAGATCGCGGAAGAGAAGAATATCCAACTGAATAAAATTTTAAGAGAGATTTAGTAGTTTTTCGCATATGTAATTTTACATAAAGGTATAAATATCTCTTGACAAATTTACACAAAGGTGTAAAATAACCTTTATGAAAAGGACACAATCTCTTTATATTTTTGATCCCGATGTTAATGCCGGGAAAATGATATTTTTATTCGGGCCGCGCCAGGTCGGGAAAACTACGTTTGTAAAAAACAAACTAAAAGAGTTAAAGCAGGAATATCTTTATTTTGATTGGGATGATCCATATGTAAAAATGGAATACTCGAAAAATCCGCATTTTTTAAAACCTCATTTAGCGAAAATATCTCAAAAACGGCCTCTCGTGGTCTTCGATGAAATCCATAAGCACAAAAACTGGAAAAATATTTTAAAAGGATTGTATGATATTCATATCGATGAGGCACAGTTTGTTATAACGGGGAGCGCCCGGCTTGATTATTTCAGGCAGTCCGGAGACAGCCTTGTAGGCAGGTATTTTTCATATCGGCTTCTTCCTCTGGGATTAGCGGAAGCGGCAGGTAACTTTGATTCTATCTTAAATGATGATACCTTTTTATTCTACCCTGATAAAAAAAAGTTATTAGCTATTATACAAAAAACAGAAGAAAAGCCATTTAAGGATTCTTTTAAAAAATTAATGGAATTTGGAGGCTTCCCGGAACCTTTTACCAGGGCAAAAAACAATTTTTCTATTAAATGGCGAAAAGATTATAAATCTCTTTTGGTATATGAAGATTTAAGAGATTTGACGCGTATTCAGGATATTAAAGGGATTGAACAGCTTTTACTGCTTCTTCCGGAGAGGGTCGGATCTCCATTGAGTATTAATTCTCTTAAAAATATCCTGCAGGTTAATCATAGAACTGTCTCTGTGTGGCTTGAAGCATTAAAAAAAGTATATTTGATTTTTTCGTTAATGCCGTGGGCTAAGAACATTGCCAAAGCCATTAAAAAGGAAGAAAAAATATATTTTTTTGATTGGACAATGATAGACGATGAGGGTGCGCGATTTGAAAATGCGATAGCCGTAAGTTTATTCCGGTTAATTTCCCGGTGGAATGAATTAGGGTTAGGCGATTTTGAATTAAGATATATAAGAAATCAACAGGGGCATGAGGTTGATTTTCTGGTTATTAAGAACCAGAAGCCATTTGCTCTTTTTGAAGCAAAAAACAGCGATATTAATATCGCGAAATCCGGAATTTATTTCAGTGAACATTTGAAAATTCCTTATTATCAATTGGTGAATAAAAAAGATATTGTCGAGGCATATCCAAAAGATAGATATATTATTTCAGCATGGAGATTTTTAGGACTATTGGGATAGAATTTAGAAAATCGATACTTGTGAAAAAATATGAATTTTAATTTAGAAACTGTTTTTATCATTCAAAGTCTAATAATTATTGTTTTACCTTTTATCTTATGGAATACAAAGATAATAAGATCTTTTGTTCCGCTTGTTGTCATTCAGATTTTTGTAGGTATTTTGCTTGGCCCGTCAATTTTGGGAAGGATATCGCAAAGTAGTTATAATTTGTTGTTTCCCGAAAATTCATTAATGATCCTTAACGGGCTTTATTGGCTGGCTTTGATTTTACTGGGTTTCCAAACGGGTTTACATATTGATCCGGACGAAATAACTAAAAAAGGCACTAAATATGTAATAGTAAGCGCTTCCTCTCTGATCGTTCCAATGTTTGCAGGCGCGTTGATCGCGGCAAAATTGTATTCTCCTCAATTTATAGGGCCAAACGCCACCCGGTTTTCGTTTATTGCCGGAATGGCTATCGCGGCGGGTGTGACAGCCCTGCCTGTGCTTTCCGTAATTTTATATGAATTGGAATTAATAAGTAAAAATATAGGGATAAAGAGCCTCGCGTACGCGGCCGCAAACGACTTGTTTTTGTGGTTATCCATATTAATTTTAAATGTTATATCATCAGGTAATTCCTGTAATATAATTTTTGAAAGATTGATAATTGTCATAGCTTTTCTTATTTTAAGCTTTTTTGCGGTAAAAAAGTTTTTAACCGTTTTGCTGGATAAAGGTTTTTTGTCAAAAGAGGTTAAAAATAAAGATCTGGTGATAATACTGTTTTTTGTTTTAATTTATGCTTTTATCGGAGAAATAATAGGGATCAGTTATTTAGTGGGTGCGTTTATTTTTGGCGTGATTTTCCCGAAGAGCGTATCTAAAAATATTAAAGATAAATTAGAGCAATTCTTATTTGTGATCTTATTGCCGTTTTTATTTATTTTAACCGGTCTAAAAACATCCTGTGACATTACAAATTACAGGTTTTGGGTACTTTTTATTATTATGACAATAGTAATATCAGGGGCAAATATTATCGGCGCCGCCTTACCCGAAAAATATTTTGGCACATCTCTTAAAGAATCACTGCAAATAGGAGTTCTTATGCAGACAAAAGGGCTTATGGAAGTTGTATTTTTAAATATGCTGCTGAATCAGGGGATCATAAATTCTACAACTTTTTCAGCCATGCTTTTTGTAGCGATGGCAACAACAGCACTCACAAAGCCTATGCTGATGCTGTTAGATAAAACAAAGTTAAAATAATAAGGTAACCGTGAATGCAAAAATATGAATTTTTTGACCATGAATCGGATGTCGGAGTAAAAGTTGAGGCTGATAACATCAGTAATTTATTTGCCGGCAGTGCGGAAGCTTTGTTTAATTTGATCGGCAGGAAGATCGAGAGAGGGAAAAAATTCCATTTTGATATAGATCTTTCCGCCGAGTCAATGGAAGAGCTTTTAGTCAGTTGGCTTAATGAATTGATCTTTCGTTTTGAGGCTGAAGATTTATTTTGTAAGGAGTTTATTACAAAAATTTCAGAGCGGGATCAAAAATATTTTATCAACGCGCAGATTAGAGGAGAAAAAATAATCTGGGGGAGCGATGAGATACATCATGAAGTAAAATCCGCGACATACCATCAATTAAAAGTTGTTGAAAAAGAGGGGAAATATTCTGTGAAAATTGTTTTTGATTTGTAAGCGCGTTGATCGTTATAAGTTTTATTTCACTTGGCTATCCCGGGCCGAATGAGCAAATGATCAAATCCAAAAGAAGCATGGCGAAGTTATTCATTGGGAGAAATTTTAGACACCTGATACCGTATTATCGTCTGATACTTTTTCGGATTTCCTTTAAAGAACATTCCCGGCCCTTTTAAATATTCTTCTTCATGCGGCCCCATGATTTTATAACCTTCGTCGTTGATAAATTTATGCAGTTTTTCAATAGCCGGAGTTTCTTCGCTGTATGGCCCGATGTAAAGTATTTCCGCGATAATGCCGTATTCCCAATATTCGATCCTTGCGGACAGGGAAGATCTTTCTTTTTCGGCTGGAAGGGTTTCCACAGTTTCAGGTATCTGCAATCCGTAAATTCCGACCCATTCGTTTTTAGGGGTCTCAGGCGGTTTAGGCCAGCGTGCCCGCGGCGCGGATATTTTTAATCCCTTTGAAATTTTTTTAAGTTTATAAAATGCTTTGAAAAGAGTTTTGAATGCCTGTCCGCTGACTACATTCGGGTCTCCGGTAACTTCAACCACAAGCATTTTTTCTCTGGGAAAAGCCGTTATTTTGGGATCTTTTAAGTATTCATATTCCTTAAAGTTATTTGACGGGAAAAGAAAAAATAGTACAACAATGAACGCGATAATAATTGCTATTGAAATTCTTATCATGACCATTTCTCCTTATTCAAACTGTTTTTTAAATCCCGCGAATTGATCTTTCAGTATTTCAACCTCTTTTTGCAGTGACGCGATATTTTGTTCAAGGATATCTATTCTTTTATTTTCAGATTGGACTTCTATAGCTGCTGCTTCAGGAGGCGGGGTCAGATTGACGGACACTTCGCCGCAGAAAAGATGGGCGTACCTGCGCTCTTTACGTCCTGCCTCGCGCGGAAGGTGCGTGACATATGGGCCAAATGCCGGATCCATAAGTGTTTGCAGGACTGCTTCAACCTCGCCCAGGTCTTTAAATTTATGCATCCGTTCCGTATGTGTCCGCAATTCCCCCAGTGTCTGCGGCCCGCGCAGAAAAAGCTCGCAGATTACCGGCAATTGCAGCGAAGAAAATTTAAGGGTTTCCATATTATGCTTATACTTTGGCACACGGCCTTCCATGGTTGTAGTATGCCATACCAAAAGTTTAGCCCGAAGGTTGTCCAACGCGCGGACTATGGTTGTTTCATCAAGCTTCATTACCGGATCCCGGTTTGATTTCTGGTTGCAGGCATTAGTAAGGGCATTTAAGGAAAGCGGATAATATTCCGGCGTAGTAATTTCTTTTTCAATTAAAGATCCCAATACGCGCGCTTCAACAGCAGTAAGTATGATGTCCATGCGGATCTCCTTTTTTAAACTTACACAATATATTCTATATGTTTTTATTTTTTTTGTCCATTAATGATTTGGAAAGCCAATTCTTATTGACAAGGTAGGGATGTAAGTGTTAATGTAAACAACATAAATTAAGAAGGAGAATATTATGAGTTACGAATTGCTTAATCTTGAAAGGTTAAATATAAAAGTTAAAAAAACAGTTGAAGAATTTTGCCGGAAATTACTGGAGGAAAGACTGTCGCTGATAGAATCTATTATTTTATACGGAAGCGCTACAGGGCTGGATTTTATCGAAGGGAAATCAAATATTAATATTTTATTAATAGTAAAAGATCCGGATCTTTCGCTGTTCCAGCCGGTTTTAAAATTATTTGAAAATTACGCTAAAAAAGGATTAGTCCCTCCGCTAATTTTTACTTCTGAAGAGATAAAAAATTCAGCGGATGTTTTTCCGATCGAATTTCTGGATATTAAAGAAAATCATATTTTATTATTTGGAAAAGATCTGTTTGTAGATCTGGATATTCCCGTCGGCAATTTAAGGCTGCAATGCGAGTCTGAATTAAAAGGAAAGATCATCCGGCTAAGGCAGATATATCTGGAGCGCGGGCGGCAGTCAAAAGAGATCGAGAAAATGATCAGCTCGACTTTTTCATCTTTTATCCCGATATTCAAAAATTTGATCAGATTAAAAAATAAAATTCCTCCACAGGACAAGCAGGGTATTGTTAATATGTTGTGCCGGGAGTTTGGGCTGGAAAATGAGGTTTTAATTACTATCCTGCGTGACAGAAAGGGAGACGGAAAGATAGACGGCAAAGACGCGTCGGACTTTTTGGGAAAATATTTATCCTTGTTAACTAAGCTTGCCAATATGGTAGATAAAATATGAGAAAAAATGTAATTTTATTTTTTTCTGTGATTATTTTTATTTTATGTTTTTCAAAGGCAGGGGTAACAGCCGCTGGAGCAGAGTATCCTTCACAGGTTGGATATATCAATGATTATGCGAATGTAATTTCCGCGGACGACAACAGGCTTATGTCTGGTCTGATACAGGAGTTAAAGGATAAAACAAAGGCGGAGATCGCCGTGGTAACCTTGCCCACGATCGGCGAGGAGACTGTTGAAACATACGCGGTAAAGCTTTTTGAAAAATGGAAGCCAGGAGAAAAAGGGAAAGATACCGGAATATTGATCTTGCTCGCGATCAAGGAAAGAAAGATAAAGATCGAGGTTGGTTATGGGCTTGAGGGCGTTATCCCTGACGGATTAGCGGGCCAGATCATAGATCAGGCGATGATCCCGTCTTTGAAAGCAGGCGATTTTAGTACAGGATTAAAAAATGGCACAATGGAAGTTGTCAGGCTGATCGCGCAGGAGTATAAGGTAAAAATTGAAGGTGCCGTCAGTAATAGGACTGAAGAAACAAAAATCAGTCCATTAGAAGTTTTATTCCTGCTGGTTTTTGGTATTTTTTTTGTTATCGGGAGCAGGAGAAGAAGAGGTTCCCATGGCGGATATGGAGGGTATTGGGGCGGTGGATTTGGCGGCGGTGGAGGTTTCGGCGGAGGAAGCGGGGGTGGATTTGGCGGTTTTGGAGGCGGTTTCAGCGGAGGGGGCGGGGCGAGCAGGGGATTTTAATAAAAATTCAAAATTAAAAATTAAAATTATTTAATAAAGGAGGAGTTATGTCGAAAACAACAGGAATTATTCTGGGGGTAATAGCCGCAATAGTTTTATTTACCGGGCTATCTTTTATTGGCGGGTTAAATACGGTGGTGACAAAGGATGAGGCAGTTAAATCCGCATGGGCGCAGGTGGAAAATCAATTAAAAAGAAGGAGTGACCTTATCCCGAATCTTGTAAACACAGTAAAAGGATTCGCGGCGCATGAAGAAAAAGCAATTACTGAAGTTGCTGAAGCAAGAAGCAAACTTGCCGGCGCGTTTGACACCAAAGCTCCTATTAATGAAAAAATCGAAGCGGCTAAAGGCATGGAAGGCGCGTTATCAAGGCTTTTGATGGTAGTTGAAAATTATCCTAATCTTAAAGCTGACCAGAATTTTATCCGCCTTCAGGATGAATTGGCAGGGACGGAAAATCGTATCGCAGTGGAGCGTATGCGTTTTAACCAGAGCGTAAATGATCTTAATACCTATATCAGAAAAATTCCGGGAAGCATGTTCGCGGGTTTTAAAGGATTAAAAGAAGCGCCTTATTATGAACCTGAAAAGAAGGACCTGGTTGTACCGGAAGTAAAATTCTGATAAAAATATTTTTTAGGATTTATTTTTCCAGATAAATATCTTCTTTCGCGTCGATGGGAAACGCGTTGAGATGGGACGAGTCATTGATTCCTGTAATATATAATTTTTTGTCATAACCCTGTATGTAAGTTATTCCTGTATTTGTCAGAGACATTCTTGTGATGAGTTTGTTGAAATTGCCTTTAAGTATATAGGCAATGACCGCCGTTATTGTGCCGGCGTGAGCGACAATGATAACATTGTCGCCTTCTTTGTGGTTTTTTAATATTTTTTTGAACACATTGTTTATTCTTTTTCTGAATTCCGGTATGTTTTCAGCTCCCGGGATCAGTGTCTTTGTGGGGTTTTTGCGCCATTTTTTATAATCACCGTTGTATTCCAGATTTACTTCGTCAGGAGTTTTTCCCTCCCATTCACCAAGATATATCTCCGCGAGGTCTTTGTGAAAAGAGATTGGGAGCCCGAGATGGCTCGATATTAATTCAGCGGTTTGTTTCGCCCTTAAGAGTTCAGAACAATAAATAAAATTATATTTGTCTTTTGAAAGGCTTTTGGCCAAGAGTTCAACCTGCCGTATTCCGGTCGGCGAAAGTGCCGGATCGCTCTGCCCCTGAATTTTATTTTCACCATTTAATATTGATTCACCGTGACGGATCAGATATATTTTCATATTATTGAATTGATTTTAATAAAAGAAAATATTATAATATATTTTAAAAGAAAAATCCATTGTTTTAAATCAAAAAATCCGGGGTTGATAATGTCCGATAAAAAACTATTAACAGGCGAAGCAATGAAGCAGGCGGTTCAGGAGATGAACCGGCCCGAAAACAGGGAAATGAAATATAAGTATGTCCAGGGGATGTTTAATTCTATCGCCCCGAGTTATGACCTGATGAATACAGTTGCCTCTTTTGGCATACATTATTTATGGCGGAATAAAGCGGTGAAAATGGCAGGAGTTAAACAGGGAAATACGGCGCTTGATATCTGCTGCGGAACAGGGGATTTTTCTATCGCGCTTGCCAAGGCTGTCGGAGCGAACGGCAAGGTTAACGGCCTGGATTTTTCCTCGGGGATGATAAAAAAAGCCAAAGAAAAAATTGTTGGGACTAAGTTTGAAAAGATCATTTCGTTTCAGGAAGGAAACGCCGAACAGCTTCCTTTCCCTGATAATACCTTTGATTTTTGCACAGTAAGCTGTGGAATAAGGAATCTTACGGATCTTTCCCGCGGATTTTCTGAAATGAGGCGTGTTGTTAAACCGGGGGGGAAGGTTTTATGCCTTGACCTTGGCCGTCCGGCAATTCCTATATTCAGGACGATCTACTTATTTTACTTTTTTAAGGTGGTTCCGTTCTTTGGCCAGATCATCAGCAATCAAAGGGAGGCATATACCTATTTGCCTGAATCACTTAATACGTTTCCCCCGCAGGAAGAGCTTAAAAAGCTCATGGAAAATGTAGGGCTGAAAAATGTCCGTTATAAAAATTTCTTTGGCGGCGCTATGGCCCTGCATATCGGAGCCAAGTAAATCGATTTCCTGTTCACGATCAGATATAGTCCTTTAGTTCTTTCTTTAAAAATTCAAAGGCCTCGTCTACATCATCAAAAAAATGAAAAAGTTTCAGGTCTTTTCTGCTGATAGTATTATATTTTATCATCTCTTCGAAATTTATAACTTTTTTCCAGTAATCCGTTCCGAATAATATCACCGGCAATTTCTTCTGTACCTTTCCGGTTTGTATCAGCGTAAGGATCTCTGTCATTTCATCTAAAGTCCCGAATCCGCCCGGGAAAACTATTAATGCTTTAGCCATATAGGCAAACCAGAATTTGCGGATAAAAAAATAGTGGAATTCAAAGGATAACTCTTCAGTTATATATTTATTGATTACCTGCTCAAATGGGAGGCTTATATTAAAGCCTATTGATCTCCCGCCGGCTTCAGAGGCCCCTTGATTTACCGCCCCCATAATTCCTCCTCCTCCCCCTGTGCACATTAACAGCCGGCTTTTATTCTTTGTAGTTTGTTTAGCCCAATGGGTTAATTTGCAAGATAAAGAACGGGCCTTTTCATAATATTGGGACATATATTGATCTGTCTTAGCTGACCTAAGATTCACAAGCAATTTTTTGCCGGGATTTTTTTTCGCCTCGCAAAGTTTTTGTATTTTTAATAAATTTTTTTCAGCGATAGTTTTTGATTTGATCCGTGCTGAGCCAAAAAACACTATTGTGTTTTCCACATTATATTTGTGAAGCCTCGATTTGGGTTCAGTAAGTTCGCATAATACCCTTATGGTTCTGGCATCATGACTTCGTAAAAATTCCAGGTTTTGGTATGCTTTAACTGCAGGTTTTATCATTTTTTTCACCTTTCTTTTTGAATTTATTTTCTTGCAATTTTACTGAAAATATCATATCATATATAACTATATCGTTTCCCCTATATATTAACTTTAGAATAGTGCAGGAAATTCAGATGGGTATTTCTTCGATTTTGAATTCAAAACAGAGAGAAGCTGTAGAGTATTTAGAAGGCCCTCTTCTAATATTGGCGGGAGCCGGCAGCGGGAAGACGAGAACTATAACTCACCGCATTGCCTATCTTATTGATGATGTCGGAATTCCTTCAAGTAAATTATTCGCCGCTACTTTTACAAATAAAGCGGCTGATGAAATGAAAGAACGGATCCACGGCCTAGTTAAAAATCAAAGCGATGGCCTATGGATCGGAACCTTTCATTCTACCTGCGTAAGGATCCTTCGGAATTACCTTAAAGAAAAAAATAAATCAAATTATTTTGCCATATACAGCGCGAGCGACCAGTTCCATTTGATCAGAGAATGCATGAAAGAATTGGTAATAGATGAAAAACGGTTTAATCCGGCCACGTTCGTATCTAAAATATCTCAGTCTAAAAACAGGCTTATCGGAGCGGAAGAATATAATAAAAATGTCAGTGATTATCTGGAAGGAACGATCGGCCGCGTTTATAAACTTTACCAGGAAAAGTTAAGAGAAAATAACGCCTTTGATTTTGATGACCTGATCATGGAGTCTGTCCTGCTTCTCGAAAATGACCGCGCTGTCAGGGAATATTATCAGGAAAAATTTTCTCATGTTCTGGTGGATGAATATCAGGACACGAACAGGGCTCAATACCGCTTAATAATGCTTATAACTCCAAAAGATAAAAATATATGCGTTGTCGGTGATGAGGATCAGTCCATTTATCAGTGGCGCGGCGCGGATATAAACAACATATTGGACTTTGAAAAAGATTTTCAAAACGTGAAAATAATCCGGTTAGAGGAAAATTACCGGTCGACCCAGACTATTTTGAACGCGGCTAACGTGCTCGTAAAGAATAACCGTGAAAGAAAAGGGAAAAATCTCTGGACAAAAAATAAAAAGGGTGAAAAAATAAATTACTTTTTATTTGAAACGGAGCATAAGGAAGCCGAATTTATCGTTCAAAAAGTAATTGAATTCCATAAAGAACATAAAATTCCATATTCGCATTTTTCTGTTTTTTACAGGACTCATGTCCAATCCCGCGTTATAGAAGATATTTTGCGCCAAAACAATATTTTTTATACTATTGTCGGCGGGGTAAGATTTTATGAGCGTAAAGAGATAAAAGATATTGTAGCGTACCTCCGGGTAATATTTAATCCTCATGAAACTATCAGCCTTAAAAGGATAATAAATGTCCCCCGGAGAGGAATAGGGGAAACTACAATTGAAGAGATTTATAATTTTTTAAAAGATAAAAAAATAAGTTTTTATGACGCGCTTAAAAGAAGCGGTGAGATCCCGAATATTTCGGGCCGTACTAGAGAAAAAATAAAAGAATTCATCTCTTTAATGGAAAAACTGCAGGCCTTAAAAAATGAATGTCCTTCAAGGATATTATCAGAGGTTTTAGGGGCAACTAAATACAAGGAAAAAGTTATTCAGACGGATACTGTTTACAGCGAAGAAAGAGAAGAGAGCCTGGAAGAATTTTCTTCAGCTATAAAACAATATGAGTTAAAAAATACGGATGTGTCTCTTGGCGGATTTTTGCAGGAAATTTCCCTGGTTGCGGATATTGATACGTGGAATAAAAATAAGGAGTCCGTAACTTTAATGACCTTTCATAACGCCAAGGGATTGGAGTTCCCTATAGTTTTTATGACTGGTATGGAAGAGGGGATTTTCCCGCATTTTAGTTCTTTTGCGAGTGATAAAGAGATGGAGGAAGAAAGGCGCCTTTGTTATGTCGGAATAACCCGGGCCAGAGAATCGCTTTTTTTGACCGCGGTTAAAAGGCGGTATTTACACGGGACAGAGGTAATGAATCCTCCTTCCAGATTTATCAAAGAGATCCCCTGTGAGTTGATAAATTGCGAGACATGTTCCTCCGGCAATGAAAGCAGGATTATTCCTGAGGTCCGGATTATTTGCGGGTATAAGGCAGGGGATATTGTAGAGCATCTAAAATGGGGACAAGGATTTATCAAGGACATTAAAGGAGACGGCGACGACGCTAAGGCAAGTATATTTTTTCATAGTGTAGGCGAGAAAGTCTTGCTGTTGAAGCTTGCGCCTATAAAAAAAATAAAGGATAAAAATGAGTGTTGATAAAGAAGTAATAAAAAAAATAGCGCGTCTGGCAAACCTCTATTATAAAGAAGATGAATTAGATACATCGGCCAGGGAATTAAATCAGATCCTTACATATGTTGAAAAGCTGTCTAAGCTTGATACCGGCGGGATTAATCCCACCTTTCAGGTTTCTCCTATAGAAAATATTTACAGGGATGATATTGTCGGGAAATCGCTGGATTTAGAGCATGTTATGTCAAATGCTCCTGAAAAAGAAGGGAAATTTTTTACAGTTCCAAAGATAATTGATTAAAAATAGAGGTTTTAAATGAATATTCATTCGTTATCAGTTAAAGAGTTGAATAATAAGCTTAATAAAAAAGAGATATCCTGTAAAGAAATAGTAGAGAGTTTTTTAAGCAGGATTGAGAAGGTTGAGCCGAAGGTTAAGGCGTTTTTATATACTAATGGAGACAGGGCCCGCAAAAAAGCTGAAGAGGTTGATAAAAAAATTTCATCGGGCGCAAAATTAAAACCGCTTGAAGGGATACCGATCGCGATAAAAGATAATATGTGTACGGAAGGAATGCCTACTACGTGCGCCTCTAAAATTTTATCTGATTTTAAACCGCCATATTCAGCTGATGTTATAAACAGGATAGAAGCTACCGGGATGATAATCATCGGCAAGACCAATATGGACGAGTTTGCTATGGGTTCTTCCACGGAAAATTCCGCTTATGGGGCTACGCGTAATCCATGGGATCCGGAGCGCGCGCCGGGCGGGTCGAGCGGAGGAAGCGCCGCCGCGGTAGCCGCAGATGAGGCTCCATTGGCCCTTGGTTCGGATACAGGAGGTTCTATACGCCAGCCTGCGTCATTTTGCGGGGTTGTTGGATTAAAGCCGACTTACGGCCGGGTTTCCCGTTATGGCTTAATTGCCTTTGCCTCATCTCTTGACCAGATCGGCCCGATCACGCGTGAGGTTTATGACAGCGCGCTTTTGTTTCAGGCGATCGCTGGCCATGATCCAAAGGATTCAACCTCTGCTGGTTTGTCTGTTCCGGAAATAACGGATTTTCTTAAAAAAGATATTAAAGGTTTGCGCTTAGGGATACCCCGTGAATATTTTAACCCTGAAATGGATAGTGAAGTTAAAAATAAAATTTCAGAGGCAATTAAAAAACTTACTGACCTGGGGGCAGTCGTTAAAGAAATTTCTCTGCCTCATACGGAATACGCCGTTTCTGTTTATTACATTATTGCCACGGCCGAGGCGTCGGCCAACCTGGCGAGATATGACGGCGTTCGTTATGGTTCAAGGGCAAATAAGGCTGAAAATCTTTTTCAAATGTATAGCCTTACCCGGGGGGAAGGGTTCGGCACAGAGGTTAAACGCCGGATAATGTTAGGTACCTACGCGTTAAGCGCGGGCTATTACGACGCTTATTATCTCAAGGCTCAAAAGGTACGGACTTTGATTAAAAATGATTTTGATGAAGCCTTTAAGGCCTGCGACGCGATCATTACACCGACCGCGCCTACACCGGCTTTTAAATTAGGAGAAAAGTCAACAAATCCTTTAGAAATGTATTTATCAGATATCTTTACGATTTCCGTGAATTTAGCAGGGATCCCCGGTATTTCTATCCCGTGCGGATTTAGCAAAGGTAATTTGCCGATCGGTTTACAGATCTTGGGGCGTCCGTTTGATGAAGGTACGATCTTACAGATCGCGTATAATTTTGAACAGGCAACCGGGTATCATTTAAGGAAAACAAATATTTAGTTACTTAACTTCACTTATTAGTTTATTAAATAATAAATATTGTTAATATATTGCTGATGAAATAATAAGCTTTTACAGGCTTATTCTTGAGAAAGGAGAACTATGGGGATTTTATTTGATCTTAAGAAAAAGATAGATGATACTATAAATATAAACAATATGGATAAGTCTAAGATTAAAGGATTATTGGTTCTTAAAACTGGATTTTCACTTGCTCCAATTAAGGAAGACACACCAGATGACCCTGAAAAAATTGAAAAATTAAAAAAAGCGATTGCGGAAATTTTACATATTACCAATTTATAAGGAGATAGTTGATGACAATTAAATTAAAAACTGTTTTAGTTATTATCTCTAGTTTTTTTATCTTTGCGTTAATAATTCTTTATTTTTCAAATAGGAATTACCAAAGAAATATTGAGTTTATTTCGAGTGAAGCTATTGATAATGCACGCATATCTTTTAAAAATCTCCAGGTTAATGATACAAAAATGCTTTCTTCAACATTAGAAGGGTTACTTGTAGATGATTCAATCAGGAATACATTTAGCAAGCGTGACCGCAAAAAACTACTTGAATTAACCAGCCCGTTATTCACAAAACTACACGAAAAATATTCGATCACGCATTTTTACTTTATCGATCCTCCTCCAAGCAGTAAATGTTTCCTGAGGGTTCATACTCCGGAAATATTTGATGATGAAATAAAGAGAGCTACTTATATAAGTTCAATAAAATCAGGTACATTTGGATCCGGGCTTGAACTTGGCAAAACAGCATTCGCGCTTCGAGTAGTACATCCTGTTTATAACAGCGGGAAACTGATCGGGTATATGGAGCTGGGAGAAGAGATAGAACATTTTTTACAGACTATGAAATCTCAAACCAACGATGAATTTGGTTTTATTGTTGCAAAGGATAAAATAGACAAAAATGAGTATTTAACGATGCGAAAAAATAATAACCTTACTGACAACTGGGACGAGATGAAGGATGTTATTATAACAGGAAAAACAATGAAAGATGACACCCTTCTAAATATTAATATAGATTTATCCGCAATACCGGATAAAGGTATGATCTTGGGAAATCTTAAACAAGGGAAAAATATGTTTATAAAAGGTTTATTCCCTGTTATTGATGCAAATTCAGAAAAAGTAGGGGCAATTTTTGTCTTACACGATATTTCTAATGATTACAACATGATGAAGAAAACACAAATAGCTATTATTATGATTGTGGTTATAATGAGTATCTTCATATCTGTATTACTAATAATATTACTCAATAATTTGATTTTTTCAAGATTGCATTCAATGAATGAAGCGGCAATAAGGGTTGTTGGTGGGGATTATGATTTCCCGATTAAAGTCCATAATGATGATGAGATTGGGGAGTTTGAGTCATTATTCGAGCAGTTTCGGGTAGTTTTTGTGGATACAATAAAACAAATAAGCAGCAAAAAGTAGATTTTAGGGTCTGGAATACCTTTAAATTAGAGGAAATCTTTATGGTTTATGAAACAGTAATCGGATTGGAAGTCCACGCGCAGCTATTAACAAACACAAAAATATTTTGTTCCTGTTCTGCAAAATTCGGGCAGACGGAAAACAGCCAGGTATGCCCGATTTGTCTTGGCATGCCCGGGGTTCTGCCGGTTTTGAATAAAAAGGTAGTTGAATTTTCAATAAAAACCGGACTGGCTTTGAATTGCAAGATCCAGCCGGTGATGCATTTTGACAGAAAAAATTATTTTTATCCGGACCTGCCTAAAGGGTATCAGATCTCTCAATTTGATTTTCCTCTGGCTAAAGCCGGTGTGATTGAACTTCGTTCAGGGAAAAAAATAGGGATTACGCGTGTCCATATGGAAGAGGACGCGGGAAAATTAGTGCATCCTGAAGCACTGGAAAACGCGGAGTTTAGCCTTGTTGATCTGAACCGTGCCGGTGTTCCGCTGATGGAAATTGTCAGCGAACCGGATATGCGGAGTCCTGCTGAGGCAAAGGAATATTTAGAACTTCTTCGAAATACATTGCGTTACATAGAAGTTTGTGATGGAAACATGGAAGAAGGAAGTTTCAGGTGTGACGCTAATGTTTCTATCAGGGAATACGGGAGTACGGTTTTAGGAACAAAGGTTGAACTGAAGAATATGAATTCTTTTAGAAATGTTGAGCTTGCTTTGGAATATGAAATAGAAAGGCAAAAAAAGGTTTTGTCTGAAGGCGGAAGAATAAACCAGGAAACAAGGTTGTGGAATGTTGATAAATGTATAACTATTTCTATGCGCAGTAAAGAAGAGTCTCATGATTACCGCTACTTTCCTGAACCGGATTTAGTTCCTTTTACGCCTGCAATGGATTGGATAAAAGAAATATCAATGACTTTGCCTGAGTTACCGCTTATAAGAGAGAAGCGGTTTGTATCGCAATATAATATTCCGTTAAATGACGCTCAAACGTTTATTAATGAAAAAGAACTGGCTGATTATTTTGAAGAATGCGTAAAATTATGTAACCAACCCAGGGTAGTAAGCAACTGGATATTAAATGAGCTTCTGGCCAAACTTAAAGAAAAAAATATCTCAATTAAGGAATGCCCCATTAAGCCGGTTAATTTTAAAGAAATGATAGAATTAATGGATAAAGGAGTAATTAGCGGAAAAATTGCAAAGACTGTATTTGGAGAAATGTTTCAATCTAGCTCCAGTTCTGCCAGCGCAATAGTAGAAAGAATGGGTTTGACACAAATTGTTAACACTGACGAAATAGGCGCTATTGTAGATTCTGTAATTGCACAGCAGGCAGAGGTGGTCACATCTTATAAAAACGGCAAGGAAAAGGCCCTTGGCTTTTTAGTTGGCGAGGTAATGAAAATATCCAAAGGTAAAGCAAACCCCAAAATAGTAAATGAGTTATTATTAAAAAAATTAAAGGGCATTTAGGCATCCTCTAAAGATTAGGATGGGCTAAGCTTAAGCAGAACCTGCCCGAGGTAGGCAGGTCCGCGTAATCAGGTATGATTGATATTACAGCAGGAGTGTTCCATGAAAATTCTTGTAGTAGATGATAATGAGATTATATTGAATGTAGTTTCAGATGTTCTCAGAGCAGATGGATATTCGGTTGTTTCAGTTAATAACGCGCCTGAGGCATTGAAAAAATTAAAGCAGAAAGATTATGAACTTTTGATAACTGATATTAAGATGCCTTTTATGACTGGAATAGAAATAATTAAAAAACTGCCCCAGATTTCTCCGCACACAAAAGTAATTATTATAACAGGTTGTACGGAATTAGATTTAGCCCAGGACGCTATCAGACAAGGAGTATATGAATATCTTTTAAAGCCTTTTAATAATGATACGCTGCGTTTAGCGGTTAAAAACGCGATTAAGAGAAAAAAAGAAGAAGAAGAAGCAGCCCGCTTAAAAGAATTATTTGGCCTCTTTCGGGTCAGCGAATTTATAACTTCAAGCTATACTTCAAAAAAACTTCTTGAATTAATTCTTTCTTATATTATTAAACAGCTTAATGCCAGTCAGGGTTCGATTATGCTTTTGAATCGAGAAACGGAGACTCTTTTTATAGCTGCCTCTGTAGGGTTAGATGAAGAAATTGTTAAAAATACTAATATAAAAGTAGGTGAAGGGATTGCAGGCCGTGTATTTAAGGACGGGATGCCCGTTCTTGTAACAAATATAGAAGAACATCCTTTATTTTCTGAAATTGCCCGCGGTTATCCTGACAAATCTTTTGTAAGCTATGCCATTAAATCAAATGAAGAGATTATTTCTTTCCCCCTGGCTACAGCTAAAAAAGTGCTAGGTGTGATTAATGTCAGAAAAAAGACAGATAATACTTCTTTTACGCAGGCTGATATGGAATTGATTTCGATTCTTTCAACTCAGGCAGCCGTTGCCATTGAAAACAACCAGCTTTTAGATAATCTGAATAATGTTTATATAGAAATAATGCAGTTTATTGTCGCGCTAACTGAAGCCCGGGATGTTTATTTAAAAGGGCATACACAACGAGTTACTGAATGGTGTTTAAAATTAGGAGAGGAATTAAGGCTTGAAAAAGAGGAATTGGAAGTATTAAGATATGCGGCGACATTGCATGATATAGGTAAATTGGCTGTTAACGAATTGATCCTTAATAAACCGGTTAAGTTTACGCCTGAAGAATATGAAATGATAAAAACACATTCCATTATAGGCGCAAATATTCTTAAGCCGCTTAATTTTCTTAGCCGTTCTCGTGATATTGTCTTACACCATCATGAGCGTATAGATGGCAAAGGCTATCCTGATGGGCTTTGCGGGAAGGAACTTAGTTTGTCTATGAATATTATTATTCTTGCTGATTCGTACGATGCTATGCATTCCAACCGCGCTTACAGGGCGGCCTTACCCGAAGAGGAAATAAAAAATGAAATTTCTAAAAATATTAATAAACAATTCGATCCGGTTGTAGTGGATGCGTTTTTTAAATTACTAGAGAAGCAAAAGAAAGAAAAGGCGGAATAAAGAAAATAAATAAACATAAAATAATATTTTAAGGCGTTATTCTATCTGGATCAATAATTGGTTAATCAAAATAAGGTCTAAAGTAAGCATATTTCTCGTTATTTTCCTCATTTTATCCACAGCTTGAGCACATCTATTTTTATAATAATAAAAATCATGTTAAATTAAGGTTGATGCGCGGAATTTTGCGTCTTACCTTAAGAAAATTACTAACTGCCATTGTTTAAACGATATTTCTCAATGTTGGGAAAACCTAATAAATAACTAATGATACCAATAAGTTACGCATATCTATTTGCTAAATAACAAAATAAATATTAATAATTATATTTTAATTGGAAAATTATCAAGTACTTGGATAAATATCTTTAGAGTGTAGTTAAAATAAGGAATATTTTGATTTAATCGGGAGTTTATAACAGGTTATCCACACCCAAACCAATATGTGTACATGGATTTGGGTGGATAATAGATTTTTTAATGCTGCAATCCTTCAACGAAATCCTGATATTCTTCAGCGCTCATTAAGGCGGAAAGCTCTTTTGGATCATTCATTTCGACTTTTAACATCCATCCATCATCGTAAGGGGCATCATTGACAATTTCAGGGCTGTCAAGAAGATCTTCGTTTGTTTCTACGACTACGCCGCTTACCGGAGCATACAGATCTGAAACGGTTTTAACTGATTCAACTACTCCAAATTCAATTAAATGTTCTATTTCTGTTTCGATTTCCGGCAATTCTACAAAAACTATCTCTCCTAATTCACTTTGTGCATAATCTGTAATACCTATAGTTGCTAAATTTCCATCAACCTTAACCCATGTATGTTCTTTTGTGTATTTAAGTTCTTCCGGATGATTCATAATATGTTCCCCCCTGATAAAAATTTTATTTCTTTTTATTTTTTCCATCTACATAAACGGTAATTGGTTCAAAACCTTGAAGTTCTTCTCTAGTAAAATAAGCATAAGATATAATTATAATAATATCCTGCGGAAGAACTAATCTGGCGGCAGCTCCATTAATGCAGATTATGCCGCTTCCTTTTTTTCCGGGCAGAACATAAGTTTCCAGACGATTACCATTATTGAGGTCAACGATCTGTACTATTTCATAAGGAAGAATCTGAGATTTTTCCAATAGAGCAGTATCAATAGTAACGCTGCCCTCATAATGTAAGTTGGCATCCGTAACGGTTGCCCTATGTATTTTTGATTTACAAACTTTATATAACATAATAATTTTTTTGGAAGTAAAGTGTAACTATTTTTTATAGTGATGTCAAGGAAAAAAATAAAAATGTAAAAATCTTGACAGAATAAGGTTAATATTGTATATTTTTTAAGTAATTTATTTCAAATACGGTATAATTCGTTTGAAGGAGATTTATTGTGAAATTAGGGATTATAGGCCTGCCGCAGGTAGGAAAACATACATTATTCAATTTGCTCACTCAGGGCAGAGTTGAAAAAACAAAAGGGCATTTTGAAGAAGTAACGCTTGGTATCGCGGAGGTCAGGGAGGAAAGGCTGGTTAAATTAGCGCAAATTTATCAAAGCAAAAAAATTACACCGGAAACAATTGAATATTTTCTTTTTCCCAATATTCAGGATGATGCGGAAAAAACGCGTCAGCTTTTGTCCAATCTGGCTGATACGAACGCTATCGTTCATTTGGTGCGGGCCTTTTCAAGTGAGTCGGTTTTTCACGCGGCCGGATCAGTTGATGCCTGCCGGGATATTGAAAGGGTTAATGATGAACTGGTATTTTCGGATCTCTTTAAAATTGAAAAACGTTTTGAGAGGCTGGAAAAGGAACTGAAAAAATTGAAAGACCCCGTAAAGGAAAAAGAGTTCGAATTGCTGAAAAAATGTAAAACCCTTCTTGAGGGAGGCACGTTTTTACGTGAAGTGGAATTTAGCGCGGAGGAAGAGAAAATAACCCGCGGATTCCAATTCTTAACGCAAAAAGGATTATTAATAATTATTAATGTTGATGAGGATAAACTGAATGATTTTGAATTACTGAATAAAATTAAAGAAAAGTATCAGCGTAAAAATACGGTTTGTATACAGGTTAGCGTAAAAGTAGAGCAGGAAATAAACCAGCTGCCGGAAAGTGAACGCGCGGAATATATGGAGGCTCTTGGATTAAAAAAGTCTGCTATGGAGGAAATTACTCAATCTTCATTCCGTTTGATGGATCTGATCGCGTTCTTTACAGCCGGAGAACCGGAAGCGCGTGCTTGGTCTATCCGCCGGGGCCGGAACGCGCAGCAGGCAGGCGGGGAAATTCATTCGGACATCGAAAGAGGTTTTATCCGCGCTGAACTGATCAAATACAATGACCTGATGTCTGCCGGCGGCAGCCCCGCGAAGGCAAAAGAAAAAGGATTATTTTACCTGAAGGGTAAAGATTATATTGTTGAGGATGGAGATATATTTTTGTTCAGGTTTAACGTGTAATTATGAATAAAGTTATAACATTTATTATGGCGGGGGGGAAAGGTGAAAGGTTATATCCTTTAACAAAGGACAGGACTAAGCCGGCCGTTCCGTTCGGCGGGATCTACAGGATCATTGATTTTACGTTAAGTAACTGCATTAATTCTGACCTGCGTAATATCTATATTTTAACGCAGTATAAATCCGCGTCTTTGAACAGGCATATACGGTTGGGTTGGAATATTTTTTCTTCAGAACTGGGAGAACATATTGATATACTGCCCGCGCAGCAGCGGGTGGGTGAATCCTGGTATCTCGGGACCGCTGACGCTATTTATCAGAATCTTTATCTTCTCGATATCGATAAACCTAAGGAAGTATTAATATTAGCGGGTGATCACGTTTATAAGATGAATTATTATTCCATGATAGATTTCCACAGGTATAGAGACGCTGATCTGACTGTTGGCGTAGTGGAGGTTGATAAGGATAAGGCCGGCCAGTTTGGAGTATTGGAAGTAGATAGTGAAGGTAATGTAATAGGGTTTCAGGAAAAGCCATCCCTCGCAAAAACCATACCGTCAAAACCGGATAAGATATACGCGTCCATGGGTATATATGTTTTCAAATATCCTACCCTTCAACAGGAATTACAGGGTGATACGAAAGATCCCGAATCCGCGCATGATTTTGGAAAGAACATAATTCCGCATATGTTAAAAAAAGGTTTGAAGATAACCGCGCATAATTTTATTGATGAGAATAAAAAAGAAGCAAAATACTGGCGGGATATTGGGACGATCGACGCGTATTATGATGCGAATATGGATTTGGTGCAGATCGATCCGGTCTTTAATCTTTATGACAAGCATTGGCCTATAAGAACCTATCAGGAACAGTTTCCCTCGGCGAAAACCGTATTCGCGGGCGGTGAAAATAGCGACCGTATAGGGCTTGTGCTTGATTCTCTGATCTCGAGCGGATGTATTGTCAGCGGGGGAAAAGTTCAGAATTCAATACTTTCTCCAAATGTAAGGATAAACAGTTTCTCAGAGGTTTATAATTCAATCCTTATGGAAGGCGTAAGGGTAGGCAGGCATTCCAAAATAAAACGGGCGATAATAGACAAGGATGTAAATATCCCGGAGGGGGCGGTTATCGGTTATAATATAGAAGAAGACAGAAAAAGGTTTACAGTCAGTGAATCCGGTATTGTTGTAGTTGAGAAAAGGGCGGATCTAAAATGAATAGGAAAGAACTGTAATTATTCTTCTAAAATATGTTTAATATATTAGCAAAAAAAATGCTTGCAGGGTGAAAATGATTATGGTAGAATTCACTTTCCAACAAGAAAAGAGTAGTTATTAATTTGAAAAAAAAGAAAGGAGACTAAATATGTTCCCAAAGGTTGATTTAAACAAATGTGATGGTGATGGAATCTGTGTTGAGAATTGTCCCGCAAATGTGTTTGAGCTCAAAGATAAGAAATCAAAAGTGGTTCATCCTGAAGATTGTACAGAATGCGGTATTTGTGTAGAAAATTGTCCTAAAAAGGCAATTGAATTAGTAGAAAAATAATAAAACAGCTGAGTAGTTGCACCTGATTAACAAGAGGGATGGGATTGTTATCAGGATTACTTTGGCTACCCAGCTATGAGTTTATCGGTTTATATTTTTTTAACTTAATATTAATTGTTGCTTTTGCTCTAGATTTTAACTTATTTTTTAATAAAAGCAATAAAAAAAATTTAATTTTTTATAAGTTAAATTTGAATGGAAGGAGTTTAAAATGGTAGGGAAAAACTATTTGTTTACGTCAGAATCAGTTACGGAAGGCCATCCTGACAAGGTTTGTGATCAGATTTCTGATTCAGTATTGGATGAAGTTTATCGTCAGGATCCGCCTAATAAAAATAATTTTCACACCCGGGTCGCGTGTGAAACGTATATTACCGTTGGTTTAGTAGTTGTTGGCGGTGAAATGACCACAAGCGCTTATGTTGATTTGCCGGTTATTGTAAGAAATTTAATAAAAAGTATAGGTTATACGGACGCTAAATATGGTTTCAATTATGATACTTGCGCGATCTTAAATGCTATCGGCCGACAGTCACCTGATATCGCTCAGGGAGTAGGAAGAAAAGGAAAAGTTATTGGAGCCGGTGATCAGGGTTTAATGATCGGTTACGCGTGCGATGAAACCAAAGAACTTATGCCGCTTCCTATTATGCTATCCCACAAGCTGGCAAAGAGATTGGCAGAAGTCAGGAAGAAGAATATTCTTTCATATCTTGGCCCGGATGGAAAATCTCAGGTTACAGTAAGATATGAAAACGGCAGGCCTATTGCTGTGGATAAAATTGTTGTTTCCAGCCAGCATACAGAAGAAGCGCTTGATAAAAAGAAAGAAAATATGGCCGATTGGGCCCGGGACGAGATAATTGAATCAATTATTAAACCGGTTATTCCTTCCGCGCTTTTAAAGAATTTTAACTGGAAAAAGGATTGTTATATCAATCCGACGGGAAGATTTCTTATCGGAGGGCCTCAGTCTGATACCGGAATGACAGGACGAAAAATAATAGTTGATACTTATGGCGGTATGGCCCCGCATGGCGGTGGCGCGTTCTCAGGAAAAGACGCGACAAAGGTCGACAGGTCAGCCACGTATATGGCGCGTTATATCGCGAAAAATGTTGTCGCGAGCAAATTGGCAACTAAATGTATGATCCAGCTTGCCTATGCCATAGGAGTTCCTGAACCGGTATCAATTATGGTTGAGACTTTTGGAACAGGTAAAGTATCAGAAGAAAAATTTAATAAATTAGTTCGTAAGCATTTTAAATTAACACCCAGGGAAATTATTGACACACTTGAACTTCACCGTCCGATCTATACTAAAACTGCCGCATATGGCCATTTCGGGCGTGAAGGTGAAGGTTTTACATGGGAGAAAACGGATAAAGCGGAACTTTTACGGGATGATGCATAATTAAGATAAGTTATTGAGTTTGGAAGTTAAAAAGTTGAAAAACTCTTAAACTGATTATACAGGAGAATAAATGAGCTTGAAAAAAAGCGTAAGAGATGTTCCGAATTTTCCTAAAGAAGGGATAATATTTAAAGATATTACACCTTTGTTAAAAGATCCAAAGGCGTTTCGTTCAGCTATTAATAAAATGGCTAAACATTACAAGGGGAAGAAGATAGACGGGATCGTCGCTGTTGAAGCGCGTGGTTTTATTTTTGCGGGGGCATTGGCCGCAAAATTGAAAACAGGTTTTATACCTGTTCGTAAGCCGGGAAAACTTCCATATAAAACGATCAGTGAAACATACCAGCTGGAATATGGTACGGATGCCCTGCAGATCCATGAAGACGCAATAAAGCCCGGCGATAAAATTTTAATCGTTGATGATCTATTGGCTACAGGCGGAACTGTTGCGGCAGTTGTCAATATGGTTAAAAAACTTGGTGGTGAGGTCGTGGGTATAGGATTCCTGATTGAGCTTGCTTTTTTGAATGGGCGGAGTAAACTTTCAGGACATGAAATATTTTCTGAGTTGGTTTATAAAAAATAGATTATCAGGTCGAATAGCAGGTCATAGTGTTGAATGTTTTTTTGTTGGGCGTCCCGATATATCGGGACGTCCATTTTTATTAATTATCATTTTTCACCCTCATATCTGCAAAAAAACAATATTATTTTTATTAATATTATGATAAAATAAATAGTTCAATTAAATAATTTTTTCAAAAGGAGACATCTTATGGATATAGTAGACATTAATACCCAGGATTTTAAAGTTAAGGATATGTCGTTAGCAGAATGGGGTAGAAAAGAAATTGTAATGGCTGAGAAGGAAATGCCGGGATTGATGGCTTTAAGAGAAAAATATGGTGCGGAGCAGACATTAAAAGGAACTAAAATTGCAGGTTGTCTTCACATGACGATTCAAACAGCAGTTTTGATTGAAACCTTAACAGCGCTTGGTGCAGAAGTAAGATGGTCCTCATGTAATATTTATTCAACGCAAGATCATGCTGCAGCAGCAATTGCAGCAACAGGTGTTCCTGTTTTTGCTTGGAAAGGTGAGACATTGGAAGAATATGACTGGTGTATTGAAAAGACATTGAAGTTTTCAGATGGAAAAGGCCCTAATATGCTCCTGGATGATGGAGGCGACCTTACGTTAATCATTCACGAAAAACACCCTGAATTGCTTGCAGATATTAAAGGTTTATCAGAAGAGACAACAACAGGCGTTCATAGGCTCTATCAGATGGCTGAAAAAGGCAAATTGAAGGTAAGAGCTATTAATGTGAATGACTCTGTTACAAAATCAAAATTTGATAATTTGTATGGCTGCAGAGAGTCTCTTGCAGACGGTATAAAAAGGGCAACAGATGTTATGATATCAGGAAAAGTTATTGTTGTTGCCGGTTATGGAGATGTTGGCAAAGGATGCGCACAGTCAATGAGAGGATTTGGTGCGCGTGTTTTAATAACCGAAATTGATCCTATCTGTGCGCTTCAGGCAGCAATGGAAGGTTATGAAGTTGTAACAATGGACCAGGTAGCATCAAAAGGCGATATTTTTATCACAGCTACAGGGTGCGATGATGTTATAACCGGTGAACATATGAAAAAAATGAAAGATCAGGCCATTCTTTGCAATATTGGGCATTTTGATAGTGAAATTCAAATATCATATCTTGAAGCTCATAAAGAGATAAAAGAGTTGAATATCAAACCTCAGGTTGATAAGTTTATATTTCCAGATGGAAAAGAGATAATTGTTCTTGCGAGAGGAAGACTGGTTAACCTGGGATGCGCTACAGGTCATCCGAGTTTTGTAATGAGCAATAGTTTTACAAATCAAGTTTTAGCACAGATAACACTTTGGAATGAAACAGAGAAATATGATATAGGAAAAGTCTATACTCTTCCTAAAAAATTGGATGAAGAAGTCGCAAGATTACATTTGGAAAAATTAGGAGTAAAATTGACAAAATTGACTCAGAAACAGGCAGATTATCTTGGAATTCCAATTGAAGGACCTTTTAAACCAGAGTATTATAGATATTAAACTTTTATATACATGTCTAATATGTTGAATATCCCCTTCGAGGATAACAAGGACTAGAAGCAGATAGAACCTGGCTTTCAGCCAGAACCTTCTGCTTAAGTCTTGTTTATACCCATAGGGTATAAGTTTCGTTTGAGTCCCGATTTCATCGGGACTCAACTCAGCTTTATTGGAAAAGTACATTTTTTTAATATAATGAATGAATAACTGGACTGGTTTTTATCTGAATTTTTTCGGAGGTTTGGCGCTTTTTATTTATGGAATGCGTCTGGCCGGAGAAAATATTCAAAGACTTGCAGGTTTTAAACTTAAGGATGTTATTAAACAGTTGACCGATAGCCGTTTAAAGGCGGCTTTTGTGGGTATAATGGCGACTCTTGCCATTCAAAGCAGTAATGCCTCTATCGCGCTGGTCGTAGGATTTTTAGACTCTTCACTGATAATGCTCTGGCAGGGGTTGGCGCTTATACTTGGCGCTCATATTGGAACAGCCCTTATTGTACAACTAATCGCCTTTAATCTCTCCGATTTCTCTCTGTTTTTTGTTTTTATAGGCTTGTTAATTATTCTCCTTCTTGGCAAGAACCGTAGAAATATTTATTTCGGTAAAATTATTCTGAGTATAGGTTTTATTTTTCTGGGAATGAAAATATTGGGCGATGGAATGAAATCTCTGGAAAACGTTGATGAGTTTAAGCGTATCCTTATCGACGCCGGACAGAAACCATTTCTGTCAATCATTCTGTCGTTTGGGATAACGGTTCTGACACAATCAAGCGTTGCCTCGATAGGAATGGTGATCATTCTTGCCAGTCACGGCCTTTTAGACCTTAAAGGCGGCTTACTTATGGTTCTTGGTTCGAATTTAGGAAGTTGTGTGGCAGTTGTTGCCGCGAGCTGGGGGGCCTTTCATGAGGGTAAAAGGGCAATATGGGCCAATCTTTTGTTTAAGATTATTGCCGCGATATTATTTTTTCTGCTTCTGCCTGTTTTTGAAATAATGACAGTTAAATTTTCTTCATTATTCCTGCAGGCTTCGGTAGGGCGGGAAATTGCCAACGGGCATTTACTATTCAATATTATCAGCGCGATCATTTTTATTCCTTTCATTAATCAGGAAGTAAAATTCTTAAATAAATTTGTTCCAGAAAGAGAAATGGAAGACAGGATAAGCCAAATCAAATATATAAAAATGTCGGGACTTGAAATGCCTTCGATCGGACTGGATAACGCACGGCGTGAGGTTGCAAGAATGGCTAAATTTGTTGAGACTATGGTTCAGGAGGTAATTACAGGCATTCTTGAAAACAAACGCTATTTAATCGATAACCTGCGCTCACGAGACGATGAGATTGACAAATTGAACCGTACAATCCACGATTTTCTGGTCCAACTGGCACAAAACTCGCTTACTGACAGTGACTCAAAAACAGATACCGGGATTTTATACATTTTAAATGATATTGAAAATATAGGTGATATTGTTGATAAAAACCTGATAAGGCTGGGGGAAAAAAAGATAAATGAAAATATTTCTTTTTCAAATGAAGGAGAAGAAGAAATAAAATTTTTTTATTCGATGATCAGAAAAAATTTCGCGCTGATCATCCAGGCGCTTAATACCGGAAATTATATGCTTGCTGAAGAGATAATCTTAAAACGGGAAGAACTCGCGGAACATGAACGTGAACTTCACCACCGGCATATCAGCCGCCTGCACCAGGGAACAAAAGAAACCATTGCTTCCTCCGCGATCCACCTTGACGTCCTTAATAATCTCGGAAGGATAAACGCTCATTTGGTCAGTGCTTCCTGGGCGGTACTTGAGGAATTATCATAATGTTTGCATTTAAATAAAATATGAATTCAAAAGACATAATAAATAAATACAAATTAGTTAAACATCCTGAGGGCGGATGGTACAAAGAAGTTATCCGGTCTGGAGATCTTATTTCATTTAACGGCAAAAAAAGGAGCGCTGTAACCTCTATTTATTTTTTATTGACCAAAGGAGGAATCAGTAAATGGCATATTGTCGATTCGGATGAAATATGGATATTCTTAGATGGAGAACCCCTGGAATTGCACCAGGCAAACTTAAAAACCGGTAAATATTTTATTGAAAAAATTGATCCTGAAAACAGGCAAAGCGTTGTACCGTCGAATACCTGGCAAGCTGCAAAATCCAAAGGAGAATTTTCATTCGTTGCCTGTGTAGTCGCGCCAGGATTTGAATTTGAAGGATTCAAATTGCTTAAAAAAGATTCCCTGGAGTTTGAAAAATTATTGAAATTAAATAAAAGCGCAAAGGAATTTACATATGAATAAAACTAAAACATTTTTAACTCATATTTTTTTAATACTTGTTTTAATAACAGTATACGGGATTTCTTCAGTATATTCAGAAGATAATCATGATGATCCGGCCCGGACTGAAAATTCTTATTTGGTCGGAAGAGTATATAAAAATAACGCGCATATTTTATTTAATGGAGTTTCTGTAAATGAGTTTATTTTGGCGAATAATTGCGGTGAATGCAGTTTTGAATATTGCTTTTTCGCGCCTTCCAAAGAAATCAAAAAGTTTTTATTAAATTCGGCAGGGAAGCAGGTAATTCTTTCGGGAAAATATCTGAGTATACCTGCTGATAAGTTAAAACAGGAAAATCCCGCGTCCAAATGTTTAGAAACACCGGTTGATAAAAGTATTTCTTTCTTCAGCGTAGAAAAAGCAGAATATATATCGTTCTATAGTTATGTTGTCCCTGATAAAATAAACTGGGATAAGCCTGTAAATATAAAGCTTCATATAAAAAATCCGTTTGAATATCAAATAACGCTGAATATAGACCTCTTCAGTCTTGACAGCCATTCAAAAGAAAATCATATTTTAAAAGCAAAAGAAGAAAAAGACATAAAAATTGATTTTAATTTAAGCAAACAGGATTGGGCGAGAGACTATGGAGCGGCAATTATCCTGGAGATAAAAACATCCTCAGGAAAAGAAAAAAGTCTTATATATTTTTCTGATAAAATCGCGTTTTACGGCCCTGACGGCGAATTAATCAATCTTGAGGAGTAAACACTCCAGTTTCCCGGTTTAAACAATCCAATCAATCAGCCGGATGATATAAATTATGTTTAAGTCCCATTTATGGTCTAATTAATTATATTGACTATTGGATTATTCAGGGCCATAATTGTTATGTTAATTAAATTCAATATAAGTTAATTTGATCATAAACCATTTTTAAGAGTCTTTATGAAAATAACAACTAAAATAAGCCTATATTTTTTATCGTTAACCGTAATATGCGCCCTTGTTTCTTTTTCGTTTCTATATTACATTACTAAAAAAAATCTTGAGGCGGAAATAGAACTTCATCTTGATTCAGATCTTAAATCAAGAGCCAGGCACATAGAAACCTACCTGGAGCTTCTTAAGGTGTCTGTAAAACAGCTGTCCAAAGGCCCGGTTATCGGGAATTTTCTAAAGATGAATTCGGACGAAAAAGAAAAGAATTATGATAAGGTAATAAAAAGATTTGAAGCGATAAAGGAAGCTAACACTTCCATAGGTGATTTTTTATTAATAGATATTGCAGGTAAGGTTGTTGCTTCCACAGATAAAAAAGCTATCGGGCTGGATAAGTCAACAGACGATTTTTTTATAAACGGCCGTGAAAATACAAGAATTAAAGATGCTTATTATCAAAAAGATACAGGTAAACAACTGCTTGCTGTGTCTACCCCGGTGATAGATGCTGATTCAAATAAGTTTCTTGGAATACTTGCCGCAAAGGTTGAATTAGAAAGCATGAATAAAATTGTTGCTGATAAAACCGGACTTTTAAATACGGGAGAAATATAGGTTGTTAATAAATACGGCTATATGATCACTCCTTCAAGATTTATTTCCGGAACGTTTCTAAAACAAAAAGTCGATACAGATAATTTCAGGAACTGCCAGTCAAATAAAGATAAAAAAGTATCTGCAAAAACAGGTGTATTCCGTAACTATCTCGGGAAAAAGGTTCTGGGGTCCTGCGAATGTATCAATGAAATGGATTGGGTCATTCTGGGCGAAATTGATGCGAGCGAGGCCTTTGAGCCTTTGAAAAAAATACAACTTGTTTTCATATTTCTCTTGTTTATTGTGCCGCTGGTAGGATTTATTTTGGGGAAAATCATTTCAGAAGTTATATCCAAGCCGATCATTAAATTACAAAAAGGGATGGAAATTATAGGAAAAGGGAATCTCGACCATAAAGTTGGAACTACCGCTCAAGATGAGATCGGACAGCTTTCAAGGTCCTTTGACAGGATGACGGAAAAGTTAAAGGATTCGCAGGAAAGGCTTATTCGTTCTGAAAAGCTGGCAGTTGCCGGAAAGTTATCTTCAAGCATAGCCCATGATATCCGTAATCCTCTGAGTACAATAAAAGTTGTAGTATATAAGTTAAAGATGTTTACGATATGTAAACAAAATCCTGAGATAATGGAAAAATTATCTGAGATATCTTATGAAATTGATGTTTCAAATAAAGTGATAAATAATTTTCTGGAATTCACGCGTATAAAAAAACCTGTCCTTCTCCGGGAAAATATAAACCCTATAATTAAAGAGGCATTAAGCGGATTTCAATTGAGCCGGAATATTGAACTGGCCCTTGAGCTTCAAGATGATTTACCTGACACGCTTCTTGACAAAGTGCAGATCCGGGAGGTGTTTTATAATCTCATTAAAAATGCCCTGGAGGCAATGGAAAAAGGCGGAAGTCTTAAAATCAGCACAGTTTTAAAGGGTGGTTTTATTGAGATTTTTTTCAACGATACAGGCTGCGGTATTCCTGAGGAAAATACAGGAAAAATATTCGAACCGCTTTTTTCTACAAAGGCAAATGGTAACGGATTGGGCCTTTTTATATCAGCATCATTTATCGAAGGGCATCGGGGTAAGATTAAAGTTGAAAGTGAAGCCGGCAAAGGAACAACTTTTATTATTAAACTGCCGTTTTCTCCGAAGTAGATAAACTTTAACCTGCCTAAAGATTTTGACGAATACATAATTGTTTCGCGAAAAATGATAAAAATATTATATACTTTTCTGCTAAGATCGCCTTTTATAGTCCCGACGGCGAATTAATAAATATCGAAGAGTAAATGCGTTTTTTCTTATTACTTTTTATATTTTAAAAGCTGTGAGATCGTAACAAAATTGTATCCCCTGGATTTTAATCCGCTAATTATTTTTGGTAATGCATCTCTGTCGGCGGCACAAGGAACGCAATATACTTAATCATTTTATGCTTCATTTTCTTTTACTCTATACTTTACAATTTTTTTGATTATATCAAATGGAATCGGTTTATCTAAAGGAAATTGGACAGAACCCTTTGCCTGCTTATACGGAGACAATTCTTTTTTGAAAGTAGCAATGGCTGACGGAGTGGGATAAAAGCCGATATGATTTTTAAACGCGGCGAAATGCACCAGATTGCCATTCAGTTTGAATGTGGGTATCCCATAATTTATCGTTTCTTCGGCTTGAGGAGCTGTTTCTTTAATAACCAGCCTGAGTTTTTTCAAAATATCCTGGACATTTTTTGGAAATGAAGAAACATATTTGTCTATGGTTGTTAATTGTGTTTTAGGTGTTGCCACTTTGTTTCCTCTATATTTTAACTTGTATTATCGGCAAATAATATTTTTATAATTCCTTTTTCTATCTGAATTGTGGTATGATTTTATTATTAAAGTGCAATAAATATTATACTGTAAATTATAAAAATAATGGACTGAATCTCCAGGCTTTAAAGTGAAAAGGAGAAACAAAATGGAATATAAATTTCTTGTGGACACCTATGATACCGAACGGTTTAAGACCCTGAATGTCTGGAGCATGTTCAAGGATGATGATCTTTTGATCCGGCCTCATAAAGAAGATAAAAGAGGCAGGAACCTCCTTGAACACATGATACACCAGTGTGCCGGTGAAAACAAATGGTTCTGCAAAATGTTCGGTATCGATGTCGGTGCGCCTCCTTTGCCGTCAAAAGAAACACGCTTTGAATTTATAAAGCGATACGCGGAAGATTCTGAGAAACGCCTTGCGGCCCTGAAGGAAAAGGACAAGGTTTGGTGGGAAGAAGAAACCGGTTTTTTTAATACAAAAAAGCCAAAAACCTGGATCATGACGCGAAGGATAGCTCATACAGCCCACCACAGGGGAGAGCAGGTAACTTTGTTGAGAATTTTAGGGAGAAATGTTTACAGCGTTTACGGCCCTTCCGCGGATACGGGCGGCCTGCCGGACAATAACGCGCAGACAATATATGCTTATCCGGATCTTGAATCCCTTATTAACGGTGAAACAAAAGGCGGGGCGAAAGCAACTCTCTTGGGTTCCGAGAATAAGCCATGCACGGAACGGCCTTAAATATAAAACTTGGGGAAACAATAAATGAACAGGAAAGAATTGGTAAACGAATACAAGCAAACCATTCAGCCTATGGGAATTTATCAGATAAGAAACATGGCCAATGGAAAAATATTTCTTGGAAGCTCAAAAGATCTCAAGGGCATTATTAATCGGAATAAGTTTCAACTGAAAAATGGCCTCCATATGAATAAGCAACTGCAAAAAGACTTTAGTGAAGCCGGAGAGGAAAGTTTCTCTTTCGAAATATTGGACTATTTAAAGCCGAAAGATAACATGAACGGTGATTATACCGAAGAACTTCACATGCTTGAAGAAATGTGGCTGGAAAAGCTCCAGTCCTATAATGAAAAAGGGTATAACACAAAGAGCCGCTAATCAGGCATAGAAGGAGGATAAACTATGCACCAGATTGAAAAAATAAAAATGTCAGATAATCTTTGCAGATCTGCATTATTATTGATGCTGTTTATCGCAATACTGATAATGAATAGGCAAGTTAGTGGGGAGCAACTTGCGGCAGGCGGTAAAGGGACGGAACCTTGTGTCAGGGAGGGCTGTCATAAGGAACATCCCTTGAAAAGCGGGAAAATGCCCCGCGAGACACTTGTCTCGTCACCGCTCAATATCGCTATCTTTATATATGAAAACGCGGATGAGCTGGATATATTCGGCCCGCGGGAAGTATTTGGTATTGCCAGAATTATGTCGAGTAGTGGAGGTGGTATATTCCTGGTTGCCGAGACAGCTGAACCGGTAACTCTTGCAGGCGGGACAAAGGTCATCCCGGATTATGCCTTTGATAATGCTCCTAAACCGGATATTTTTATTGTGCCGGGTGGCACAGGTTCATCCAAACAGGCGGAAAATCCCAAGGTTACAAAATATATCAGCAATACCGCCAAAAACAGTCGCTGGATCGTGGGAGTCTGTACTGGTAGTATTCTTCTTGCTGAAGCAGGGCCGGCAAAGGGAAAGCAAACCACGACCCATCACCTTCAGCTTGACAAAATGCGTAAGATAAACGGCGTGGAAAATGTCAGGGAAGGGGTTCGTTATGTGCAGGACGGGAACCTGGTTACATCCGCGGGAGTATCGGCGGGGATCGATCTGTCTCTCTGGCTGACAGAACAGGTTTACGGGGCCGATGTATCTGATAAGGTTAAGAGCATAATCGAATATTATCCCGATCAAACTGTGAAAGTAGCACCTATTGTAAAAACAGGAAAAAAGATGCCGGTAGATCCTGTATGTGGAATGGAAGTAGACGAAAAAACTGTGATAAAAGTAGAAAAAGACGGCAATGCTTATTATTTTTGCTGTGAGGCATGTAAACAAAAATTTCTTGAAAAATGAATTTTTATTGATTGTAAGGAGAAAATTCAAATGTCAAAATTAATAAAATCGCCTGCGGAAATTAAAGCTCATGGAAATAAACCCAAGATCATCCAGGAATTTGTCGGCCGGTTGAATTCAAAAACAGAAAATATCAGCATAGCAAAAATGAACAGCCCTGATGGCTGGATAGAATCGGGGCAAACTCCGGAATTCGATGAGTATACGATTGTTTTAAAGGGAATTCTGTGTGTAAAAACAAAAGGCGGCATGACCGAAGTAAAAGCAGGGCAGGCGTTTATTGCTTCAAAAAACGAATGGGTGCAGTATAGTACGCCGTATAAAGATGGTGCGGAATACATCGCTGTTTGCATACCGGCATTTAGCCCGGAATGTGTGCATAGAGATTAATAATTTTTAAAGATATGAGGTTAAAATTATGAAAGAAATGGATAACATATTTTCGGACAGGATTGCTGATGTGCCGCGTTCTTTTATTCGTGAAATACTCAAGGTTACTATTGACCCGGAAATAATTTCATTCGCGGGAGGTCTTCCGAACAGAGATCTTTTTCCTGTCGAGGAAATAAAGGCGGCAACGAATAAAATTATAAGCATGCATGGAAGGGATGTCTTTCAATATAGCACTTCGGAAGGCTATGCGAAACTCAGGGAATATATCGCGGAACGCTATAATAGAGAAAAAAATATTAATGTTTCTTCCGAAGATATTTTGATAACAAGCGGTTCCCAGCAAGGATTGGACCTTTTGGGAAAAATCATGATTAACGATGGTGAGTCAATAATAATTGAAGAACCTGGCTACCTTGGGGCAATACAGGCTTTTTCGATTTACAAACCGAAATTTCTGCCTGTGCCTGTTTCCGATGAGGGAATGGATATCGAAAAACTGCGTTTAATAATGTCTTCTGAAAAACCGAAGTTAATGTACACAGTTCCTAATTTTTCGAATCCATCGGGTGTTTCATATTCCGAGAAAAACAGGCACGAGATAGCAAAAATACTTCAGAAGACAAATACATTTTTAATTGAAGATGATCCTTATGGAGATTTGAGATTCGCGGGTAAAAATAAAACTTCGTTTAAGAAATTATTTCCTGAAAATACGATCCTTCTGGGCTCTTTTTCCAAAATTATCGTTCCGGGATTCCGTATAGGTTGGGTTTGTGCCCCGCAGCATGTGATGAAAAAGCTGATAATCGCTAAGCAGGCAACAGATCTGCACACAAGCCATTTTACACAGAGTATTATTTACCAATACCTGAAGGACAATGATATTGACGAACACATAATGAAAATAAAACAGGTTTATGGAAAACAATGTGAGGCTATGCTCGAAAGTATCCGGCAGTATTTTCCTGATAATGTTAAATATACAAAGCCTGAAGGCGGGATGTTCCTCTGGGTTCAATTACCGGGAAATTTGTCATCCTTAAAATTGTTCGATCTTGCCGTGAAAGATAAAGTGATATTTGTTCCGGGCGACCCGTTCTATATCAACAAAAAAAATACAAACACTTTGCGATTGAATTTTTCTTGCGTGGATGAAGCTACTATAAGGATAGGGATAGAAAGATTGGGGAAAGCGATCAGGGAGCTAATAAATATTAAAAAATAAAAACAAGCCCGAAATTCCTATTGTTTTTTCATCTAATTTATCTTGACAATATACAAACTTTGTATATAATAATATTGAGGTGAAATTATGAGCACAAATACTGTTAATATTTCTTTTGAGAAAAATTTATTATCTGAAATTGATATGGTCGCGAAAAAGGAATCACGGACGCGTTCCGAATTAATACGCGAGGCCGCGCGGATGTATATTGAAAGAAAAAACAAATGGAAAGATATTTTTTCTTTCGGTGATTCATATTTTAAAGGTAAAAATATCGGTGAGCCGGAAGTGCGGGAAGAGATCAGGCAATACAGGCGAAGCAAAAGAAAGATAAATGTCTAAAGTGGTTTTTGATTCCAATATATTTATATCTTCAATAGTTTATGGCGGAAAGCCAAGAAAAGTATTTGAACTGGTAATTGAAGGTAAAATAGAGCTTTATATTTCTAAAGAGATTTTAGAAGAAGTAGAAGATGTATTACAAAGGCCAAAATTCAAATATCCTTCCCAAATGATCGATCTGGTAATTACTGAAATACAGAACATTTCCAAAATTGTTATACCCCGAAAAAAGATCAATTATATCAAAGACGACCCTGAAGATAATATGATCCTGGAATGCGCTGTCGGATCAAAAGCGGATTATATTGTTACAGGTGATGAACATCTGTTAAATATAAAAAAATATAAGAATATTCAGATATTGAATGCAGCCGATTTTTTGGGAAAAATAAAGTTGTAAAAATAACTAGTCAGGGCGTGATGAATCACGCCCCTACAATAATATTATTCATAATCCTTCCACAAATTCTTCAACCGTTTGTTGAACTTGTAATAAATCTTGAAGAGTGACGGCCATTCGCGGAGCGGGTATTGTCTCATGAATTCGATTTGTTTTGCTTTTGTTCTTGAATTATTAAAAAGCTTAATGTATTCTTCGTAAAACTTTTTGATAGGCAGTTTTGTCGGGAGTAATGTGTGGATGAGGTCGGAATAATCATAATTTGTTGTGATCAGTTTGTCTTTCACTTCATTATAATAATCCGTTCCGGGGAAAGGGGTTAAGACGCAAAAACCGATAAAATTGAAATCAAGCTTAAGGCAAAAATCTTTTAGTTCCCTGAAATCATTTTCATCAAATTCCTGCCTGATAATAAGTGAAGGGTATATTTCGACGCCAAGATCCTTGAGTATTTTTACAGCTTCAATATTAATCTGGACGGTTGAGCCTTTTTTGATAAATTTCAGGTCGGAATCCCTGAAAAATTCAAGGCCGACGAAAAGCCGTTTAAGGCCTGCCTCCTTCCATTTTGCTATCAGTCCGGGATGCCTGACAATGGTGTCGCTTCTTCCATAAAAGAAAAAGTTTTTCTTCATTCCAGATTTTATTATCAGGTCGGCAACGGTCATCATCCGTTCAACATCAAGCAGAGATTCATCATCAGCAAAGTAAACATTTTTTTCCTCTATTGTGGCAAGCTCTTTAAGTATATTTTCAGGTGTTCTTGTCAGATACTTTGTTTCTGCTACTTTCCATAAAGCGCAGAATTTACACCTGAAATTACATCCTTTGGAGGTCCGCATTGATGCCAGTGGTTTCAGCCATTCGCTGTAATAATATTTACGGTATTTTAGTGAATATTTTCTGCTTGGAAACGGAATGGAGTCAAGGTCAGTAAATTCATTCTTGGGATTAATTACCGCTTTTCCGTCTATCAGATAAGCGGTTCCGGGAATTCCATCGATCCCTTTTTTCTGTGAAAGCCTGGATATTATTTCCTTAAATACTTGAACTCCTTCGCCCATTACGACAAGGTCTATAAAAGGTGTAAGAAAATCTTCCGGCATAACTGTCGCATGATGCCCGCCGACAACAGTAAAAATTTCGCGATTGATATTTTTTATTTTCTCGCACAATATTTTTGTTGTATTGACATGGACCGTATAGGCAGAGATTCCGATAACATCCGGCTGAAAAGTATTTATCGAAGATTCGAGGGTATCTTCAAGGCGCATATCAAGGATCTTAACTTCGTGTTCGTTTTCGATCCCTGCGGCAAGATATTCAAGCGCCAGTGGTTCAAACATATGAAAATCTTCGCCGCCGATCGATCTTTGTCCTTTTTTGGGTTGGATTAAAAGTACTTTCATAATTTATTTTATTAGAATAATTTTAACGATCTCCGAGTGTGAAAAGAGCCTCATTACCGGGCCCCAGACTCCGGTTCCGTAAGTTGTATAAATATACGATGAGTTTTTGCGGTATAGGCCGTTTGGATATTTATAAAATAATTGGACAAGTAAATCCATAGGAGGAATTTGCCCGGCATGGGTGTGTCCGGAAAGTTGCAGATCAAAATCATATCCCTTGTATTTTTCGGAAACATCCGGTTGATGTGAGAGGAGTATGATCGGTTTACCAGGGTCACAACCCTCCATCGCGGATCTAATATCTGTTCCCTGCCCTGAATAATTCTTCCCAGTGTCATCATCAACACCAACTAATTCAATGTTACCTGCAATTGTAACCTTTTTGTTCCTTAAAAGTACTATATTGGAATTTTTGGCAACCTGCAGGAATTTATCGATACCCGCGTAATATTCATGATTTCCCGTGATCCCATAAACTCCGTATTTGGATCTTAATCCGCTCAATGTTTCGCAAAATCCGTTAAACGCGCACAGATCTGCGTCTATCAAATCTCCGGTGATAACGATCAGATCAGGATTTTCCCTGTTCGCAGCATCAACTATATTATCCAGCCATTCTTTTGACCTGAAGGAATTAAAATGCAGATCTGAAAGCTGGATGATCGAAAATCCGGACAGGCTTTCCGTTAATTTCGGGATTTTTATTTCCAGTCTTTTCATTATTGGTTTTCTGGCCCCGTTATAGATGGAATATAAAGAAATGAAAAATAAAATGACAAGAGTAAAAACAGCCGAGGCCTGTTTTAAAGAAGGATCGTGAAATAAGATCAGAAACAGGTCCCTGAACAAAAAAAGCGTGAACGCTATAGAAATAACACCCAGCCAGGTTGTTCCCGCGTAATAAAACGGCTTTCCCCAGGGTACCTTATACCTGCTTAGCGTTTCCATTATAATAAATAAAAGGCTGAAGGCCAAAAAGGCTGATCCAAGATAAAACCGGGCCATATCGGAAAGCAATAAACCATCGGCGACCCGGCTGTAGACATAATAATGTATAATAAAAAATATAGAGAAAAATATCGTAAAAAATATTGGGAAAATTATTTTATTCATTTTTGCCCTTAAGCTGGGCCTCTTATTAGATTCGTCAATTTGGTTTTTAACTTTGCGTGCATTCTCTCATAAAGATTATATAAAACCGGGATAATAAAAAGGGTAAGTATTGTGGAAAACATAAGCCCGCCGATAGTAACGACCGCAAGGGGTTTGTAAAATTCTACTCCGGCGCCGATCCCCAGTGCCATAGGCAGCATTCCAAGCACGGTAGTTAATGTGGTCATGAATATCGGGCGCATCCTTGTTTTTCCTGAATAGATAAGGGCGTCTAACATTTTCATACCTTCTTTTCTGCTTACATGGATAAAGTCAACCAAAAGGATCGCGTTGTTGACTACTATCCCGGCAAGCATTATGATCCCGATCATTGCCGTTACGCTTAGATTATCCCTTGATATCCAAAGGCCCAGCATAACACCGATTGCCGCCATGGGCATGGTAAACATTATAAGAAAAGGATGGCCGAAAGATTCAAACTGGGCGGCCATTACCATATAGACGAGAACCAGTGATTCCAAAAGGGCGATCATGAGATATTTGAAAGCCTCCATCATCTGTTCGCTTGACCCTCCGTATTTCCAAACATACCCGGATGGAAGATCCAGGTTATCAAGGATGCCGGTTTTATTCTTATTGCTTATTTTTTGCATTATGTCGCCCAGTGCCATTCCTTCTTTAAGATTGGCGTTAACCGAGGCAGTCCTTATCTGGTTTTCACGTTCGATTTTTATTGGCCCGGTTGCCTGTGTAATATCAGCTACATCCCCGAGAGTAAAATTTCTGGCCAGCGGTATGGTTTTCAAAACGGAAATATTTTCCCTGTATTTATCGTTAAGTTTAACCCTTATATCAATTTCATCATTTTTGTCCCACATGGTTGAAGCTACCTGGCCGTCAATGCTGGTCTGTAGCAGATTTGCGATTTGATTTGTATTAAGGCCGAGGTCTGACGTTTTTGCCCTGTTGAGTTTTACCTGGACTTCAGGCAGGTTTTCTTTCAGGGATATATTAAAATCCACGAGGCCGGGTATTTTTTTAATACGGCTGTCAATGTCTTCCGTAATTTTTTTCACGACAGAAATATCGTCGCCGATAATTTTAATGGAAAGGTCACTTTCCCCCCCATGTCCTCCTCCCTGGCCGGACATTCTTTTGATCTCAGCTCGGGCTTCCGGGAAATTTTTTGTCTTATTCTGGAGGTCTGAAACTATTTCAGTAAGTAAACGGCCTTTACTTTCATCAACTTTTATGGTCATATTGATATTTTGCGGCGCGACATTAACCGCGTAAGTAGTTATTTCCTTATAGCCGGCAAGAATTTCTTCCATCTGGCGGGCAAGATCATTGGTTACTTTCAAGCTTGTTCCGGGAGGGAGTTCGATTTTTCCGCTGATAATTTTCTGTTTACTTGGCGGAAAAAACTGCATTCCGGGTTTAAAAGTTAAACTCAAAATAAAAAATAAAAACAAAATAAAAAGCGCGGAAAATTGCCTGCGTTTTTTGGCGAGAAGCCAGTGCATGGCTATTTCATAAAGTTCAAGGATCTTGAATCCCATAACATAGCGGTATTTAAAAATAACAAAACTGATCCCGAAAAATATCGCGGAGATTACAGGGCCGTAACCCATCAATTTATAACATAAGAGCAGGCTGATAATACCTGCCGTCCAGCGGGTTATTTTAAATATTTTTTCCTCGCGGGGCGTTATATGTTCTTTCTTTTTCTTTCCTTTATAGAGGATAGCCGTCGCCATAGGGACAAGTGTATAAGCCACAATTGTTGAGAAAAGCAGTGAAAAAACGATAGAAAAAGAAAGGTCATAAAAAAGCTGCCCGGTTATTCCTTTGACAAACGCGATCGGCAGGAATACAACGACGGTTGTAAGTGTTGATGATAAAATAGGCAGGGCGACTTCCGCGGTGCCGTCAATCGTTGCCTGCACAGGGTCTTCCTTCATGCCGATATGCCGGAACGTGTTTTCAAGGACTACGATCGAGTTATCAACAACCATTCCGATCCCGAGAGCCAGTCCCGCGAGAGTCAGTATATTTAATGAAATATGATTAAGATAAAGAAGCGCGAGCGTTGATAACACGGAATATGGTATAGAAATAGATATTATTGAAGTACTTCTCCAGTCGGTCAGAAAAAGAAAGAGTATCAGGATCGCGAGAACGGATCCGCTCACTGCGCTGTCCTTTACCATCGCGAGCGAATCGCGGATATATTCCGCCTGGTCAAATGTAATATCTAATGAGACACCGGCGGGAAGGACTTTTTTCAGTTCATCAAGCCTTTTAGTTATTTCATCACTGATCTTCGCGGTATTTCCGCTGCTTTCTTTAAAGACGAGAAGCCCCACACTGTCGCGTTTATTGATCCTGGAATAGCTTCGCTGTTCCTTGAAATCATCAATTACATCGGCGATGTCTGAGAGATAGATCGGTGTTTTATTCCTGTTGGCCACGATCAGCTTTTTTAATTCAGCGGGGGAGTTAAATTCACCCAGGGTCCGGATAAGAAACTCCGTTTTTTCCTGGTCGATCCTTCCCGCGCGTAAATTCAGATTTTCTCGTTTGATCGAGGATACTATCTCATCAAGTGAAATGTTATAAGCGAGAAGTTTTTTTGCCTCGACAGAAACTTTTATCTCTCTTTCCTTTCCACCGGTTATTTCAACCGAGGCTACGCCCGGGATCCTTTCCAGTGAGGTTTTTATAACATCCTCAGCGGTTTTTCTGAGTTCGCTTGGAGACTGCGAACCGTAGATATTAAACCAGATGATCGGCCATGATGTGGGATCAAACCTTTGGATAATCGGCTTGTCCGCTCCCTGAGGAAGTATGTTCTTGACTTTATCGATCTGCTCCCGGATATCCATTGCTGCAATATCCATATTTTTTCCGTATTCATATTCGATCATGATGTTGGATACACCTTCCATGGAAGTGGAAGTGATCTTTTTCAGGTCTTTCATCTTGGAAAAAGTTTCCTCGAGAGGTTTGGATATAAGCTTTTCCATTTCCTCAGGGCCTGTTCCCGAATATGAAGTTGAAACTATTAACTGGGGGATATTGATATCCGGAAGCATATCAACAGGCATCTGGAAAACAGAAAACAAACCGAACATGACAGGGATGATCAATATCATCGAAATAGTTACAGGATGTCTTACTGAAAATTCAATTAATTTTTTCATTACTGAACAACCTCAATTTTGGCGCTGTCAAATAAATTAATTGCGCCTTTTATGACTATCTTATCTTTTGAAGATATCCCTGCCAGGATTTCAACTTTTTCTTCAGTTATTAAACCAGTTTTAACCGGTTTGAATTGGGCTGAATCGCCGTTAACAATATAAACACCTTTTATGTTATCTCTTTCAATGATACTTTCAGGCGGAAGAATATAGGTGTTATTCCGTTCTTCCGTAACTATTTCTATCTGCGCGAACATACCGGGCCGGAGGATTTGAGATTCATTGGGAATCAGTATTTCGACTTTGCTGGTCCGGTCTTTTTCATCCACGCCGGGCGCGATATTTACTATATAACCCGTAAAAATTTGATTTTTATACGCATCAAGTTTAATTTCAGCCTTTTGCTTAAGCCTGAGATATCTGAGGTAATTTTCTGAAGTATTTACTTCGATTTTGACGCTTGAAAAGTCAGCGATCGAGAAAACCTTGGAATCCTTAGGCGCGTTTTCACCTATATTTATAAATTTTTTCATGACTGAGCCCGCGAAAGGCGCTTTTACTTCTGTGTCTTTCAATGCCTTTTCCGCGACGTCAAACCTTGCCTGTGCGTCTTTTAAGTTCGCGCTCGCTGATTTCAGGTCCTTATACCATACTTTCCCTTTATTCTGGATATCCGCCAGTTCAAACGCGGCTTCCGCTTTTTCAACCTGAGCTTCCGCTTTGTCAATATCTTCTTTACGCGCGCCCTTGACTAAAATATTATACTGTTCAGATATCGCGTTAAATCTTGATTCGCTTGTTTTTAGCTGGGTATCCGCTTTTTCCCACTCCTGGGGGGAAATAAGTTTTTCTTCCCACATGCCTTTCATGCGGGCATAATCATTTTTAGCCTGTTTGTATAATGACTCAGCGGAGTTTTTTTCAGCTTCGAGTTGTTTAAGCTCCTCCGGCCGGGCACCTGTTTTTAAAATTTCCAGGTTTGCCTTCGCGGTTTTAAGGTTGGCTTCAGCGTCTTTTAATTGAGTTGAAATCCTTTTTTCTGCCGTCTGTTGTTCATATTCGTATCGCGCTGTCGCGCCGATCAGCAATGCCTCCGCGCCTTCTTTTTCTTTTTTAGCGTTAAAATCGTCGATTTTCAAGAGGACTTGATCTTTGGAAACTTTATCTCCTTCCTCGACAAGTATTTCCTTAACTTCACCGCTGACCTTCGCAATGATATTTGCCTCGGCAATTCCTTTTACATTTCCGGAGGCAGAAATAATGTTTCTTATTGAGCCTTTTTCCATGTTTCCGGCAAATACCGGGATATGTTTTGTTTTTTCAGAAGCCAAGCCTGTGTCCATATTTTCCTTCTGCTTTCCGTTTTTACAGGAAACAGAAAGAAAAATTATACAAAAAATTATGATCAGGTTTCTTTTCATGATAAATCCTCTCATTTGGAGATTAAAGGTATTCCGACTGTTTTCTCCAATTTTGCAATTGCTATTATATAATCGTAATCCGCCGAAATTTTGTTTGTCTTTGCCTCAAAAAGCGCGGTGTATGCCTCTAATACATCTGTATTAGACACGAGGCCTTTTTGATACCTCTTTTGATTCAGATTAAAATTTTCGGAGGCGATGTTTAAAATTTTCTTATTAACATTAACCAACTCCTGTATTTCTTTGATCTTCATAAAAGATTTCTCAGCTTCCAGGGTGATAGATTGTTGAAGCTGCCATAACCTTTGTCTTGTCTGCTCAAGATTATATGAAGCTTCTTTTATTTCCGCCCTGGTAAAGCCGCCGTTGAAAAGATTAATATCAAACGTTATTCCAACAGCCCAGGAGTCATTTTTTGGCATAAAAGTTGCGTCAGTCCATGAGTAATTAGCATTCGCGGAGACCTTTGGCCAGAACCCTGACCGTGCCAGTGTCACATATTCCTGCGCGATAAGAAGGTCATCTTTTATTTTTTTTAGCGAGGGACGGCTATTCAATGTTTCTTTCTGGTAGAAATCAAGATCAGCGAGATCAAAATTAACGGATCTGGTATCTTCTTCTATTTTAACAGGGTCATCTATGTTTAATCCAAGGGTAAGGTTAAAATTTTTCTGCGCCAGTATTTTATTTTGCCGCGCGATCAAAAGATTTTTTTCCGCTTTTACTGATTCCATTTCTGCCTGAAGCACGTCAGTTTCTATTACCATCCCGTTTTTAAAAAGGGCCTGGGCGTTTTTAAGATGGTCCTTCATCAGTTCTAACGCGTTTTCCTGAAGTTCGACCATTTTCCCTGAACGCAGTAAATTATAAAAATCCTCCTTAACTTTTAAGGTAAGCATGTTTTTTTCTTCCGAAAGGTTATTTTCCTTTGAGTCGATATTTATTTTTGCCTGTTTCAATAAAACGAAAGTCCTGCGGTTAAAAAGAGGCTGATTGAGGCTTACCTGGTTTAAGTAATTTTCCTCCTGGCCTATTGTTACAAAAGTTCCCTGGAATTCGGTTTGAGCGAGTAAACCGTTATGGGTATAATTCGCCTTCGCGTTTATTTCTGGAAGGCAGACAGCGATAGCTTTGTCAATGTTCAAGTTGGCAAGTTCAACATCGATCTTTGCCGCTTGAAAGAGTTTGTTTTGTTTGTAGGCAATTTGTAAACATTCCTCAAGCGTTAATTTTTTTTCTTCGGCGGATAAAATATTTGAGAAGCAGGTTAATAGAATAAAAACACATATTAATTTTTTCATTTTTGGCATCCTGTCAGGATAAAATTATATAGAAAGGAAATATCATCTTTTTTATTTCTATGGGACTTGCATATGCCTAAGACATTGGACATAAGGAGGCTATGAGTAGTTCCCATGATTGTGATAGCAGTTTTATGAGTGTCCGCTTTTTTAAGCAATCCTTTTTCTATTCCCTCCCGAATAATTTCCGCGATGATATTTGCCTGCAGCTCATGTTTTTTTAATATTTTTTCCCTGAATTTTGGCAGTATGTTTTCAATATCAGGGCCTTGGTTATTAAAAAAAAGACGGCATATGTCAGTGTGTTTTTGGTGGAAATCGACTTCGAGTTTAATGATCTCAAGTATTTTTTTAAGCGGGTCTATGGGCTGTTCTTTTATCTCAATAAGGTATTTATGAAATTCAACATAACCTTCTTCAAGAAGGGAGAAAAACAGGTCTTCTTTATTTTTAAAGTAAAGATAAATTGTTCCTTTGGCCAGTCCCGCAGTTTTAGCTATCATATCAACAGTTGTCAAAAAATATCCGTGTTTGGCAAACACTTTGCGTGCCGTTTTTATAATTACCTTTCTTCGTTTTTCTTTTTTTTCTTCTGTCTGTCTCATTAATTTTCTCTTAAGGATGGGCGCGATAAATTACGCCTCTGCAAATAATGACTGACTGGTCATTCAGGATTATAACATTACTTTTATGGCTGTCAAGATATTTATTTAGCCAAACACCTTAGATAACCCCGACCACATGTAGAAGAAAATGACGCGGAGAAATTTCGGGGCGCGGACATTGAATATCATTATGGACCATTCAAGGTCTTTCATGTTGCAGGTGGTTGAGCGGCTGTATTTATCCATATGGCGTTTCATGCTTTGGAGTTTATTGTTTCTTTCCGTTTCATCTTTTATAGTCAAAACTTTGTCGATCTCTTTGGAAAACGCGTATGCCTCTAGTATTTTTTCTTCCTGTTTCTTTGCCTGTTTAGGAGTGAATAAACCATGCTTCAGTTTTATTTTATTCATTCCGAGCGCTGATTCATATGAACTTTCAACTATACCGTCCCTTGAAAGCCATTTCGTTTCGTAATTTAATATATATTTCCAGCTCGGCTGTAAAAGTGCCTGCCTGTGTTCCTCTAATGTGCGATAAAAAAGTTTATAGCCGTGCGCCTCGGGATTTTCAAATACCTTGGAGCCGGGATCAAGGAATGGAGAAAGCGGAGATATATAAACGGAAAGTTTTTTGGATTTCGCGAATCTTCCCAGCAGATAATCACAATAATCCACGGTTCCCATGACTGATTCTTTTGTCTGTTCAGGCAGGCCTATCATGAAGAAAAGGTCGACCCTTCCGACACCTAACGCTATGGCATTCTCGATCATGTCTTCTGTTTCTTTATTTGTAAAATGACGGCCGAATAGATTTCTGACGCGTTCATCATGCGATTCGGGAGAAAGCAGTATATTAAAACGCGGGATTGCTTCGCTGATATGTATCAGTTCTTCTTTTGTCGGAGGCAGAGACACCTCAAAAATGATCTGGTTGGAAATTTTGAGCCTTTTAAATTCTTCAAGAAGCTCAAAACTGTATTCTTTCCCGTTAAGAAACAGGTCCCCGATCAATAGCAGCGGTCCGTTGATAAAACGGGTTAAACTTTTTATCTCTTCTCCTATATTTTTTGGGGTCCGGTAAACCGCCTTTCGCCTGCCGCAATGTTCTTTGTAAAAATCATTGGAGCCGCCGCAAACATTGCAGTTATAATTGCACCCGCGGCTCAAGACAATAGCCGTGACAGGATAATCAACCCACGATGTGAACGGCAAATATCCTGACAAGTCCAGGTCTCTCAACGCGGAGAAGAAAATGTTTTTATAATCAATTTGTATGTTCTCTAATTCGTCCGGTATATAGCTGAATTTATTATAAATTATTTCTCCCTGCTCGTTTTTCCAGCAGAGATTCGGTATCTGTTCAAAATTTTTTCCATTTTTTAATGTGGTAATGAGCTGTTCCATAAGGGGTTCCGTAGAATCTCCCCGGAAACAATAATCTATAAAAGGATATGCCATTACTTCTTTATGATAATAAGTGGCTGAAATGCCTCCAAAAACTACCTTTGAATAAGGGTGTATTTTTTTTACAAGTTTTGCGACTTCAACGCTTCCATGCGCGTGGCATAACCAATGAAGATCAATGCCGAATACCCGGCTTTTAATCGAACCTAATAATTTCTCCACATCTAATTTCGGGTCAAGAAGCATCTTTACGGCAAGATTGAGTATCCGGACGCGCATACCTTTATTTTTGAGGTGTCTCGCTATTGATCCAAATCCGATCGGATATATCTCAAATATAGAGCTTGATGGAACTACATCGCTTATGGGGCCGAACATAATAGAAGTTTTACGGAAGTCATATACTGCCGGAGCATGTAAAAGAACCAAATCGTATTTGTAATTATTAGCTGACATATTTATTCATTATATGAATATTTGAAACTATGTCAACAAATTTATTCAATGGTTTAGAAATCGCTTGCTATTAAGTGGAAAATTAGGTATATTATTAAATAATATTTTAAAGGAATAAATGAAAATAAAAATATTTTTTTTAGGATTAATTGCTTTTGTATCTGCATTTTCAGGAGCAGTCCTGGCCTCTGATCCGGCGGCTAAAGCGGATCCAAATTTACCAAAAATAATAGGTTCCCGCGTTTTGGGATTAGGCGGGGCGTTTACAGCGATAGCAAATGACGCTAATGCCGTATTTATAAATCCCGCCGGAATTCTTCAGATAAAAGGCGGTTTTCTGGATATGGGTTATAATGCCGCAAGTGATAAAAATTTTTATAGCGCGCACATGGGTTTTGCAAATTCTTCGCCTGCGGAGAATGAGGCGGCGGGGCTGGGTTTTTATACCAAAGGAAATAATATCGACCAGGTGAAAGACCGCCAGCATATTATTTTAATTTCATTAGCCCAGGCATATACTAAAAATTTTTATTTTGGCGGTAACGCGAAATATATTAAAAATACAAGTGAGAACGAGATAGATATAACCTCAACAAAAGAATCCGCTTTTAGTTTTGATATAGGCATGCTTTTCACATTGAATGAATTTGTTTCTTTAGGGGTTATGGGTTATGATCTGGGGAAACCGGATATTTCTACTAATCCCAGAAAAGTAACAGCGGGATTGGGTTTGAACTTTACACCGGTTATGAATATAGGGTTTGATGTCGATCATTTTGCGCAAAAAGGTATATCTCAGCGGGATTATCATGCCGGGATTGATTTTTTACCTCAACAGAGTATGAGCGTTCAGCTTGGATATTATACTGACAAATTAAATAATACAGAGGCAATTACCGGCGGATTCAGGCTGCAGCTTAAGCAAAAAGACAGAAATGATTATATTGGTTATGCCTATTCTGAGGAACTGCGGGAAGGGTCAGACGGAAAAATAGAAAAACTTCATTCAGTTGCTATAGGGTTGTTCTACTAATTTTATGTCAAAAAAAATTCGTAATTTTTCAATTGTAGCTCATATCGATCACGGCAAGTCTACTTTAGCTGACCGTTTGCTGGAATATACCGGAACTATTCAGAGCAGGAATATGATGGCTCAGGTTCTGGATAAAATGGATCTTGAACGGGAGCGCGGGATCACCATAAAAGCGCATACCTGCCGGCTTATGTATAAAGATAAGTCAGGAGATATTTATCGCCTGAATTTGATCGATACGCCGGGACATGTGGATTTCAGTTATGAAGTCTCCCGCAGCCTTGCTGCCTGTGAAGGTGTTGTTCTTGTGGTTGACGCGGCGCAGGGGGTTGAGGCTCAGACTATCGCAAATTATTATCTTGCCAAAGAAAATAAACTTAAAATAATCCCGATAATTAATAAGATCGATCTTCCCAGCGCGGATATTCCAAGAACAAAAAATCAGATAATCCAATTGGTGGAATGCGATGAAGAAGACATTATAGAAGTCAGCGCCAAGAAAGGTATCGGAATTGAAGAACTTGTGACAGCTATTATTAATAAAATTCCTGCTCCGAAAGGAGAAAATACTGCTCCTTTATCAGCGCTTATTTTTGATTCCTTTTTTGATACATATCGCGGTGTGGTTATTTATGTCCGGCTTTTTCAAGGGAAGGTTCATCCCGGCATGAAAATAAAGTTCATGTCCAACAGTAAAGTTTTTGAAGTGCTGGAGGTTGGTATTTTTCATCCCGAGATGTCAAAGGAAAAGGAATTGTCCTGCGGTGAAGTAGGATATATTGTCGCGGGGATCAAAGATGTTAAGGATGTTGCCCTCGGAGATACAGTAACTGACGCCCATAATCCTGTTAACGTTCCGTTGCCAGGTTATAAAAAATTACAGCCTATGGTTTTTTGCGGTTTATATTCTATAGAGCCTAATGAACATAATTTATTGCGCGAGGCGCTCGGAAAATTAAGTTTGAATGATTCTTCTTTTGTTTATGAACCGGAAGTTTCCCAGGCGCTTGGAATAGGTTTCAGGTGCGGATTTTTAGGTATGCTTCATATGGAGATAGTCCAGGAGCGCCTGGAAAGAGAATATAATTTAAGTTTAATAATCAGCACGCCAAATGTTGTATACCAGGTTATGAAGAGAAATTGCGAGATACAATTGATCCAAAACCCGGCGGAATTTCCGCCTCCCAGTGAAATTGAAATTGTTGAAGAGCCGTATATCAGGGCCATGATAATGATCCCGACTGAATATACCGGGCCCGTAATGGCGCTTTGCCAGGAACGCCGCGGGAAATATCTGGAAGTCCAGTATTTGGAAAAAACTCACGCGATACTGAGGTATGAACTGCCTCTGTCTTCAATAATTGTTGATTTTTATGATAAATTGAAATCTATGACCAGAGGTTATGGTTCCTTTGACTATGAGTTAATAGGCTATCGTCCTGACGATCTTGTTAAAGTTGACATTTTAATTAATCATGAACAGGTGGAGGCGCTTTCATTTATAGCGCACAAAGATGAGGCTTTTTACAGCGGGCGTGAACTGGCTACCAAGCTTAGAGAAATTATACCTCGCCAGCAGTTTGAAGTGGCTATTCAGGCGGCTATTGGTTCACGCGTGATCGCCAGAGAAACTGTCAAAGCGTTTCGAAAGGATGTTACCGGATATCTTTATGGAGGAGATATAACCCGCAAGAAAAAGCTTTTGGAAAAACAGAAGAAAGGCAAAAAGCGCATGAAAATGCTTGGCCGGGTAGAAATACCGCAAGAGGCTTTTATGGCAGTATTAAAAAGGGAATGATCATACAGCGGTTCTGGCTAATATATTTCTAACAAGTTCTCTAAATTGGTCATTTTTGAACGGCTTGGTAACATACGCGGCAAGATTGGCGTTTACAAGTTCATAATCATCTTTCATATATTGGAAAGCGGTGCATACAATAATGGGCATATTTTTATCGATCTTTCTTACCTGCTGAATTAATTCGATTCCATTCATCTCCGGCATTTTTATATCAGTGATTATAAGATTTATTTTATTAGACGCCATTTTTTCCAATGCGGCAATACCATTTTTGGCCATGATAAGGCTGTAATCTTTATTTTTTCCAAAAAGTTCCTGATATACAAAATGTAATGCGGAATCGTCATCTACAATTAAAATATTATACATTAGGAAATGTCCTTTCTTGGTAAAACTATTTCAAAACAAGTTTCGCCTTTATCACAACTTGAAACTTTGATTTCACCCCCGTGTATTTCAATAATTTTTTTAGATAGGGTTAAACCAACTCCTGTTCCATCGCTTTTTGTGGTAAAAAACGGATCAAATATCTTTTTCATGATTTCAGACGGTATTCCTTTACCGTTATCAATGAATCTTACTGAAATATGTTCTTTGTCAAAAGAGGACTGGATCTTTATTATACCTTCGTCTTCAACCGCGTCAATCGCGTTTACAAATATATTTGAAAAGACCTGCTCTATTTTGGGACCATCTGCTGTTGTCATAGGTAAATTTTCGGCTAAAGTAACCTCTAACTTGATTTCTTTTTTCTTTACGCTATTTTTTAATGAAGAGACAGTTTTTAAAAGAAGAGTATTAATCTGCTGTTCTGATTTGAATAATACGGGAGATTTTGTAAAACTTAGTATGCTGACAATCAGATCGCTTAGTTTTTGTGCCTGCTTAATTATTACCTCAGTATATTTTTTGCACGGGGCGTTCACTTCGGTATTTTCATTAAGTATGTCTGATATGGATAAAATTACCTGAACCGGATTTTTAATCTCATGCGCTACTGTAGAGGTTATTTCACCAAGTTCCGCGAGCTGGTGAGATTGCTTAAGCTGGTGTTCCATTTCTTTTTCAAGAGTCTGATCTGTGAACACACACAGGCTGCCGATGTTCTTTCCTTCATAATCCCTGAGGACGGAATTTTTGATCTCAAGAGGAACAGAATGCCCATTTTCTGTTTGGATAAGCATTTCTTTTTTTGATTCCTTTTCCCCCATTGTAAAAAAAATATCTTCCCCAAGCTTCTTAATAGCAGGAATGGAGAGTATGGGTTTTCCTTCAAGTTTTTGAGAGTCCAATTCCAGGATTTTTTCCGCGGTCTTATTAAATTTTGTAATAATTCCATTATTGTCAATTACAATTAAACCATTTGTAATTGATTGAAGAATGTGGTTGTAATATTCATTTAAGTTTTTTAATTTATCATTAGTTTCATGAAGCGCGTAAGTTGCCTTGTTAATTTCCTTTTCCAGGATTTCTTTGTCATGTTCAGATTGAACAAGCAAAACTTGTTTTTTCCTAATCTCCTGGGATTGAAAACTGCTGGAAAGCGCTATTATATAAAAAAACGGAAAACGAATGAGGAAACCCGGGTTAAGCAGGTATTGGATCGAGCCTTGGCTTTTAAATACCATCATGCCGTAAATCGCGCATGCCACAGTGGCAACGATCAAAGTGGCATATGTGTTTTGTCCGATCGCCGCCATCAGAATTGCCAGAAAATAAATAAGGTAGAAGTCGCTATCCATTCCTCCTGTGTAATAAATAGCCAGTGAAGCAAATAATGTATCACTGATAAAGATCGAATAGACTACCCAAGGTTTTTCGAATGTCGCATCGTCAATGAAGTTCAGCATAAAGCCGCTTAAACAATAAGCTATGCAAATTATAGCTATAAAAGGCGAATCAAAAATTAACTTCTGGTTTTGGACAAAAAGCAGGAGGACCACAAAGACTATCATCCAGCGAAGGAGAATAAATATGGTTTTCTTAGTGTAGTTTGTGCTGATCTGCATAATTAGCAACTATATCGGCAGTTTGTCGAAAAATATATATATAAAAAACAGTTATAGATCAAATATTTTTCCCGGATTTAAAATATTTTCAGGGTCAAACGTTTTTTTGATGTTTTTTAAAACATCTAAGACCGGATGGCCTATGTTTAAAGGCAGATACGGTTTTTTATAAAATCCGATCCCGTGTTCACCAGATATGCTTCCTCCAAGCGATATTACATTCGTGAATATTTCTTTCAATATTTGAGGATGGATCTCGTTCCATTTTCCGTCTTCCATATTTTTTTTCAGAATATTAAGATGGATATTCCCGTCGCCGGCATGCCCGAAACATACTATTTCTATTTTATATTTTTTTGATATTTCTTTGACTTTTCTCAACATCTTTGGTATTTCAATTCGCGGCACAACAGTATCTTCAATATCAATAACCGCGCTTTCCGCCTTAAGGCTGTCGAATAACCGCCTTCTTGCTTCCCATAAACGCTCCTGTTCGGAAGGGCTTTCAGCTACTAAAACATCAACAGCGCCATTTTCAAGGCAAATATTCCCAAGGCTTTCGTATTGTGAGGACAGGCCTTCTTTTTTTATCCCGTCTAATTCTATAAGCAAATAAGCCTCAGCCTTTGGATAAGGAAATTTTTTCTGCAGAAACTTTTCAGAATACAGGAAACCGTCTTTTTCCACGAATTCAATGGCAGAAGGAAGGATTTTTGCCTTTATTATTTCTGAAACACACATAGTTGCCTTTTCCATGTCGTCAAAGGGAACCATTAACGCGACGCGTTCTTTCGGCAGGGAAAGAAGTTTTAAAGTGATTTTTGTAATAATTCCAAGTGTTCCCTCGGATCCGGTCAAAAGCCCGATCAAGTCGTATCCCGCGACATTTTTTATAAGTTTACCGCCGAGAGACACGATCACGCCGCTTGGCAGTACGGCCTCAAGCCCGCATATATAGTCACGGGTAATACCGTATTTGACCGCGCGGGGGCCGCCGGCATTTTCGGCTACATTCCCGCCGATGCTGCAACTGTCAAGGCTTGCAGGGTCAACCGGGTAAAACAGATCCTCTTTTTGAACCTCTTTATGCAAATTTCCGGTTATAACTCCGGGTTCGGTTGTTACCATAAGATTACCGGAATCTATTTCAAGGATCCTGTTCATTTTTTCAAGGCTGAGGACAATTCCGCCTTGTACCGGAACCGCGCCGCCGGTTAAACCGGTCCCCAGTCCGCGGGGCGTGACAGGGAATCTTTTCTCATTGGCTAAAATAAGTATTTTTGAAATTTCTTCCGCAGAGGAAGGCTTAACCACAGCCTCAGGAAAATATTTTTTTTCATGTATCTCGTCATGGCTGTATTTTTCCAGATCTTCTTTTCCTGATAAAATATTCGCGCTTCCACAAATCTTCTGCAAATCTGTTATTAATTTTTCATTCATGGCTAGAATTTTATCATGGATCTTCAAGATTATTATCAATAAAAATAAATTTTCATTGGCAGGAATTTTTATCCCTCATTTTTTGATAATTTACGCTCAGAGTATTTTCCCTTTATTTTTGCAAGCGACTCTTTAGCGTAATATTGAACACCTGTATCTTTATCTTTTAATACAGCAAGGAGCGGTTCGATAGCGCGGGGGTCTCCTATTTCACCCAGCATTTCCGCCGCTTTTCGTTTGACAATATTATTTTTATCATTCAATGCCGCGATGAGAGGTTCGACCGCGCGTTTATCTCCCAAACTTCCCAGGGCTTTTACCGCTTTCAACCGGATTCCTGTATCTTCATCCTTTAAGGTGAGCATTAAAGGCTCGAGGGCGTTATTATCACCGATCTTTCCAAGCGCTTCTATGCACCCTCTTTTTATGCCAAGATCTTCATTGCTGAGAGCGGCAATAAGATTTTTAACAGCTGGTTTGCCTATATCAGCAAGTGCTTTTATCGCGAGGTTTTGTACGTCAGCATTTTTATCCTTTAACGCGGAGATAAGAGGATCAATGCCGTACATATATTGTATTATTTCAAACAATTTTGACACGAAAGAATCCGAAGAGTAAAATGCCCGGCTAAATGGTGCCTGGCAGGGTTTAATGGGCCTATAGGTAATTTCTGTAAGAGAAGGATTATCAATATGTGTTTCAAACTTCTTATCAATAACCGGGAATTTTTGGGATTCCAAAGATAATTTACCTGCCAGATAAACACCCGTATATAGGTTTCCGCCTGGATAATAGTAAATTCCCTCCGCGTTTCCTGTGATTTTTATTTTTAGAATAACATCACAATCTTTAGCGTCGGACAGTACAACTTCAGCATCCGCGTATCTAAAAAGGTTTTTTATCAGGGCCTCTACAGGTAAAGAAATTTCCTCGGGTTTGCAATTATCATAATACTGTTCAATCTCCACCCCGACTTTTTTCAGAGAACTGGCATAATAAATGCTTTTCTGTTTTTGCCCGGCGGAAACATTTGGAATGCAAAAAAATACAGCCAGGCAAAAAGAAAAACATAAAATCTCACACCGGTATTTTCTCATTAAAAAACGCCTCCTACTAAAAATATATGCCAAAATAGATTAGTTGTATAACATAAAAGAATAGATTTGTCGACAAATAAGTAAAAAAGTTATAAAATGAACCTTAATTTGATATAATTCTGAAAGGATTAAATTATGGAAAACAAATTAATAAAAAATATTTTAGCCTCAGATGTTGTTTGCGTTTCTCCTGATACATATTTATCTGATGTAGTTTTACTTATGAGGAAAAAGAACATCAGCTGTGTAGTTATAACCCGGGATAAAAAACCTATAGGGATTTTTACAGAGAGGGATATGGTCAGGATATTATGTAAAAATACCGATCTCGGAAAAATAAAAATAGAAAAAATTATGTCAAGATCGTTAGTAGCGATCAAAAAGGATATCAATATTTATGAATTATACGACCTTTTAATAAATAATAATATACGGCATCTTGTTGTGGTTGATGATGATAATAACACCGTCGGAATAATAACCCAGACAGATATTATCAGCAATCTGGGGCTTGAATATTTTTTTGACATTAAGGATATATCAAAAATAATGACAAAAAATTTAACAACTGTTACGGAAAAATGCCTGCTGCCGGATATAATTTCAAATATGGCTGATCATTCTTTCAGCTGTATAATTGTGGAAAGGAAAAAGAAGCCTATCGGCATTTTTACCGAACGCGATGTTGTGGACCTTTATAACAGGGGGGTTGACTTAAAGACCTTAACAGTTGATAAAGTTATGAGTTCTCCGGTAATAACGGTCAACGCCAAAGTTCCGCTTTACAGGGCGGTTAAAACAATGAATAATAACAAGATCCGGAGGCTGATAGTAGTTGACGATAAAGGCATTATTACCGGTTTGATTACCCAATATGATATTGTTAAAGGGCTTGAGGCAAAATATATCGAGTTTTTGAAAGATATTATTAACCAGAAAGAAAAAATACTGGAAGAAACGGAAAATGACCTTATCGAAAAAACAGCATATCTTGAGAATATCCTGTCTTCTTCAACAAATATGGCCATTATTGCCTCTCATTTAGATTTTAAAATATTATATTGCAATCCAACGGCTGAGAATATTTTCGGTTACAATTTTGAAAATATTTCTAAAACAAACCTTAAAAAAATTCTCGAAAAAGAAAATTTGGAGAAAGTACGGTTTAACCGCGCGATGAAACTGATCGAAAATAAGGGTGATTATGATTTTATGATCGAGCAGCAAAGGAAAGATGGCAGCTATTACATAGAATCCAGGCTTTCAGGTATCTGGGACAAAAGGAACAGGCTGATCGGATATGTGCTAATATGCAGGGATATTACCGAGCGCAAGAGGTCGGAACAGCGCCTGGAACATATGGCGCATTTTGACCTGTTGACTGATATTCCTAACCGGGTATTATTTTTTGACAGGTTAAATCACGCGATTGTCGAAGCGAACCGCGAGAAGGTTATGGTAGGGCTTCTCTTCATAGATCTGGATGGATTTAAAAATATCAATGACAGCATGGGGCATCATATAGGAGATATGGTGTTAAAGACCGCGGCAATGCAATTAAAGAAATGTGTACGCAAATCTGATACGGTGGCCAGGATAAGCGGTGATGAATTCGCAATTGTTCTTCATAAAATTAAAAGCAAAAAAGATTCGGAATTTGTCGCCAAAAAGATCTTAAATATTTTTTCAAAACCGTTTAATATTGAAAAGCATAAATTATCTATCAGTGTAAGTATTGGTATCAGCCTGCAGCGCCCTGATGAGGAAGGCTCGGAGAAAAAACTTTTGAATGATGCTGATACAGCTATGTATTACGTAAAAGAGCAGGGGAAAAATAGCTTTAAATTTTTTGAGGAGTAAGAACAATGGTAATAAACAGATTAACATCCCCCTTCAGGAATACCGTGCGCCTGCGGTATATCTTAAAAGTTTTTTTAAGGCATGGATTCAGGGATTTTATCGGTAAACTTAATCTGGAAGGTTATCTTCCGTTAGCTAAAACCATGGAATTTTTGAATGTATTCGGGGATGAAGAAAAAAAACTTACCGCCCCCGAGCGTTTCAGGATGGTTTTTGAAGAATTGGGGCCTACCTTCATAAAATTCGGCCAGTTGTTAAGTACCCGGCCTGATTATATTCCATCAGAATATATACAGGAATTTAAAAAACTGCAGGACAACGTCCCTCCTTTTTCTAAAGAGGAGGTCGAAAAAATTATAAAAAAGGAATATGGCCCTGATGCCTCTGTTGAACAAATTTTCAAAACTTTTGATTTTAAACCGGTTGCCGCGGCCTCTGTAGCTCAGGTGCATATAGGAACTCTTATTTCAGGAGAAGAGGTGGCGGTTAAAATCCAGCGGCCTGATATAGAAGAAGTGATCCATCAGGATATTCGTATTTTATATCGCCTTGCCGGGCTGATCGAGCGGAATTTTGAAGAGAGCAGGCTTCTGGATCCTGTAGGTATTGTAGATGAATTTGAGAAAACTATTCTTAAAGAGCTGGATTTTATAACAGAGGGATCAAGTATTGAAAAATTCAGGGCGAATTTTAAGGATTTTCCGGGTATTTATATCCCTAATGTATTTTGGGATTATACTACCCGCCGTATTTTAGTGGTCGAAAGAGTTAATGGCCTTGAGCTGGATGAAGTGAAAAAAATAAAAGAAAAAGGCCACGACCCTAAAAAAATAGCGGACATTGGTTTAAATTGTTTTTGTAAACAGATCATGGAAGATGGTTTTTTCCACGCGGACCCGCATCCGGGTAATTCCATGTTAATGGATGACGGCCGCATAGCGTTAATCGATTTTGGTATTACAGGCTCTCTTGATAATGAAATGATGGAAAATATTGCCAATGTTTTTATCGGCTACAGCGAACACGATTATGAAAAGTTGGTTAAGACATTCAGCAAGATGGGCATTACAAATGAAAACACGGATATTCCTGTTTTTAAACAGGATCTGAAGGATCTGAGCGAGCCTTTTTACGGACGCTCGCTTAAACACATAAGTGTAAAGGAAATCTTCGATAAAATCACGCAAACCTGTCTTAAGCATAATATTAAACTTCCAAAGGATCTATTGCTGCTTTTTAAAACTTTTTTGCAGATAGAAGCTTTGGGCAGAGACCTTGACCCTGACAGCAGTGTTCTGGAAAAAGCAAAACCATACGCTTTACGGCTTTTAGATAGGGGCCATAACCCCAGGGTAGCAATAAAGAACTTTAAAAAAGACATGGCGGATTTATATTCATTAATGAAGGTAATTCCTGAAAATGTTAAGAACGTGCTTGTTCAATTAAGCAAAGGGAATCTGCGTTTTGAATTTATGCATCTCGGATTTGAAAAAATTAATATCGATATTGTGCGCGGAATTAACAGGATTACGATGGGTATAGTAATATCAGCTTCGATTATAGGTTCCGCTCTTGTTATTAGTTCCGGCACGGAAGTTTTACCGGTTACAATAACCGGTTTTGGTAAAGTTTCTCTTACCACTTTGATCGGCTTATTAGGTTTTACTATATCCACCTTGCTCAGTATTTGGCTGGTAATTTCTATTATCAGGTCTGATAAGCAATAACTGCTATTTTTCTTCAATCTTTGACAGCCTGTTAAGTTTTTTACCATTTATCCTTATCAGAGATTCTTTCGCGTAAGACTGGATGCCGGGATCATTATCTTTCATTGCTGCCATAAGCGGTTCGATCGAACGGGTATCTCCAATTTCGCCTAATGATCTCGCCGCCTGCGATTTGACTATTTTATTCATGTCTTTAAGCGCGGAGATCAGGGGTTCAATCGCGCGCTTATTCCCTAATTTTCCCAACGCTTTCGCGGCCCTCCACCGTATACCAGGATCATCTTCTTTAAGCGCGAGAATAATATCTTCAATCGCGTAACTATCGCCCAGTTTTCCGAGAGCGTCTATGCTGCCTCTCCTGATATAAAGATTTTCATTATACATCGCGGCAATAAGGGGATCAATAGCCGGTTTACCTATATTAACAAGCGCTTCTATTGCCATGTTTTGTATATCAGTATTTTCATCCTTTAATGCGGATATTATAGGATTAATACCATAGGTATCGTAGATTATTTCCAGTAATTTAGATACAACTGAGCCTGATAAAAAAAACGCGCGGTCAAAAGGAGCGTCACACGGCCTGAGCGGATTCCAGGTAATACTTACGGGGGAGGGAGAATTTATATACACATCAAATTTTTTTTCACTAACAGAGATCTTTTTGGATTCTAAAGAAATTTTACCCCAAAGATACGCGCCGGTGTAAAGGTAACCTTCAGGATAATGATAAGCGCCCTCCGCCTTTCCTTCAATTATTATTTTGAGAACGGCATCATAATTTCCGGTGCCGGGCGGGATAGCATCAACTTCCGCGTATTTAAAAAGTTGTATCGCAATGTCTTCAATGGGTAAACGAATTTCGTCCGCGTATGGTTCGCAATTTTCATAGGACTGATTAACCACAATTTGTACTCTGTTCAAAGAATTGCCGGGAAAGTCCGGTTTATGATCTTGGGCATAAATAACTTGAATAAAAAAAATTATAAAAATACCACAGCATAACAGGCTATAAATATTTCTTTTCATAATTTATACCCCCTTGTTTAGGGTATATGCCAAAATATTTTGGATGTAATACAAAATAATTAATAAAGGAATTGAAACAAATAGTATTTTATGAGAGAATATTCCTAATAAACTTACTTTTATTATGGTTTTTGATTTATAATAAAAACAAATGGAACCTTTAATTCCCGGGAAAAAAATAGCTAAAAGGATCAAAAGATCATTTACCGCAAGGTTTCGGGTCCTTACATCAAACTTTGAAGACTCTACCAAGTGGAATATTGTTTCTATAATAGATTTGAGTTCAAGCGGTGTTTTTTTTAAACATAATGAGGACATACCCATAGGTTCAGCAATAGAGTTAAATATTTCTCTGCCATTTGTTAACAGGCCGGCCCACTGTCTGGCCCGGGTATGCCGGGTAGATGATGACAAGCAATTTAAAGCAGGGCTAAAAAAGATACCTGTTTATGGAATAGCCGCTCCTTTTGAAATAATGGATGAGGATATAAAAGAGGCTATAGATAATTTCGCGGAAAAACTTACCCTGATGCAAAAGTAAAAATGGATAAACTTGAGTTAAGCGATCCTCGCCAAGTCCTTTCTTTATTTTGATAACCTCTTTTTATATAATTATAGTACAAAAAATGCAGAGCAGAACAATCTATGGACAGGATTAAGAAACTTGGAAACCGGACCTTTTCATCGCTGAAGATACGCAATTATCGCCTGTATTTTATCGGCCAGGCTGTTTCCCTGTCCGGAACATGGATGCAGACTATCGGTCAATCCTGGCTGGTGCTGAAAATTACCCATTCAGGTACAGCGCTGGGATTAGTGACCGCGCTTCAATTTTTGCCGCTATTATTCCTGGCTCCATTGGGCGGAGTAATGGCAGACCGGTTTTCTAAACGTAAATTACTTTTCATTACCCAATCAGTATCAGGGGTATTAGCGTTAATTCTTGGCCTGCTGGTTGCTTTTGACGCGGTACAGCTTTGGATGATATACATGCTCGCGCTGGCTTTGGGCCTGGTAAATGCCGTTGATAATCCAACCCGCCAGACGTTTATAATGGAAATGGTCGGGAAGGAAGAACTGGTAAACGCAGTCTCATTAAATTCCGCTCAGGTGAATTTATCCCGTGTTATCGGGCCGGCCATCGGCGGAATTCTGATCGCGACAATGGGCCTCGCATCCTGTTTCATTATTAACGCTGTTTCTTTTGCGGCTGTTTTGTTAGCGTTGTATATGATGAAGCCGGAGCACCTGCATAAAACACAGCGTTCGGAGTATGTCAAAGGCCAGCTTAAAGAAGGCTTAAGATATGTTATGGCGACACCTGTACTGAGAAATACCTTAATTATGATGGTGATAATCGGTACTCTTTCATATGAATTTATAGTGATCCTTCCTTTGCTCGCTCAATTTACTTTCCACGGTGATGCCGGCAGTTACGCCGCATTGACCGCGGCAATGGGTGTGGGGTCAGTCGCCGGAGGATTGTTTTCAGCTAACCGCCGGAATATCGACGCGCACCTTTTGGTTAAGGCCGCGCTTTTGTTTGGTTTGACAATGTTAATAACCGCTGTTATGCCTACTTTTATTCTGGCAATGATATCCTTAGTTTTTGTCGGTATTTTTTCGATCAATTTTTTGTCGTTATGCAATGTGATTTTGCAAATGAAAAGTTCTCCAGAAATGCGCGGCAGGGTCATGGCGTTATGGACCGTGGCGTTTTTGGGAACTACTCCGATCGGCGGCCCGATAATCGGCTGGATCGGCCAGCATGCCGACCCGCGATGGGGCCTTGCGACGGGGGGTTGTGCGGCTATTTTTGCCGCGGGGTATGGGCTTGTAACGCTTGGGAAAGAACGCTACCATAAAATTATTAATAAATAATATTTGTAGGGGAACGGCTTGCTGTGCCCTAATATTTTAAAAATAAATAGAATGTTGAAATAAAATGTAGTAAAATATAAATTATGACAAATAACATTTTTGAACAAATAAAAAAGATCAACGAATACGGAAAAGAGTTTTGGAGCGCGCGCGATTTGTACAAATTGCTTGGATATACGGAATATGGAAAATTTCTTCCGGCGATTGAGAGAGCAAAAGAGTCATGTAAAAACAGCGGGCAAAAAATTGATGACCATTTCGCTGGTGTGAGCGATATGGTTTTGATAGGTTCTGGAGCTGAAAGGGCCGTGGATGATTACCGTCTTTCCCGCTATGCTTGCTATCTCATCGCTCAAAATGGTGACCCAAGAAAAGAAGAGATTGCTTTGGCTCAAACCTATTTCGCAATTCAAACAAGACGGCAGGAAGTACGAGAATTGCAGATTGAAGACAGCAAACGCGTATTTTTGCGCGATGAAATGAAAGAGCATAACAAAAACCTTGTTCAGGCCGCAAAACAAGCAGGTGTGGTAAATTATGCTAATTTTCAGGACTTCGGGTACATGGGATTGTATGGAGGGATGCGGCAGAGGGATATTCACGCAAAAAAGAAGCTCCATAAAAATGAAGTAATTTTGGATCATATGGGAAGCGAAGAGCTTGCCGCGAATTTGTTTAGGGCTACACAGGCAGAGGCTAAGTTAAAAAGAGAAAATATTATGGGTGAACAAAAAGCTAATCAGACCCACTATGATGTTGGTAAAAAAGTCCGCAAAACAATTGCTGAGCTTGGTGGGACCATGCCGGAAAAATTGCCGGTTTCAGAAAATGTGAAAGAATCACGGAAGAGAATTAAGGCAGAGCAAAAACTTTTGAAATTTAAAAAGAAAAATTAGGTGGAATTCCAAAATTAAAGACCTGATCCTAAATTATGGGTTGCATTTATTTGTAGGGGCGTATAATTATACGCCCTTTTTATTATTGTTAAATTTAGTTATTTTTATTGACTTAGCTAAAATACGGGCTTAGAATTGTTCAGGTAAATTCAAATTTTTACTGCAACTACAAGCTTCGTATATTAACTGATAATAGGTAAATATAAAAAGGAGTTTATGCAAAATGGCATCAAGAAAAAAATCTGACAAACACAATAACGAGACAACAACCGAAGAAACCATTGTTTCAAAATCAAAAAATCCTTTAGTTTTTATTAGCCATGATACTCGAGATACTGAACTTGCAGAAGAATTTAGTGACTTGTTAAAAAGAGCAAGTGCTGGTGCATTAAAATCATTTCGCTCTTCGGATAAAAAGGGAACACAAGGTATAGAATACGGACAGGAATGGTATCCAGCTATTATGGATAAAATAGATGAGGCTTCGGATGTTGTTTGTCTTTTGACAAAACATAGTGTTGATAGGCCTTGGATACTTTATGAGGCAGGCGTAGCTAAAGGGAAACTTGATAAGAAAGTTATTGGACTTGCTATTGGAATTCCTCTCAGTGTTGCGATAAATGGGCCTTTTGCTCAGTTTCAAAATAATGATGGGAATGTTGATTCAATTACGAAGCTTGTCTTGGATTTGGTGAAAAAAGTTCCGGGGCTTGATCCAGACCATGCCCTCGTAAAAACACTTGTTGAATCGTTCCATAAAAAGATAACAGAAATAATTGAAAAATTTCAAAAACAAAAAACAATATGTGAAAAGAGTGAAAAAGTTGATGAAAATTCAGTTGCAAAACTTTTTGAAGAAGTCAAAATTATGTTTGATAATTTGCCTTCAAGAATTGAAAATAGAATTGACCCTGACTCAAAAAGAAGAAAAAGAAAATTTCATCCAATGATGTTTGACGAACTTATGCATATGGGAATGAAATCAGAAGACCCAAATATAAACTTTTTAATAATGATTAGTTTTCTAAAAGATGATTATCCCTGGCTTTATGAAATAGGACTTGAAACATATCGAGGAATTAAGACCACAAAGTCAACAAATGAAAAAAGAAAATTGGTTTCATCTTTTGAACATGCATTTGAAATACTCGGACATCCAATGATGAGAGAGTTTTATGGTAAATCAGAAGACTTATATATGTTTAGCAAAGAGATAAGACATTATATGCACCGTTATCTTGACAGATATTTAGCTGATGAGAAAGTAAAAGAATAACTTATCTATCAGGCGTTGTTCCCTAGATTGAATTATTAAAGCTGTTTGAAATGGTTGAACCGTTTAATAAAATGCCCCTACAAGAAAAATTTATTTATCTGAATGTTAATTATCTCATCCCGCCCATCATTAAAATTGCCAAATAAAAAATCTTAAGAGAACAGGGCAAGCCCTGCCCCTACATTAATAATCGGAATTACAATTGTCCAAAAGATATAATATAGAAGGGCAACCACATAGGGTTGCCCCTACGGGAAAATTTCAATAAATTGAATGGTTGGCAGGATTTTAATTTTAATGTTTTTTCCATATTATGTTATAATAATCATCGAAAATTACAGGCTTTCAGGGCTGATTTTTGTTGACAAAAGAATTCTGGGCAAGTATCATTTATTCCCACACAAAATCAGCTGTTGCGTATAGCGGGCTTTATAAAATTTTCAAAGGAGATCCAATTGTTATTTAAGAAATTAGAGGTTTGTGGGTTTAAATCATTTCCGGAACTGGTGGAACTGAAGTTTGATAAAGGGGTTACTGTCATTGTGGGGCCGAACGGTTGCGGGAAGACGAATATCCTGGATTCCATACGCTGGGTTTTGGGGGAACAGAGTTCAAGGATGATGCGCGGGAAGGAAATGCTGGACCTTATTTTTAACGGGGGATCCAATAAAAAACCAAAAGGAATGGCGGAGGTTTCTCTTACGCTTCTGGATACCGAAGGGGTTTTGCCGACGGAATACAGCGAAGTGACCATAACCCGCAGGCTTTTCAGGTCGGGAGAAAGCGAGTATTTATTGAACCGCAACACCTGCAGGCTGAAGGATATACAGGAGTTGTTCATGGATACTGGCTTGGGCGCGGACGCGTATTCGATCATTGAACAATCCCAGACGGACCTGATACTGAGCAATAATCCGTCAATGCGCCGGAGCCTTTTTGAAGAGGCCGCGGGTATTACCAAATATAAGGCAAGAAAAAGGGAAACGCTTCGCAAGCTTGAAACGACCGAGCAGAATTTACTCCGTATTTATGATATTGTTGCTGAGATCAAACGGCAGATGAATTCACTGAAAAGGCAGGCCGGCCGTGCGGAACGCTATAAAAAATTTCTTGATGAGTGCCAGGGGCTGGAACTGAAACTGGACAGTTTTTATTTTTATGATATGGATGAAAAACGGAGCAAATACAAACAGGATCTGACTGTCTGCCAGGATGAACGCGAAGGAGTGCTTGCGCATATCTCAACATATGAGGCGGAGATAGAAAAACTGGACCTGCAGGCTATGCAGTTAGGGGATAAATTAAGCTCGATCCATGAGTCGCGGAAAAATTTCTATGAAAATGTCGAGAACCTGACAAAAGAAATAGCGGAAATGGAAGAAAGGCTGAAAGGAAAAGATTTCAGGGGGAAAATGTTAGCAAAAGAGGTTGAAGAAGATGAGCTAAGATTAAAAGACCTGGAACGGGATCTCCTTGAAAAACAAGATGAGATCTCCGCGCTGGATGACTTGATGATCGTGTGGGAAGAAGAATTTGAGGTTTTGGCCAAAGATAGAGAGGATGTCGAAATAAAAAGCAAAGAGGCAGAATCTTTTTTAAAAGAAAAAGAAAGTAATCTTGATAATGTTGAGACGAGGATTTGGGAAAAAAATAAGCTTAAGCAGGATCTGGAAAAGAGACAGCAGGAAGCGGCCGCTTCAAAAGAAAATCTGATAAATTTAATAGAAGGCACAAAGGTAAAGGTAGAAAATCTTCAAAAGGATCTGGATGAGAAAAAAGAGATATTGAAAGCCTCGAGAAACAATATAGAATCACTACGGAATAAACTGGAAGAATTAAGGCAGGAACTTATTAAAAATCAGGAACTGCTGCAGAAGGTTATGCCTTCTATTAATGATACTTATAATGAAGTTGCCAAGCTTGATTATAAGATTAAGATGCTGGAGCAGCTTGAAAAAGAGGCGATCGGCTACAGCCGCGGCGTAAAAGAATTAATGCAGGCGGAGAAAGACGGGAAGATCAAAAAAGACGGTGTTTTCGCGCCGCTTGTAAGCAAAATAAATATTTCCGAAGAATATAAAACTGCCTTGGAATCCGCGTTAGGAGAAGGGATCAATTATTTTTTAGCTGAAACCGTTGATAAAATAAATGAGTGCATAAATTATTTATATAATGAGGGTAAAGGAAAAGCAGCTTTTTTAAATATGGATAATTTCAAAAAAATGGAATATCCAAACTCCGGCCTGCCTGCCCCTGAAAACTCCAGGTTATTGTTGGACCTTGTAGACGTCGATGAAAATTTAAGGCCTATAGTTTCATATCTTTTAAAGGGTGTTTTTATTGTGGATTCAGATATTTCTATTGAAATGCTCGAAAAACTTCCGCCTGAAGTTAAGATTGTTGCCAAAAACGGAAAAATATTCTCAAGGGAATTGATCGCGGGAGGAAAAGATTCAGCGGAATCCGTAAGTATTATAGGCCGTGAAAAAAATATTAATATCCTTAAGGAAAAGATCGGTGAATTAAGAAAACATCTGGAAATTAAAACACAGGAAAAAGAGAATATTGATAAAAGACAACTTGAGATCCAGTCGCTTATTAATGAATTGAATGATGAGATCAAGGCAAAGGAATATAATTTCATTGAAAATGAAAGACTGGTGATGAAACTGGAGTTAGAATCAAACCAGCTTATAACAGAAAACATCGGCCGTGAAACAAGCGTGAAAGAGATAGAAAGCCGTTTAGAGTCGGTAATAAAAGAATTTGAGGATATAAAGTTTGATATAGAAAGCCTGCTCGAAGAAAAAGAGAAGAGGTCCTCAGATCTTGAAGAAATGAGGGGCCAATATAGAATTCTCGAACAGAAAAAAGACAGTCTGATGTCTCTGGGTAATGAAAAAAAAGTGAACCTTGCTTCTGTTAAAGAGAAAAAAACGGCTTGCCTTGACCTGGAAAAAAGGATAAATGATATTATCGCTGACAGTAAGGATAAAATACTGACAAAATCAAGCGAAATAGCTTTAATAAAAAAGACAACATATGAAGAAACAGTATATTTTGAAGAAAAGAGAAAAACTCTTGAGCATGCAAAAAATGAAAATAACAAGGAGAGTTTTGACAGGGACGGGATAGAAAAACTTGAAAAGGAATTGAGGCTGAACGCGAAACAGCTTGAGGAAAGAGTTAAAGAGGAAAGGCATAAGCTAAGGACTCTGGAGGAAAATATCGCGGGCTTGCAGATCAAAGAGACGGAACTGCGCGTGCAGGAGGATAATTTACGGCAGAAGATGCAGAATGTTTACAAATTTTCCTTCCAGGATGATTCCCGCCCTCCTAAAGAGGAAATAGAAAATCTGGAAGAGGTAACATTGCGCATAGAAAACCTGCATAGCGAAATGAACCAGATGGGATTAGTTAATATGATGGCGCTGGAGGAGTATAAGGAAATCGAAGAGAGATATAATTTTTTATCCAATCAGCAAAAAGATCTGGAAGACGCGAAGAATAATTTAAATGACACTATTTCAAAGATCAACAAAGAAAGCATTGAAAGGTTTAGGGCTACATTTGATAAAATAAGAGAGAATTTCGCTCAGGTTTTTGCGAAGTTTTTTAAAGGTGGCAGGGCGGATATAGTTTTAACGGAAAATGATATTCTTGAGTCCAATATTGAAATAATCGCTCAGCCTCCGGGAAAGAAACCCGAGAGTATCCAGCTGCTTTCCGGAGGGGAGAGGGCGCTGACCGCTATCGGGCTTTTGCTTTCTATTTTTATGGTTAAACCAAGTCCCTTCCTGATCTTGGATGAAGTAGATGCCCCATTGGATGATCCGAATGTCAGGCGGTTTACCGAGGTTATCAGGGAATTCGCGAAGAATACCCAGTTTATCGTTATTACACACAATAAAAGAACCATGGAAATGGCCGATTGTTTATACGGTGTTACAATGGAAGAGCCGGGTGTTTCAAAGCTTGTCTCAGTTAATTTTAAAAAGGAAGAACGCACACCGGACCCTATTATTGTAAAAGATGGGACGGGGGAAAATTCAGGAGCTGAAGAAAATGCAAAAGATAATATCGCAGCCGCTGTCGAGGCTGGCGCGGTGGAAACAAAGGCTTCTTAAATCCCGCCAGTTGATCTTAGGCCCGTTAGAGAGATTAATTACAGGAAAAGAAAATGTTTCAGAGGAACTGCTGTCCGAGCTTGAGGAAATTCTGGTGCGTTCTGATATCGGAGTGCATATAAGTGACCGGATCATATTGGATCTTAAATATACGAATTTTAAACCGGGTGAAGACAGGATACTGAAAATAAAAGAGATCATTGAAAAAAGGATCTTAGGTATAATCGGGGAAGATAATGTCCCTCTTAGCGGGTCATTCCCTTTAGTTATTTTAATGATCGGTGTTAACGGCAGCGGAAAAACTTCCACTGTTGGGAAATTGGCATTTAAGTACCATAAAGAAAATAAAAAGGTATTAGTTGCCGCATGCGACACATTCCGCGCGGCTGCCGTAGAACAGCTTGAAATATGGAAGACGAGAGCCGGTGTGGATATTATTAAAGGTAAGGAAGGAACAGATCCTGCGGCATTGGTTTATGACGCGGGAAAATTAGTTTCTGAAAAAGGATATCAGGTTTTAATAATAGATACGGCGGGGCGCCTGCATAATAAATCAAATTTGATGGAGGAGTTAAAAAAGATAAAGCGGACCGTCGGTAAGGTGCTGCCGGGTATTTCCCTGGAAATACTTCTCGTCATGGATGCTACCTGCGGCCAGAATGGTATCCAGCAGGCAAAATTATTTAAGGAAGCGATAGGTGTTACAGGTATAGTGCTTACTAAATTGGACGGGACCAGTAAGGGCGGGATAGCGGTGTCTATTAAAGAAAGCTTGGGAGTTCCCGTAAAATTGATAGGGCTGGGAGAAGGGGTAGAGGATCTTGAAGATTTTTCTCCGGGGGATTTTGTCAGGGCTTTACTGGAAGAATAGAAGATTGTTTTAAAATATATAAATAATTAAGAAAATTTTTAAAGGAGGATTTGAAACATGGAGTGTTGTGACAGTTGTTCCAGGTATGAGCTTTGCCCGCAGCCGGAAGAATGCTGCCCAAAATGTGAAAGTTATGATGATTGTAATCATGGGGATGATTCTATTAAGGAAGATTCAGACGATGATGATGAAGAATGGGGATAGAGTCTCAATAAACTAAGGAGTGATATGTCCGGATCATGGACTGGGCCGTTGGAAAAGATCGATGAATACCGCTGGCTGATCCCTAAAAGCTTCCAGGACGGTATGCGTGTGCCGGGGCTGATTTATACCACAGAACAATTGATCAAAGATCTTCGTATGGACCAGACACCGGTACAGGTGGCAAATGTAGCCTGCCTTCCGGGAATCCTTAAATATTCTATGGCAATGCCTGATATCCACTGGGGGTATGGGTTCCCGATCGGTGGAGTAGCCGCGTGCGGGCTTAAAGACGGAGTTATTTCCCCCGGCGGCGTAGGTTATGATATTAATTGCGGTGTGCGTTTGATGCGCACTGATTTGTGCGCGGATGAAATTGAAAATAAAATGGAGGAATTGTTAAATAAGCTGTTTAATAATATTCCTTCAGGGCTCGGGACAAAAGGAAAGATCCGTTTATCAAATAAGGAACTTAGGGAAGTTCTTGTAAAAGGTTCCGCATGGGCGGTAAAAAAAGGTTACGGGTGGCCCGAAGATATTGAATTGACTGAAGGCAATGGATGCCTGCCCGGGGCGGATCCGGATAAGGTAAGTGAACGAGCGATGGAAAGAGGAAGACCTCAGTCCGGCACGCTTGGTTCAGGCAATCATTTTCTGGAGGTTCAGGAAGTTGTAGAAATTTACAACCCTGAAATTGCCGATGTTTTCGGCCTGCGAAAAGGGCAGGTAATGGTAATGATGCACTCCGGTTCACGCGGGTTAGGGTACCAGGTTTGCGATGATTATTTAAAGGTAATGGGACGGGCTGTTTCCAAATATAATTTTTCACTGCCTGACAGGCAGTTAGCATGCGCGCCGATAAATTCGCCTGAAGGTAAAGATTATTTTTCCGCTATGGCCGCGGCCGCGAATTACGCGTGGGCTAACCGGCAGTGGCTTATGCACTGGACGCGGGAGGTCTTTTCTGATGTTTTTGCCGCAAGCCCGGAAAAATTAGGAATGTCTTTAGTCTATGATGTTACCCACAATATTGCAAAATTCGAAGATCACGAAATAGAGGGGAAAATACAAAAGGTTTGTGTCCACCGTAAAGGCGCGACACGTTCTTTCTGCCCGGGGCATCCCGACCTGCCGGAAAAATATAAAATTTCCGGCCAGCCTGTAATTATTCCCGGTGATATGGGCAGGAATTCATATGTTATGGTGGGAACAAAAAAAGCGATGGAAGAAACATTCGGTTCAACCTGCCACGGAGCCGGAAGGTTGATGAGCAGGACAAGCGCCATGAAAGCCGCCTCAGGGAAACAGATCTACGACGAATTATCCAACCGGAACATCCTTGTAAGAACCGGCAATATAAGAACACTTTCCGAAGAAGCCCCTGCCGCGTATAAAAATGTAAATGAAATAGTCGATATAGTCCACGGCGCAGGCCTTTCCCTGAAAGTCGCCAAACTCCGCCCGCTTGGAGTGATCAAAGGTTAAGATTTTATTTCATCGACAAACAAAAGAAAAAGATATAAAATGTTTTCCATATAGTTTTTAAAAAGGAGACGGTAAATGAGAAAAGGGATCATCCGTATATTTTTGGTTATGTCCTTATTTTTAGTGTTTTTTCCGTTTGGCTGCGCGACTGTCGGACGCGACTTTGCTGTTTCTGAAGTAAATAAAATACAAACAGGCAAAACCACGCTAAGTGAAGTTCGTTCTATGTTCGGTTCTCCATGGCGGGTTGGGATAGAAAACGGTAAAAAAATATGGACATATGGGAAATATCATTACAGATTATTTGGTGAAACAAGCACTAAAGACCTCGTGATTGTTTTTGATGATAAAGGGACAGTTGAATCATACACATTTAACACAACTGAACATCAGGAATAGGTGAAAAAATGATAATGAAACGATATATTATTTGTTTTATATTAATTTTTTTCTTTTCAGTTCCATGTTTTGCGCAGACCTCAGATAGCACGCAAACGACGAGAAACGAATTAAAAATAAATAAAGCTGAATATGAAGACGTAATTACTTTATTTAAGAAGATGAAGGTTGAAAAGTTTGTTAAACCGGATGTGTGCGGCGGATGCCATGCTGAAATATATAAACAGTGGCAGGGTTCAATGCACAGCAAGGCATTTATTGACCCGGTTTGGCGTGCCGCTACTAAATTATTTAATGGTGAAGCTAAGACATTAGGGCAAATACTTGAAATGAAAACATGCGTGAAATGCCATACTCCGCTTGGATTCCGTTCCAAACTTATTCAGTCCCCGGCAGATAATTATGATGAGCTGGAGGATATTCCCGCGCAGGGTATTTTCTGCAACTGGTGCCATAATATTAATGAGGCAATCCAGATCGGAGACGCGGGATATGAGGTAAAATCAGGTGAAGGAGAAGAATACGCGTCGACCATGATAGGCCCGCGCGAAGACGCGAGATGGAATGATTCAACTAAACTCAAACAATCTGATTTCCATCCGTCGGAATATTCAAAATTTTATACTAAATCCGAGTTTTGCGGCTTATGCCACAATGTGTCCCATATTGAGAACAAACTTCCGATCGAGCAGACTTATAATGAGTGGAAAGATGGGCCGTACAATAATGGGGATGATACGACGACTGTTCATTGTCAGGATTGCCATATGAGGCAGAAATCAGGGATCCCTTCCACGGGAAATACTGATAAGCCGGATAATCCCGGGCGGGCGGCGGATCAAGGCCCGGACAGAGGCCACGTATGGACTCATTATTTTGCCGGCGGGAATTCAATCGTGCCGAAACTGCTGGGGAGCGATATTCATTCATATTTAGCAATTGACAGGCTTACGCACTCGGCTTCATTGGAGATAATACCTGATGATTCCTATGTGAAAGGCGCTGTTTCAAAAATAAAAATTAAGGTTACAAATTCCGGCGCGGGGCATTATCTTCCTACAGGTGTTACCGCGATAAGGCAGATGTGGCTTGATATTAAGATCACCGATAAAAACGGGGCAGAAATTTATAGATCAGGCGGAATGGATACAGAAGGAAACCTTGAGAAAAATACGGTTTTATTTAATACAATACTTGGGGATAAGGACGGAAATCCTGTTATAAATGTGGCTCTCGCTGACAGGATACTTTATGATCATAGAATTCTTCCCAAAGGTTATATGGTCGAAAATTACAGTTTTATTATACCCGAAAACGCGGTTTCTCCGCTTCAGATTGAAACCGTTTTAAAATACCGCAGTGTCGCGCCTTCGCTATTAAAAACACTTTTAGGCGGGAAAACATTAGGAGAGCCTGTTCCGGTAATTGATATGGCTATTTTATCGAAAAAAATAGATTTTGAATAAAACTTAAAAATAAAGGAGTTTATATTAATGGAAACAATTGATATCAATCATTTTATGAAAGTAAAATTAAAAACCGGTGAGATACTGGAAGCCGCGGCTCATCCTGACGCGGATAAATTATATGTTTTGAAGGTAAATCTTGGAGACAGGATCGTCCAGATAGTCGCGGGTATCAGATTGTCTTATAAACCGGAAGAATTGATCGGGAAAAAAGTTGTTGTTGTCGAAAATCTTGAACCCAAGCCTTTGAGGGGAGTCCTTTCAGAAGGAATGATCCTTGCTGCTTCATCTCCGAACGGCCCTGTCATTGTAAGCCCTGAAAAAGTTGTTGAAAATGGAGCCACAGTAAAATAAATCCATCCTTAAATAAAAACTAATAAAAAATTAAAAAAAACCGAAAAAATACTTGACAAATATAATAAATATTATATAATATTTCCTAAGTTTAGTTTACTAAACTTTTTGTTTTGTATAACAGACCTTGGGAATTTGATGAAAATCGGGAAAAGAATTAAAGAATTGCGGCAGGCAAGCGGTTTAACACAGGAAGAGCTGGCCTTAAGGTCGAATTTAACAAAAGGGTTTATTTCTCAGGTTGAGCATGATTTGACTTCTTTGTCGGTTGACAGTTTAGTCCAGATCCTGGCGGCGTTAGATGAATCGCCCGCTGATTTTTTTCGTGAAGCGCTTCAGGAAAAGGTTGTTTTTGGGAAAGATGACAGGGTAAAGGTTGAAAAGCGCGGGGTGAAAAGATTCGAACTTTTGGTTCCGGCGGCCCAGAACAGGGAAATGGAGCCGGCCATAGTTATTTTATCCCAGGGTGAAAAAACGCCACGTGAGGATTCTCATGAAGGCGAGGAGTTCGGATATGTGGTTGAAGGAAAGATCGCGATCCGTTTAGGCGCTAAGTTTTTTTACGCTAAAGAAGAAGATTGTTTTTATTTTACAGCTAATACCGTCCATTATTTGCAAAATGCCGGACGAAAGACAGCTGTTGTTGTATGGGTTTCATCGCCCCCTATGTTTTAAATGGCGGTGTAAATAGCCGGCGGTATAAACCGGTTAGAAGGAGGATGAAAAATTGAAAGCATTAGGACGTCATATTTTGGTAGAATACTTTGGGTGTGACCGTAAAGTCTTAAATAATTTGGATTCGATCAAAAGATTTATGGATGAGGCCGCGATTCGAAGTGGGGCTACTATTGTTGACAATGTTTTTCATCTTTTCAATCCGCATGGAGTCAGTGGAGTTGTGGTTATTGCTGAATCGCATCTTGCGATCCATACATGGCCGGAGTATGGTTACGCGGCTGTTGACCTGTTTACCTGCGGGGAGACTGTTGACCCGTGGAAGGCATTTGAATTTTTAAAAGAAAAATTGGGTTCAAATCATTCTACTACAATGGAAATGAAACGCGGGCAGATAGAGGGAGTAAAGGTTCTGCGTCATAAACCGGAGATAGTGGTTGATGAACTGTCAGAACTGGAAGTTCCTGTGGAAGTTTAGGAAAATTTTGTAGATGGGAAAATGCCTAATAAAAGTGAAAGATATATAGTAGAAAAGCTCAATCCGAATTTCGGATATTTTTATAAAGTTAGAAAAACTTTAATCTCGAAAAGAACAAAGTTCCAAAAGATAGAGCTTGTAGAAACGCCTGAGTTTGGGAATGTTTTATTGCTTGATAATGTTACCCAGGTAGGCGAGAAGAATGAATTTTTATATCATGAACCAATGGTTCATCCTGCCTTGTGTTCTCATCCTAATCCTCAAAATATTTTAATTATCGGTGCCGGCGATGGAGGTATTTTAAGGGAAGTCCTAAAGCATAATACCGTTAAAAAAGTTATAATGGTAGAGCTTGACGGCGAGGTTGTGGAATTCTCTAAAAAATATCTAACGAACGTCAATAAAAATTGCTTTAAAGATAAAAGAGTAAAAGTTATTGTCGGCGACGGAAGATTTTACCTGGAAACCACAAAAGATAAATTTGATGTAGTGATAATGGATATGACGGACCCATTCGGGCCATCAATAATGCTTTATACTAAAGAGTTTTTCCAACATGTGAAAAAGGCGTTCAAAGATAAAAGAGGCATTTTAACAATGCACACCGAGTCCCCTATTTCAAGGCCTCAAATATTTAATTCAATAATAAAAACCCTCGAAGGTGTGTTCAAAAATGTGAATATTTTTTATTTATATATTCAAATGTATGCTACACTATGGTCCATAGGCATATGTTCTGATACAGTAGATACATCAAAACTTAAACATGACAGGATCTCGGATATATTAAAAAAACGGAAAGTGGGTAAACTCTACGCGTATTCAGGTTTGATCCATGAATCGATGCAGGCGGAGTTTCCGTTCATAAGTGATATAAAAAAACAAAAAGCTCCTGTACTTACAGATAAAAAACACGAGTTTTCGGAAAAAATCGATTGTAATTTACATTCTCATTTTGGGATAGTTGAATTAAAAATAAAATGATTTCGTTTAAAAAAGCTAAAACTTATATTGAAAAATTCGGTTCTCCGCTTTTACTGCTTTCAAAAGACCAGGTTAAAGAAAATTACAGCGTTCTTAAAAAATGCCTGCCTTCAGTTGATCTTTACTACGCGGTTAAATCAAATCCGAATATTGAGCTTTTAAGGGCGGTCAAGGAAGTTGACGGTTTTTTTGATCTGGCATCCGCCGGTGAAATAAAGATCCTCAAAGAGCTTAATATCCCCGCGTCAAAATGTATTTACACACACCCGATAAAAAAGAGAGAAGATATTAAATACGCGCTTGATTACGGCGTGAAATTATTTATTATTGATAATGAATATGAGATCCCCAAGCTTATTGAGTTCAAAAAAGATCTGGATGTGCTGGTCAGGATCTCAATATCAAATCCAGATTGTCCTGTGGATCTGTCACTGAAGTTTGGAGCTGAGCCGAAGGACGCGCTGGATCTGATTAAAAAGGCCCATAAAGAAGGGATTTCAGTCAAAGGTATCAGTTTTCATGTGGGTTCGCAGAATGTAAATGCTTACAAATATATCGAGGCGCTGGAATTTTGTAAGGATATATTTAAACTGGCCGCGCTTGAAGAAATATATTTTGATACTCTGGATATTGGCGGCGGTTTTCCCGTAAGCTATACTAAAAATATTATGCCTATTGATTATTCATGTTCCATAATAAACAATTATCTGGAGAAAAATTTCCAAAATTGCCGTGTTATAGCGGAGCCTGGCAGGTTTATTTCCGCGACCAGTATGACGCTGATCGCGAGTGTTGTAGGAAAGTCGAAAAGGAAGGGTATTTACTGGTACTATCTTGATGACGGGCTTTATTCGACTTTTACCGGCAAGGTATTTGATGCCTGTGATTATAAGATCCTTACTGAAAAGTCCGGTGAACCTAAAGCATGTGTAATCGCGGGGCCTACCTGCGATTCTTTTGATATTATATATAAAAATATATTGCTTCCGGAACTGGATATTGGTGATATACTGATATTTCCGAATATGGGCTCGTATACGAACGCAAGCGCGACTAATTTTAATTGTATTGAACCTACAAAGATAATAGTAGTATAATAAAAATATAAGTACAAGGAGGCTTGGATATGAAAGAGGAAATATTTCAATCTAATTCATGCCATTTTTGGATAACAGACGATAGATTTGATAAGATAAGGCTTGAGATAAAGGTTAAGGAAATATGTTTTAGCGGGAAAAGTCCTTTTCAGAAAATAGAGGTATTTAATACCTATGAATTCGGCAGGGTATTGGTTTTGGGCGGCGTTATAGTTCTCGCGGAAAAGGATGAATACATTTACCATGAAATGATCACGCATGTTCCCTTATTCAGCCATCCGAAACCTGAGAATGTTTTAGTGATAGGAGGTGGAGACGGCGGTGTTGTCAGGGAAGTAATTAAACATAAGGATGTTAAGCAGGTAACTGTCATTGAAATTGATAAAATGGTAGTTGATATCAGCAAAAAGTATTTTTCCGACTTAAGCGCTGGATTAAACGATAAACGGATAAAAATTATTTATAATGACGGTTCTAAGTATATCAATGAGATCAAAGAAAAATTTGATATAATTTTAGTTGATTCTTATGATCCTATAGGTACAATGCAGCATTTGACCGGTAAGGATTTTTTTGAAGACCTGTTCGACCATTTAACTGATGACGGGATCATGGTAACTCCATCCCAATCCCCGATAACTAATTATAATCTTGTGAAAAAAACTTTTAAAAGCCTTTCAAATATTTTTCCAATAAGCAAATTATATCTTTCCTATCTTCCGAGCAGCCCTTTTGGAATGATGAGTTTCATTATTTGCTCGAAAAAATATGATCCGGAAAAAGATATAACCGTAACTGGACTTGATAATTTTGACGCGAAATATTATAATATTGATATTCATAAAGCATCTTTTTCTTTACCTACTTTTATTAAAGAAATGAAACAAAAAGGAGATAAATAATGGGCAAGAAAATATTAAATCCTTCGGCTTCTCTTTTGCCTTGTCCTATTGGCTTGATCACAACCCAGAGCATAGGCGGCAAACCAAATATAATTACATTAGCATGGATGGGTATGATCTCGTCTGATCCGCCAATGGTAAGTATTTCAGTAAGGAGTACAAGATTCAGCCATAAACTTTTAAAAGAAAACGGGGATTTTGTAATTAATATTCCGGACGCTAAGGATCTTGAAAGAATAGATTTTTGCGGGACGGTAAGTGGAAAGAATACTGATAAATTTAAAGAGGCAAATTTTACATTTGGAAAAGCAGAACAGGTAAAGGCTCCGATAATACTTGAATGCCCTGTTAATATTGAGTGCCGCACAAAAGATTTTCTGAGCTATGCGACTCACGACGCGTTTATAGCTGAAATTTTGACCATTCAGGTTGATGAAGAGATTGTAGAGAAAGAAGGCGGTAAATGGAATATAGAGAAAATTAATCCTCTTGTTTATTGTCCGCCAAGCCAGGAATATTGGACGCTTGGGAAAAAAGTCGGAAATTACGGATTTACCAAAGGGAAGATAAATAAGTGAGGGGGCGTTAATTTCGACCCCTCGTCCTGAGGAACGAAGAAACGAAGGATCTCTAAAGAATAGAAAAACCAGATCCTTCATTCGCTAAAGCTCATTCAGGATGAGCCTCGAGGAATAAAAACTCCCCCGGGCTCAATTATTTTAATGCTTTGGCTGCTAATAATGCCGCGCCCAATGCTCCCACTAGTTGCGGGTCAAAATCAAATTCAGCGAATTTTTGGCCCAATTCTTTTTCTAACGCTGTCCGCATTGCCTCGTTTTTAGCTACTCCGCCTGTAAAAGCAATGTAAGGTTTTATTTTCAGGCCTTTAGCAGAATTCACTATTCGTTTTGCCATGGTCTGGATCAATCCCGCCACAATATCTTTTCTTTTGTATTTTTCGGAAAGCAGCGAAATAATTTCTGTTTCGGCAAATACTGTACAGGTAGAATTTATCGAGCACGGTGCCTTTGATCGGCAATAAAGCGCGGATAGATCGTGAAGTTTCAGTCCCAGCGCGTGGGCGGTAACCTCGAAAAATTTCCCCGTGCCCGCGGAACAGCGGTCATTCATATTAAAATCCAGAACAATCCCGTCATTATCTAATATTATTATTTTGCAATCCTGTCCGCCTATGTCGATTATTGTCCGGATCTTGGGTAAAAGATGATACATTCCTTTTGCGTGGCATGTTATTTCCGTAACGGTTTTATCGGCAAAAGGCACGTTTACCCGGCCGTATCCGGTGGCAACGATATAATTGATATCTTTTTTCTTTAGAGAGGAAAGCTTGAAGAGCTTTTGGAGCACGAGCTTGCCGCGGTCTGTTTCTTTGAAAGCGGTATGAAAAATAGTTTCAGCAACGATTTTACCGTCCCTTAAAATTATGCCCTTGCTTGTATTTGAACCGATATCAATTCCGATTGTGATCATAAAATTTTTTTAAAGTACCACCTTTAACATGTTCCTGCCGTTATTTTTAGACCAGTAAAGGCCTTCATCGGCTCTTTTTAGTAATTTGTTAATGGTATCATCATTTTTAAATTGTGTTATTCCAAAAGAACAAGTGACGTTCTTATTAAAAGTAAAATTATATTTTTCGATTATCATTCTCAGCTTTTCAATGAATTGCCCCGCGGTTTCCCAACTGTGACCAGGCATTAAGATCAAAAATTCATCGCCGCCCAACCGGGCGAAAAAATCGGTTGAACGGATATTTTTATTAACAAGCCCGGCGATTTCCTGAAGCAAATTGTCACCCATATTATGCCCGTACTGGTCGTTAATATTTTTAAAATAATCGATATCAAAAATTATTATAGTTAAAGGGAGATTATACCGCTGCGCTCTTTTGATCTCTAATCCCAGTACCTCGTAAAGCCAGCGCCTGTTATGTACACCTGTCAGATCGTCTGTTGTTGCCTGAGTTTTAAGTAATTGATTCGCGTGTTTTAATTCTTTTTCAGTTTGTTTTAAGTCATTAAATAAAAGGCTGTATGGTTCTGTAATGCCGGTTTCAATAATAACTTTATATAACAGATAAAATGCCAAAATTTCGGAAAAATGGCCCACCATATCGCAAAAATCCTGAATACTGATACAGAAGATAAAGGCTACTTCGGAAATGATCATAAATATCATAGATAAAATCAATAATTTTAAAGTTTTTTTATCAAAATTATCACGATGTTTGAGAGTAAAAACAATAGCTAATAAAAAAATAAAAATGATAATATACTCACTTATTATTTTAAATAAAGTCAGCCCATAGCCTTCGATGTAACAGGTTGGGAAGATATTCCAATAAAAAATGGATAATAGAATTAAAAAAAACACTGCAATATAAGTCCCAATTATTATATTAAAATTTAAATTTCGTTTAAATAGTAATGGGGCGAAGCAGAAGGAAATACTTTGAATATATCTTGCGGATATCCAAAGCTGGATAAATAGGTTAGTGCCATGTCCCCTGAATATATTCATTTCCGGGAAAGCAAAGGCATGAAACAAGTCTAAAGTTCCGATAAAAAAGTATGCTGTGCCTATAAATAAAATATATTTGTTTGCAATGGAATCACGCACATTCCACACAACCATAAAAGTGGAAAACGCGACGATAATGCTGAAAACTTCCGCGAAACTGTGGAAAAGAATGTAACTGTATAAACTTGTAAGGAATAATATTAAAAGAGCGGGGAAAAAAAACAAATCGGATAAAGGCAGGTTAAGGTTTTTCTTTTTCATAATTAGTTGTAAAATTATAAGTTTTTTAGAAATAGAAAAAGACCTATATGTTTAAGTTTAATCATTGTGCAGCTGAATGTCAATTGTTTTTTGATTTGGAAACGCGGACGAAAATGCCTCGATCCTTTTTCTTGTGATATCTTTGCCTAAAAGGAAGATGGTTTCAAAAAGTCCGGGTGTGACAGTCTTGCCTGTGAGGATAATTCTTAATGCCTGGATGGTTTCTTTAGGTTTTACATTATGTTTTTCAGATATATCCCTGATTGTTTTTTCAATAGTTTCAAGGTTAAAAGGTTCCAACTGTAAAAGCGCATCTTTTGTATCAGGGATAATAGTCAATCCGTTTTTAGATTTTTCCAGAACCTTTAATATATCTTCAGAGTATTCGATTCTGTCCTTAAAAAAGAAATCCGTATAAGGGACAATATCGCCTAACAATTTTAATCTATCACCTACGATCTCAACGATTTTTTGAAGGAACTCTGTTCTGTCTTCATTTTTAGCTAATAAACCGGCTTTCTGTAAGAAGGGGATAACTAATTTTGTTCTTTCAGGCAGCGGTGCATTTTTAATATATTCACCGTTTAACCAGATAAGTTTTTCGGTGTTAAAAACCGCGGCATTTTTTCCTATACGTTCCAGCGAAAATTTCTCGATCAGCTCTTCGCGTGAAAATATTTCCTGTTTTTCATCAAAAGACCAGCCGAGCCTCGCAAGAAAATTTATCAGCGCGTCCGGAAGGTAGCCTTTTTCCGCGTATTCATCCACTGCGGTTGCCCCGTGCCTTTTTGATAAACGGGTATGGTCTGATCCCAGTATCATAGGGAGATGCCCGAATTGAGGGAGCGCGGCGTTCAGTGCATGGTACAAAAGGATCTGCCTCGGGGTATTTGAAATATGATCGTCCCCGCGCAGGACATGCGTAATCTTCATTGTAATATCATCAATGACAACCGCGAAATTATAGGTTGGTATCTGGTCATTGGATTTCAGGATTACAAAATCATCCAAGTCCTCATTTTTGAATTTTATCTCACCCCGGATAAGATCTATAAAAGAAGTTTCTCCTGAAGGGATCTTAAACCTTATAGCGGGTGTCTGTCCATTTTTCCGGAGCTCATCCTTTTTTTCTTTGCTGAGCGCAAGGCATCTGCGGTCATAGACAAAAGGAACGCCTTTTTTTTGAGCCTCTTCTCTTCTCGCCTGAAGTTCTTCCGCCTTGCAGAAACAAAAATAAGCTTTTTCTTCACAAAGCAGTTTATCAATGAATTTCGCGTAAATATCTTTTCTTTCAAATTGGTAATACGGGCCGTAATCGCCGCCAACTTCAGGGCCTTCATCCCAATTGAGCCCCAGAAATTTCATAGCGTCAATTATTTCCTTTGCGGATGCTTCCGAAGACCGTGCCACATCGGTATCTTCAATCCTCAAAATAAATTTCCCGCCGACATGCCTCGCGAAAAGCCAGTTAAAAAGGGCAGTGCGGGCTCCGCCAAGATGTAAATGCCCTGTCGGGCTTGGGGCAAATCGGACTCGAATATTATTCATATTAATAAGATTTCCTTTTTCAATATTTAAAGCGTAAATGATAAACTAAATTTTACGAAATGGCAAGCGCAATCATCTATTAAAGGGTTTTACTTAAAATTAACCTGCACTTACTGTTCCCATCACCGATCCTGTGCGTAAATTCGATATTCAACCCGCAGGCTTGAAATGTGCCCAAGTCGATTTGATAGGCAATATCGCATAATGCTTTGATTTTCTCATCTGAAAAATTGTTTTCCTTCCATGCCTCGACAAGGGGGCAGGCTTTCATGATCAGGACGCATTCATTTTCATTCACTTTTTCTATTCCCGGATTGAAAATTTTGCCGTTTAGCGGGGAGGATTTCACGAATTCTTTCGCGAGGGCTTTCAGTCCGCCTTTTTTCAATGCCTTTTTATATTTTCCGCACTTTGATTCTCCTAATTTGTAGATGCTTTCGGAAAAAATTTTGCCGGCTTTTTTTGCTCCCAGTTTTTCTTTCATTTCTTCATAGATAAACGCGTAGGCCATGGCCCTGCTTTTAATAGCGTCTTTGAGCTCTTTTCCTGTTTTAACCATTTTAAGTTCCTCCTTGACTTTATCTCCCTTGTCTAATATTATACACGGAAAGCAAAGTATTAAGAAGGGGATTGCATGAGTGATATTATTAAAGCAATTATTTTGGGAGTAGTCGAAGGTGTTACGGAATTTCTGCCTATTTCCTCAACTGGGCATCTGATCCTTGTAAACCAGTATATTTCTTTCAGCGAGCAGTTTACAAAGATGTTTGATATTGTGATACAACTTGGGGCAATTATATCCGTGGTGGTGTTTTTCAGAAGTAAGATCCTGCCGTTCAATAAAGATAACGCGACTGAAAAAAATCAGATATATGATATATGGAAAAAAACAATAATTGGAGTAATTCCGGCATTGTTTATCGGGGCGTTATTAAAAAAGCATATAGAGGAATTATTATTTAATCCGTTAACTGTTTCTATCGCTCTTGTGATTGGCGGAATAGTGTTAATCTTTTTAGAAAACCTTAAAAAGGATCATAAAATCCAAACAATCGCGGAATTAAGTTATAAAACAGCATTCATTATAGGCTTGATTCAGTGCCTTGCTATGATCCCGGGAACATCCAGGTCTGCCGCGACAATAATTGGCGCTATGATTTTAGGATGTTCACGTATTGTTGCTGTGGAATTTTCATTCTATTTAGCCATTCCTACAATTGCAGCGGCATCCGCTTATTCATTTTTAAAGGCTGGTATGATATTATCTTCGAGTGAACTTATGGCTTTAGCGATTGGTTTTATTGTTTCTTTTCTTGTAGCGTGGATAGTTATTGCAGGTTTTATGAATTTTATAAGCAAAAGGGATTTTAAACTGTTTGGATATTACAGGATAATTCTTGGGGGAATTGTTTTGTTGATGTTTCTGCTGAAGAGATAATATTTATTAATTTCTAATTGAGGTAGATTATTTAAATAAAAAAACTACAATTGGGAATTGGAAATTAGTAATTAGAAATTTATTTTCCTGTGTGCCCGAACCCGCCGTCATTTCTTTTTGTCTTTGATAAAACTGATGTTATTTTAAATTCGGCTCTTGTTATTTTGGAGATAACCATCTGCGCGATACGATCCCCGCGGTTTATTACAAAAGGTTTTTTACCTAAATTTATAATTATTATCCCTATTTCACCGCGATAATCTGCGTCTATTGTGCCGGGGCTGTTAAGGATCCCGATCCCGTGTTTTAACGCAAGGCCGCTTCTGGGCCTTATTTGGGCTTCAAAATTACTTGGAAGCGCGATCTGCAATCCGGTTGGAACAAGTTCTATTTTACCGGGTTTTATCACTAATTTTTTTGTTACTGCGGCTGAAATATCTACACCCGCAGCATGCTTACTCATGTAAACAGGCTGCGGGATATCTTCATTTCCCGGTAATCTTCGAATATCTACTTTAACCTTGCTCATGCAGGTTTCTGGACTTCTTCCGCTTTTTTATATTTCTTATTGAATTTTTCAATTCGTCCGGCAGTGTCAATTAGTTTGTGTTTGCCTGTGAAAAACGGATGGCACTGTGAGCAAATTTCCAGTTTTAATTCACTCTTTGTGGACCGGGTTACGAATTTATTGCCGCAGGCGCAGCTTACTGTAACCTCTTCGTATTTTGGATGAATACCTTCTTTCATTTCTAAACCCCTTTCTATGTACCACCCCTTTATCCCCTCCTTGCGAAGGAGGGGATGGGGGAGGTTTTATTTTTCAGTGCTATTAATTGATTCAAGAAAATCTTTATTAGTTTTTGTTTTTGCCATTTTTTCCAGCAATAATTCCATTATTTCCGTTTCACTTAACTGATGTAGAACGCGTAAAAGAAGCCATACACGGCTGAGCTCATCTTTGTCCATTAAAAGCTCTTCATGTCTCGTTCCTGAACGGCCTACATTAATGGCAGGGAATATTCGTTTTTCTATAAGGCCCCTGTCAAGATGCAGTTCCATGTTGCCGGTTCCTTTAAATTCTTCAAAAATTACATCGTCCATCCTGCTTCCTGTATCAACTAAAGCAGTCGCGAGAATTGTTAAACTTCCGCCTTCTTCAATATTTCTGGCGGACCCGAAAAAGCGTTTCGGGCGCTGCAGGGCATTAGAATCAATACCTCCCGATAGTACTTTGCCGCTTGAAGGAATAATAGAATTGTAAGCGCGTGCCAGACGGGTGATACTGTCTAACAAAATTACAACATCTTTTTGATGTTCCACAAGCCGTTTTGCCTTTTCTAAAACCATTTCCGCGACCTGGACGTGCCTTGTAGGCGGCTCGTCAAATGTGGAGCTGATTACCTCACCTTTAACTGAGCGCTGCATATCTGTTACTTCTTCGGGCCGTTCGTCAATTAAAAGAACAATTAAAGCTACTTCCGGATGGTTAGTAGTAATGCTGTTTGCTATAGCCTGAAGAAGCATGGTTTTACCGGTTCTTGGCGGGGCAACGATCAAACCTCTTTGTCCCTTTCCAATAGGGGTGATTATATCCATGACCCGCATCGATAAATTACTTCTTGTTGTTTCGAGTTTTATCCTTTTTTGGGGGTAAAGCGGGGTTAAGTTGTCAAAAAGTATCTTGTTTTTCGCGATTTCAGGATTTTCAAAATTTATTGCTTCAACATGCAAAAGAGCAAAATATCTTTCGCCTTCTTTTGGCGGACGAATTTGCCCTGAAACAGCATCACCTGTCCGCAAAGAAAATTTTCTGATCTGTGACGGTGAAACATATATATCGTCAGGCCCGGGCAAATAATTGTATTTTTCAGAACGGAGAAAACCGTATCCATCCTGCAGTGTTTCCAAAACTCCCTGCCCGAATATAAGGCCGTTTTTTTCAGTTTGCCCCCTTAATATCTTGAAAATAAGTTCTTGTTTTCTTAAGTTACTAATGCCGTCTATCTTTAGATCCAGAGCGATCGTGGTCAGCTCAGAGATAGTTTTGCCTTGCAGCGCGCCTATATCCATTTATTTCTCCTTTTGAAACTTTTAAACACATCAGATTTATAATATATTTCCATTTAGATTGAGAATAGAAAGCAGACAAAGATTCAGCATTTTTTTAACAGGATAAACGGAAAAGTTTGATTTGATAAAAAAAATACAACATACTCAACATTTATTTAATCCATTAACTGGAAGAGAACTACAACCTGAAGTGAAATTGATTTTATGGTTGGTTTTCAATTATTTCAGATTACAGTATATATTATTCTAAAAATTTGTCAAGTGATTTTTGTAATAAATTTTTTAAATTATTTTTCAGCTCTATCTTGGATAAATTATTTTTTATATGAAAATCGGCAAATTTCACCTTTTCTTTCAAACGCATTTGGGCCGCGATGATCTTTTGAGCCAGTATTTTCCTGTTTTTATCTTTACCTGCGAACCGCCCGATCTGAAGGCTTTTCGATGAGGAGACAACGATTAATTTATCCGTTAAACGCAATAAACCGGTTTCGATCAGAAGCGGGGCGTCGAGTATAACCATTTTGCAGCCCGATCTTTTGCAGTTTTTTATTTGTTTTATTATCTCTGATATTATCGCCGGATGGAGTATGTTTTCCAGTCTTTTTAATTCTACGGCAGAGCAGAAGACAATTTTCCCGAGTATTTTCCTGTCAATAGAACCATCTTTTTTTAATATATCCTTACCGAAGGCTTTTATTATTTTCCTAATGCAGACTGATCCCGGTTTCATAAGGCCATGCCCGATCTTATCCGCGTCAATTATCGGAGCGCCGGTTAACTCATGTAAAATGTCTGCAACGGTTGATTTCCCTGTGGCAAGGCCGCCAGTAATGCCTATGACTAAAGTTTTTAGTTTTAAGTTTTTAGTTTTAAGTTTCATTTATGACTTCTAAATTTTATTAATAAGATTATTGAATTCCAGTTCCTTAAACAATTGTTCCAGTTTTTCCCGGTTAAATTCTTTTATCCTGCAATTATGTATATCAATATCGAACGGCACGTCGGTTTTTATTACGGCGAGGCGTTTGCTTAATATGGCGGTATCTTTATTTTTTATAATGGATCTTCTGTGCTTTTCGTTTTTTATTTCGTTAACATTCTCAATGAGGTTTTCTATGGTGTTAAAGCGGTTGATGAGGCTCAGCGCGCCTTTCTGGCCGATACCGTCAACACCGGGGATATTGTCGGAACTGTCGCCGCACAGCGCGAGGAAATCCGGAATATTTTCAGGGGGGACGCCCATTTTTTCTATGACAGCGTTACGGTCATAATATATTTTTTCCCCGCGGTCATTCAGGACTTTTATTTTACCGTTTACCAATTGAAGAATATCTTTGTCGGAGGACACGATCGTGACTTCCAGGGACTCGTTTGTAACATGTTTTGCTATCGTCCCGATAAGGTCGTCTGCCTCAAACCCGGGCATTTCGAAAATAGGGATATTGAATCCGTTAACCACCTCTTTGATATAAGGCATCTGGCTTTTCAGGTCATCCGGCATGGGTTTGCGGTGGATCTTATAATCTGTAAATTCTTCCGCCCTCCATGTGGTTTTAGGATGGTCAAAGGCGCAGGCGATATAATCCGGTTTTTCTTCCTTTAGGATCTTTAAGAGCATATTTGTAAATCCATATACGGCGTTAGTCATTTGCCCCTTGGAATTTTTAAGGTCGCGGATCGCGTAGAATGCCCGGTAGATGTAGGAATGGGAGTCTATTAAATAAAACCTTCCTTTTATCTCAGAAAAAAGATCTATAGTATCTTTCATATTCGGCTCCGATTTTTTCTATTGAATATTTTTTTATCGCAATCTTCCGGGCGAGGGCGCCCATTTTTTTTGTTTTTTCGGGATGTTCCAGAAGTTCAATTGCTTTTTTAGCCATTCCCTTTATATCGCCGACAGGCAGAAGATAACCCGTTATACAATTTTTTATGACCTCCGGAAGGCCTCCCGCGTTTGAGGCGATGACAGGGACCTCGCATGCCATAGCTTCAAGCGCGGTCAGCCCGAAACTTTCATTCTCCGAGGGCAGGATGAAGATATCCGATTTTGAGAAGATCTCAGTTATATTTTTCTGGTTGCCTAAAAATGTAATATGGCGCGTCAGCTTTAACTTACGCGCAAGCTCGATACATTTATTTTTTTCAGGGCCGTCACCGGCCATTAAGAGATGGGCATTCGTTTTCTGCCGGACAATATTAAAAATTTTTATTACGTCTAACGTTCTTTTTATAGGCCGGAAATTTGAAATATGCGTGATAACTTTCTTATGTTCTCTTTTTACTGATTTTCTCTTAAGATATTCAGGATTGATAAAGTTTGGAATTAATTTGATTTCGCAATCCGCGCAAAATTTTTCTTCGGTTATTCTCTTTAAATAACGGGAAACCGCTGTTACCCCGTCGCTTACTTCAAGGCCGAATTTAACCAGCGGGAAATATCCCGGGTCAAGCCCGATCAGATGAATATCCGTTCCATGAAGCGTGGTAATGATTTTAGGTTTTCTTGATGAAATTAATTGCGCGAGATACGCGGAAATAGTGTGTGGGAGCGCGTAATGGACATGAAAAAGGTCGAGCTTATATTTTTCAGCCACTTCTTTCATTTCACTTGCTAAAGCAAAAGCGTATAGGGGGTAAGAAAATACGGGATAGGGTTTTGTTTTTACCGGATGGAAGTACACATTTTTCAATCCGCTTTTCAGCCTGAAAGGTTTTTGTGAGGAAATAAAATGGACCTCATGCCCCTTCCGGGCCATATACATTCCCAATTCAGTCGCTATCGCGCCGCTTCCGCCATAAGTTGGAAAACATGCAATTCCGATTTTTAACATAGGATTTTAAATGGATCTGAAATTTTTAAGGGAACTTTGGAAATAAACGGTTCTCCAAACCGGGTTTTGACAAGTGAACCGCAAAATTTAGCTTTGGTTTCCAGCCTTTCCAGAAAGTCTTTCCGCTCTTTCATCCCGAATTGTGAATGATATGCCTTTATAGCCTTCATTTTTATCGCGAATTCGTCTGAAATATCAACAATAAAACTTGGAAATACAAATTCATGCAATTGATAAAAAAATACAGTTTTAATTTTATGCGAGGCAAGAGGTATCTTTAAATTTTTCAAACCGGCGTAGAAAGCGCCTTTTTCCCCCAAAATTGAAGCTGTGACATGATCGGGATGCTGGTCCTGCCAGTATGGTAAAAGCAAAAGGGTTGGCTTGTAAAACCGTATTTTTTCCGCGAGAATGATACGGTTCTCTTCATTGTCCGCAACTTTAGCGTCGCCCATATCCAGCGTTTCTCTCGCGCTTAATTTCAAAATAGCGGAGGCCTTGATAGATTCTTTTTTCCTTTGTTCAGGTGTTCCGAAAGTTCCGTTTTCACCTCTGGTGAGGTCAATGACGCCTGTTTTATATCCTAATTTTTCCATTTTGGATAAAAAACCGCCCGCGCAAATCTCAACATCATCAGGATGTGCCCCAAACGCTAAAATATCAAGTTTCATATTTTACTCCATAATATTATTAAACCATTATAGTCATTTTAATCAATAAAATCAAGAACGATTCAATAAAAATGATGTGACTAAATCCTTCCAATAGTTTATTGACTTTACCTGTTTTCTGTGATTAAATAAATTCTAAAGTAATTCTATTTTACAGGAGATTATGTTTTGAAAATGAGATTGGCAAAAACAGCCGGATTTTGTATGGGAGTTCGGCTTGCGTTAAATAAGGTGTTAGAAGTTATAAATGAGAAAAAGGGGACAGATGAACTTATTTTTACTTTTGGGCCCATTATTCATAATAATCAGGTAATAGAATTATTAAATTCCAGAGGGGTGGAGGTTATAAATGATATCTCCCAACTTGAAAAATATAAAGGCAAACCCATTACGGTTGTTATCCGGTCACACGGGATTTCCCCTCAGGTTCGTAAACAAATCATTGAAACCGGAGCAAACATATGCGACGCGACCTGTCCGCGTGTTGCTAAGGTGCAGTCTATAATCAAGAAATATTATAATGATGGCTATGATATTATAATAATAGGCGACAAGGGACATGCTGAAGTTATAGGGCTTTTAGGATTCGCGGAAAATAAAGGCTATGTAATAAGCTCAATCCATGATATAGAAAATCTTCCTCCATTGACAAAGAAAATATGTGTTATAGGCCAAACTACGCAGGATGAAAAATTTTTTTCAGAAATAACGGAAAATCTAAAACGGAAGTTCAAAAATGTGGAAATATTTGACACTATTTGCGATTCAACTTCCATGCGTCAGAGCGAACTCAAAGAATTAGCCGCGACCTCCGAGGTTGTTATTGTAGTAGGCGGAAAAAACAGCGCGAATACGGCGCGCCTGGCGTCTCTCGCCAGCGAGCAGGGGACACCTACATTCCATGTGGAAACTTCTCTTGAGATACAACCGGATATGATACAGAATTTCAGTTCGATCAGTATAACCGCAGGCGCTTCTACTCCCAACTGGATATTTCTTGATGTAGCGGAAAAAGTATTGGAGGTTAAAAAGCATAATCTATTCTTTTTTAATAGATTTTTATTGACTCTTGGGCAGAATATATTAAAAACAAATATATTTATTTCTTTAGGCGCGGCGAGTTTAACTTATGCCAGCTGTGTTATTCAGCAAATAGAACCCAGATTTATTTATTTCCTGCTTTCCTTTTTATATATATTTTCAATGTATATATTAAACCAATTTACCGAACAGGTGAGTGTTGGATTTAATTACCCCGGTAAAAAACATTTTTATGACCGGCACCGCGGTGTTTTGATAACGGCGGGTATTTTAAGCGGCATAGCTTCGCTTGTTGTTTCCTTAAATCTGGGAATAACAATTTTTTCCCTTTTATTTATAGCGGTTTTAATGGGAATAATATATCAGGTTAAGGTTATACCTGAAAACTGGGGGAAAATATTCAAATATCAAAGGCTGAAAGACATTCCGGCATCAAAAGATATTTTTCTTGCTTTAGGATGGGTTGTTGTAATTGTGCTTTTTCCTTTGCTGGGAAGCGGCAAAGCGTTTACATCCGGTACAATACTGCTTTTGGTTTATGTTTTTACAGTAGTATTTATTCACTCTTTGATATACGGGATAAGAGACCTGCAGGGAGATATAATGATAGGTAAAGAAACGCTGCCTATCTTATTAGGAGAGAGAAAATCAATAAAATTCATTAAAAAACTTTGTGTTTTTTTGATCGGACTATTTCTAATATTTTTGTTAAAAGGATGGATACCTTCTTATAGTTTTTCCATATTTCTAATGCCTGTGTATATTTTAATATATATAAATATCTATAAAAATTTCAATTTTAACCGAGATCTATTTGAGCTGATCATAGATGCTCCTTTTTTACTATCAGGCCTGTTTAGTTTCTTCAGGATCTAAAACGATCTCCTTTACAAATAGATAAAGTAATGCCTTGCCATTAAAGATTGAAGTTCTGCCTGGTTTTTTGGAGAGAAAACTTCAAAAAGTTCATCTATAAATTCGAATCCGTATTTTGTCAAAAACTGTATGATATTCAATCTTCTTTCCTGTAAAACCTGTTGAGGGAATAAATAATTGAATATCTGTTTCAATTCAGGATTTTGTCTTAAAGGCTGCTGTATTTTTTTATCAAGCCGGTTTTGAAAATCCATTATGGAAAGACCTGACCGGGATAAAAGGCCTGATATGAAATCAGGAATTATTGTCGCCCCGTACCGAGGGTAAATTAAAGGCATAGAAATGTTATGATAGTAATATAATTCTTTCAGCTGGGCAAAATAAGCGGTTTCATTAGGCCCAGCGACATAAACAGATGTTTTCAAAAGCCAGTCCTGAAGAACAGGCCGTAAAGCCACATTCGGACTGAATAATTCGGGCCTTGCGTCTAAAAGGGAAGTGATTTGATCTCTTGAAAATTTAGAACCGTCTGTCTGAAAATAAGGTTCAAAGAATTTCAGTTTTTTTCTTTGATCATTTTCTTCTAAAAAAATATGGGTATTATTCGGAAAAGCTGAAAGCGCGGGGGGGTAGCCTTTTTCTTTTAAAAGGTTTTCTGATTTTTGAATAAACTGACAAGGCTTAAGAGGATCTTCCAACTCCTTTTTAAATACAGGTTTTGAAAGTTTCTGGACCTCAGTCTGCCGGGGGTCGATGAGCACAAGGCCGCGGGAGGAAAATAATTGAGTAAGGCAGGACGCGAACCAATCTATAAGGTTAAGGTCTTGCCCCGATCTTATATTCCCGAAATTTAATATAACTTCGTTATTTTCTCCGGCTATATCATCCTTAAATTTCAGGATAAAATTGTAAATATCCTGATAATTGAGCGTAATTTTAGAAAAAGATGCTCCTGTTTTTTCTTTCGGAAAAGGGAAGATAAGATCTTTTAATTTGTTCTCTTTGTTTACGTAAAAAAAAGAGGAGATATTCGCTATGTTACTGTCTGACGATTCGATCCAGAATACAGGCACGTATTTTTTGCCTGTTTTTTTTGTAAGAGTATCGGCCAATATTATCGCGGTAATAGTTTTATAAATGGTATAGAGCGGGCCTGAAAAAAGGCCCGGCTGCTGCCCTGTAGCAATTACACATGTTTTGGGATCTTTTAATGAGAGGATATTGCTTAATGTTTTCTCTGTGCAGTTAAAATTATTATTATATTTAAAAAGATGTTCAATAAGGTTATTATCGCGGGGGATATGGTTTTCAGGCACAGTTTCCAGAGAAGGATCGAAATTAAAGAAATCTTTCAGTTCTGGAAAATTGCGGATGTAGTCAATAAAAATCTTAGTCTTATAAATATTTTCAGGATCTATTAATTCGAATCTTTTCATTTATGCTATCTTAAAAAAAGAACCAATTCGAAGTTTCCATACTAAAAAAAGCGCCTCCCACATGATCTTTCGTGACATTTTGGATGTTCCCGAATGCCGGTCCGCGAATATAATAGGAATTTCACCGATATGGTATCCAAGCTCTTGCGCGCGGAAATTCATTTCTATCTGAAAAGCATAACCGTCAGAAGTAATTCTATCCAGATTTATATTTTCCAATACTTCACGGCGGAAACATTTAAAACCGCCGGTACAATCATGTATCTTAAGCCCGGTAATTAATCTTGTATAATTATTGGCTACAAGGCTAATGATAAGCCTTTTTATAGGCCAGTTGATAACACTGACCATGCCGTTAAGATACCGGGAGCCAATTACCAGATCATAATTTTCAATCTGTTTTAAGAACTCCGGTATTTTTTCGGGGTTATGGGAGAAATCCGCGTCCATTTCTATTATATAATCAGGTTTTTGTTTTATTGCCCAATGGAATCCTTCTATATATGCCCGTCCAAGGCCTTGTTTTTTCGGACGATGAATAACGGACACCTGCGGATATTCTTTGGAGAGGCCATCGGCTATCTTTCCAGTCCCATCAGGAGAATTATCATCTACAATTAAAATGCCAATATTAAGATTAAAACCAAGAATTATTTTTATTAGAGGTGTTATATTGGTTGCTTCGTTATAAGTAGGAATAACAACGATTGCTGTCATTTATCAGTTTTTTTACTTTTTATTGCCTGGATTATTTGTAATACAATAGCGATAAATAATGTTATTGTAGAAGCCACTAGAAACAACCAGTTAAAAATACCATTCCACGAGATTGGAACTCCTAAAAGAGAAATTGCAGTTTTTGTTAAATCCATTTTCGACTCCTAATTTCATTCCCTGAATTATATCCAACATTAAAATAAATGTCAATTATATTACTACCATTTAGATTTTAGAAAATACAATACATCGTAAAGCAAATCGCCGTTTTTTAAACTGCGTAAAAAACGATGCCAAAAATAAGAAGGACGCAAATAGTATTCGCGGAAAGCTCTTTTGTAATAAAGGCTGATTGTCGGCCAATCCAAATTTTCGTGTTGAAAGATAGGTTTTTCAATTTGATGAACAATATAAGACGGCCAATCCTGGTGTAATATTTTCCCTTTAGCTAATAGCTCTTGATAATAATCTGTTCCCGGATACGGAATACAAATATCAAATTTAGCGATAGAAAGAGGAAGGCTTTTGGAAAATTGGATTGTTTTTTCCATTGATTCCTCTGTTTCTCCCGAAAGTCCGAAAATAAAAAAGCCAAAAGTGTCGATACCGGCATTGTTGGCGGCGGTTACCGCCCGTTTAATTTGCTCCAGTGTTGTTTTTTTACTGATTTTTTCCAAAACTTTTTGATCGCCTGTTTCAATTCCGAACCCTGTTTGCCACAACCCTGCTTTTTTTGCGATCCGGAAAAATTCCTCATCTACTAAATTAACCCGGACTCCATTGATAAGAGACCATGGAAATTTAAGGCCACGCCGGACTATTTCATTGCAAATCGCTTTCGCCCGTTTAATATCCTGGGTAAAGCTGTCATCGGCGATATGGATTTCTTTAAAGCCGCATTTAAGCATATATTCCATTTCGTCAACTACTCTATTTGTTGATTTCATGCGATAATCGGTCCCAAAAGTTAATTTACTGCAGAAATTACAACTGTATGCGCAGCCACGGCTTGTTTCAATATGTCCTACAGGATTAGCACGTGAAGATATCCGGGAATTTTTGTATTTTGTTAAGTCAAATAATTGCCATGCGGGAAATGGCAGACTGTCAAGATCAACTATTAATGGGCGTGCCGGAATAACACGCGGTGCAGATGATAACGGGCTTTTAAGTAAATCCGGTAAAACTAAGTCACCTTCGCCCAGTATGATAATATCAAAACATCCGGCTGCGGCAGCTTCTTCAGGCATTGCCGTGATATGAACCCCTCCGGCAATTGTTTTAACGGCCGGATATTTTTTCTTAACATTAGCCATTAAATCCCGAGTAATATTGTAAACAGGAGTTTTAATTGAGGCTGCCACAATATCAGGCTGGAAACTGTCAATTTCTTCTGACAAAGATTGCCATGGGTCATTTACAAAATCCAGATCAATAATCCGTACGCTGTGATCCTTAATCAAATGTCCGGCAAGTGTGGCCAACGTCAAATTAGGATAACTTGGGGCAGCTATACGGACATTGGTTTTTAAATAAGTGATATTACGTGAAGGGGCATTAAAAAATAGGATTTTAAACATATTAATTTTTTCTAAAAATAGCTGACTTATAGAACGATTTTGCCAGGATAAATAAAAATAATGTCCCAAAAGTTCCGAAGGAATACTTTAAACAATTTTTTAAACTGGCGCCGCGTTTTTTCCCGGAATAGCAGGTTTCTACCGGAACCTGAGCGATCTTTATGTGGTTATAAACAGCTTGAACTATGATTTCAAAACTAAAAAGATAATCATTTGAATTTGCTTCAAAATTTGATTTTTCCAGCAGTTCTTTTGTATATACCCGAAATCCCTGATGAAGGTCGTCAATTTTAATACCGAGCACTACTTCATCAATTTTGTTTAATATCCTGATAGGCAGGATCTTCCACGGGTACATTCCGTTTTTTCCAGGATTATCTCCGTTTGAAAAGCGGCTACCCAGCACAAGCCCGGCTCCCTTTTCAACTTCTCTTATTGCCGCCGGTATACTGGAAGGTTTGTATTCACCGTCAGGATGGATATCAACAATAATTTCGGCTCCTTTTCCGAGAGCGATCTTGACTGCTTCTTTTATATTGCCCCCGTACCCCAGATTGACGGGATTTTGGTATGATTCAATACCTAATTTTTTGGATAATTCAAAAGTATTATCATGAGAAAAATCATCAACCAGTATGATATCATCCACAAAATGTTTAGGAAATTCAGTATAAAACTTTTCCAGGGTTTTAGAAGCGTTATATGCTATAAAAATAGCAATTATTTTTTTTTTCTTTTCCATAAGGGGGAAGTTTATCATATTTACTAAACTTATGCAAATGTTTTATTTGTGGTGAAAATCCGGATTACTTGCTATAAATTCAGTAATTATTTTTTTTCTTCCATGGAAGCGGTATATCATATATAATTAGCTAATGCGATGTTTTATTTGTAGCAGTGAAAATCCTGATTACCTGTTTTCTACGAAAGATTATATTACAGGAGATACATTTTCGATTTTTAAATGTTCTAAATGCGGGAATTCTTTTACGGACCCTAAGCCGGAGGATATTGAGAAGTATTATTCAAAAAACTATTATGGAAAGCGCAAATCTTTTGCCGAGAATTTAATTAATTATTCAAGGCTGCAAAAAATTAATAGTTTGTTTGGAAGTAATACCAGGCCATTACCGTTGATCTTGGATGTTGGTTGTGGAAACGGCAGTTTTTTATCTCTTTTATCAAAAAGGGGATGGCCGGTTTGTGGAACTGAAGTCGCGCCCGAAAATAATTTCGCGTGTGAAGAACTAAATTCAAAAGTATTTAATAAAGATTTAATCAAATGTGAGCTTGAGGACAAAAAATTTGATATAATTACAATGTGGCACACTTTCGAGCATTTTTCTGAACCCGTGGATTATTTATTAGAGGCGGGAAGGATTTTAAAAGATGAAGGTGTTTTAATAATTGAAGTACCTAATTTCAAATCCTGGCAGGCAAGGTTGACCCGCGGTAACTGGTTTCACCTGGACGCGCCGAGGCATTTGGCGCATTATAACCCGGAGGGCGTCAGTTTCCTTCTGAATTCAACAGGATTTGAGGCGTTTAAAATTTCTCATATTTCTTTTATATATAGTTTGTTTGGATTTATTCAAAGCATTATTAATATTTTTACAAAAAGAAATAATTTATTGTTTGATTTAATAAATAAAAAGATCAAAATAACCCGTATTAATATTAAAGACATAATTATTACCTCTTTTTTAATTATCCCTGTATCATGCGTAAGTATTTTTGCTGTATTTTTGGAATCAATTTATAAAAGAGGGGGAATTGTTATTATATACGCGCGCAAAAAGGAGCAAAATTAATGAAATCGTTAACAAGAGAAGAAAAAATAAGTTATATAAGTACAATAATCTTAATCGGATTTATGTGTACTTATATTTATGATTACTGGATGGGGGCATATTTGGGTAAAAGCTATCCTTTTAATACCTTTTTATTCAAACCTTGGGATAGATTTAATGATTTTTTTACTCCTATGAACATAGTTCTACGGGGTAATGGTAATCCTTATAATTTTATATCACCTGATTCCATCAATTCTCCTTTATATCATCTTATGGCAATTGGTTTTATGTATATAAACCCATTTTTATCTTTTATAGTATGTATTTTCGCTTTCATCATATTTTTTGTTTATGTAATCAGCAAAAATTTAGTTTTGGCAACTAGAATGGAAACTTTTAAAAATGCGATCATTTTTTCATTTTTTACCGCTATTTTCCTTTTTTCTTTAGAAAGGAGCAATTATGAAATAATAATTTTTGTTTTGATATATTTTTTCCTTGAATTTTACAGAAAAAAAAATCTTATTACATGCGTAATAATCTTATCAGTTGCAATTGCACTTAAGGCCGCACCAGGAGTTCTTATTTTACTTTTTTTGGATGCGAAGCAGTATAAAGAAGCATTACTGACATTAGTAATTACATTAGCTTTAAATCTCCTCAGTTACTCGGTATTTACGGGAGGATTATGGCATAATTTTCAAAATAATTTAATAAGTATGAAGCTTTATAGTAAAGCCTATGCCATGTCTATGGGAGGGGGCGTAGGTACGAATTCCTTATGGGGGGCCGTAAAAATATTAAGAGAATATTTTTTCAACTATATAAATATAGAAACTCTGTATTATGTGCATTATATTATTGCGTTTACAATTTTTGTTTCAGTTTCAGCTTATATATTAAAGATCGAGAAAGTATTTTGGAAAAAATTGTCTTTGATGATAATTATGATGAGTCTTTTACCTCATCATTCAGGATATCCTAAATTAATGCATCTTTATTTCCCTATGTTTTTATTTATTAACAGCGGGGAGAAAGATAAATATGATCTGATATATACAGTTTTATTCGCGTTAATATTAATACCAAAAGCTTACTATCACTTTCCCTTTTTGCCGGAATTAAATGAAAGCGCTATTTTACTTCCGCTGTTTATGGTTTTATTTATGGGTTTTATTATATATGACGGATTCAGAACGTATAAAATAAAAGAAAAAACAAAAACTTGCATTGCGTAAGATACAAAACAGGGATTTTAAAAATTAATGGTAAAATAATGATTAACAAAAATGGAGATAAATAAAATGAAGGTTGTTATTCTTTGCGGAGGAAAAGGGACAAGAATGAAGGAAGAAACTGAGTTTCGTCCCAAGCCTTTGGTAAATATTGGCGGGTATCCGATTATTTGGCATATTATGAAGATATACGCGCATTATGGATTTAAAGATTTTGTTCTTTGTCTTGGGTATAAAGGAAATATGATCAAGGAATATTTTTTGAATTATGAAGCAATGAATAATGATTTTACCGTTTGTCTGGGCGCAAAAAATAAAATAAAATTTCATAGCAAACACGAAGAACACAATTGGAATGTAACGTTAGTTGATACCGGTGAAGAAGCAATGACAGGTGCAAGAGTGAAAAAAGTCGAAAAATATATTGATACTGATCTGTTTATGGTAACTTATGGTGATGGAGTAGCTGACATTGATATAAGAAAATTGGTTAATTTCCATAATTCACACGGAAAAATCGGGACGATCACCGGAGTTCATCCCTCTTCACGTTTTGGAGAATTAATTATCAAAGAAAATAAAGTCAGTAAATTTTATGAAAAACCTCAGGTGAGCCAGGGCCTTATAAATGGAGGTTTTTTTGTTTTCAAAAAAGAAATTTTTAAATATATTAAAGAAGATGAAAGCTGTCTTTTAGAAAAAGAACCATTAGAAACACTTGCCAAAGAAAGCAACTTAATGGCTTATCTTCATCTTGGATTCTGGCAGTGCGTTGATACTTATCGGGAATTAGAGGTATTAAATGATTTATGGAAAACGCCTCATCCTCCATGGAAGGTTTGGTAAAAAATATGGGAAGCAGCTTTTGGTTGAAAAAAAAGGTTCTTATTACAGGTTATGAAGGTTTTTTAGGTTCTAATTTAACACAGAATTTATTAAATCAAGGCGCGAAAATATGGGGCTTGGATATTAAAACCCGCCGAAAAGAAACTATCCTGTCAAAAAAAGAATTAAATAAAATTAAAATAATAAAAGGCAGTGTTGAAAATTTATCGCTTGTTTCTAAAATTATTAAAGAAAATAAAATTGAAATAGTTTTTCATTTAGCCGCCAGCGCTCTTGTCGGGAATTGTTTAAAAAATCCAGTCGAGGCATTTTCCACTAATATAGAAGGAACGTGGAATATCCTTGAGTCCTGTAGAAATAACAAACATATTAAAGCTATTATTATTGCTTCCAGTGATAAGGCGTATGGGAGTCAAAAGAAATTACCTTACCTGGAAAATACCCCGTTAGCAGGAGAACATCCCTATGATGTTTCAAAAAGCTGCGCGGATCTGATTGCTTATGCCTATTATCACACATATGATATGCCGGTTGCGGTAACGCGCTGCGGCAACATTTATGGGCCGGGAGATTTTAATTTTTCCAGAATAATCCCCGAAACCGTAAAATGCGCGCTTTCGGGCAACAAACTTATGATTAGAAGTGACGGGAAGTTTGTACGGGATTATGTTTATGTCGGAGATATTGTCAATGGTTATATAATGCTCGCGGAACAATTAGAAAAGAAAGATTTAAGGGGAGAGGCATTTAATTTCAGCGATGAAAATCCCATAAACGTAATAGAATTAGTTAAAAATATCTATAAGCAAGTGGGCGCGAAAACGAATTATATAATTCTTAACAAAGCAAAATATGAGATAAAGAATCAATATTTGGCATCCGCGAAGGCAAGAAAAATCCTTGGTTGGAAGCCGGAATACACTTTGAAAGATGGGATCGAGAGAACTATTGATTGGCATAAAAATAATTATGGATATTCAAAAAAATGTCCCTTATGAATGAAAATAAGAAAACAATTGATCTATTGGAATCTTTAGTAAAAGACCCCTCTAAAGGCCTCCCCGAAGAAGTATTCCTTTTTTTAACCAGAATTACCCCCATGGTTAACGTTGATTTGCTTATAAAAAATGAACAAAATCATACGCTTCTTACATGGAGAGATGATGCCTTTCACTCCGCCGGCTGGCATGTTCCGGGAGGTATTATAAGATATAAAGAAACATTTTCTGACAGAATTAATGCTGTTGCCATGACCGAGCTTGGAGTCCGTGTAAAGTTCAAGAAGGCTCCATTGGTGCTGAATGAAGTTATTCATCCGACAATAAAAGTCCGGGGCCACTTTATTTCTTTGTTGTATGAGTGCGTATTAATAAGCCCCCTTAATAAAAATCTTGAATTTAAGGGAGGAACTCCCAAGCCGGGAGAATGGGCGTGGCACAGCAAATGTCCGGACAATATAATCTCAGCCCATGAAATGTATAGGAGTTTTATATGACGGATAGCGCCATGAAAACTGCCATCGTTACCGGTCCTACCAGCCTGGTTGGCTATTGGCTTATTAAAGAATTAATCGATAATAATGTTATTGTTTACGCGCTCTGCCGGAAAAATTCTAAAAGGCGCAAAAATCTTGATATATTTGATAAATTAAAAATTATAGAACTAGATATTGAAGAAATAGATAAATTACCATTATTAGTTGATAATATAGATGTTTTTTATCATCTGGCCTGGGAAGGCGAAAGAAATGATTATGCTGCGCAAAGCAAAAATATTACAAATTCCATCAAAGCAATGGAAACCGCAAAGAAAGTTGGAGCATATAATTTTATTGTGACCGGTTCTCAGGCAGAATACGGCAGTCAAAATTTTATAGCTACCGAGGAATCTACTCCAAAACCCGATACGGCTTATGGAATTTGTAAGTTATCCACTTTTAACATTTTATGTGTGTTAGCTGAAAAAATAAATATTAACTTAATTTGGGCGAGATTATTCAGTGTATATGGATTATATGATCACCCAAATAAATTAATTCCGTATATATTAAATTGTTTTAAAAAAAATATTTCACCCGAACTTACTAAAGCTGAGCAATATTGGGATTTTTTGCATGCAACAGACGCGGCGAAAGCTCTTTATTCAATAAGTAAGATCAAATCCGTAAATATTTATAACATTGCTTACGGCAGTGGTAAGCCGTTAAAGGAATACATTGTTGAAGCCAGAAATTTATGCAATCCCAATGTAACGCTCAAATTCGGAACAGTGCCGGAAAATATAAAAAAAGCCGTATCCTTGAGAGCTGACATTAATAAAATAAAAAAAGATACACAATGGGAACCTAAAATTTCATTTGCCGAAGGTATTAAAACGATGTATAATGAAAAAATAAATTTTTAAAAAGATCTAAATAAATATTCCAAAAATGCAAAAACTTATATCTATTTTTACTCCTTGTTATAACGAAGAGGAGAATATCAAATTAATTTATTCACGGGTTAAATCTGTAATGAACGGGTTTAATAATTACAGTTATGAACATGTTTTTATTGATAATTGTTCAAAAGACAAAACATTAAATATTTTAAGAGATATTGCTTCAAAAGATAAAAATGTCAAGATAATAGTGAATGCAAAGAATTTTGGAATAATTCGGTCAGGTTTTCATGGAATAATTCAATGTAAGGGGGACGCTGTAATACCTATAGCCGCTGACCTGCAGGATCCGCCGGAGATGATCAGAGATTTTATTCTCAAATGGGAAGAAGGTTATAAACTGGTTATTGGGGTGAAAACAAATAGCAAAGAGAACCCGGTAATGTATTTAATTCGTAAAATATTTTACGATATTATTTCTCGAATAGCTGAGACTGAACAAATCAAAAATTTTAACGGTTATGCTCTTTATGACAAATCGTTTATTGAAGTAATTTCTAAAATTGATGATCCTTACCCGTATTTTAGAGGAATGGTTTCTGATTTCGGATTTGATCGTTACGAAATCCCTTATAATCAGCCAAAGCGTGAACGCGGAAAATCGAGTTACAGTTTTTATTCTCTTTACGACACCGCTATGCAGGGATTTGTTAATCATTCAAAAGTACCGTTACGATTGGCTAGTTTCATCGGTTTTGGCGTAGCTATAATAAGTTTTATGGTCGCAATAGGTTATTTTATATATAAACTATTTTATTGGGACAATTTTCAGGTTGGTGTCGCGCCTTTGGTGACAGGTATTTTCTTCTTTAGCGGAGTCCAATTGTTTTTTTTGGGAATAATTGGTGAATATATCGGCGCAATTTTTACTCAAGTTAAGAAGCGTCCATTAGTTATAGAAAAAGAGAGAATTAATTTTTGATTCTATCCCTTGCGTCTCAATTTCTTGATTATCGGCATTTCGCGCTGAGTTACTTTTTTGATCCCATCTCCCATGGCTATCTCCATTACGCGTATTCCTGAAACCATCTTGATCACTCCTCCCGGCCCGAGTGATGCCGCCTGATCTGATCCCCACATAGCCCTATCCAAAGTTATATGACGTTCCACTACACAGGCACCCAGAGCTATCACGGATACTGATGTCGGTATACCGGTTTCATGGCCGGAATAGCCGGTAGGAACCCCATATCGCTGCCGCAAGACGGGAATAACGGACAGGTTCAATTCATCATAGTTAGCCGGATAAGTACTGGTCGCGTGCAGGATAACCATATCTTTCTTCCCGAGAACTTCTACCGCGTGATCAATCTGTTCTATGGTGCTCATTCCCGTAGATAAGATAATCGGTTTACCCTTCGCCCTTGTGTATCTCAGTAGGTCGTCATCGGTCAAACTGGCCGAGGCTATCTTATAACAAGGTACATCAAACTGGTCGATAAAATCGACCGAACCTTCATCCCAGCACGAGGCGAACCAGGTTATCCCTTTTTCCCGGCAGTACCGGTTGATCTCCTGGTATTCCTCTATCTCAAACTCCAAGCCGTATTTCAGGTCACCATTGGTCTTTCCAAAAGGACTTTCGCGGGGAGCCGCCAGTTCTTCGGGTTTATATACCACCTCTATGTTTCGCTTCTGAAACTTGACAGCATCGCATCCGGCCAATTTAGCCAGGTCTATAAGTTTTTTTGCTATATCTATATCACCGTTATGGTTGATGCCGATTTCCGCAATTATATAACATGGATGGCCTTCCCCGATTTTCCTGTTGCCTATTTGAACCGATATCATTTCCAGTCCTCCCTTTTATTTTTTTTGGCGTTTCATTTCCCGCCGCCTATTATTCAATTATACATCATTTTAACTTTTTAAACCTAAATATTTATTTTTTTAAATTTTTTGGATCAAGCTTTTCAATAGGAAATCCGTCAACTTTATCTTCAACAGGGAACAAGCGAAACCAATCGCAATTTTTACAAAGCCTGTTTTGATGCTTATTGCCGGACAACAGCATTTTCCTAAAATTAAAAAGATCTTCGCCTTCCCAAATTTCTTTTAATGTATGCAATTTAACATTGTCTATTCGAGTTGCCCGGGGAGCATCGTGTGTACACATAACGACATCGCCGTTAGAACAGATAACCATTCCAATAAAAGGCCTTGGGCATGTTTTTAGATCATGAAGGCTTTTATCATAGTCTTCACGCGTTCGTTTTGCGTCTTCAGGATTCGTATAATAAGAACCAATTAAATCCGCATTATTATATTTTGACGCGTCAAAAACTTTTTCGAAACCAATTTCGTCTGCAATATCTTTATATAAATTTATAAAAACTTCATTTTCACTGGTATAAGTGTCAAACATTTTAACAAAAATATATGGTTTTGAACTTCCTTTTTTATCGCGGATCCTTTTTAACGCTGCTATGTTATCCCTGATCTTGTGTATATCAATGCTGTTATTGGTTACACTTTTATGGTGGTCATTAATCACGGAATAAATGGAAAAACGAATAGCATCTAATTGGTATTCTACAAGTTTTTCGCTTATAGCTTCAGTAAGCAAAGAGCCATTGCTAAACATATCCAGACGTTCAGCAATATCCGCATCCTTTGCCATTTTGATCATTTCACACATTTTTGGATGTAAAAAAGGTTCTCCCAGGGCTGTCAACCTGAGTAATTTTAATTTTGGGCCGGGCCATGTTCGCAATTCATCAATCATTTTTTTATATAGATCGAAATCCAAATGAATAAATGGCTTCAAATCTTCCCGATTTTTTTCCTGTCCATGCGCGCAGGGCTTACATTTAAAATTGCAGAAATTTGTAGGCTCAATAAAAATAGAGAAAGGTTTCTTAAGCGGCAGTAAATCACGCAATAGCCTTCTGTTTGACTTATTGATTATTGTAAAATCGTTACTTTTTTCCATATAATACCCCCCCCTCTATTACTTTTTATTTTATAAAATCATCTGCTGAAAAAGCCTCTTTCCAGCTTATCGGAAGCGGTTTCCCATAAAATTTAGACATATAATTTTTAATGAAATTCCTGTCCAAACCTGCAAGACAAACAGGATTCCGTTTGTGAAAGAACTTGATTTTAAATGACCTCTCAATAATATCCTTAAGAGGTTCTTCAAAAATATTTCCCATGGAAATATGTATAAATCCGCAGGGTAAAAAATCACCATATTTTGTTATATGGGAATTCTTTATGATGCATGCGCATCCGCCGCGCTCTTCGCCGTATGAAGGCAGCATATCCCATTGAAGCATTGGATATTCTTTTTTCAATTCAATCAAATAGTTAACGTCCTGTTCATCAAGTAAAACTTCTTCCTTGCCTTCCCATCTTCCTACCGCCTTTGCTATCATAATATCAAAGTTAAATAAATTTTTTTGACAAAATTCCGCGATTTGTTTCGTAGCGGGAGTTCGACAAGTCTGGTGCGAGATTACTGTTTGAATATTGACCTGTAAACCCGCTTCTCTTGCGATAAAAAGGGCCTCAATCGCTTTTTTATATCCTTCATTTTTGCCCCTTGTCTGTTGATATATTTTTTCATCGATGCTGTCCAGGCTGATCTTGACTTTATCCAAACCGATTTTTTTTAAGTGCTCCGCGCGGCTTTTGTCTAAAAGCAAGCCATTTGTACTCATCGCGAGGTGAAACTTCTCAGGATTCAAGGCGGAAATAACATCATCTATATCAGGGAAAGTCAGCGGTTCGCCGCCGGAAATTGTGAATTGAGCGAGGCCCATTTCATCTGCCTGACGGGAAAGATCTTTTAGTGATTCTATTGTTAAGACTTTTTTCTTTTTCGCCAGGCTAAGATTTGAGCAATGCGCGCAGTGCATATTGCATCTATAATCATAACACAAATCTATCATTGTGACTGATTCGCCCCGGGCTACTTTTTCAGGAAATCTCATGATTTTTTCAAAAACAAGAGGTTTTTCCCGTTTTAGTTTTTCCCGCCTTAAATTTTCAACTTCTTTTCTGCTTTTTTCAATTATCATAAGTAATGCCCTTTATAATTCTATAATTGTTTCATATTGCAAAGCATACAGTCTCTCTCAAATCATCACTATAATGCCGTAAATAAATTTTATAATCAGGAACTAACGTTTTTAAATAAAATGGTATCTTCCAAAAATGGTCCGGAGAATGATAGACGCATATGGCAAGTTTAGGTTTATATTTTTTTATTATTTTTTCAGCTCCTATCAGCGCCTCCATCTCCGCTCCTTCAATATCCATTTTGATATAAGTCGGAATTATATCTTTCAAATGTTCAGAAAGAGCGACGACATGCCCGGTTATCCCGGATGAATTATTAATGCATGTGGATGAAGTATTTGAATGATATTTAATCGTCATATTCTTGTTAAAAAGGCCTAAGTTATTGCAAATGATTTTCCCCTGGATATCCGGCTTCAATTTCTGAATATTTTTTTGCAATCTTAAATAATTGTTGTAATCTAGTTCATAGGAAATAATTTTATTAAATTTATTATTTGTTTTTATTAAAAAATCTTGAATTGTGTCTCCGTCATATGTCCCGACATCAACAAATACTTCATTATCTGTAAGATTAAGTATATTTTCCGGGAAATACTGAATTCCATCTTTTTTAATACCAACTTTAGTATCGTAAGAAGAAATCGGGCTGTACCAGTTTTTTAATATAGTAATAAAGCTGTCAATTGATTCTTTATCCGATAAAATATCAGCTAAATTGCACATATTCTCTTTTAAGCTATTGGCGTCGCTTTTTAATAAGTAATCCTTTATCCCTAATAATAGAAATTTTGGGAATATAATATAATTATTGAAATTAAGTGTTTTTAATTGCTTAATAATTTCTTCGTAATAACTTGAGGTAATAATAATTAATAGATTACCCTTATAATTATCAAGCTGAAGGGGGGCTTTGCAGGGAATGTTCAGACAAATTTCTTTGTCCCATAAATCAGGTTTATTATCGAAAAAGAAATCTATTTTAATATTTTTTGAATTCAGGAAAAGCGCCAGATCAATTCCTCTGATATTCGCGCCGAATAAGCATAAATGTTCAGCCTTATTTAATCGGGCATACAATTCTTTCACTTCACTGCCTGATGACTTGTTATATAAATCTATCAAACTGCAAATTTCTTGTTTATAATCCATAATGATCCTCGCTAAAATCCGATCTTTTTCTTTATTTCAAGGGCTATTTTTAGGACATCGATTCCTGCATTTAAAGGAATCATGGAATCCTTTACACCATTTATCAGCATAATAAAATCCTTTATTTCATCAATAAACATATCATTTCTATCAAAATTTTCAGATATATTTATAACAGTAGGAGCAATTTCTTTATCTCTATATAAAATTGTCAAATTTTTTGCGTAATAGTCCCAAAACATCTTACCCTTGGTGCCGATTATTTCGAATGATCTTGTTGGAGGATATTGCCAATAATCGAGGTGCAGCGAAACAATAAAATTATTCTTATATTCTAGTATAGATTTTACCATATCTTCAGCATCACCGTCAAGAGGTGTTATTTTCCCGCCGATAGAATAAATATTTTCCGGCATACCAAAGAACCAGTAAAGGTAATCAATATCGTGACTGAAACATAAGACCGCCCCGCCTCCGCCGCTTTTATAAGCAGCGTATGTAGTCCGGTAATCTTCCCATGGATGCCAATCCTCAATATTTTCTCCCATAACTATATTTGCTGATATCGGTTTTCCGATCTCTCCGCTTTCCACCATGGTTTTCATTTTTTTCAGCAAGGGATGCCATCGTAAATTATACCCGATCATGATTTTTAGCTTTTTTTGTTCAGCAAGGGATTTTAACTCATCAAGGCCATCCAAATTGTTTGAAAGGGGTTTTTCTATGAAAAGATGTTTACCTGATCTTGCGGCCCGCAATGAAATATCAATGTGCCTGCTGTTTGGGTTTGTCACAAAAACGGCATCGGGATTAAAATCATTGATCGCTTCTTCAAAATTATAATAAGATTTGACCTTTAGGCCGGATTTTGCCTGTTCCTGAAAAAATTTTTCTACAAATGGAGTATTTGTTCTGCTAAATCGAAATGCCGCCACCTCATGTCCAAGAGATTTGAGGTTCTTATAATGTCTTTGTCCTATTGATCCGATTCCACAAATTAAGAATTTCATTATAAAGCTGTTCTTCCGCCGTCGATTACTAACGAAGCGCCTGTCATATAAGAAGATGCCTCAGACAGCAAAAAATGTATTACTCCATTGTATTCATCTTTTTTTGCCATTCTTCCCAGCATATTCAAATTGCTGTTTCTCTTAACAAAATCTTCAGGCTGATTGTTAAACATACCTCCCGGCACGGCGGCATTTACCCTGATATTATATCTGCCAAGATATGACGCCCACGACCTCATTAATCCCAAAATGCCGGTTTTTGAAGTGACATAAGCTATATCCTTAAATTTACCCTGGTCATAAATGCTGTTATTAGGAGCGATCATAGCAAGATCTGAGGACACATAAATAATAGAACCGCTGCGTTGTTTCATCATATGAGGTGCTGCAGCCTGAGTAATAATATGAGCTGCCGTCAGATTAACTTCTAACTCTTTCTTCCAAAGTTCCAACGGGAAATCCTCATAAGGTTTCCAGAAGTCTTTCGCGGTTTCACTTCCCGGAGAAGCATTAATAGCAGCTACATTTACAAGGCCATCGATCCGGCCGTATTTTTTGATTATTTCCTCAACATTTTTTATTACTTCCTTTTGATTTGTGATATCAACAGGATTTTCACCCGTTTTATCAAAATTAACCGTGGTAGCCCCGCATTGATCTAAATATTTTTTAAACTGGGAACCTAAAAAACCATTTCCGCCTGTAATAATTATTACTTTGTCAGCGATCGAAAAAATATTTTTCATAATTTAGTTTTCTTCTTCTATCAAGGGGATATACATATTGGACAAAAGCTCATCTCGATCCAAAAAAGGCCATTGATCTTCCAATGGTTTGGATACCATTGTTCCGTCTTTCTTTCGTTTTGAAGAAACCTTTGGGGATACCTTAAAATCAGGTATGACAAGAACATCACAGATGACCGGCCCGTCATAATCGAATACATCTTTGATTTTTGTTTCCAGTTCACTCGTATCATTAATTCTGACTGCCTTTATTTTATAAGCTTCCGCGATAGAAATGATATCAGGCAATGTCAATCCTGAAGACGGGCCATTGCCTAAAAAATTACCATTAAAATGAGTTTCTTGCATTGTCCTGATTGATGAGTATCCGTTATTGTTCATTACAAAAATTTTAACAGGCAAATTTAATCTATGGAGTGTTTCCAGTTCCTGGATGTTCAACTGGATGCCTCCATCACCCGCGATACAGATGGTTCTTTTTCCGCCATTCGCGATTGACGCGCTTATGCTTAAAGGAAGTTCAAAACCCATTGGGCCTAATCCATGATTAGTAAGGAACTTCTGATTTTTTTTGATCTTAAATGCCTGGAATGTATATTCCGCGGTGGTTCCGGCGCAACATGGAGAAATTATATCATCACTATCAGCAATATGAGATATTAAATCTATTAATTGGTAAGGATTGACCAGGCCGGATTTTGTAAAATAATCTTTTCTGATAATAGGATATTTATTACGCCATTCTTTTATTTTATCCTTCCATTTTGATATATCCCTGATCTTGATTTTATCAGATCTCTCTAATAATTCTTCCATTATCAATTTTGCGTCCGCGGCGATCTTTAAATCAACTTTAAAATTAAGTTTCTTTATTTCATTAGGGTCAATATCTATAACGATTTTTTTCGCGGCTCTTGCAAAAGATTTTGTATCAAATCCTGTTTGCGTGAAATCCAGCCTTGAACCGATCGATATCAAGAGATCAGAATTTTGAACCGCAAAATTCGCGGCACGTTCGCCCAATAACCCGCCTCTTCCCGCGTACAAGGGATGTTCTTCAGGAAATAAATCCATTGCTTTCCACGTTGGAATTACAGGGATACCTAATTTTATTATTAAATCAAAAAATATTTTTTTTGATTTTGAAATTTTTATCCCGTCTCCCGCGATTATTACAGGCCTTTCAGAATTATTTAACAATTTAATAATTTTATTTATTTTGTTATCGAATATTGAAATATCGGCCTTCTTTCCATTTAATTCCAATGGATCAAAACTTTTTAGATCCGTTTCTTCGATGATGCTTCCTTGTACATCCAATGGGATATCAAGCCATACAGGCCCGGGCCTTCCGCTCAATGCCAGATATAAAGCTTTTTCCAAATGGTATTTAATCATATCCGGCTCCATTACAGTAACAGAATATTTTGTAATTGATTGAACCATTGATATGATATCAACTTCCTGGATCCCTAATTGGCGTATTTTTTTGCCTTTCATTATATCCGGCCTTTTAACCTGGCCCGAAAAAAACATACAAGGGATCGAGTCGATCCATGCCGCGCAAACTCCGGTGATCGCATTAGTGCCTCCGGGGCCGGTCGTAACCAAACCGACTCCGATATGCTCTGTATGCATCGCATACGCTTCGGCAGCAATGGCAACAGATTGTTCATGAAGCATGCAAACAGGTTCAATATCTTTACATCTGGCAAGAGAATCAACTAAATGCATCGCGCCCCCGCCCGGCAAATAAAAAACATGCTTTACTTTCTGCCTGGTAATGAATTTTATAATATAATCTGATAACTTAATTTTCATTTTTGCTTTTCATCTTTCTATTTCAATATTTTTATAATATTAAAAGATTATAATACAATAAAAAATAGTTGTCAATAAAGTATTGTTGGTGACAGTACATGTATGTTATAATTGAAAAACCATTAATATTTAGAGATATAATTTTATCGGAAATATTTTCGCTTATTAAGGAAATCATAGAGCAAAAATGGGAACTAAATTACGAAAAGAAATATTATCAAAGGTTAAAGAATTTTATAAAATAAAAGATAAGGAAAAATTTGTCCCGGGTAAAACTTTAATTAATTACGCGGGTCGCGTATATGATGAAAAAGAATTAATTAATTTAATTGACGCTTCATTGGATTTCTGGCTGACAACCGGCAGATACGCACTGGAATTTGAAAAGAAACTTGCCTATTTTCTCAAAATAAAATATTGTTTATTAACAAACTCCGGTTCATCAGCCAATCTTTTAGCGGTTTCCGCTTTAACCTCGCCTCTGTTGAAAGAGAAGCGGTTAAAACCGGGAGATGAGGTTATTACTACGGCTTGCGGTTTCCCGACAACTCTTAACCCGATATTACAGAATAATTTAGTTCCTGTTTTTATTGATATAAATTTGGGTACATATGATATTCAGGTTGATAAAATTGAGAAAGCGATCACTAAAAAAACAAAGGCGATTTTTGTTGCCCATACACTTGGTAATCCATTTAATTTAGATAAAATATTAAAACTGGCTGATAAATACGGTTTATGGCTTCTCGAGGATAATTGTGATGCTCTGGGCTCAAGGTATAAGGGAAAATATACGGGAACATTCGGGCATATTTCTACCGCCAGTTTTTATCCCGCGCATCATATTACAATGGGGGAGGGTGGGGCAGTTTTAACAAATGACCCGTTGCTGAAAAAAATAATTCTTTCTTTTCGTGATTGGGGAAGGGATTGTTTCTGTGAACCCGGGCACGATAATACCTGCGGGAAAAGATTCTCTCAGCAATTTGGGGAATTGCCGCCTGGTTATGATCATAAATATGTTTATTCGCATATAGGTTATAATTTGAAAGTAACTGATATGCAGGCGGCTATAGGATGCGCCCAATTAGAAAAGCTGCCGGGATTTATTGAAGCACGTAAAAATAATTTCACGGCTTTGTATAATCACTTGAGAAAATATAATAAATTTTTAGTTCTTCCGGAAGCAACAGAAAATTCTGAACCGAGCTGGTTCGGGTTTCCTATTCTTGTTAAACAGGGTGTGCCGTTCAGCCGTTCGGATATTGTTAATTATCTTGAAAAAAATAGAATAGCTACAAGGATGCTTTTCGGCGGCAACCTGACAAAGCAGCCTGCTTACCTTAAATCGAAATATCGCGTTTCCGGCGGGTTGAAAAATACAGATTTAGTGATGAATAACCTGTTTTGGATCGGGGTGTATCCGGGTTTAACTGAAGAAAAAATAGATTACATTGAAAAAATATTTAAACAATTTTTTAATCTACAGGAAAAACGGTAATGGAAAATAATATAACTGATAAAACAGCTGGTTTTGAAAAATGGATTCCTTTTATTTTGTATATAATTGTTACAATTATATATGCTTTCCGGTTTTTTAAACCGGGACAAATGATTTTTGGGCATGACATAATTTTGGGTAATCAATATGGCGATGTTTTTGTAAATGGACTATTAAAAACAGGTGAGATTCCTTTCTGGAATCCGTATAGTTACAGCGGTACGCCTTGTTTTGGCGCTTTAGGCCCGTTTTTTTATCCAACAAATATTATTTATTCTTTGTCTGGCATTTCCCTGCCTTTGTATTATTTATGTGAATATATGCTATGTATCTTTTTGAGCGGGTCTTTTATGTATTTATACGCTAAAAACATAGGGCTATCAAAAACAAGCAGTTTCCTGGCAGGTATATTTTTTATGTTTTCAGGAAATATTATTACTTTAATGAATGCGGGGCATATGCTCAATATTCAAGCTATTACATACATACCGATTATATTGTATTTTTTTGATAAAGGGATCCAGAAAGATACAATATTTTATTTTCTTCTCACGGCCTGTTTTTTAGGTATCCAAAGCTACACTGCAGGATTTCAAATAGTGGCTTATACGGCCGTGTTTTTGTTTTTATATCTGCTTTTGAAAATTGTTTTTGAAAAAAAATCTTATAATTTAATCGGATATTTTATGCTTATAGCGGTACTTGTTCCTTTAATTGCCGCGGTATACGTTATCCCTTCTAATTATTTTTTTAAGTTTTCTTATCGCGCGGCCCCAACTTATGAATATTTCACTTCATGGTCTTTTCCTCCAATGGAAGCTATTACTTTTTTACTGCCCAGATTTTTTGGTTTTATGGAAGCAACCTATTGGGGAATTTATCAATTCAGGATAACAAGTGATTATTTTGGGATTCTTCCTATTATTTTAGCTTTTCTATCAGTATTTTTTCTGATAAAAGACAAAAGGGTATTATGTTTTACAATATTATCTATTATTAGTTTATTACTCTCCCTCGGAGGGTATACCCCGCTTTACAAAATACTCTATCATTTTCCAATTATTTCATCATTCCGCAATCCAAGCCGGTGGTTGGTATTTTTTACATTTTTTACAGTATTATTAGCCGGTTTTGGTATTGATTTTATTATAAACTTTGCTGACAAAAAATACAAAAAAGAAAAATTTATACAATTTAACGCCTTTAAAATAATATTAATCATTTTGTCTGCATGTTTTTTAATGATCTGGGTCTGGTTTTCATTAAATAATAAAATAATAATTCCAAATATGCAGACTTGGGAACTAATAAGAAAAAAGACTAATTATCTAAATATATATGTACTCTATAAAATGATTGCCGGAGACCTGTTCAGGTTAGCGATGCTTTTTACAGCCAGTACGGTTTTTATTTTGCTGGCTTTTTATGGTAAGATCAGCAAATACGTTTTAACCGGATGTTTGCTGGTTTTATTTTTAGCAGATATGTGGTATATCGGCTTGTTGTCAGTCAGAACTGTGCCGATTCCTAAGCCGGATATCAGGCAGGAAGAAACAATTGATTTTTTAAAACAGGATAGTTCCTTGTATCGAGTACTTCCCGTTGATGGTTTTAGTTCTGAAAATTGGTTTATGGGCTCCAAAATTCAAAGCGTGAAGGGTTATTTAATTAGTTTAAAGAATTATCATGACGCGATGGACAATGGGGTATTTAATAATATAAATTTTTTAAATTTACTAAATGTAAAATATATTTTAACTACAAGAAATATAGATTATCCGGTATTTAAATTAGTTTATAACCAGAATATAAATATCTATCAAAATCTGGCAGTGTCGCCCCGGGCTTCTTTATTTAATAAAATAGAAGTTAATAAAGACAGATCAGATTATATGAGTAAACTTATGTCCCCTGATTTTAATATAAAGGAAAAGCTGATTATTAACGAAGATTTTGAAGAAAAATTAGATACTGTATCGTTTAACGGGGACGAGATAAATATAACGGCATATCATCCTAACTATATTACCCTTGATGTTAATAATCCGGGTAATTCTGTTCTTCTCATGAGTGAAATTTATTATCCTGAATGGAAGGCTACAGTTGATGGTAAGGAATCTAAGATATATCAGGCAGATGAGTTATTCCGGGCTGTATATTTAACAAAAGGATCCCATCATGTGGAATTTCACTATAGCCCTAAATTGCTTTATATCGGAACAGTTATATCTATTATAACTATTTTTTCTATTTTAATATTTTTGATCAGATATAAGATCAACTTAAAATAAGGTCTTTTATTACTACAAAGGCTATTTTTATTTTATTTTGGAGATTAAAATAAGTACTAAGGTCAAAAATCCGCTGGATAATATACTTTGGAGATAAATAGAATCGTCTGAATGCTTTCTTTTGGAAATTTTCCAGTATTTCTTTAGAAAGCCCGTGTGGAATATATACCGGCAGGGGTTTTCGGCTGTACATATAATCCTCCCAGGCGGCATTTGATACTAATCCCTCTTTTTGCGCGTAAGCGAATAAGGGTGAACCGGGGAGTATATACGTGATATTAAAGAGCGCGTAAGTAGGGGATAGTTCACACGCGAAACTTATGGTTCTTTCCAGATCATCAAGAGTTTCCGTAGGATGCCCGAACATAAAAAAAGATGTGGTTTCGATACCTATTTTGCGGCACCACTTGAAGGCCTGACGGAAGGCATCATCATGGATCTTTTTATTCAGGACGTAACGAACCCTTTCCGAACCCGCTTCTACCCCAAAAGAAATTTTGATACAACCGGACTTATGCATTAATTTTAGCAATTTCTCGTCTACCAGATTAGCCCTGGTTTGGCAGCCCCATTTTATTTTTATACCTTTTTCTATTATCAGGTTGCACAGCTTGGTTACATTTTCTTTACGCATCGTAAAAGTATCATCTTCAAAATTTATATATTTTACTTTAAATTTATTTTTTACTTCAATAATTTCTTCGATAATATTTTCAGCACTGCGGAAACGGCAAATTTTTCCTACTGAAGGGCGGGAGCAATATATACAATTAAACGGACAGCCGCGTGATGTGACCATGGAGGTGATAAGCCCATTAATAACCGGGCTGAAATATTTTTCATTAGGTAATAAATGCCTGGCAGGAAACGTGATCGCATCAAGGTTTGGAGTAGCATCCCGCTCATTAACAACAAGTTCTCCATCTTTCAGGTAGATTAATCCTTTTATTTGGCTCAGGTCCTGTTTTTCCCGGAGGATGTGTTTACAAAGCTGAACCAAACCATGATCAGCTTCACCTATAAAACCGAACTGCAAACCAAGTTTTTTTATTAATTCGGGTTCTACAGAGATATGGGCTCCTCCAAGGATAATAATAATTTTGGGAAATTCCTGTTTTATTTTTTGTATCAAAGCGTAAACAGCCCTTAGCGTCATGGTTGTTACAGTTATTCCTACTAAAGGAGGCGCTTCTTCTTTTATTTGTTGCATTATTTCATCTTCAGTTAAGAAGGAGGCTGAAGCTTCAATGATCTTTGCAGAAAAGCCGTTTTTCTCAAGAGACGCGGCTAAATAAGCCAATCCCAAATGGGGATAATTTACATAAAAACCTTCATTTCTTTTTTTAGTTTTGGTTTTTATATTATCTGTATAACTATATGGAGGATTGATAAAAACAAAATCTGTCATTTATTTTACCTTTTTGTTAGTTTCTTTTCCAAGCGTCTTATTTCTTATAATAAAAAAAATGTACTTAAAAAATCCTGTCATAAAAACAGGATTTTTAATAAAAAACCAGATATACCGTTTAAAAAAAACTTTCGGGTTACGGAATAAAATATTAAAATGGTATGTGACATATTTACGGGAAACCATTTTATCTATTTCCGCGGAAGTAAAGTCTTTAGTGTTTATATAACAGGCGGCGTACTCAATATTATTATAATCATAATCATTGGTAAGATACTTTTTTTCTTTGCAGATATCATATAGCTCTGTGCCGGGGAGAGGGGTAGCGATCAAAAACATAGCATGATCAAGTTTGAGCTCATCAGCGAGAGCAAATGTTTTCTTTATATCTTCTTTTGTTTCTCCCGGAAATCCGCTTACAAAGAAAGCGCTGGTTGCTATCTTCAGTTTCTTCATGATTTTAACTATATTTTTAATATGTTCAATATTACACGGCTTGCGAATTATATTTTTCAGTACATTTTCATCCCCGCTTTCAACCGCGAGGGTTAGTTCGTAACAGCCGCTTTCTTTTAAAACGGTAAGCAGTTCTTCATCAAGCGTCCATGCCGCGACTCCCTGCGGCGTGCACCATTTTATATCTAAATTCAGTTCCTTTAGTTTTGAAAATATACTCATGGCTCTTTTTTTATTTAAAGTTAAATTATCGTCCAGAAAATGAAGTTCTTTGATATTATAGGTATCTTTAAGGAATTTTATTTCTTCTATAACATTTTCAGGGGAACGGGTCCTGTATCTGTTTCCCCAGTGTTTGGTTGTAGCGCAAAAAACACAGTGGCCGCTGCAGCCCCTCGATGTGATCATAGAAGTATTCGGTTTTCTCAAGGGAGTGGTTGCCTGGGGGAGATTGATCTCCAGATATTTTTTCATATTTAAGAGGTGCCGTGCCGGGAAAGGAATGGAATCCAGGTCCAGAATAAAACTATTTTTTGGGTTGACTCCCACTTGTCCGTTCTGACGAAAAGCCAAACCGTCCAGAGTTGAGTAATCCCTGCCGGATTCAATGCACTTAATCAATTCCAAAACAGTATTTTCTCCCTCTCCAATAACGATAAAATCAATATTTTTATCCTGTTCCAGTATTTCTTTTGAAAAAACAGAAGGATGTTCCCCTCCGGCCATAGTAATTATATCCGGGTTATATTCTTTTGCCGCTTTGCATACAAATTGCAGATTTTGGTACTGGGGAGAAAAAAGACAGCTTACACCGACAATATCGGGCTTAAATTGCTGCATATGCTGGATTAACTCTGAATAGGTTAACCCATAGCGGTAATGATTTTTATTAATTTGCTCCTCGGCGTAAAATCCTTCTAAAGCGGCATCAATAATTTTAACCGTGTATCCGTTTTTTTCAAGAACAGCCGCGATATATGCTAAACCTAAAGGAGGCACAGCCCGCTTAATTCTTCCTTTCATTAAAGTGTAAGGAGGAGAAATAAGTAATATTTTGTTGATCTTTCGTTTATTTATCATAATATTATCCCCTACGAGGATAACAAGTACTAGAAGCGGTAAGAACCTGGCTTTCAGCCAGAACCTTCCGCTTAAGTCTTGTTTATTAATATAATCGTCAGAGAAGTTTTTCTCTTATTTTATTCGCGTCTACCGGGCATCCTAAGATTTTTTCAGAGCCGGGTAAAGCATTTTTTACAGCGCATTGACCGCAGTAGATGCGTGTTTCATTTTCCTGTTTTTCGATATAAGGATCTTTCCCTATAACAAGCAATACAGGTTTTTTTCGGCTGAGACAAAAGAAAACGGTTTTAATATTATCCCAAAAAGTGCTTTCCCTTTTTGTATGCCCCGGCCGTATAGCCTCAAAGCAGGCATCGATACAGCTGGTACATCCTGTGCCGATAAAAAACGTTATTTTCCCGAGTTTAATTTTTTGTGAAAGAGGTTTCCATTTTGCCAACTGGCCGGGAAAATTAATTATCTCAAATTTTTCTTCAGGTTTTTTAAGAACTTTAAGATACGGTACATCATTAATATCTATTCCCACTAACTGACAGGCAACTGAATCTATATCTATCGAATCTGTTCCCGCGATTATCCGGTTAAAATTAAATTTACGGGGAAAAAAACGGGCGAAACTCTCACGCACAAAAGTCGCGTCGACTATGATTAATTCCGGTTTAAAATTAGCAAGGAGCGGCAGATGATCGTCTAATCCCCATTTATGGATATTTTTTTTGTCTTCATCGCGGCATAGCCCTTTTAAATTTTTAACAGCGCAGGTTAAAGTTACCTGAGGGTGCCCTTTTAGGACAGGCACATTGATCAGCGTCTTTCCTTCTAATATATCGGGCGACTGAATTTGGAAAGAAGTTGTATGATATTTTTCATCTTTAAGGTCAATCAGCCTTACATTTTTAAATTCAGCTTCCAGTGAATTATATCCCGCGGCTTCAAAGGATTTTTTAGTATCAGTTGAAATATTTGAACTTTCCGCGATAAATATATTTTTTACGGCGAATTTATCGTTTAAAACCTGAATTAACGCCCGAACCACCTTGACATCAGTAACAAAACCGGAACCCGAAGAAAGAGGAGCTACCAGATTCGGCTTAATAATTATTTCAGGATAGACAGGGGAGAAATTGATTTTTTCAATACAATCAGAAATCGCCTTATAAAGATTATCTGCCGGATTTATAACAACCTTTTTCATATGGAGCTTAAGCTTTTTTTTCTCTTGCCTTGCTAAGGATGATCATGGCAAATACAGCCGAGGTACTTAACAATGTAAGCCCGATCCAGATCGGTATAGTTACGATACTTTTTATGCCGCAATAAATAGTTTTCATAGATTTCCTTTTTTAATCAACCTTTTCACCGATGCAGTACAGATGATGAGCCATTAAAACTTTAAACCAGCGGGGAAAAGAAAATTCCCAATTAAGGAAGGTGTTTGCGAAGATATTATTTCTTGCATCCGGGTCAACTGTAGACCACACCCAGCCTTTAGCCTTTTTTTCGTCTCCCTCTATAATGTTCCTGAGGTAAGTTCTTCCTCCTCCGATCTCCAGGTCTAAAGTGCATAACCAAGGAGGAACATCAACTCCGCCGGTTTCAACTATTTTAAGGCCGCATTTTTTATAAACTCCGGTTAAAGTTTTCATCCGGCTTTGCAGTATTTCTCCATGATCCCATTCTTGTTTTTCCAGAGAATGCTGCCAATGATGGAGTTTTACCCCTAAGTTATTATAATTATAAACAAAATTAATGACAAATTTCTTGCTTATTCTTTTCATTTCCAAAACTAAAGCTTCAGGATTAGCATGTTTTTCAAAGACGGAATGGTTCCAGACGATATCATATTCATTGTCTTTAAAAGGCGTGTGTGTGTCATCATCACCTTTAACGATACACGCTTTATCATATAAACCTACTTCTTTCCATGCCGAAACAGTTTCATCATAATCCTGGCTGTTAACCATTACACCGGCTTTAAAATTATCCTGGGTCAGCATATTGGAAGTAAAACCGGGCGTGTGGGCAATGTAAACTGCGTTTAACTCTAACAGGCTGTTTAATTTATTCTTTTTGGCAAGGTTTTCCAGTAACGTTATCGGCGCGATACGCCCGTAAAAGGCTCCTAATCCATCGTCAAATTTTCTGCAAATATTTTTGTTAATCATTTTTTTTCCTATATATAATTAGATTTCCCCTATTATAAAATTATGATGCGACATTACGGGGCTTAATATGTTTTTCAGTAAAGGATTATTTTCAACAAACATCATTTTTTCAATTTTCTCTCTTATCATTTCTATCGGCATTTTAGGTTTTTCCGGAGCTTTAAAATCTTTATTTAAAAATTTCTTTAATTCATTGATAGAAAACCCAATATCCGGAATAGGCGGCATATCAATGTAGCCGCAGTCTACGATCTTTAATCCATTCTTTAAGAAAAATCTTTTTAAACCTGATAATGTTCTAAGAGATATACTGCCTTGTTCCGCATGATGACAAGGCGTGCGGGTCAGGAAATGGTATCCCCAATGGAAAGGTGTTCCGCAATTATAAATATTGGGAGTGAAGACTAAAACATATTTTTGAGACAGATTTTTCATTTTTAGAAGCATTTCCGGGTTTTGCTGCATAAGCGCGAAATTCCATACCAAATCGTATTTTTTTGTAAAATTAAGCCCGGAAAATACAGGTTGTGACGGAAAACGCCACCTTTTTTTAATTTCATCAATATTTTGATCTGAGACGGTTACAGATTTTTTTTCAAAAAAGATAATATTATCATATCCTTTAGTTATTTTACAGCCATATTCCAGTAAAGACTGAAATTGATAATTAATTACTGATTTTTCGAAAAATCTCTTAAGCACGATTCGTTCGTAAATTGACCCGATTCCTTCTTCATTAATTAATGAACAGATAAAGTTTTCAATATTATTTTCCATAAGCAGATATTATAACTAAGAAAGCAGTGATTTGCAAACAAATTTTTTTAAAAGAAAGTAAGGGCGATTTTAACCAGTGTTTTAATATTAAAAAGCATATTGGTATAACTGGCATTGGCAAGAGGGCAAAAACAGCTGCCGTTTTTTATTTTTTTTCTTTCTTCCTTTGCTTTTTCTGAAAACCATATTTCTCTGAAGTCATAATTCGCCTGGCGTAAATTACCGATCGGGTCCGCTTTAATACAACACATCCAGACATCTCCGTTAGGCGCGATATGGCATGAAGAAAAACCCGCGTAACACGGAATGATCTGGCGTTTTTCTTTCAAGACTTTTTTTACCATATTATAGTAATTGAATCTGAAAGCCCGGGTAATTTTACCAAGTCCTGAAGCGGGATATGTCTTTAAAATATTTACAAGTTCATCTATAGCCGTTGTATATTCCTCAAGTGACGGGGTAATATCAGAATTAATTGTATCTAACTCCACTCTTTTTTCCGCGATTTCAGTAATATAACTGTCTGGATTTAAAGATATAAGTTCAGAAGCTATTTCAGGGAGCCTTTTAAAATTGAATTTAGAGACGACAGTATGAATCCCCACTGTTAAGTTTGGATGATTTATTTTCTTCAGGTTATTAAACGTTTTGATCGTTTTTGCGAAATTATCTTTAATATTCCGGATCTCATCATGTTTCTCGCCGATTTCATCCAATGAAACATTAATAACTAATTTGGTTCCCGGGCATAGTGTTAAAATATTTTTAACTTTATCAACAATAATTTCAGTTAAAATCCCATTAGTCGGGATATTTATTATTTTCGGACGGCATGTTTTATAGAGGCATTGGATTATTTCAACAATATCCTTCCTCAGAAATGGTTCACCGCCGCTAATAGTGATCCAATAGGGAGATGTCCCCATGCTTGTGAATATTTTTTTATATTCTTCAATAGTTAATTCATCTGTTTTTTTAAACCAGATATTACAGGTTTTGCATCTTGAATTACAGCGGTATGTCAGGCTGATAGTATAATTTAAAGGAAGCAATCTTGGCCGGTTAAATTGGCGGAAACATTTATACTGAGGGATTTTTGTTAGTAATGACATGTTAGTTTATTTGTTTTGTTGATTCTATCATATCCCAAATAACAGGATTTTTCTTTTTAATATAAAAATCGTACATTCCGAGTAACCTTCCAAGTATCTCAAGAAGAATTGCTCCAAATACCCAAAACGAATATTTCAAGCTCAATTCTTTTAATGTTAAACGGAACGCGCGGTAAGGGTTCATTGAAGAAGCCTCATAATTCAGGGATTTTTTCACCTGCAGATGGCCGGTAAATATCCTTCTCCTTTGTTTTAAAAAATCTTTGATTGTTTCAGGCCCTTTGTTTGTAACAAGGGCCTCTGGCGCGTAGCATAGGCTCAGCCCTTGTTTTTTTATTTCAGCCTCCAATGATATTTCATCAACAGCCGTATCTTCCGGGATCTTTTTGACTACATTGCGAAATGCTATTAATTCTCCCAATTTAATAGATTCTTTATTTAGATTGTGATGGATCTGCCATTGGAGATGCACGACAAAACCCATAAAATTATTTTTCGGGTTTACCGGGATAGGATGCCCTCCGGTCATACCTATTTTAGGGTCAAGGAACGGCTTGATCAAAAATTCAAAAGTGTTTGTTAACGGAATATTATCGCCATTCTGCACTATCAGGATATCGCCTTTTGCTTCTTTAATAAAAAGGTTTATCGCGGAGGCTTTCCCCTCCCGTTTTTCCTGAATAAGAAGTTTAATGTAAGTGTGCCTGGGTAAAAAATTATTTTTTACAATATTAACGGTACCATCAGTACACCCTGAAGCGATGACAATAATTTCCTGAATAATTCCGGATATGATTTTTTGTGATATCGCCGCCTCAATTGCTTTTGAAATATTCTTTTCTTCATTATATGCCATTATTCCCAGGCTGCATTTTAATAATTTATTATTTTCCATTTATTAGAGATCCTTCGGCACTTCACTTAATTAGTATTACGTTATATTCTTTTATTTCTTCAAAATTTGCTTTTAAATTTTCTCCAAGCTGTTTGGCTTCTTTTTCATCATTAAAAAGCCCTGCACGGATAGTATACCATATCGTTCCGTTTATAATTACTTTTTTGACATAAGCATAATTGCGGGTATTAGCCTTGTTAATTTTATCCGTAAAATTAGATGCCCAGACTTTGTCTTTATCAGAAGCTATTTCAACAGTCCATATTTGCTTGATTTTTCTCGGAGGAATATATGATATTTTCTTTTCTTCTTGTACTGCTGTGGTTTCGGGTTTTTTCTGTATAGCGGCAGTAGTTTCAACAGGTTTAACAGTTTCAATTTTCGCGGTATCCTTAATTTCCGCCCTGACAGCCGTGGTTTCGGGTTTTTTCTGTATAGCGGCGGTAGTTTCAACAGGTTTAACAGTTTCAATTTTCGCGGTATCCTTAATTTCCGCCCTGACAGCCGTGGTTTCGGGTTTTTTCTGTATAGCGGCGGTAGTTTCAACAGGTTTAACAGTTTCAATTTTCG
>JAQUKH010000003.1:0-39592 GCA_028719205.1 bacterium
CACGTAGATCGTAAGGCGGTACATGATGAAATACGCCGGCACGGCGAACAGCGGCGCCATGAGGACCCCCCCCAGTAGCAGCGGCATGGCGATGTCGCCCCCTGTTCCTACGATATTGTAGATCGAGTAGTCGTGCAGGACGATGTCGTCGACGCGGGCGCCCAGCAACAACCTCCCCAAATGGTACTGGCTTACGTAGAACAGGGGGATCGTTACCGGATTGGAGATAAGCCACGAACCCAGATAGGCCGAGGTAATGTTGAGGCGAAACATGACCCCGAAGATGATGATCAGAACCGTGTGGAACGGTATCGTCGGTGTCACGCCGATGAAGACTCCCAGGGCCATGCCCAGCGCGATCGTTCGGGGTTCGCCCTTCAGGCTGATAAACCTGCGGTAAAACGTTATGAGCCACTGCTTGGGATTCATATCACGCGACGTCCAAAACGGGCCATCGGGAGACCGCGTTCAGCTCCAGGCCATGCCGTTTTCCCGAAGCGAAGAGTCTGTCCCCGACCACCGCCACCATCGCCGCATTATCGGTGCAGAGGAAAGGCGGCGGCACCAGGACCTCGATGCCTGCCTCAGTCCCGTCTTCACGGAACCTCTGGCGCAGTCGGCTGTTCGAGGCCACCCCCCCGCATACGACGACCCTGTCCACCCCTTCCCTGCGGGCCGCCTGGATCGTCTTTTCCACCAGGACCTCGCAGATGGCCTCCTGGTAACTCGCCACCAGATGGGGCAGTTCCTCCTCAGAAAAAGACCGCTTTTTTAAGGCCATCACCAGTGAAGTCTTCAGTCCGCTGAAACTGAAATCGAGGCTGTCCCTCATCGCCCGGGGAAAGGGCCACCACGCCCGGTCGCCCCCCTGGGCCATCATCATAAAGAATTAATCCAAAAATTCGCGGCGGATAAAAAGGTGATAAGTCAACCCTGCCCCGGTATTGTAGAATTAATAGAAAAAAATAATATAGAGAAGAATGAAGTTGAAATAGAGAAATTATTGCGGAAATATTTAACTCCGCTTCTTAAAGAAAAAATAGATGTTTTGGCGCTTGGTTGCACACATTATGCCCTTGTCCGTGATTTAATCCAGAAAATAACCGGGCCGGATATTCTTGTTCTTGATTCAGGGGAAGCGGTTGCCTGCCAGGTAAAACGGGTTTTGACTAATAATAACCGGTTAAATGAAAAGAGAAAGCAGGTTTATAAATTTTACTGCAGTTCTTCGTCTGAAAATTTCGGTAAAATGGTAAGAACGATTTTTAAAACAGATAAAGTCGAGATTGATAAAATTGATCTTGAAAAATAGAAAGGCAGAGTTTTTATATGAGTAAAATACTACGTTCGGATGGCAGGAAATACAATGAATTAAGAGATGTAAAGGTAACGCGTAATTTTACTAAATACGCGGAAGGATCGGTGCTTTTTGAAATGGGTGAAACAAAAATAGTTTGTACCGCGTCAATTGAGGATAAAGTGCCGTCTTTTTTAAGGGATTCAGGGCAGGGATGGATTTCCGCGGAATACAGCATGCTTCCACGTTCAGCGTTGACAAGGATTCCCCGCGAAGGGTCATCCTCAAAACCAAAAGGACGGACCCAGGAGATCCAGAGGATAATTGGAAGGAGTATGCGCAGTATAGTAAATTTGGAGAATTTAGGCGAGAGGACGATCTGGCTGGATTGCGATGTTATTCAGGCTGACGGCGGGACCCGTGTAGCCTCTATTACAGGATCTTTCATTGCTTTATATGACGCGATAAGGCATATTAAAAAGGAAGGAAAGATCAAGGGGAGAATTTTAAAGGATTTTATAGCCGGTGTCAGCGTTGGGAAAGAAAAAGAACAAAAATTATTAGATCTTTGTTTTAAAGAAGATTCGGCGTCTGATATGGACCTAAATGTTGTAATGACTGCGGAAGGCCAATTTGTTGAGATACAGGGTACAGGAGAAAAGCGGCCGTTTGAGAGACAGGAATTAGATGAACTCCTGGAACTTGCGCATAAAGGTATCAAAGAGCTTATAAAGATAGAAAAAGAGGTTCTAAAAACTGAGGAATTAATTTAGGAGAAGTTTTGGATATAATCGTTGCAACCCGGAACAAAGGAAAACTGAAAGAAATTAAAGAACTTCTTAAAGATATACCAGTTAACTTGTTATCTTTAAATGATTTTAAAAATATACCTGAAGTAAAAGAAGATGGTTTTACTTTTCAGGAAAATGCCTTGATAAAAGCAAAGATCGTAGCTGAAATAACAGGATTTCCGGTCTTGTCAGATGATTCAGGCTTGGAGATCGATGCGCTGAACGGCCAGCCTGGAATACATTCCGCCAGATTTTCCGGGGATAACGCGAAAGACTCGGATAACATAAGAAAAGTGTTGGATCTGCTTGGAAAATTGCCTGAAAAAAAAAGGCTGGCGAGATTCAGGGCAGTGGCCTGCTTACATTTTCCGGATGGAAAAACAAAATTTACGGAAGGAACCTGTGAAGGTAAGATGATTTTTGCACCCCGTGGTGAAAATGGGTTTGGTTACGACCCGATTTTTATGCCAAAAGGATATAAAAAAACTTTCGCGGAACTGGATGAAACCATAAAAAATTGTATTAGCCATCGCGCGAAGGCAATGGAGAAAATGAAAAAGGTATTGAAAAAGATAAAAGATGCGCAATAAACAGGCCTTTTTTTTATTAATCCTTTTTTCTTTTTGTTCTCCGGTCTTTGCTTTTACTTTTACAAACTGGAATGAGCAGGAAACAAATTCTGAGGAAGATATTTACCGGTTCTATCAGGAAGGCTCAATCGGGTATTTTGATTATTTGCGCCTTTTGGATATTTGGGAAAATAAGATCGATATTAACAGGGCGGAGATTGAGGATTTGCTTGATCTGCCCGGTGTTGATACAAGAATAGCGGAAGCTATTGTAGAATATCGCGATAAAACAGGTTTATTTGAAAAGATCTCAGATCTAGAGAATGTTCCTTTATTAACAAGAGATACGTACAAATACTTAAGAAATTTTGTTGAAGTGTTTCCTTCACAAAAAGGCGGATCATTGCGCGTCAAACTGGAAGAAGATCCGCTTGATGACGAAGGATTCTATATTTATCACAGGCTTCAGTATCAGACCTCACTGTTTGGTTTTGGGTACCTTCTGGAAAGGGATCAGGAAATAGAAGGATATTCAATAGAAAATGGAACCCCCAAAAAAGCGGAAGAAGAGAACAAATTTCGTTTAAAAAAGAAATATATTTTGTTCAGGGATTGCTACGGTATAAAAGATATTATAATAGGAAATTATACGCTTAGGTTCGGGAAGGGGTTAGTTATTGGAAATTCTGACCGGAAAAACAAGATCGGCTCACTGCCGGATCTTTCCCTTTATGATAAATTTTTCGGAATAACCGGAAAACTAAAAATAAACCGCGTTACATTAACTCCTTTTATCTCAAAAGACACGCTTAATAACAACGCATTTCCGGATGTTTATCGGGAAGAAGTAAAAGGTTTAAATACAAGGTTTGATATAACAAAATATTTTAGTATGGGCGGCACATATTACAGATCGGAGATAAATAAAGATTTCGATTTTGATCTTTCTGCTTATCCTGATGCGGCTAAAGCTGAAGTTTACGGCATAGATTTTTCTTACAGGTATGGGTTCCTGAAATTCTCAGGGGAAACGGCTAAGGTTAAGGCAAAAGGCAGGGGCAGCTATTTGGAATTATCGTATGATCTGAAAGAGATATTTTCTTTAATTTCTTTCCGCGATTTTGCGCCAAATTTTTACAATCCTCACAGCCAGTCTTTTGCGCAGGAGGATGATGAACCTAATGACAGGGATGAAAGAGGTTTTTACTTTGAGGAATATTTTAAATTCAGCAGGAAGTTCAGTTTAAGAACATCTTTTGACCAGTGGAGCCATCCAGGAAGGAAAATAACCGATAGGGAATTAGGAGGGCAGGCGGATTGTTACCCGGTGTCATTTTTTAACTTATCGGCAAGCCGCCGGATCAAAGATGAAGATATGTACAAAACGGGTGATAAGAAAATAAAAGATTATTTAAACGGAAGATTTTTACTTGGAAAAAAAATTGAGCTGGCTGTTTTTTATGGGAAAGACAGGGCTAGCAATTCAGACATAGAAGATATTATTGATAACTTTTGGGGTTACCAGGTAAAATTGGATAATGACAGGAATATTTTTCTTATACGAACAAAGTTGAGTGACGATAATACTGATATTGCCGGGGATAAAAAAAAAGAATATTTTTTTTATGCTAAATTGAAAGAAATAAGACAAATTGCAATAGGTTTTAGTTTTAAGGCTGTGCATTCAAGTGAAGAAGTCTCCCCAAATACACAGGAGCTATACAGGTTTAGTTGTGATTATATCTGGTAATTTTTTCCATCAAATTATTGACGAACAGTCAAAAAAGTGATATACTAACTTAAGAGGCGGGGTAAAAGCGCAATATATGTTATCCAGAGAAAAAATATATAAAATCAGAAATGCTGCAATAATTATTGTTCTTATAACTTTTTTTATCACATTGCAGTATAATGTTGTTGGTAAAAGTAATTCAAATTCTTTAATTAATGATAATTTTTTAAGTGAAATTGCTTTTGCTGATACTGCAATGAGCTTTAATATTAAAGTTGGCTTGGTATTTAACGCTGATTTTGATGGTTCAAATCTGGTTGATGGCAAGGATTTAGCATTGCTTATGTATTGTTTTGGCAGAAATGAGAGCGAATATATGCCCAACAGATATAATGTAAATCCTGATATTAATGGAGACAAGATGGTTGATGGCGAAGATTTGGTAATTCTTGCAAGCCATTTTGGGTTAAAAAAATAAGCGGGAAATTAATTTGAAAAGAAATATTCTTTTTCTGGTTTTTACGTTATTTTTAGTATTGTTTTTCGGGTGCCATCGTGGCGGTGGCGATAATAGTATTAGTGGTAGTGATAATACCAGTGGTGGGACTGGTGGTAGTGGTGGGACTGGTGGAACTGGTGGAACCGGTGAGACTGGTGGAACCGGTGAGACTGGTGGAACCGGTGAGACTGGTGGTAGCGGTGAGAAAGGGACAATTACTCCTGAAGTGAAAATAGTATTATCCGCAGTTCCTACACATCCTGGTGAATTTTCTATATATATTGAAATTTCAAATGCGGTGAATGCCGCAGGGATTTATTTCAGGTTAAATTATAATTCCAAAATTATACAGATTAAAAATATAAATATTCCGGAAAATAGTGTTACAAAAGGCGCATTTTTCACTAAGGGAGAAGCAGGAGTTGGTTTTCTTAACCAAAATCCTGATTCCGGATGTTTATTAGTAGGTTTATCCCGTGCCGGTGAAAATCCCGGGATTAATGGTTCAGGAACAATAATGACATTTACATTTACCACTGTAAGCACAGGTTTTACTTCAGTTAAATTTAGCGAAACAGCGGAGGAAAATTCATTATTTACCCCGGAAAAACCATTAGAAAGTATTTCTTCTGTCAAATGGACAAATGCGGAAGTGACCGTTAAGTAGGATATTGAATGGAGAACGTCTGAATTATAAAGGGCAGATAAATAACCCTTTAAAGGATGAATATGTTTAAAAAAACAATATTTCTAATATTTTTGATTATTTTTATGAATAATATGGGTGTTTTTGCGGCTCCGTCTATTGTCAGCTTAACTGATAATAGAGCTGATTATACAGGCAGTCAAATCCCGAAATATGAGAAGTATGAAATAACTTTTACACTGGATTCCGCTTATTCAAATCCCTATAATTTTGATACTTCAACAGGCGGGGTAAAAATTGACGCCTATTTTACTAATCCGGGAAGCGGTCTTACGGATACAGTTGCCGCCTTTTGGTTCCAGGATTACGTAAGGTCAACGAGTGGATTAAATGAAGTATTGACTCTAACAGGAAGCCCCTGCTGGAAAGTCCGTTACGCGTCTGAAACTACAGGAGCTTTTAATTATTCGCTGAAACTTAACGATTCGACAGGGGATTATATATTATCATTACCTGCTCTTACAGATACTACTTTTACGGTAGTGGACTCAAGCAATAAAGGCTTTATACGGCTAAATCCAAGAAATAACCGTTATTTTGCTTATGAAAATGGAAATGATTTTTTTGGTATTGGTTTGGATGTAGCCTGGTGGCAGATCCCGGCAGGACACCAGACAAAAACTTATGCCTATGATGAATATTTTAGTTATATGAAACAAAATAAAATGAATTTTGCAAGGGTATGGATGGTTAATTCTATTTGGCAATACCCTGATTGGGTGGTAACTATTCAGCAGGGGAAAAATAATATTGGATCCAATTATGATTTAGCCGATGCGTGGAGGATGGATAAAATTTTATCTTCAGCTAAAGATAATGGAATATATATACAACTTACTTTAGAGGATGTAAATAGTTTCGCGTATAATTGGGATGCAAATATTTATAATACCGTCAACAGCGGGCCGCTGGTTTATCGTTCAGAATTTTTTACTAATACTGCTGCGAAAAATTCATGGAAACAATTATTAAGATATTTAGTTGCCAGATATGGATATAATACAAATATTTTGTCCTGGGAGTTGTGGAATGAAATAAACGAACTGCAATGGTCATTGGAGTTGGCGGAAAATTGGAATACAACTTGGGCAGATATTAAAACCTGGCATTCAGAAATGGCTCAAGATATAAAAAATATGGATGTAAATAAACACATGATTACCACAAGTACCGGTAGTTTTAAAACATTCTATGACTTATACAGTTTACCGGAAATAGAATATGCTCAAATTCACGGGTATTATGTAAAAAATTACACCGCTAATTATTCTCCGTCAGATATGTTTAAGCTTATTACATATTATTCAAAGGAATTGTATAAAACTGTTCCAAATAAACCAAATATTTTTGCGGAATTTGGGGCTTTAGGGTCATCCTGGACCTCTGCCGGAGGAGATTGTTATGATGGGATTGCGCCTGATGATACTACTGGTATATATCTTCATAATGCTTTGTGGACTGGAACGATGCAGGGGTTAGCAACTACACCTTTATCATGGGCCTGGCCGGAACATTTAACTTATTTAGACTGGTGGCAAAACTATAAAATATTAAGCAATTATCTTGAAAGTGAAATTTCAAGTAAAAAGCTATGCGATACAACACTTGCTTTTGTAAATTCAACTTATGGCAATTTGCTTTCTAATCCGGGGTTTGAAAATGGTTTTACTGATTGGCTTAAGAATCCTACTACCACTATAAAATATTCTATTGATACCACAATATCCCATAGTGGCGCAAAAAGTTTTAAATGGTCAAGTTCTGTGAATGAACCTATAACTTTCCAGCAAAGTGTTAGTTTGATACCGAATTTATCTTATACAGTAAGCGGTTGGGTGAAAAAGGACACTATCGCAGGACCCGGGGTGCAAGTCTATGTTGCTACATCATCTAATGGTATTACTTGGACTAATTTCGCACTTTCCCCATATCTCAAGGGAACAAGTGATTGGGCACAATTTTCTTTTAATTTCACTGCGCCTGCGGCTACATCAGATAATTATCAGGCAAGAGTTGTTTTTGCTTTCACGGGGACATCAGGAACAATATGGATAGATGATGTACAGTTAGCGCCATCCGGGGTATACGCAACACCTTCTTCTGATAATGCTAACTTGAGGATATTAGCGGGAAAAAACGATACTTCCGCGTTGGTTTGGGTCCAAAACAAGAATCACACATGGTACAATGTGGTTGTTTTAGATACGGCTATAAACAGTGAGACAGGTTCTGTGAATATTCCAAGTATGAGCAATATGAATTATTCAGTTGAATGGTGGGATACATACTCTACAACCGGTACGTTATTTAGAAAACAAAAAGCAAATGCCTCTGACGGCACTTTAAATATATTTTTACCGGTACCCTTAACAAAAGACATAGCGGCAAAAATAAAACCTCTTACAGATTCAACTTTTTCTGTTCTGGATTGGACAGGGGAAATTGGATATACCAATGACGGAGTTAATCCTGAAAGCGGTTATAGTAATACTACTGTTTTTACTTTCAGGGTTAAATATACTGATCCCGGTAATTATTTCCCCGCTTATATGCGTTTATTGCTGGACAAAAATGGTGACGGTGATTATGCTGATAGCGGTGAAGTAATTAATATGGATGAGGCTGATACTAATGATAATAATGTTACAGACGGGAAAATTTATACTAAGGATGTTACGATCCCTTTTTCCCCGGGATTCACGAATATCTCTTATAAGTTCGAGGCGTATGATGGAATTTATCTTGCTTCAGGAACACCTGCAACGGCAATTAATTCGCCGGATTTGATATTAAATCTATCGCTGACTATTTCATCCGCTGAAATTAATTTAAATAAACTCAATTTGGCCTCTTTTTCTCAACCTGCAAGTATTACTGTAAACAATACAGCCAATGAAGGTTTAGAGGCGTTTACGCTCCAGATCACCGGCGCGGGCGCTGATTGGGTTCCGGGTTCTGTTTCAGCAGGCAATACTTATGTGCTTAAAGCTCTTTTTACCGGAGAAAATGATATTCCTGTCGCGGGAGATTTTAATGATGATGATATAGTTACAAGTGTAAATAAAACAGCAACTTCTACAATTTTCGGAGATCCTAAATTTTCGGCTAATGGAGCAAGTGTTCCTGCAGGCAGCGCTGTAAAACTTTGGTTACTATTTAAAACACCTAAGTCAAGTAATTCCCAAACAGAGCAAAATATCGCTCTTACAATTGGGATTATTGATGCAAACTAGGCCTGCCCGCGGCAGGCAGATATTAGTCATTTTTTTAGGCAAAAGTCTTGGTCTGTAATTAGAATGTTCCCCCATAATGCCGCTTGCGTAATCCTAAATTTTATGCTATAATAAACCTTTTAAAATCTGTGTAATCTCTTTTAAAGAATCGCTGTAATCAGCTGTAATTACCGTTATTTCAGGAGTAAATAAATGGAACATTCGGATAAAATTGCTACAGGAAATTATTTAAATACAATAAAGCGTGTTCTTTTTAAACGCTGGTGGTTGATCCTTTTAATAACTTTTGTTGTTTCAATTTCTGCTTTTATCACCAGTAAAATTGTTGAGCCGGTTTACGAGGCCAGTACAAGTATTCGTGTGCAGTCTCCCGTTCAGTTAACGGGCGGAACATCGAATAGGCAGACGTTTGGACAAACTTCTCTGGGCCCGGAGGCTATGTGGTTAAGAAGCCGGTATTTACTTGAATTAGTTATGAAAAATCTGGGGATCGGGAATATAAACAATAAAGAAGAGTATGTTGCAATTATGGAAAAATTGGTAAGTAATATAAATGTGCAGACTTTTGAGGGCGCGAATACGCTTGTATTGACCGTGAGGTGGAATGATGCTGAGATGGTTGCTAAAATTACCAACACGCTTGCGGATACCTTTATTGAAAAATATCAATTGTTTAATAATGCCTTAGCTAAAGATAAAAGAGTTTACATTGAGGAACAACTGAATCTTATTCGTATAAAACTCGATGAAGTACAAAGAAATTTAAGTGATTTTCAGAAAAAAGAAGGTATTATTTCCCTTGATGAAGAAATAAAGGAAGTTACCAGCCGTATTGCCACGTGGGGAGCCAGGCGCTATCAGATAGAAATGGATATTAAGATCGCCCAGGCAAGATTTAATCAATTAAAAGAACAAATGCCTCAAACTAAAGGAGAAAGCGGCAAGGATTTGCAGGCTCTATTTTTTAAAGATAATAGTGCCCTTTCGGCAATGCAGCAAAACATTTCCAATCTTGAAGCGGAAATAAATTCTATGAGTTATAAGTATACAGATGAATTCTCTCCGCTTTTAATAAAGAAGAAAAAACTCGAGGAAATTAAATCTAGCTTTCAGGCTGAATTAACCAGGGCTACTTCCGGATATAAGTCTGATAATAATCCGAAAAATAAGGATTTTATTTTAGACCTTGTTCAGACAGAAATGGAAATTGAGGCTAAACAAAATGAACAAATTTTTCTGGATGATCTGATAAAAAAAGAGCAGGAGAAGATAAAAACATTGCCGGAAAAACAGATCCGTTACATTGATATTTTAAGAGAAAATAAAGTTAATGAAGAACAGTACACCAATTTACTGAAAAGGCTGGCAGAGGCACGGATCGAAGAGAACGTTGATATGTGGGATGTAAGAGTTTTTGACCGCGCGTATCAGCCTTTTCAGCCGTTAAAGCCCAGGCCGGTAAAAAATACTATTTTCGGCGCGATCATTGGATTGGTTTTAGGTATAGGATTATCCATGATATTTGAATATTTCGATGATTCATTTCATTCAGTAGATGAGGTGGAATTATTTTTAGGGTTGCCGGTTCTTGCGGCAATACCGAAGATGAAAAAGTAGGGAGTACTAATGAAAAACGATTCAAGTAAAAAAGATCTGATCGGGCAAATCCTGATCAACGCGGGTTTTATTACACATGAACAACTGATGTATGCGTTAAAAGAAAGGGAAAAGTCCGGCGGCCGTTTAGGTGAAACTTTAGTCCGTTTAGGTTATATATCAGCACAAACTATTGCCACTGTGCTTAAAAAGCAGCTTGCTTCTTCGCTTTTGGTTAATCATAAGATGCTGGAATCACCTGAATTCAGTGAATTCTATCGGCTGCAGACCAGCATAAAAATGGCTCTTTTTTCTGATGACCCTATCAGATCAATAATGGTTACAAGCGCGGTTCCGGCGGAAGGAAAGAGTTTTAGTGTAAGTTATCTGGCGATGATCATGACTTCATTAATGAATAAAAGAACTCTCTTAATTGATGCCGATTTGCGGCGGCCTTCCATTCATTTGAAATTTGGATTATCATTAATTCATGGATTGACGGACGTATTAGTGGATAATAAAAAAATAGATGAATGTTTACATGATACCGAGCAGGAGAATCTTAAAGTTTTAACCTCAGGTTCCCGCTGTACAAATACAACAGCTTTGTTGGGTTCCCAGAAAATGAAAAATCTGGTCGGCGAACTTAAAGAAAGATTTGATCTGCTGATTTTTGATTCTTCTCCGCTTTATCCTTTAGCTGACTCGGTTCTATTGAGTTCTTATGTGGATGGAACAATTTTAGTTATAAAAGCCGGCGCCACCCGGAGAGGGATAGTGCAAAGGGCGGTAAATACATTGAAAGATACTAAAGGCAAAATTTTGGGAACTATTTTAAATCAAGTGGAATATGATGTTCCTAAATATGATTATTATTGAAATTAAAGCTATTAAACTTATCAAAAGGAGGCATTTGTAATGAAAAAAATATTGGTTACGGGTGGAGCCGGTTTTATCGGCTCACATGTAGTTGACGAACTTATAAAATCAGGCAAACAAGTAATTGTTTTAGACGACCTTAGCGGCGGTTTTAAAGAAAATGTAAACAAAAAAGCCAAATTTATTAAAGGAAGCATAACGGATTATACACTTGTAAAGTCAATTTTTAAAAATAATCAAATAGAATATGTTTTCCATTTGGCTGCTTATGCCGCCGAAGGGTTGAGCCATTTTATAAAGAGATTTAATTATGAGAATAATCTTATTGGCAGTGTGAATTTGATCAATTGCGCTGTCAATTATAACGTAAAATGTTTCGTTTTTACTTCTTCCATTGCAGTTTACGGAAAAAATCAGCTTCCAATGAGAGAAGATATGATCCCTGTTCCGGAAGATTCGTACGGTATCGCGAAACTTGCCGTGGAACAGGAATTAGAAGCCAGCCATAAAATGTTCGGGCTGGATTACATTATTTTCAGGCCCCACAATGTTTATGGAGAAAAGCAGAACATCGGCGATAAATACAGAAATGTAATCGGCATTTTTATGAATCAGATCATGCATAAAAAGCCTATGAGTATTTTTGGCGATGGCACGCAATCAAGAGCTTTCAGTTATGTAGGAGATGTAGCCCCTATAATGGTGGATTCGATAGCCAATAAAAACGCGTACAATAAAATATTTAATATTGGCGCTGATAAGCCCTATTCTGTTAAGGAGTTGGCGGAAAGAGTCGCTCTTGTAATGGGTACAACTCCTAAAATTAAATATTTAGAAGGAAGAAACGAAGTTTTACACGCCTACTCAGACCATTCAAAACTCCAAAAAGTATTTAAGTATAAAGCAAGATTTGATTTAAATGAAGGCTTAAAAAGAATGGCTCAATGGGCTAAGAAAACCGGCAGCAAAGAAAGCAAGAAATTCAGTAATATTGAAATAATAAAGAATTTGCCAAAAAGTTGGCGTGGAAAATGATAAATTAGAAAATGAAAATACTTTATCTGACATCCTGGCTTCCTTTTCCTCTTAGTACCGGTGCCAAAGTTCGGAATTATTATTTGCTTAAATATTTATCTGAAAAACATCAAATTGATCTTCTAACTTTTATTTTCAATAGAGAAGAAGAAAAAAATGTTTCAGCATTAGGCGGTATTTGCAAAAGAGTAAAAGCAGTGCTGGCTGTGGATAAAAAATTTAGCATTAATGAACACGTTTTAGCGCATTTTTCTGAAAAGCCAAAATCAATTCAATTTTCACGAAACGAGGAAATGGCAAAGCTTGTTTATGATTGGACAATAGAAAAAAGATATGATTTAATAATTATTGATCATATAATGATGACAGATTATGTTTTAGGTTTAAAAGGTATTCCAAGAGTCATTGACCATCATAATATTGATGCCGTTATTTTAGAAAGAGACTATCAATTACAAAAATCATCTCTAAAAAAAATAAGGCGATGGCTGACATGGCGAAAAGGTTTAAAATACGAGACAGGGGTAAGCGTTAAAATAGAGGCTCATACTTTTGTTTCTTCGGTGGATAAAGAGATTATGATGGGTTTAATTCCCAAAATAAAGCTTTTGGAAGTTGTCCCGAATGGAGTGGATCTGGATAATTATTTATACCGTGAATATAGTAAAAATGAAAGAAGTTCTCCTGTTATTATTTATAGCAGCCTTTTAAAATATCAGGCAAATCTTAACGGTTTAAAATATTTTCATGAAAGGATATTTCCCATTATAAAAGCTTCGCGCCCTGATATTAAACTTATAGTAACAGGAGATTATATCAATTTGCCTGTTAGAGATTTGCAAGATGATAAAAATATTGAATTCGTTGGATATGTAGATGATGTAAAAAAAGAAATATCAAAAGCAGGTGTTACCATTGTTCCTTTACAGGTCGGAAGCGGTACCCGTTTTAAAATATTAGAATCAATGGCGATCGGTATACCTGTAGTTTCTACATCAATAGGCGCCGAAGGCATTGACGGCTTAAGGACAATAAATAGTTCGATGGTTCACGATTGTAACATTTGGATTGCTGATGATCCTGAAGATTTTGCCAAAGGCGTTTTAGCTTTATTGTCTGATAGAGATTTAGCTGGAATATTATCAAAGAACGGAAGGAAATTAATTGAAGAAAAATATGGTTGGGATAATATAGGAAAAAAAATGGATGAATTTATTGAAAAAGTTGTTAAGGGAGTATAAATTTTGGATTTTATATTAGGAGATAAAAATAAGACACTTAAAATTTTATTTTTATCAATCGTTTTGGCAGTAATAATAGGTTTCCTAATTGGTATATTATCCCCGCTTTATGGTATATTTGTAATAGCTTTTTTAGCTTTTTTAACACTTACACTTTCTAATCTTCGTTTTGGGATAATATTTTGGATAGTTACAGGCGGAGTTTTTGCTGTTCCTATTTATTCTGTTCGTAATGCGGCAATATACCCAAGTATAACTATTTTATCATTACTATTATTTATTTGGATCATTTTATCTTTAGAAAAAGGAACATTTGGGATTAATAGATCCAGCTTATTCTGGCCTTTGACTTTTCTTCTTATTATTACTATTCTTTCCAGTTTAAAAGGTGTTATTCTCTATGACCCTGATGTACACGGTGAACACAGGTTTATTTTAGTTCAGATTCTCGCTTCAATTTTAATTATTTTTTCCATTTTGACAGCTTTTATGATAGAAAGATTTTTTATAACAAAAGAACAAATTTATTTAGTCTATTGTGCTGTTATAGCTATCGGAATCGAATTAACCATTAGCGCTTATTTTAATCTTGAGAAATTTGGGATTTCTCAAGGAGGATGGTTCCCAATGGTACAGGCGCATGCCCTTTCATTAGCTTTTGCCAGCTTAATATTTATACCTGAATTATCCTTACTAAAAAAAATTGGATTTGTTATCTTAATCATTTTTTCCTGTGAATTTGTCTTTTGGCAATTTTTTCGCGCGGGAGCAGGACAATGGATCGCGGGATGGATCGCCATGGGTATTCCTTTAATTTATATACTTTTCCAAAAGTCAAAAAAATGGGGTATTTATCTTTTAGTTTTGTTTTTAGTTTTATTTTTTATACTGGCTGCTTCAAAGATCGAAGATGTGTTTTCCCTGGCAGAGTCAGAAAGGGATTATGACCGTTTTATAATGTGGGGATTTGCTTATAAACTATGGCTTAAAAACCCATTTTTCGGAATAGGCCCGGGAAATTATATGGATTATGCCTTAACTTATTCGACTGAAGGATTTAAATATACTGCTGCCCATAGCCAATACTTTCAAATATTATCTGAAGTGGGAGGTTTAGGATTTATTTGCTTTTGCTGGGTAATTGTAAAGATATCTTTATTAGGAAGATATCTTATACATTCAGTTAAAGATAACTTTATAAAAGTATTTACTGTTGGAATAATGGGAAGTATCTATGGCCAATTATGCGCAGGTGTTTTTGCCGATTATATTCTTCCATCCTATCATAATGGCGGGCTTAAAAATTTTTGTTCTACTGTTTATTTTTGGGTTTTAGTGGGAAGTTTACTGGCTATTGAAAAAATTGTTAAAAAAGAGGAAAAGCTGGCTCAAGGGTGCAGGACATAAAACCTGTTACAAAGGAGATTTTATTTTGGATTTATCTGTTGTTATTGTTAATACTAACACAAGAGACATGTTAAGGGATTGCTTAAAGTCTATTTTCCAGGAAACTAAAGGGATAGAATATGAGGTGATTGTTTCTGATAATAATTCTACGGATGGCAGTAAGGAAATGATGGAGAGGGAATTTCCTGAAGTTATAATAATTAAAAGCAGCGGGAATATGGGTTTTTCCGGCGCGAATAATCTTGGATTCGGTATATCAAAGGGAAGATACATTTTAGCTCTTAATCCGGATACTATTGTTTTAAAAACAGCCTTATCGGATATGGTAGGTTTTATGGATAATCATACTGAAGCGGGAGCCTGCGGATGTAAATTACTAAATGCCGATAAAACACTTCAGCCGTCATGGGAAAATTTCCCGACTATTTTTTCGGAAATATTTTACGCGACTCCGTTTAATAAAATATTTACTCACAGCAGGAGAATGAACAGGGGAGATTTTTATGAAGTTGATTGGGTAATGGGAGCTTGTTTAATGGTAAGAAGAGAAGTTTTGGAAAAAACAGGCGGTTTTGATGAGATTTATAACCCAATTTATTCGGAAGAAACTGATTGGTGTTACCGTATTAAGAAGCTGGGCTGGAAAATATATTATTATCCGGAACCGGAAATAATCCATCTCTGGGGGCAGACAACCAAGAAAAAGGCTGTGTGGTTTTCTCTCCAGTTACAGCGGAATAAATATTTATTTTTCAAAAAAAATTATGGAATTATATATGCCAATGTTTATCGCGGCTGCAGGTTAATTATATATTCCTTACTTATAATCTATTATTCAGTTGCAAGTATTTTTGATAACGATAAATTAAATTCGTTAAAACAAAAATGGAAATTATTTATTTTATTTTTACATCCAAAGTTGAAAATGCCAAATTAAGGGTGAAATGAAAAACCTAAAGGTTGTTTTTAAATGGTTTATAGTTAGTTGTTTATTTTTAGGATTATTTTTAATATTATATCCGGTAACAAGAAGTTATGTAAAACCACCTTTTTGGGAAGTTCTCCATATGCCGAAATATGTGGCGATTACAGTAGATGCTGAAAGTATAAAAATACCTGAAGGTATTGAAAGAATATCTGTTATAAGAGATATTCTTGAAAAAAAATATAACATTAAGATACCTATCACCTGGTTCGTTATGTATGATAAAAATTTTAATGGTTTTGAGCTAGCTTTGGATAAATGGACAGAACTTAAAAAAAGAGGAGATGAAATTGGGTGGCATTATCATGCATCCTCATTTAAAAAGGATCTAAGTTATGACAGCGCGTTAAATGAAACAGCACAGGATCTACAAACATTATTCCCACAAATTAAAAATAAATATAATTTTGATATTGAATCTTTCAGGTTTGGCTGGTTTTTTATTCCTGGTTTCAAGCTTTTTGACACTTTAAAAGCTCTGGGAATAAAAACAGATGCTTCATATTGCGACAGTGTTATTGGCCAAGAATATTATAATGGAAAGATCAGAATATCTTATGATAGAATAATAAAAAAACCACAAGAAGTAAATGGTATATTCGAGGTCCCCAGAATTGCAAATAATAAAAACATTGAAGTTATTTTATTACACGATTGGACATTGCTGGAACACAATTTTAGCTGGCATAATCCTGATTTAAATGAAATTGTAAAAGCAGAAGTGGATTTTATAGATGAGGTGGAAAAATATTTAAAATTCCACAGGTTATTTCCATCTTATTGTCAATTTATAACAATTAAGGGAGTTAAAAATGCTTACAGCAATTAAGGACTTAATACAATATAGGGATCTTTTGTTTATTCTGGCAGCGCGTGATATTAAGGTGAGATATAAGCAAACCTTTATGGGTATTGCGTGGGCGCTATTGCAGCCGCTTTCATTAGTGATTATTTTTACCATTGTATTTTCTAAACTTGCAAGGGTTCCGTCAGAGGGCATTCCTTATCCAATATTTTCTTATTGTGCTATTCTCCCGTGGATATTCTTTTCATCATCGGTTAATACCGGGGTTTCCAGTATTGTTAGTAATATGAATTTGGTTACAAAAATTTATTTTCCAAGAGAGGTATTGCCATTTGCCACCATGATAGCCTGTTTATTTGATTTTCTTATCGCTTCGATAATATTTATCGGTATGATGATATTCTACAAGATAAGCCTGACAATTTATATGTTTTGGGTTCCTTTGATAATACTGATCCAAATAATATTTACTTTAGGGTTTGTTTTATTAAGTTCAGCCGGAAATGTATTTTTTCGTGATGTGAAGCATGTTATGCCTATTTTAGTCCAGCTTTGGATGTATTTGACTCCAATAATTTATCCTTTAAGTTTAGTCCCCGAAAAATACAAGGTATTTTACATGCTTAATCCTATGGCCGGGATAATTGAAAGTTATAGAAATGTAATTCTTAAAGATCTCCCGCCGGATTATTTTTATCTGAGTTTAGCTTTTATTGTTTCGTTAGTTTTGTTTATTCTGGGATATACTTATTTTAAAAAATCAGAAAAAGTATTTGCAGATATAATTTAGGAGAATTTATGAACGCAATAGAATTTGAGAATGTATCAAAAAAATATAAGATCGGTTTAAAAAAAGACAGCCTTAGAGACGCTATTCCGGCGGCATTGAAGGGTTTATTCAACCGGCGCCGGGAAGAGGAAGGCCTCCAGATGAATGAGTTCTGGGCATTAAAAGACATAAATTTTACAATTGCTAAAGGTGAGGCCCTTGGTATTATTGGTTCAAATGGCGCCGGTAAAAGTACAATTTTGAAACTCCTGGCAAAAATAACTAAACAAACAAAGGGGAATATTAATATAAATGGAAAATTATCCGCTTTGATCGAGGTTGGAACCGGTTTTCATCCTGATCTTACGGGGCGTGAAAATATTTATTTAAATGGTGCAATTATGGGATTAAAAAAAAAGGAAATTGATAAAAAGTTTGATAGTATAGTTGAATTCTCAGAATTAGAGAAATTCATTGACACACAGGTCAAAAGATATTCTTCGGGAATGTATGTGAGGTTAGGTTTTTCGGTAGCAGCACATATAAAACCGGATATTTTGCTTGTTGATGAAGTGTTATCGGTTGGTGATATGAATTTTCAACGAAAATGCCTGAGAATGATAGAAGATCTCGTTAAAAATAATACAACAATAATTTTCATTTCGCATAATCTGGATATGGTTAGGAAAGTATGTTCCAAAGGAATATTTCTTAATAAAGGAGAAATTTCTTTTTATGGTAAGAGCGGAGAGGCTGTTGAAAATTATAAAAAAAGTGTTTATGAGTTAAATAATACACATGATCAAACGGGTGAAACAAAACAAACATATATTAAAGAAGTTAAAGTATTTGATGCCAATGGAAAAGAAATAAATGTTTTTTCTAAAGGCGAAAATATAAAAATAAGAATATATTTTAAGACAGGGAATGATATTAATGAAAAATTTGTGTTTGGAGTTTCTTTGTGGGCGTTCGATGGAACTAAATGTTTTGGTTACAATACAAAGAATGATGGTCTGATCATTGAACAAATTAAAAATGAAGGGATTGTTGAGTTGGAGCTGAAAAATGTGAATTTGTTATCCGACACATATCTGTTAAATGTTGGAATTTGGAATGAATTAGTTACTTATCCATATGATTTAAGAAACGGAATTGCTGAAATTACAATAAAAAATTCAAGAAAAGGTGTGGGAGTAGTGGACTTAGATAGTGAATGGCATATTTATTAATTGCAGGCGCTAGAAAAGATATATTATGAAAATTTTAATAGCAACTCCATCTTACTGGCCAAGAATAGGAGGAATAGAAAGAATTGGCCCATTGCTTGCTAAAGAAATAAGAAGCAGCGGTATTGATGTTGAAATATTAACGCACCTGCACACCAAGGATATAAAAAAATACACTCATGATGAATATGGAACAGAGATTAAATATATTGATTTTAAGCACCCGGCAGACAGATCAGTTCCAAAGTTTCGCAGGATAAAAATATATTTGTCTTTATTTGTTTTTGCATTTAGATCAAAGCCGGATATCCTATACATAAGATGGGTAGATTGGACATCATGGTATTTTTTAATAATAAAAAAAATATTACAAATACCGGCTGTTGTTTCGATCCATGGGTCTGATGTAAATAAATTACCTTTCGTATCAGATTTTGGAAAACAATTTTTGATTGATACTCTTAAAAGCGCGGATAGAATAATATCCACCTCAAACATATTAATTAAAAAAGCTGAAGAGATAAGTAATTTAGACTTAAGTAAAAAATATTATATTATTCCTAATGGTATTGATTTAAAAAGGTTTGATAATAAAGTTAAATATATTTCCGGTAAACCATATATTTTAGCTATTGGCCGTTTGGTTTACGCTAAAGGATTTGATCTGCTTTTAGAAGCATTTAAAAAATTATGTGAAAATGTACCAGAAATTGAGCTTATTATTGCCGGTGGTGGGGAAGAAAAGAATAATTTGATAGATAAAGCAAAAATACTTGGGATATCTGATAGAGTAAAATTAATTGGCCCTGTTGATGAATCAACAGTTGTTTCCTTGTTGAATGGTTGCAGATTGTTTGTATGTTCATCGAGATCTGAAGGTTTTGGTAATGTGATTTTGGAAGCAATGGCTGCTGGAAAGCCAATAGTGTCGTTTGGTGTTGGCGGGGTAGTTGAAATAATACAAGATGATATAAATGGTATTTTATGTGAACCGGGTAATATATGTGATTTAGTTAAGAATATATTAAACTTACTAAAATCAGAGGAAGAATGCAATAGGCTGGCAATGAACGGTTATTTATATGTAAAAGAAAATTATTCCTGTGAAGTGATGGCGAAAAGATATATAAAAGTATTTAATAGTTTGATTGAAACCAAAAAGAGTCTAAAGGATGGGGAAAAAGCGGTTTGATACGGATTTTAAGATGTCGGCGGTAAAAATGATAACCAAGAAAGATAAGAGGCTTCCGGGGCGGCAAGGAGAGATCGAAAAATGAATGCAGAAAAATTGCCTTTTATTTCGGTAATAGTTCCAGTTTATAATGAAAGAGAAACGATCAATGAATGTGTCGAATCACTTTTGGCCCAAACATATCCAAAAAATAAATATGAAATTATTATTGTTGATAATAATTCCTCTGACGACACACCGGAAATAATTAAAAAATATCCTGTTGTTTTGTTATTTGAAAGAGAAGTACAGACTTCTTACGCCGCAAGGAATAAAGGTATTAAAAACGCTAAGGGAGATGTAATAGCTTTTACTGATGGAGATTGCATAGCTGAAAAAAACTGGTTGAAAGAATTAGCAGTAAATTATGATAACCAAAATATAGGTTGTTTTGCCGGCGATATACAAATTTATAAACCCGATTCAACATTCGAAGAATTTCTTGTAAGATCTAAAATATTTGGCCAAGGCAAAGGGGAAAATTCCGGATATTTATCGGGCGCAGCAACTGCTAATGTTGCTTATAGACGGGAAGTATTTGATAAAATTGGTATGTTTGACGAGAACATTCCTACCGGTGCTGATGTTGAGTTTTCCTGGAGAGTGCAGGAAAAATTAAATCAAAAGATTGTTTTGAATAAAGCTGCGATTGTTTACCACCGCTCAGAAAGAAAAAGTGAATATTTTGAAAGATGGATGCGTTATGGTTTAGGCCAAGAGATACATAAACTTAAAGATGATAATTACATAATAAAACCATTCCTAAAGGATATTTATAATTTCATTAAAACAATTTTTATTGGTATAAAATATTTCCCGATTAATTTTATAAATTATGAACGCCATAAAATAGATAAGGTGCAATTATATACTCACTTTTATTATTGTTATTTGGGATTAGCACATATTACGGGAAGGTGTAAAGGTAAATTACTGATTTTATTTAAAAAATATAGGAAAATATGAATATTGGAATAATTCACAATTTTAATAGCTATCCGCCTCAAAATGGGCGTTCAAGCCATTTTTATAATTTAGTTCTGCGATTAATAAAAAATGGCCATATAATTCATTCATTAGATCAGGAAAAGTTACCGGGCATTAAAAATTTATATCCTAATACAAAAGAAGGAATAATTGAAATATGTAACAAAGCCGATTTATTATATATAAGAGTAGATGGGAATATTGAAAAACAAGTTATGCTGCGAAGCTTGTTTAAGAAAAAACCGATAATATGGGAGTTAAATGCCCCGTTAGAAGAAGAAATTGTCTGGTGGCAAAATATTCCAAGCCGTTTTAATCATCTCAGGTCAAGGATTGATTTAAGATATAATAATTTTATAAGAAAAAGATTAGCTTCTTTTGTGGATTATTCGATCTGTACCTGTTCGGAGCTGCAAAAATATTCAAAAGAATTTTTAAATATAAAAAACAGTTTTACAATAACCATGGGCGCGGATTATGAGCTGTTTAAGCCAGAGCTGAGAAAAGAGGATATTTTTGGTATACCTGAGGGAAAATATAAGGTTTTCTGGGCTGGTGATATTTTCCCATGGCAAAATTTTGATTTGATTTATGAAATAGCAAAAAATTTTTTAAAAACAGATCCGGATATTTATTTTATTCTATTAATGCCCAAGAGCAATAAATTACCTTTTATCCCTTTGAATAATATGAAGATATTTGAGAAAATTGCCTATAAAGATATCCCAAATTATTTTGCTTCGGCGGATGTAAGCCTTTGCCTGTATTGTGATTCTTACTGGAGCCCTTGGGGCTTTACTCGTTCACCAATAAAACTGTTTGATTATATGGCATCCGGTTCGCCGGTAATTGCTTCTGATATGGGACAGGTTGGCAGGATTATTAAAGATAACAAAAATGGTTTATTAACAAATAATGATGTTAATGATATTATAAATAAAATAACTATTTTAAAGGGAAATAAACAACTTGCAAAAAATATCGCTATAAATGCAAGAGATGAAGTTGTTAAATATTATAATTGGGATAGAGTTGCGAAACAAACAGAAATTCTTTTAGAAATTGCTTTAAATAAAACAAATAATAGAAATTTAGATTTAATTGCTGAAAATAATTTTAGAGAGACAATTAGTTCTTAAAATATAAATGCTGCTAAAAATACTCAAGAAGAAGACAAAGAATGCCTTTAAATATTGCATATATTAATCACTCTTCTAATATTGGCGGGGCTGAAACAAATCTATTAAATATTATGAGTGGCATTAATAATAATGATTTCATCCCTGCAATTGTTTTTTTACCGAGAAACGGCCCATTATTGGTAGAAATTGAAAAGAGAGGGATCAAAGTTAGAATTATTTCCTATTATTCTTTGAAATTAAAAAATCCTTTCAGATATTTATCAACTTTGACTAATTTGATAGTGCCTTTGTTAAAAGAAAAAATAGATATAATCCACCTTAACCATCAGTACCTTATCGATCACTTATCCAGCGTTTCAAATTTGATCAACAGGCCATTAATCTGTCATTGCCGGGGTTCAAATTTAGCATCTTTTTTTGAAAGCAAACAGAAATGGTTTATGAAAACGGATTGTTTTATTGCTGTTTCAAGATCAGTAGCTCTGGAATTATATTCTTTGGGAATAGATGAATCTAAAGTTGAAGTTATCTATGATGGGGTGGACTTAAATAAGTTCCATAGAACTAAAAAAACTTTTGTTTTAAGAAAAGAATTTAATTTCAGTGAAAATGATTTGATTATTGGTATCATAGGGCGCATAGAGCCTAAAAAAGGCAGTAGTGATATTATTTATGCCGCGCGGGAAGTTAAAAAATATGTAAAAAATGTAAAAATTGTTTATATCGGTGAATCTGATATAAATGACAGGGATTACATTAATGAGTTAAAAACATTAGCCCGAAAATTGGAAGTTGACGAAATGTTCAGATTCGCGGGTTTTCGCAGTAATATTCCTGAAGTATTAAATGATCTGGATTTATTTGTTTTACCTTCCTGGGATGAAGCTTTGCCAAATGTGCTTTTGGAATCAATGGCTTCAGGTATTTTGACGATATCTACTAATGTTGGCGGTATATCTGAAATTATTGAAAATAATAAGACAGGTTTCCTTGTTAACGCAAAAGACCCAAATGGGTTAGGTGCGGAAATTATAAGAGTATTGAAAATGAATTTACATGAAAAAGAAATTATTATTTCGTCAGCAGAAAAGGTAATCGCGGAAAAATTCAGTTTGAACAGGCAGATCGTAAGAATAGAAGGTTTGTACGAAAAAATAAAAAACAATTATAAAAAATAAGATAAAAAGGATTTTAATAATAAAATGAAAACAATTTCTAAATTTAACCGGGAAATGACTTTTGGAATAGAATTCAAAGAAAGCAGAATAAAGAAATCAATTGAAATAATAAGAAAAATGACTCCCGGCCTTTTTTTGGATATAGGGTGTTCAGATGGAAGTTGGGGATCATACTGGAAGAACAAGGGTTGGAAATGTTTTGGGACTGACATCAATCCAGGTTCAATTGAATCAGCAGGGAATAAAGGAATTGAAGCAAAAATATGCGATTTAAATAAGGATCCACTTCCTTTTGGGGATAAAATATTTGATTTAATTTTTGCGGGGGAGGTTATTGAACATCTGATTGATACTGATGGATTTTTAAAGGAAATATACAGGTGTTTAAAACCGGAGGGAAAACTTTTATTAACAACTCCAAATTTAGTTTCTTTTGAAAATAGATTAAGAATGTTTCTTGGCAGATACCCTATGTGGGTTGATTACAGTTTAAACGGGAGCGGGCATGTCAGGGCATATAACCCCAGAGTACTTAAAAAACAATTAATTGAGAATGGATTCTTAATTAAAATACATACCGGTAATTGGGTACCGTTTTTACCGCAGTCAATGGTAAATGATATAGATTTTCCCTGTATGTCAATAACAGGCACTTTATTTCCAAATATAGCCATGGATATAATTATCCTGGCTGAAAAAACATAGAAAATAAAAAGAATATGAAAATTAAATGTTTGTTAATCAGCCCTTTAGCAAAAAAAAATGAAGGATATAGCGGAGAAGATGCTTATACAGAGAATTTGCTTAAACATCCACCCGAAGGAGTTGAATACTATTTTTATAAAGATTTAATAGCTAAAGGATATGCTAAAAGATTAAAATATAGAAGTATTATTATTGATAAATTATCTAAATGTTTTTTTAAACCATTATGGGCGGAATATTTTTCCTGTGATCTGGATTTTGATATTATTCATATCCATGCGTATTCAGTATATTTAACAGGAGGAATTGTTAAAAAAAACATCCCTGTTATTTTAAGCGAAAGTTCCTGCAAGGGTTTTTATCAACGGGAATTCTATAAAACAAATTATTATGATGCGCGAAGGCGTCTGTTCTTTAAAGTTTTCAAAATATATGATCAGACATTTAATATACAAAACGCGAAAAAGGTAATAGTATGGTCTTATTGGGCAAAAAAATTGCATGAAGAAATGGGCATAAAGGATAATATGATCACTGTAGTTCCGCCTGGCATTCGTAACTCGAATAATAATATAGTTAAGGAAAATAAAAATGATGTCACCTTGTTGTTTATTGGAAATGATTTTGAAAGAAAAGGCGGCCATTTGCTTCTGAGCGCGTATAAAAAATTGCGGGGAAAATATAAAAACATAGAATTATTAATATTTTCTTCTTACCCTGCCGAATTGTCATCTTCTGAATATAATATTAAACATTCTAAAGATAAAGATAATGATTACATTTTTAAATATATTTATCCACAAGCGGATATATTTATTTTACCGGCATTAGCTGAAGGATTCGGGATTTCCATTATTGAAGCAATGATGTTTGGTTTACCAGTAATAACTTCGGATATCGGGCCATTCCCGGAAATTGTTAAGGATGGAGAAAATGGATTTTTAATTGATCCAAAACATGAGGATGAAATTATTGCAAAATTGGATTTATTAATAGGTAACCCTGAATTAAGAAAAAAATTAGGGAAGGCAAGCCGTATAAAATATGAAAATGAATTTTCAATAAAAAATACCAATAAAAAATTGGAAGAAGCTTATATTGATGTTTTAAAATGAAAAAATAAAAGGAGAATACACTGGTTAATACAATAGATATAAATGACAGGTGCCGATGGCTTTTTAAATTACAAAACGCGGCACATGATATTTTGTATAATTTTTTAAATAGTTCAGATTTAACACGCAGTGCCAAAATATTTTATCCAAATATTCCTAAAGTTGATTTAATGGCATATTCGAGAATTTCTGAATGTTTGGATATTCTGAAAATTATTCAGAAGCAGGAATATTTAGATTTAAATAAATCGATTGTTTTAATTGAAAAATACCTCAATAACAAATTAACAATAAATAGCATCGCGGAAATAATAGTCCAACTTTATTCGGATTTAAAAATTGCTTTTAGTGAATTGGAAATTGGAACAAATCCCTGTGAAATTAAGATCGGTGAAAATGCAGGTACTTTTGATGCAAGATACTATTCTGATATGGGGCTTCAAAATATCCTATTAATTAAAAAATACGCGGAAGATGAAACAAAAAATGATTTAATAGATTTTATTATCCATGGAAGCTATTCAACATTGGATTATGCGCCTGCCTTTAGCGATATAGATTTATTAGCTGTCATAAAAGATGAGGTCATAAAAGATCCGGTGAAGTTATTATCATTGAGAAAGAAAATGGCCGTAATAACAAAATATATTTATTATTCAGATCCATTCCAGCATCATGGTATAGCAGTAATTTCTGAATTTGATTTAAATTATTATGCTCAGCCGTATTTTCCTTTTATTATTTATAAATATTCAAAAAGTTTGTTTTCTGGGAATAGGAATACTCTTAAAATAAAAGAACGTCCATCGTATAATGAACGATTAGAGAGTTTTTATGGAATTACAGAATATTTGACAAAATGCAGAATAGAAAAGGTATCTAAAGGGCTCTACGACTTTAAAAGCTATTTATCCGCTTTAATGCTGATACCATGCAGTTATTTACAATTAAAGGAAGATTATACATATAAAAAATATTCGTTTGATAAATTAAAAAATGAGATCCCATGTGACTTATGGGAAGTTATCGATAAGGCATCATTAATAAGGGAAAAATGGCCGAATATAATTGAAAATAAAAAGTGGTTAAAGCCAATAGAAAAATTGAACTCGAACCCCTTTCTTTTCCAAATGTTTTATTGTAAACTTAATGGCCGGATACCGCCTTATTTAATGAATATATTAAATGATAATTATTTAGAGAAAGTTAAAATATTAATTGACTTTATTCTTCAAAAAGCAAGGAAAGAAGGTTACATCCCTAATGGATAGGCATATTCTAAACAAGCTGAATATTAATAAGATAGATTTTTGTAATGAACCGGTATTATATGATATTGGTGATTATTACAAAGCAATTGAACACTATCTGGATAAGATAATAAAAACAAATGAAGTTAAATCAGTTATTCAAGTAGGTGATATTTCGATCCCGGGGATTTCTGATATTGATCTGATACTTATTTTAGAAAAAGAAATAAAGACTATTAATACTGATATCTTTTCTATTTTTCAGTTAAGTAAAAAAGATATTCATCTTTTTTTGCACGAACCTATGATATTTAATATTGATTTAATAAAAAATATTTATTATTGGTCTCCATATCCAAAATTCAAATATATATATGGGGAAGACCTTAAAATAGATAGACCGGCTGAAGATGAAGCAGAAATAATTGCTACTATTATATTAATTGAATATTTTATTATGGGTTATCCGAGAAAAGCATTAGAAATGATCCTAAATAGAAGAATAAGAGTTCGTGAGGCATTATGTTATATAAATGGTATCAAATATTCTATTGAAATACTTGAATCATTAACAGGTAAATCTTTAAATTATGGGAAATTTCTTAAAGATTATAACGATTTTCGTTTTAACTGGTTCAATGAAAGCGATAGAAATAATATTTTGTTTAATTATTTACTGGAAACAATAGAAATATCTTTTAATTTGATAAATGTACTGAGTAACTATCTTAATAGAAAAAGCGATTTATCAAACAATGTCTCTGTTCCTCAATATCCTTTTGATTTTAAAGCATATTTAGACAGACAGTTTTTTACTGTTTTTTCTAATGGTATGACTATCGATAAATGGCTGGAGTGCATTATAGATTTCTATCAGGGAACAGGAATAGTTTCGGTTATTCTACCTGAAATGTTGTTCCCGCTTATAGAAACATATTCTAATATAAACCAGGGTATCGTAAGTAAACATATAAGCAGATTTTTATATGATCCAAATAATATGGGAACATATCAGCCCTTTGATGGCTTGATCAAAAAAACAGCAGAATATAAAATAAAATTTCTGGATGATCACATAAATTATCTTAAACATAATAAACTGTTAAATAGATCCAGTAATATAAATTCTTTCGGATGCCCTATTGATGATAATAATTCTAAAAAATTATTAAGGCCGCTAAAGAAACAATATCATCAAATCAGAATGATCAGGGATTTATATTTTATCAAAAAGCATAAAAAAATATGGGGATATTAGTTTAAGGGAGAAAATGGATAATAAAAATAAACCTAAAATTGCCTTAACGAGAGGATTTTGGTTGAATCCTTTTGAAATGCAGTATTATGAGCCATTAAAGAAGTTTTACGACATTAAGGCTTTTACAACATATGACCATATATTTAATATTAATGAAATTGATTTGCCTATTGAGAAATTCCATTCAGTTCGTGAGATCGGTATGGGTATACCTAAATTCCAGGGGCTTTGTGACCGGGCATTAAGAAAAATATTTAAATCTGAATTTTATAATTTAGGATTAACCTCTCGGCTGAAAGGATTTGATATTATCCATGCGGTAGAGACTTTTAATATATTTTCTTATCAGGCGGTCCGGGCTAAGAAAAAATACGGCGGGAAAGTAGTGCTTTCAGTCTCTGAAAACATACCTTTCATTAATGAAGATTGTCAAAATTCTGAAAAAATTAAATCATACGTCAGGGAAAATGCGGACTATTTTGTTGCGATTGCAGATAAGTCAAAACAATGCTTAATGATTGAAGGTGTTGATGAAAACAAAATTGAGGTTATCGGGCATGGTTTAGATATCGAAAAATTTTGTCCAAAAGAGAAAAGTGTTGAATTATTAAAACAATTTTCAATTTCCCCAAACGATATGGTTGTTTTATTCATAGGCCAGCTTCTTTGGCTGAAAGGAGTTTATGATATTATAGCTGCTGCAAAAAAAATAACTCAGGATAATGAATTAAAGGGCACTAATATTAAATTCCTTATTGTAGGGAAAGGGCCTGAGGAACACAGGTTGAGAGATATTATTAAAAAATTAAAACTAGATAATATTGTTAAATTAGTGGGTTTTTTCCCTTATTCAGAAATGGTAGAATTACATAATTTGGCGGATATCTTTATTCTGCCCAGTATACCCGTTAAAACATGGCAGGAGCAATTTGGAATGGTTTTAATTGAAAGTATGGCATGCGGACGTCCCGTTATTTCAACTAGTTGCGGGGCAATCCCGGAAATACTGGGAGATGCTGGTATTATTATTCCCCCGGCTGATCCTTACAAATTAGCGGAAAAAATTAAAGAGCTGGTAATTAGTAAGGATACGAGGTTACAGCTTGGTATCAAAGGACGCTTGCATGTTGAAAAATATTATGATAGATTTAAAATTGCTGAAAAAATTAAAAGTGTTTATGAAAAATTAATTTAGAATAATGTATTTTCTATATTAGAGGAGTATTTTTATGATATTGCCGAAAACAAAAAGTATAAAAGTCTATATAATTATTTTAAATTGGAATCAAAAAGAAGATACGCTAATTTGTCTTAATTCCGTAAAAAAACTTAAATATGACAATTATGAGGTTATTGTTGTCGATCAAAATTCAAAAGATGGGTCCAAAGAGGCTATTAAGAAGGATTATCCATGGGTAGATTTAATCGAAAATGATGATAATCTGGGTTTTGTTGAAGGAAACAATGTTGGAATAAGAAAAGTCCTTGATATTGAAAAATATTCATATTTTTTCATACTTAACAATGATACTGTTGTTGATCCTGATTGTTTAGATGTTTTAGTAAATAAGGCTGAAAAAGATAAGAATATTGGAATTGCCGGGCCTAAAGTATTCTATTTCGATCCGCCAAATATGATCTTTTCAGCGGGTGCTATGATAGATTTAAAACATTTTGAGATCCATCATAGGCATGAAAAAGAATTAGATAAAGAAGATGAAACAGCACCGATTGAAGTTGATTATATTTCAGGTTGTTCATTACTTATAAAAAAGGAAGTTATAGATAAAATTGGGTTAATGGATCCAAGATTTTTTATTTATTATGAAGAAACAGACTGGTGTTATAGAACAAGAAGAGCAGGCTATAAAGTTCTATATATACCTACATGTAAAATATGGCATCGGGTTTCTGCTGCAATGGGAAAAGCTTCTTTATCAACAATGTATTATATGACAAGAAATCAGTTCTTGTTTTTAAACAAAAATTTATCTCCTGCAAAAAGACTTTTGCCCTTTTTATTATGCTTTATTAGAGTTGTAAGAAATATTCTTTCAGCTTTAAAAAATGGAAGATATAAAGAAGCAAAAGTCAGGTTTGTCGCTTTCAATGATTATTTGTTTAATAGATTTGGCAAAAAACAACTGTAATATTCAATATAAATATTAAAAACAACTAATAATGTAAATTCAACTGGGGGTATAATTAAACTTTTATTTTTAACTCAGCTTTTCCCTTATCCGCTGGATAGCGGAGGGAAAATAAAATCCTATTATTTTTTAAAGGCTTTAAGCCTGCAGCATGATATTGTTCTAATTTCGTTTATACGTTCAGAAGAGGAGAAGAAGTATTTTGAGTACCTCAAGCCTTTTTGTAAAAGGATTGAGGTCTGTAAAATAAAGAGGTCTTTTTTTAGAAATATAATTTTTGCATTTAAAAGTATTATTACGCGTAGATCTTTTATTGTTGGCCGTGACTATGTTCATGGAATGAAGTTAATGGTTGATAATATTGTAAATGATGAAGCCCCTGATTTTATACATATTGACCATCTCCAGATGGCACAGTATGTTGAAAATTGTAACAAGTCTAAAAAAATATTAGATGAGCATAATGTTGAGTCTTTTATAATTAGCAGGATTTCAATCATGGAAAGAAATCCTTTAAGGAAAATATTTACCCGATTGGAAAGTAAATCGCTTGAAGAATTTGAAAAGAAGGCAGTTTTGGGATCAAATATGGTATTAACCGTATCTGAAGTAGATAGAAAAACTTTAATTGATCTAACTGGCGAAAAAGAAAAAATAAGAGCAATTCCAATTGGAGTTGATATTGAATATTTTTATTATAAACCTTTGAAGAATAATAATTCAAATACAGTTGTTTTTATTGGAACGCTATATTGGCCTCCCAATATTGATGCTGTAAGGTGGTTTTATGAGCAGGTATGGAAAAATATCAGAAAGGATATTAGCGATCTAAAATGGAAAATTGTCGGATTAAACCCTGTTGAAGAAGTTTTAAAACTACCTGTGATGGATAAAAATATTGAGGTGCATGGAAGTGTTGATGATATACGGCCGTTTATGTGGGGAGAGGGGATTTTTACCGTTCCGCTTTTTTCTGGAAGCGGGATGAGGGTTAAAATACTAAATGCTATGTCCTGCGGTATTCCTGTTATTTCCACAACCATAGGAGCAGAAGGAATCGAAGGCCTTGTTCCAGTAAACACTTCAACGATTCAAGATTACAATATTTGGATTGCGGATAGCCCTGAGGATTTTGCCTCAGCTATAACGAACTTACTTAAAAATAATGATTTAAGAGAACAGTTATCCAGAAATGGCCGGAAATTAATGGAAGAAAAATATAGTTGGGAAATACAGGGGGAAAAACTGCTAAAAGTGTATGAAGAAATTATAAATCTGCGGCTTGGACATTTGAAGAAAAAAACAGGAGCATTTTAATATGAGAATTTTATTCATTGCCCCATATTTACCATCCCTTATAAGGGTGCGCTCCTTTAATTTCATTAAAGCCTTAAAAAAACAAGGACATTCTATATACCTTGTTTGTCTTGTGCAGGAAAAAAATGAATTATCAGAAACACAAGAAATAGAAAAATATTGTGAAAAAGTCGAAAAATATTATCTGTTGAAGTATCAGTCTTATTTAAATTGCCTTTTATATTTATTTACACTAGTGTCACTTCAATCAGCATATTGTTTTTCAAAAAAGATGAAAAAAAGAGTTGATGAGTTGCTTAAAAAAGAAAAATTTGATCTGGTTCACGTTGAATTCATAAGAGGTACCTATTTTTTACCTGAGGGAAATACCCTGCCGTCAGTTTTTGATTCAGTGGATTGTGTTACCAATTTATATAAACAATTTTCTGATGCTAACCATTCTTTTTTTATGCGGATAATCAGATATGTCGAATGGTTTAAGTTGGGCCATTATGAACCAAAAGTAGCCGGAAGGTTTGATAGAGTATTAGTGACTACAGAAAATGAAAAGCAAGAATTAAAAGCGTTAAACAATAAATTGCCGATTGAAGTTATTGCCAATGGAGTCGACTTGGAATATTTTAAGCCGTTGGAGAATAAAATTGAACTATTTTCAATAGTTATGACCGGTAAGATGAGCTATATCGCTAATGAACTGGCATTTATTTATTTCGCGGAGGAAATATGGCCTAAAGTTAAAACGGAAATACCTCAGGCAAAATTATATATCGTAGGAAATGAACCGGGCCCAAAAGTTAAAAAATATGAATCTTTAGATATTATTATTACAGGTTATGTTTCTGATTTGCGTTTATATCTGTCCAAAGCAAATGTTGTTGTAGCCCCGATTATTGCCGGAGGAGGGATACAAAATAAAATACTGGAGGCTATGAGTATGGCCAAACCGGTAGTGACAACTGGCAAAGGAGCAGAAGGAGTTGAAGGCCTTATTAACGGCGGACAAGCACAATTCACGGGCCGCGATTCAAACATCTGTGTTGCTGATACCTCCGATGAATTTGCTACAGCTGTGGTGAATATATTGAAAGATGCGAAACTGGCAGAAAATTTAGGTGTAAAAGCGCGCGAATTTGTTGAAAGATATTATGACTGGGGTGATAAAGGGAAAAAATTGGCTGATATTTATATTAATGTTTTAAAAGAAAAATCTATTGGATAAAGTCAAATATAATGCTAAAATCAACCAATAACCTAATTTAAGGCGTAAAATTATGGAACCTGCAAACAGAAGGGCAATTTTTGTTTTTTATATGGTGGCAATGGACACTTTTTTGATAAGCTGCGCTTTTATTTTAGCATATAAATTGCGAGAAACTGTTTCTATATTTGGAATTGAAGCTGGACTTGGGAGTGCTAACTATAACACTATGTATCCTGTAATGCTTTTTTCATGGCTTACTATTCTTACCATAATGAGGCAGTATGAATCAAGAAGGAGATGGGGCGTAGATGAGATATTTTTTTCCATTTCGATCGCAGTCAGCCTGGAAATTCTTTTTATTCTGGCTTATTTTTACGCGACACATCAGCTTCTTTTCCAAAGGCTTATGTTGCTTTATTTATGGGCTTTTGGTATTATATTCTTAAGCAGTTCAAGGATTATTGCCCGTTATATTCTTAGAACGCTGGCGCGAAAAGGGGGGCAGATAGTAAAAAAGGTCCTTATCGCGGGGTGGGGAGAAGCTGCCAGAAAATTAGCATGGCAGTATAAATTTCACAGGGAGATGCTTTTTGAAGTAGTCGGTTTTGTTTTGGAAGAAGATCTGAAAGTGACTAAAGATATTGAAGAAAAGACTAAAGATCTTTCAAAAAAAGGGATAATTGGAACAGTCTCTGAGGTTTGCCAGGTGGCAATTAGAGAAAAAGTATCTTTAGTGATTTTAACAGGGTCAGCCCTTCGTAAAGAAAGATTGAAAGAAATATTTGAAACTTTGTGGAAAGAAAATATTGATTGCAGTTTGGTTCCTAATATTTATGAATTAGCGCCGAGATGCATGAGTTATGATGAGATCAGCGGTGTTCCTATGCTTTCTTTCAGGGATGTTCCTATGATAGGCTGGGAAGCAGTTGCGAAACGTATAATGGATATTATTGGTTCTGTTTTTGGATTGATTATTTTATCTCCGTTATTTATTATTGTTGGGATATTAATTAAATTGGAATCACCCGGCCCTATTTTATTTAACCAGAAGAGAATCGGGCAGAATGGCCGTCCGTTCAAAATATATAAATTTCGAAGTATGGTGCAGGAAGCGGCTTCCGGGCCGCTGTATAAGGTTTTGAAAAATGATAACCGTGTTACCAAAATAGGTACTTTTATCCGTAAGACCAGCATTGATGAACTGCCTCAACTGATTAATGTGTTAAAAGGAAATATGAGTTTAGTCGGGCCAAGGCCTGAAGCTACTATATTTGTTGAAGAATACAGTGAATGGAACAAGAGGCGGTTATATCTTAAGCCGGGGATAACCGGTTTGGCTCAGGCCAATGGCATTCGCGGTAATACTACTATCGATGAAAAAACTAAATATGATCTGGAGTATATGGAACAGCAGTCGCTTCTTTTGGATATAAAGATTTTGTTTAAGACAGTGGTTACCTTACTTTCTCATAAGGAAGCATACTAATGGATGATCAAAAAAATATTGATCAAAACAGATTTTACACTATTCTTCTTTTTTCTTCTGTTTTTATACTTTATCTGCCGACATTTTATAAACTATATATGTGGTGGGAAAGTGACGTTAATTATAACCATGGGATTATTATTCCGTTAGCCGCGATTTATTTGATTTGGAAAAAAAGGGATATTTTAAAAACATTAAGAGCGGAATCTTATACCCCGGGAATATACTTAATATTAGTGGGTATTATTTTTTATTTTATCGGAATAAGAATAGAATTTCTGAGAATAGCTATTTTTTCTTTTTTTTCTGTTCTTTTTGGGCTTCTTCTTTATTTTTACGGGAAGGAAGTTACGCGTGAATTATTATTTCCGATTTGTTTTCTTTTGTTAATGATCCCTATCCCTTATATCGATGGGCTTACCTTACCTTTAAAACTATTTGCGTCTATGGTATCAGCGGGATTTATTAAATTGATAGGGATACCGGTTATACGCAATGGAAATCTTATTTACCTTAAAAATTTTACCTTTGAGGTAGCAACTTCGTGCAGCGGCCTGAAATCTATTGTTTTGGTTACAACAGTTGGAATATTCTATGCGTATATTATGCAAAAAAGTTTATCAAGAAGATTATTTATTTCTATTTCATCAATTTTTATTGCTATTGTAGCCAATATTTCAAGGATTGTTTTAACCGCTCTTGTATCCTATTATTTTGGAGAAAAGCTGGCGTTTAAATTTACACACGATTTTTCAGGTATTTTTGTTTTTATAATAGCCGGAGCTATGCTGGTTATAACCGGGGAGGCTGTAAATTGGATATTTCGAGAAAAAACTACTGGATATTAACAGGAATATTTTTATTCCTGAGTATTATTATATATCCTATGTCACTAAATAAGGAAATGTGGCCGAAGGATCTTGACCTTTCGAGGTTTCCCCGTATAATAGGCGATTGGGAAGTTACTGAGGAATTACCTGTTACTGATGAATTATTGCCCACTGAAGTCAGGGAAGGCAGGGCAATTGGTTTTAAATCTTTCAGCAGAAAATATACAAATAAAGAGGGTAATTCTGTTTGGTTATATATAGGGTATTTCAATTATGAGAAAGGCGCTTATTCTCATAATCCTGCAAGATGTTATTTATCTCAGGGCTGGACAGTTATGGATGAAAAAATAGAAAAAATTGAAATGCCGGGGGATGTTAATGTAAATAGAATGTCCGCGCAAATGGGGCCGGTACAACAAATAGTTCTTTTTTGGTTCCAAATAGATAATGGAGTTTATACCGATAAATTCAAACATCGATTAAAAATTCTAAAAAATGCTTTATTTAATGGGCGGTTAGACGCGGTAATAATTAGTTTAACTTGTGATACTGAAAAGGATAACATTAACAACATAGTTCGATTTGAAAAAGATTTTGCAAAAGAGGTAATACCTGTTATTCCTAAATATCTACCCCAATAGGAATGGGTGATTATACATACCTGCCCGCTCCAGGCGGGTTTTAGAAAGATTTTATAAATAAAAACAGGAGAAATAGATTGATGGATTTTAATACTAAAAATATTAAAGAACAAAAAATTGCTGTTGTAGGGCTTGGATATGTAGGATTACCGCTTGCGGTTGAGTTCGGAAAGATTCTCAAAACCATAGGTTTGGATATTAACAAAAACAGGATAAATGAGTTAAATAAAAATTACGATTACAATAATGAAATCTCAAAGGAAACATTTAAATCAGCTTCACTTCTGGAGTTTTCGTATGATTTTAAACGGTTAAAAGAATCGAATTTTATAATAGTGGCAGTACCTACTCCAATAACAAAACATAACGTTCCAGATCTATATTGTTTAGAAAGCGCGACGGAACTTGTAGGTAAAAACATGGGAAAAGGAAGTATTGTGGTATTTGAATCAACTGTTTATCCGGGAGTTACCGAAGATGTATGTGTTCCCATTTTAGAGAAATTTTCCAAATTAAAATACAAAAAGGATTTTAAAGTTGGTTACTCCCCTGAAAGGATTAATCCGGGAGATACCGAACATACAATTGCAAAAGTAATTAAAGTTGTTTCAGGTTGCGACAATGATACCCTTGATAATGTAGCCGCTGTTTATGGTTTAATTGCAAAGGCGGGTGTGTATAAGGCGGAATCCATCAAATGCGCTGAAGCGGCAAAAGTTATAGAAAATACCCAGAGAGATTTGAATATCGCGCTTATGAATGAATTGGCAATAATTTTTAATAAGATGGGTATTGATACCAAATCTGTTCTTGAAGCTGCCGGGACAAAATGGAATTTTATTAAAATGAACCCGGGGCTGGTTGGCGGGCATTGTATCGGTGTGGATCCATATTATCTTACATTTAAAGCCGAAGAGATCGGTTACAATCCTCAGGTTATACTTGCCGGCCGCAGAATAAATGACAATATGGGGAAATATATCGCTGAACAAACTGTTAAACTGTTGATTGAGGCAGGGAAAACTGTTAAAGATTCTAAGGTTTTAGTTTTGGGAATAACTTTTAAAGAGAATATTAAAGATATTCGCAACAGCAGGGTTATTGATATAATTAATGAGCTTAAGGAATATGGAATTAAAGTAATTGTGTGCGACCCTCTTGCGGGTAAGGAAGAAGTTGAACATGAGTATGGAATTAAACTTGAGAATTATGATGCAAAACTAAAGTCTGACGCGGTTATAATTGCGGTTAATCATGCTAAGTTTAAAAATATTTTAAATATACAAAAGTTAAAGAATCATATGTCTGGAAAAAACAAAAAAGGTGTAGTTGTTGATGTTAAAGGAATGTTTGAACCGAAAGTTTTTAATGGTTCGGGAATGCTCTATTGGAGGCTGTAAAAAAAACATATATATGAAAACAATAATATTAACGGGTGCTGCAGGTTTTATCGGCGCGAATACTGCAGGAAAACTGCTTAAAAAAAATGTTCAAGTTATTGGAGTGGATAACTTAAATGATTATTATGACATCAGGCTGAAAACTTATCGCCTTGAGCAATTAAAAAAATTTAAAAATTTCAAATTTTACAAATTGGATATTGAGAATATTTCCGGTTTAAGAACTATTTTTAAAAAATATAAACCGGAAGCAGTAATTAATCTGGCTGCCCGAGCTGGAGTTCGATACAGCATGGAGAATCCTTTTGTGTATATGTCTACAAATGCCGTAGGGACATTAAATCTTCTGGAGATTTGTAAAGAATATGAAACTAAAAAATTTGTTTTGGCTTCGACTTCATCTTTATACGCTGGCCAAAAAATGCCTTTTAAAGAAACATTAGCTGTAAACACGCCTATTTCTCCTTATGCCGCGAGCAAAAAGGCAGCAGAAGCTATGTGTTACACATATAATTATCTTTATGGTTTGGATATAACAATTTTAAGATATTTTACTGTTTATGGGCCTGCCGGCCGTCCGGATATGAGTATTTTCAGGTTTATAAAATGGATAGACGAGGGAAAGCCTCTTGAACTTTTTGGAGATGGGAATCAAAGCAGGGATTTTACTTATGTGGATGATATTGCGAGAGGCACTATAAATGCTTTAAAAATGGTAAATTTTAAAGTAATAAATCTCGGTGGAAATGATCCCTATAAATTAAATTATGTTATTAAACTTATAGAGAAATATTTACATAAAAAAGCAAATATAAAGAGTTTGCCTTTTCATAAAGCGGATATTATGGCAACTTGGGCTGATGTCGGTGAGGCAAGGAAGGTTTTAAATTGGCAGTCAAAAATTAAATTAGAGGAAGGAATAAAAAGAACAGTTAATTGGTATACAGAAAACAAAGGCTGGCTTAAAAACATAAAAATATAAATTAAATGAAATTTTCTCTTGCATTAAATTGCGTTTTATGTTATTATGTAGACAAGTTTAAATGGGGGTGGGAATGAAATGTCCTGTTTGTAAAAAGACAATTATTTGCACTGAGGGTAAAAAACTGAAATTAAGAAGCAGGATTGTTATTTTTGACAATGGTAAAGCTACTGCTAAATGTATTAGCTGTAAGTCTGATGTGGAAATTCCTATTAGATTTAATCGCAGTTATGAATTAGCAAATAATAGTTTTCTCAGCAGATAAAAAAATCTTTAAAAATAACTTGACAAAAATAATAATTTAATTTATAATATTCATAGTTAAAGTAGATAGTTTATAGAGTTTAAAGGGCATAGGTCATTCAACATTGTTAATCTTATAGGCAAAAAGGACAAAAGCCGGTTAAGTAATAATTAACTGGCTTTTTTATTTGTTGTGATCTTTTTAGAAAAAAATAATTTTATAAAAGAAGGGGGTGAAAAAATGAAAAAAATGAAACTGGGTATATTTTTGAGTTTGATTATGGCTATGTTTGCAATATCAACTGCATCCGCGGATATAATTAAGTGGACAGATTGGGAAACAGCCACACTTTATAATCCCGTTACCCTCACTAATGGAACAGCCTCTGGTACAATGGCAGGTGTGGGAGTGACTTATAGCGGAGATCTTACATTTGCACAGTTGGGTGGTGGAGCTGGAGTTGGTTATATTAATCCTGGTTCAACTTTACCTCTAAAAGGTTATTCAACTAATTTTTGGACAGAACCAAGACCAGGTACTGGACCGTACAATGGCAGGCCGTACACCGGTAATCCATATGTAAGCAATGCGCCTACACCAGCAGAGATGATTGCAATATCTTTAAGTGGAATTACTAATACAATCACTTTTGATAGAGCAGTACTTAATCCGATAATGACAATATTAAGTCAAGGCAATTATTATTCTCCAACCCCTACGGAAGTTGCATACGCTTTTGATATGCCGTTTGAACTTCTTAGTCAAGGTCGGGGATACTGGGGCTATGACCAGAACGGTGCTAGAATCTCTCTAGATAATAAGACTTTATATGGTGAAGAGTTACACGCTGCTATAAGGTTTAATGGCTTAGTAACTTCAATTAGTTGGGTAGCCAGTCCAGAGGAATATTGGCACGGATTTACGGTGGGTATTCCAATGGTTCCTGAACCAGGTACAATGTTTTTACTTGGCAGTTTAGCAACAGGTTTATTTGGTTTTGCTGGATTACGCAAGAGATTTACAAAGTAAGTTAGTTGTGTTGAATGAGTCTTAAAAGACTCTAATTATTAATAAATAGAGTAAGAGAGAGGGTGTTTTAATAATACCCTCTCTCCTCATCTTTCTGGAAGCTAAGGGGATTAGAATATGAAAAAAAATAATTGTTTTTCATATTATAATGTGTTTAGTTATACATTATTAATAAAAATGTGAGGGATGAAAAATGAAAAAAACATTACTGATTTTAGCTGTATGCGGATTTATTATTGCTGTTTCGTCTTCCGCTTTTGCGTATAGTTTTACGTTTACCGGAGGTAGTGGTGATGCTTTAGCGGAAATGGATCTTACGATTTCCGGTAATACGTTAAATATAATGTTGGATAATACATCTCCAAAGTATTCGGTTTTAGACAGTACACACCTAAATATAGCCGCTATTACGGAATTTGGTTTTGATTTTGACAGTACTTCTGGACCTATTCAAACTCCTTCACCATGGCAAATGTCAGCATACAGATATATTAATGGTGCATTATCTGATTCTGCAATTGTAATTGGCGGCAATCCAAATGCCAATCTTAATAAATGGACAATATCTTATGATCGTAATTTCCCTGGTGCTGGTATGAAATTAGACTACGTACCTGAAAATGGGATTGGAAATAAGAATGCTTTATATAATCCATTACTAGCTGGACAGTCT
>JAQUKH010000003.1:39602-130792 GCA_028719205.1 bacterium
ACAACTGCTTATTTAACAATGACTTTTGCTAATCCTTTTGAAGTTAATTTATCATCCATATGGTTAAAAATGCAGAGGGTCGGGCCTAATGAGAATAGTTTTGAAATGAATGGAGTGCCGCAAGAGCATCCACAAGTTCCAGAACCGGGTACAATGTTTTTATTGGGGAGTTTAGCTACAGGCTTATTTGGTTTCGCGGGATTACGCAAGAGATTTACAAGGTAAGACAATTATCTGACAATATTGTGATTGTTACTTTCAAGGGGGATGGAAAATGAAAAAATTATTGTTTTTGGTTATTATAATGATGTTGAGTATTTATTCAGGGGCTTACGCGTCTCGGCTTTCAGTATTTGATTCAAGTTGGACACAATTTGCTGATGATGATGGATACCGGGGATGTACTGAAGGTTATGTTAATCCCGGGTATGGTGGACAGTTGTTTGATGCTGAATATCTTTTTTATAAACTTCAGGGCAGTATCCTTTCAATCGGATTACAAACAGGTTTTAATTTAAATACCGGAAAAGTTACTTATGATAATGTTAATTATTATGCGGGTGATTTAGCACTGTCTTTTGACGGGAACTCCTCAACTTATGAATATGCGGCGGATTTTGGACTTTATACCAAAGATTATGTAACACCTGCTCCCGTTGGCGGTAATAAGGCTTCAGGGATCGATACGGCTGGAATATATAGAGTTAATAATCCTGGGACAACCGGATGGAACAAAGATGTTTATTTTACAGCCAGCAATCCATTTGCGATGAAATCTGGAAATCTTCTTACCGCGTTTGATAGTTCAACAAATTTAACCGGCAGTGACAGCACGACAGTTTATCATACTCATGTAGGTTCATATACGTATTATTATGGCGGATATAGTTATTATAGAATAGTCAGCTTCCCTGTTACTCTTATATCTGAAATATCGGACAAGACAATTAATCTTGCCGCTCATTGGACCATGTCCTGTGGTAATGATGTTTTAAACGGCTCAGCGATAATTCAACGTCCTGTTGTGCCGGAACCCGATACGATGTTTTTACTTGGCAGTTTAGCGACCGGATTGTTTGGTTTGGCTGGATTACGCAAGAGATTTACAAAATAATAAAGAAGGAAAACATATATATACCAATATAAGAGAGGACATTGTAAAAGATGTCCTCTCTTTTCTATTTGTTAATAAGAAAACCCTATTTAATTGAATTCAGTAATTTTCTTGCAGGTTCAGCATCAGGAAAGTTTGGAGATATGTCTAACGCGGCCTTTAATTCTTTTTGAGCTTCAGCAGTTTTCCCTAATTTAGAATACGTCATTCCCAAATGGTAACGAATACTTGGATTCTTAGGCATTTGTTCTACCGACTTTTTAAAAACATTTAAAGCCTCTTCATAATTGCCTTTTTGAAAATAAACAAAACCCAAAGTATCAAGAATTGCGCCTTGTTTTGGAGATATTATAATGGCTTTTAACGCGTATTCCAAGGCTTTATCAAGATTTTTATTTTCTTTAGCGTAAAGATAAGCCAGATTATTATATGGTACCGGAGAAGGTTGTTTTACTTTTTCTGTTAGCTTTATAGTCTCTTCGTATTCTTTAATCGCCAGATCGTTCTTGTTTTGTATCTCATAGATAGTGGCCAGCGCGAAATGAAATTGCGGGAATTTAGGCTCAACAGCAATTCCTTTGTTGAAATAATTAACAGCATTTTCAACATCTTTTTTCCTCATATATAGATTAGCTATAGTCTGATAAGCCGGCAGATATTTTTCATTAATTTTTATAACTTCCTCGATTTTTTTAATAGCCAGATCATATTTTTCCTGCATTTCATATATTGAAGCAAGATTCATTCTGGCTGAAATGCTTTTTGGATTAGTTTTAATGGCATTTTCTAAACTTGACGAGGCTTGCGGAAAATCTTTTTTATTAAGTGACGCAAGGCTGATCATTGTCTGGGCAACTAAATTATTTGGGTCAACCGCAATAGCTTTTCTAGCGATTCTAATAGATTCATCATTTAAGCCTTTTCTTAAATAGAGGGAAGAAAGCGTAAGTATTGAATAAATAGATTTAGGATTTTCCTCAACCTTTTTCTTAAATTCATCAAGAACAATATCCACATTCCCTTTTGCAAGATAAGCGTTTAAAAGCAGGTTTTGAGCCTGCACATCTTCGGGCTTTTTTTCCAATATTTTATGTCCTTCCAAAAGCGCCTGATCATATAATTCCTTTTTTATGAATAACATTCCTATGCTATAGTGCGCCCCGGAATGGTCGGGATCGATTTTTATAGCTTCCTTAAATTCGTTCATTGCCTGTTCTTCCTGTCCTGCTCCCTGCAGGGCAATTCCAAGTACATAATGAGCTTCAGCAGAAGGGGATATTTCAATTATTTTCCATATATATTCAGTGGCTTCTTTATATTTCATTTGATAAATTAATCCCATTGCTATTGCTTGATATATAGCAGGATTATTTGGATAGATTCCTAATAGTGCTTTTCCTTGAGCAATGGCCTGGTCATATTTGCCTGTTTTATTATAAATATCAGCTAACATCAGGTTTGCTGGTAAGTAACTGGGATTCTTTTTTAATGCGATTTTAAATTCAATCAGCGCATTGTCAATGTCTTTTTGCGCAAGGAATAATTCTCCTTTAACTGTATGGACGGCCGAGTTGTCAGGCGACATTTTTAAGGCTTTGTTAACTTCTTCTTTAGCTTTTTCAATATTATTTATCTGCTGGTACATCTCAGCCAGGATCAAATAAGGTGTTACGGAATCAGGGGCGATAGTTTTAGCTTTTTCAAGTAATTTGATGGATTCGTCATATTTTTTCTGGACTATATAAATGTTGGCAATAAGGCTGAACGCAGGTATGTTTGCAGGTTCTATTTTTAATATTTCTTCACACGCTTTTATACTTTCATCAAAATTTCTTTCAAAAAAATATAAACCCGCTATTGCCAGCCTGGCATCTGTGAGTTTTGGATTTAATTTAACTGTTTCCTTAAATTCTTCTATAGCAAGTTTGTTTTGTCCCAGATCTTTGTATGTTAGCCCTAAATAATAATGAGCGTCCGCGAAACCGGGATCTAATTTGATGGCTTTCTTAAAAGATTCGACAGCTTCAGGTGTTTTTCCGCTTTTAATATAAAGCATACCCTGATCAAGAGCATTTTCTTTTTTAGATGATAACCCGCATCCTGAAACAAGAAAACACACAAATATAATTCCTGAAATAATCTTATTTTTCGGCATAATTTTAATTAATAATATCAGTTTTTATTTTAAAAGTAAAGAATATTTTTGTTTGTACCGAAATAATGCGTTATAGATGAGGTTGTTGTGTTTTTGTTTATTTTATTTAATAAGTTATTGACTTAATATTTTATTTAATTTATAATATACATATTCATATTTTTAATGAAGAAATATGTTTATATATAGATGGTTAGTAGGTACATTCGATTAAAAAATTTATCATATATTTGATATTTTCTTTCTATAAAAATATGATAAATGTTAAATTCAGTAATCGGTTTTTATATACTTGGTCTTTATTTGTTTAAGTTTGTTCTTATCGAATTTCCTGTCTAATCATCATTTCATAACTTCATAATCATCAAATATTTACTGTCATTTTCATATTTTTGAAAGGAGTAATTTTAGTCATGGATAAAATAATTTATTTAATATTAGGCGGTGGGATCGGTGTTTTAATAGGTTACTATTTAAGAAAGATGGCTGCGGAGAATAAGGTGGTTTCGGCTGAAAGCAGGGCTAAAAAAATTGTTGAAGAAGCTGAGAAAGAAGCAGTAAATAAGAAAAAAGAGATCTTATTAGAGACTAAAGATACTTTAATTAAAGAAAAAATAGAACTTGAAAAAGAATTTAAGGGCAGGCGTACGGAATTAGTCGTATTTGAAAAACGGTTAAGACAAAAGGAAGAAAGTTTAGACCGGAAGACTGATGCTATAGAAAAAAAAGAAGAAGATATTAATCAAAAACTGAAGGATATTACTAAAAGATTAGAAAATCTTGATCAGAAAGACAAAGAAATTAAAGTATTGATAGAAGAGGAAAGAAAAAAATTGGAAATGATTTCCGGCTTAACAGTCGAGGATGCTAAAAAGATGCTTTTATTGGAATTAAAAGATGAGGTTACGCATGAATCCGGCCTTATGATAAAACAGATCCAGGATGAGGCAAAAGAGACAGCTGAAAAGAAGGCGCGTGATATTGTAACATTGGCCATTCAGAGATGCGCGGTTGACCAGGTAGTTGATTCTACAGTTTCTGTTATTTCACTTCCAAATGAGGAGATGAAGGGAAGGATTATCGGACGTGAAGGAAGAAATATAAGGGCCCTGGAGAACGCCACCGGTATTAACTTAATTGTTGATGATACACCTGAGGCGGTAATTTTATCAGGATTTGACAGCGTCCGCAGGGAAATCGCAAGGATTACATTGGAAAAATTAATTTCTGACGGAAGAATACATCCGGCAAGAATAGAAGAATTAGTTGAAAAGGTTAAAAAAGAGGTTGAGGCTACAATTTATGAAGAAGGTGAAAATGCTGTTTTTGAAGCAGGCATACGCGGTATACATCCTGAGGAAATAAAGCTTTTGGGCCGTTTGAAATATCGTACAAGTTATGGGCAGAATGTGCTTCAGCATTCAAAAGAAGTGGCGCATTTAGCCGGAGTATTGGCTTCTGAATTAAAGGTAGATGTCACGATAGCAAAACGCGCGGGGTTGCTCCACGATATAGGAAAAGCAGTTGACCATGACCAGGAAGGCACTCACCCTCAGCTTGGCGCGGATCTTGCTAAAAAATATAATGAGGCGCCTGTTATTGTTAACGCGATAGCTTCACACCATGATGATATACCTCCGCAAAATATTGAAGCGGTACTTGTTCAGGTGGCAGATTCTATTTCAGGTTCAAGGCCGGGGGCAAGAAGAGAGACTCTTGAAAATTATGTTAAGAGATTAGAAAAACTGGAAAAAATTGCTGATACATTTGCAGGTGTGGAAAAAGCATTTGCTATTCAGGCCGGCAGGGAAGTAAGGGTAATAGTAAAAAGCGATATAGTTAATGACACGGATGCCGCGATTTTAGCAAGAGACCTTGCTAAAAAAGTCGAAGCTGAATTGGAATATCCCGGACAGATAAAAATAACGGTTATAAGGGAAACCAGAGTTGTTGATTACGCTAAATAGAATTCTATGAATATTCTAATAGTTGGCGATATTAACGGAAAAGCAGGCCGCAGGGCGGTTAAAGAATTATTACCTGTTGTTAAAAAAAAATTTGATATTGATTTTTGTGTGGCGAACGCGGAGAACGCGGCGGGCGGTTTTGGCTTGACATCTGAGATAGCTTCTAAACTTTTTTCCGATGGGGTTGATGTAATCACTATGGGCAATCATACCTGGGATAATAAAGAGTTAGAAGATATTATCGACTATGAGTCAAGGATCTTAAGGCCGTTGAATTATTCTCCCGGTAATCCCGGAAGCGGTTCGGTCATTATTGATATAAAAAACACGAAGATAGCGGTAATAAACCTTACGGGCAGGGTTTTTATGGGGAGTTATGATTGTCCCTTCAGGGCTATAGAAGCAGAATTGAAAAGGCTTAAAGAATGTAATCCGATGGTTATTGTTGATTTCCACGCGGAGGCTACTTCTGAAAAGATCGCGCTGGGATGGTTTTTAGATGGTAAAGTAAGCGCGATAATAGGTACACATACTCATGTCCAGACCGCCGATGAAACGATCTTACCCTGTGGAACGGCATATATAACCGATGTTGGTATGACAGGCGCGCACGATTCTGTGATCGGAATAAAAAAAGAATTAGCCATAAAAAAGTTTCTTACCCAGATGCCTGTAAAATTTGAGGTTGCTTCTGATGATGTGAGGCTTAACGCTTTATTTGTGCAAGTAAATCCAACGGATAATAAAGCGGAAAAAATAGTCAGGATCCAGGAAAAGTTAACGCCTGTCACACAGTGATCCGTTCCGGAAAAACTGATGTTAAATAAAAAAATCCATGTCTATACGGTTAGCGAGATCAACCAGAGTATAAAACAAATTCTGGAAAGCAATTTCGGTAATATCTGGATAGAAGGTGAGATCTCTAACCTCAGGCAACCCACGTCAGGCCATATCTATTTTTCTCTCAAAGACAGCCAGAGCCAGATACGGGCAGTTGTATTCAGTTCGTTTTCCCAAAAAACAAGATTTAAGTTAGAAGATGGTATTCATATAATTGCTTCTTGTTCGCTTAGTTTGTATGAAAAAAGGGGTGAATATCAGGTAATTATTAATTATCTTGAGCCTAAGGGAATTGGCGCGCTGCAATTAGCCTTTGAACAATTGAAGAAAAAACTTTTTCAGGAGGGGTTATTTGATCCCTCTCATAAAAAACTTATACCCGTTTTTCCTAAAAAGATCGCTATTGTAACTTCACCGACAGGAGCGGCTGTCAGAGATTTGATAAATGTTATCAGCCGGAGAGCCCCATGGGTTAAGCTTGTTGTTTATGGTGTTAAAGTCCAGGGAGAGGGCGCGAGGGAAGAGATAGCGGAGGCTATTTTTAGAGCGAATCAGGATAAAGAGGTGGATCTTTTAATAGTTGGCCGCGGAGGTGGTTCGATCGAAGATCTTTGGCCTTTTAATGAAGAGATAGTGGCAAGAAGTATATATAATTCGGATGTACCGGTTATTTCCGCTGTAGGGCATGAGATCGATTTTTGCATCTCGGATTTTACGGCTGACCTGCGCGCCCCGACTCCTTCCGCCGCGGGTGAGCTGGCGGTACCCGACAGGAAAGAGTTATTAAGGAAAATAGACGATCTGAATATCCGGATAAGACAAAGGTTGAATAATTTTATTGATAACAAAAGATTGAGGCTGGATAATTTAATTAATTCGCCGTCTTTTTCAATGCCGATAGAAAAGGTTAATGATTGCCGTCTGGAAATTGATGATTATTTGGATTCTCTGCAGAGAAATTACCTGCGTAATCTTGAGTTGAAAAAGAGGATGTTTCACGATATAATGAAAAAGTTGAATATTTTAAATCCTTTGAATGTTCTTGCCAGGGGTTATTCCCTAAGTTATCTTATGCCGGAAGGGAATTTATTGAAGGATACGTGTCAAATTAAAGTTGGAGATAAGATTAAGGTTAGATTATGCAAGGGTGAGATGCTGTGTCTTGTAGAAAAAACAAACCTCCTCTAGTCCCCTCCTTTGTAAGGAGGAGATAAAGGGGTGGTTATGAAAGGAAGGTCGCGGTGAAAATTAAATTTGAAGATGCGATGAAGAAATTGGAAAATATAATTAAAAAATTTGAAACAGAAGAAGTTGACCTTGATGATTCGGTAAAATTGTTTGAAGAGGGGATGAAGTTGTCGGTTGAATGTTCGAAAAAACTTGATGAAATTGAAAAGAAAATAGAATTTATTACCAAAAATAAAAATGGCGAATCTGTAATAAAGTCTTGTAGCCCGGACGGAATCGAGGATAAAGATGATTAAAAATAATATTACTAGTTATTTGGAAGCGAAAAGAAGATTAGTGGATAAGGCTTTAAAAAAAAATCTTCCTAAACTCAGCGAATATCCTCCAATTATTCATGAAGCTATGCATTATAGCGTGTTTTCAGGCGGGAAAAGGATTAGGCCGGTTCTTTCTATGGCGGTTTATGAATTATTTGATCCTGATCCGAAAAAGATACTTAATTTTGCAAGCGCGATAGAATTTATTCATACATATTCTCTGATCCATGACGATCTGCCGTGTATGGATAATGATGATTACCGCCGCGGTAAATTATCATGCCACAAGAAATTTGGAGAAGACATTGCCCTTTTGGCGGGTGACGCGCTTTTAACTTTGGCTTTTGAGGTATTGAGTTGTACTGATAAAAAAAATTTCTCATCAGAAAAGGTGTTAGAAGTAATAACTGAAGTTTCCAGGGCTGTTGGAACAAAAGGAATGATAGGCGGGCAGGTAGTTGATTGCCGGACGAAAATGAAAGGGATAGATGTTCCTCTGCTGCAATACATTCATATTCATAAAACAGGCGAGTTTTTTCTCGCGGCTGTTAAAGCAGGAGCTATTTTGGGAGGAGCAAATAAGGATGAATATTTATGTCTTTCCCGTTTTGGAGAGAATATTGGTTTGGCGTTTCAGATCGTAGATGATATACTTGACAAAGATACCGATAATATCCTGGAAAAAAGCAAAATTACTTATCCTGCTGTTTTTGGTGAATCGGGATCCCGAAAAAGGGCTAGAGATCTTATTGATACGGCTAAAAAACAGCTTGAAATTTTTGAGGAAAAAGGCGAAATCCTGCAAAATATAGCGGAATATATTATTCAAAAGGTTAAATAAAAGATAATATGAAAAGAATTTTGGATGACATTAACGGTCCTGAGGATCTGAAAAAATTACCTCTTTGGAAATTAAAAATTCTCGCGAAAGAAATAAGGGAAGAAATAATTCAGACAGTTTCCAAAACCGGGGGACATTTGGCGGCGAATCTGGGTGTAATTGAGCTTACTATCGCGCTTCTCTATGTTTTTGATTTCCCAAAAGATAAGGTTATCTGGGATGTCGGGCATCAATGCTATACTTATAAAATTTTGACAGGCCGGAAAGATAAATTTAATACTTTGCGGCAATTCGGCGGGCTCAGCGGTTTTCCCTGCCGGAGTGAATGTTTGTACGATGCCTTTGGGACAGGCCACAGCAGTACTTCGGTTTCAGCCGGGGCAGGTATTGCCACAGGCTTGAAATTAGATAAAAAAAACGACAATACAATAGCTGTGATAGGTGACGGCGCGTTGACCGCAGGGATGTCATTTGAAGGGTTGAATTTTTCAGGGCATATCAGAAGCAATCTTAAGGTCATTGTTAACGACAATGCCATGTCAATATCTCCTAATGTGGGCGCTCTGGGTGGATATTTAAGCCGTATTACAACCGCCCCATGGTATAACAGGATGAGAAGTGATATGGAAAAGAGGCTGAAGGAAAAAAGCCCTGGAATGCTTTTCGCTTTAAAAAAAATGGAAGAGAGCCTAAAAACTCTTTTTACACCCGGTGTTTTATTTGAGGAATTGGGCTTCCGATATTTTGGGCCGATCGATGGCCATGATATTAATATATTAATAACTACTTTCAACAGGATAAAAAATTTTAACGGGCCGATACTGGTCCATATTTTGACTAAAAAAGGGAAAGGATATTTGCCCGCGGAAAGTAACCCTGAAAGATTTCACGGGATCGGGAAATTTGATCCTGTGACCGGAGGGGATATTGATACAGGCAAAAAGAAAAAAACGTTTACTGATGTTTTTAGCGAGGCGATAATCAAACTCGCTAGGGAAAATGACAAAATTGTCGCTTTAACAGCAGCTATGCCGGATGGTACTGGCCTTTCTGATTTTGCTAAAGAGTTTCCTGAAAGATTTTATGATGTCGGGATAGCGGAACAAAATGCCGCTACTTTCGCGGCAGGGTTAGCCTGCGGCGGCTATAAACCTATAGTCGCGATATATTCGACTTTTTTACAAAGGGCTTATGACCAGGTCATTCATGATGTCTGTATCCAGAATCTGCCTGTAATATTTTGTCTTGACAGGGCAGGGATCGTCGGAGCGGATGGCGTAACTCATCAGGGGATCTTTGATATTTCCTTTTTGCGTTTGGTTCCTAATATAACGATCATGGTGCCGAAAGACGAGAATGAGTTGCTTGCGATGTTAAAGACCGCGCTCGCGCTGAATCGTCCAGTTGTTATCAGGTATCCGCGAGGGGAAGTCAGGGGAAATGATATTGACAAGATAATTGATATTATTCCCTTTGGGCGCGCGGAGATATTAAAAGAGGGATATGACGCGGTGATCTTGGCCGTAGGCCCGATAGTTTACGACGCTTTAACAGTATCGGATGAATTCGAAAGACAAGGGAAAAAGATCGGTGTGGTTAATATGAGATTTGTAAAACCTCTTGACAGGGAGTTGATAAAAGAGGTTTGCGGAAAAACAAAAAATATTTTAACCTTAGAAGAAAATGTCCTTGCCGGCGGTTTCGGCAGCGCGGTTTTAGAGGTAATTTCTGAAGAGGGGCTTTCAGTCAAAACAGCATTAATAGGGCTTCCTGATACTTTTATTGAACATGGTTCTCAGGGAATTTTAAGAGAAAAATACGGGTTGGATAAAAAACATATCATGGAAAAGCTTGAAATACTATTAAAATCCGGTAATAATTATGCCAAAGATAAGGCTTGATGAATTCCTTCTGAAAAAAGGCTATTGTTCAAGTATAAAAGACGCGTTAGGATTAATACTCGCGGGAGAAGTTTTTAAGGATGGCCAAAGATTAGATAAACCGGGCATACTTGTAGATGACGGAAGTATTATTAATATAAATATAAAGAAAAAATATGTAAGCCGCGGGGGAGAAAAATTAGAAAAAGCGCTGGATGAGTTTAAGCCTGATATTAAAGATAAAATAGCAATTGATGTCGGGGCATCTTCAGGAGGATTTTCTGATTGCCTTTTAAAGAATGGCATAAAGAAAATATATTGTATTGATGTCGGGTATGGTCAGTTAGATTGGAACCTGCGGAATGACCCGAGAGTGGTTTTAAAAGAGAAAACAAATATACGTTACTTAAAAAAAGAAGATTTTGAAGACGCAATTGATCTTGCGGTTATCGATGTTTCTTTTATTTCATTAAAAAAGGTGATACCGGTTGTTCTGGATATATTAAAGCCGGATGGTGAAATCATAGCCTTGATAAAGCCGCAATTTGAGGTTGAAGCTAAAAATGTAAAGAGAGGCGGCGTGGTAATAGATGAAAATTGCCGGAAAGAGGCAGTTGACGGTATTTTAGATTTTGCCGAAAAAAATAACTTAAAGAATAAAGGTGTTGTTACTTCGCCGATAAAAGGGCCCGCGGGAAATGTGGAATATCTTTGCTATTTGGGAAAGAAGTAGTAAGATAATATGAACTCCTCCCAGCCTCCTCTTTAAAAAAAAGAGGAGGAGTAAGAGTATTGTTTTCCCCTCTTTTTTTAAAGAGGGGATCAAGGGGAGTTCGGATTAATATAGCAGGAGAACAAATGATAAGAAAAGCTTATGTTCATGAAATAAAAGAGATATATAAGATCATCCAGAAAAATTCTGAAGCCGGAAAACTTTTGCCAAGGTCCTATAACCAGCTTTATGAAAATATCAGGGATTTTTTTGTATTTGAAAAAGATAAAAGTATAATCGGGATATGCGCCCTGCATATCAGCTGGGAAAATCTGGCTGAGATAAAGTCCCTGGCGGTATTGGAATCCGAAAGAAAAAACGGTATCGGCACTGAATTATTAAAAGCCTGCTTAAAAGAAGCCCGTGATCTGGGGATAAAACAGGTTTTTACGTTGACTTATGTAGTGGAATTTTTTGAGAAAAACGGTTTTAAACAGGTAGAAAAAAACAGTTTGCCGCATAAGATCTGGAGTGAATGTGTCAATTGCGTGCATTTTCCGGATTGTGATGAAATTGCGTTAATGATCGATCTATAGAAAGAGGAGCTGCAATAATGAAAAAAATTTATTTATTAATTTTAATTATGTGTTTGTTGACAACCAGAGGTTTTGCGGAAGAAACCGCGATAACCGCAAGTATGCCTTCTGAGGAGATCGGAGATGCGCTATCGGCTAAAGCTCAAAGCACTGCCGAGAAGATCAAGCAGATCATTTCGGAACGGGGGAAAGACCTTCTGATACTGTCGAAAGGTATAACTTCTTTCGGGCAGGCGGGCAGGCAGGAATGGGCGAAGGGGATCGTAAGTTTTTCCAAGGAATTTAAGGATTATTCATTAATAAGGATAATAAATACCAGAGGCGTTGAGGAAATGAAAGTGGCTTACGGCAGGGAAATAAAATCAGGATACGCGGATGTAAGCTCCGATGAATTTTTTAAGGAATGTATTAAATTAAATAAGGATCAGATCTCTGTTTCTTCCCTGGAATTTAATTCTGAAGGTGTTGTGGTCCTTCGGATGTCTACCCCAATCTATGGCTTATCCGGTATGGAAAAGGCGATCTTGAGTTTTGACTGGGATATCAGCGAGATAACCGAATTAATAAAAAAACTTAAAGTTTCCGATGCAAGTTATGGTTTTATTATTAATCCCGAAGGCAAAATATTAGTACATCCTGAAAAGAGTAAAATGTTAAAGGAAAAACTTGAAACGGATATAAATCCCGAATACAAGGCTATAGCTCAGAGGATGCAGTTAGGGGAGAGCGGCTGGGGGAAATATAATTTACAGGATAAGGAATATATCATTGGTTTCTATTTTTATCCTGAATTGGACTGGTCTGTAGGTATTTCTTATCTTCGCGGGGATAAAGTTGCTGATGCCGGGGAGGCACAGGCAAATATCTCTCCTTCGGTTTCCGTTCAGGCAACGGAACCTGTTAAACAGATTACTCAGGAGTTAAAGCCTGTTCAGGCGGTTGTTCCGGTTGTTCTTGCTCAATCTGAGGCCTTGCCGTTATCCGCGCTTTCATTAAAAATATTAAAGGGTTCACTGAGATCCAGAAATATAGAGAACTTTAAGGCTAATATAAAAATAGAAGGTAAAATATCCCCTGAATTAACGAACACAATAATTCTTAAGCTGCAGGGTGTGCATTCTAACCCATCAGAGCATTTACTTGCCTTGTGGAAAATAAATGAGAATTCATATAAACAATTCCGCTGGGAGATAACAAGCCCGGATCTGATGGCAGAAGTAAGGGTTTTGAACGAAAACGAGTCATTTATTTATTATCCCTTAGAAAAGAAATTAATGATGTTTAATAAAGAAGATTTTATCGAATATTTTAAAATAAATTCAGGAAAAGAGAATAAAATGTTATTGCCCCTGCAGTCAATAGATATCGAAAATTATTGTAATGATAAAATTGATATGCAGACAGAGAACGACAAGATGTTTTATGTACTTGAGATGGATATGAAAACTCCTTTGGAATATTTTGGAGTTTCTTTAAAACGGGTTAAAATGAAGATCGGTAATGAATATTTTCTGCCGGTTTTAATAGAGTGGTATACAGGTGAAAAGGAAAAAATAGTTTCCGCCAGTATGGAAGATTATAATATTAACACGGATTCATCTATGGATTTTTCCTATTTGCCGAAACCGGATGATAATATTGTGAAATATCAGGATGTTAAGGCGCAATTACTAAAAGAAGCGGGATTATCAGTTGAACCGAAAAAAGAGAATGAAGTACAATTGAATTCTTCAACAGTTAAAGGGCTTTTGCAGGAAGAAATAAAAAAACGCGGGTTAATAACGGCTAGAATTTTAGCTTCAGGAAGCAATAATTTTATTTTAAATAAAAATATAGAAGAATTGAAAAACGTATTGTTAAGTGTCTGGAGCGAGGATTGGGTTGATTATATCGCTATTTTAGACAATGAAGGGAAAAAAGTCATTCAGACAGGCGTAAAAGAATCTTTAAAAAATGATGAGGTAACTGTAAGATATCAAAGAGAGGAATTATCGGTTCCTGTTATTTATCAGGGCAGGCCGGTTGGTTCTGTAAAAATTGGAGTTAATCTGGAAAAAGCGGATTATATTTTAAAAGAATTTCTAAAAGGTAAGTAAAAGAAGATTTCTTAATTATTTTGTAAAAGTTTGATATAACTTTCTTTAAATAAGAGTATATATTAAGTAATGGTGTATTAATTGAAAGAAAGCTTCTTATTTCGGGGAAAACTTCACTTGACAATTCTATAAATTGGTTTATAATCCCGTATTATATTTTATAGTTACAAATTGCCTTAAACATATACTTAATTATGAAAAATTTAAATAAGAAAAAAATACTTATTGCTGACGATGAAAAAGATATTCGCACTTTAGTCTCCCAGATTTTAGGTGAAGAAAATTATAAGATTTATTTCGCAAAGAATGGCCGTGAGGCTATAGATGCCGCGAATGAGAATATGCCTGATTTACTGATACTTGATCTTATGATGCCTGAGATTGACGGTATTGAGGTCTGTAAGTGTTTGAAGCAAAATAAAAACACGAAAAAGATACCGATCATCATGTTGACCGCGAAAACCGGTGTCGCTGATAAAATTGAAGGTTTTGTTACAGGTGCTGATGAATATATTACAAAACCTTTTGATCCCTTAAAACTCGAAATTGCTGTTGAAAAGGTTCTTCGCCGGGCTGAAAAAGATAACCGCTAAAAAACTTCTATTTCAATTCCAGTACTCAACTATTTTCCTGAAATGCCGATTATAATATTTATAATTTAAAGATATTTCAGGAGATCAGAATGAAAAAAAATTCTATAAGATTAGTAAGGGTTATAAGAACTCCAAATTCTGAGCAATATTATATCCGCAGGGATGAAGAAAATTTAGGACAGCTTGATATCCATTACCAGAATGAGATCCACGCGACATTTATACTGTTATCTAAAAATATGTCTATTGGAGATATTGCGTTTCTTCTGAAGAAGATAGAAGAGCTATTAGTAAAAGAGGATGCCAATTCTAAAAGTTTCGTCGTTACAGTTTATAAAGCTGAAGATATCGGTGATAAGATCTCTGAATATATCAAATCCAATCCCTAAGTTTATTTACCGCCCTGTATATTAGCAATAGCAGATCTTGTGACGTCTAAATTCACTTTATCAGCAACTTCTAAGGTTACAATATTATTATTTTCTCCCTTAAAACCGGATATTGTCCCGTATATTCCGCCGCCCGTAATTACTTTATCACCCTTTTTTAAATTTTTTAATAATTCCTGATGTTTTTTCTGCTGCTGCATTTGCGGGCGCATTAAAAGAAAATAGAATATTACAAAAATAATAATGAGCGGTAAAAAACTTAATATTGTTCCCTGCGTTGATTCTCCGCCTGCGGCGGACTGTCCCATTGCGTAAACCATACTGATCATTGGATCTCCTTTTTAATTATAATTTAATATTGTATCAGTATAAATATTTTTGTCAAGATTTTATTAGCTTTTATGGTAAACTATGGCGATTATGAAGAAAAAAGTCGGTATACCGAGATGTTTATTGTATTACAATTATTACACGGTTTATGAGACATTTTTCAGGGAAATAGGTGCTGAAATTGTGTTATCAAATCCTGCTAATATTACTCTCGAAAAGGGTTTAAAATTGGTGCCTGATGAGGTATGCCTGCCTATTAAAAATTGTTTTGGCCACATTCTTGACTTAAAAGAGAAAAATACTGATTTTATTTTCCTGCCGCGTTTTATGAGGGTTGAAAAACATACTACGTTTTGTCCGAAAATAATCGGACTGCCTGATCTTGTGAAAAATATTATTCCAAACCTTCCTCCTTTAATTGAGCTTGATATTAATTTTTCAAAAAAAATAAAGTTTTATAATGATATTAATAATATTGGCGGATTATTCAATTCGGGTCTGATAAATAATTATAGGGCTTGGAAAATGGCGCTAAAAGATCATCATGCATACAGAAATTCTTTAACAAATAAGAAAATCCTTCCTTCTTCCTTTGTTAATACACCGGCCCATCAACTAAATATTGCTGTTGTCGGCCATCCCTATAATATCTATGATCCAAATTTGAATTTAGATCTTATGGATAAACTGAAAAAAAAGAATGTCGCCATTTACACGCCCGATATGATTCCAATGGAAATCATTATGAATGAATCAAATGAACTGCCTAAAAGGATATTTTGGACATTGAGCCGCGATATTGTCGGGGCATCTAAATATTTTATAAAGCATCCTGATATCGATGGAATAATTAATATAGCGTCTTTCGCTTGCGGGCCTGATTCGATAATAGGTGAGTTGATAAGTTTTTTAGTCAAGGAATATGGCAAAAAACCCTATTTACTTTTAATTCTTGATGAGCATACCGGTTCCGCGGGCCTGGAGACGAGAATAGAAGCTTTTATTGAAATGATCAGAATGGTGAAAGACAGGAATTCATAAAATGCCGGTTATTACTTTCCCCCACATGGGCTATGTTTATATAGCTTTAAAATCAATTTTCAAAACTTTAGGCGGCGAGGTTGTTGTACCGCCGCGTCCGAATAAAAATACAATCACACTTGCCTCAAAATACGCGCCTGAGCTTGTCTGTCTGCCGTTAAAAATAAATCTTGGGAATTTTATTGAAGCGATAAATTTAGGAGCAAATCTAATTGTCACAGGCGGCGGCGAAGGGCCGTGCAGATATGGGTATTATGGTGAGATTCAGAGAAGGATCCTTAAGGATCTAGGTTATGATTTTGACCTTGTTATGGTTAATCAGACAAAGGGAATAGAGATTATAAAAAAGTTTAAATATATAACTAAAACAAAATCCACGTGGGATACTTTAAAAGCATTGTATTTTGGATGGAATAAAATGAAATTAATAGAACTAGCGGAGGATAATTTAAGAGCGAGCCGACCTTTTGAAATGGTTGAAGGGGAGAGCGAGAGGGTATTCCTTAAAATATTGCAGGAGATCGATAATATGAAAATTTTAAAAGAAATAAAAGATTTCAGCGGATATATTAATGAAAGTTTTTCAAAGATTAATATTGAAAAGAAAGACGGTTATCTGAAGATAGCGATAGTTGGTGAAGTTTTTATGGTTTTGGAACCGTTTGTAAATTTTAATATTGAAAAAAGGCTCGCGGAGATGGGGATATTTGTAGACAGGACCGTGAAAATCACGAACTGGTTGAAACGGGTATGGCTGTTTGATAGTGAAGCCCGGTCTGAAATTAAAATGATAAAAGAACTTGCGAAACCCTATCTTAAAGAGCATATCGGCGGGGAGGGAATATATTCCATCGGCCAGAGTATTTTATCCAAGGCGCGTGGTTATGACGGTGTAATACAAATCGCGCCTTTTACCTGTATGCCGGAGATCGTAGCTTATAGTATTTTCCCTAAGGTCATGCAAAAAGAAAAAATACCGGTTCTTTCGTTATTTTTGGATGAACATTCCGTTGAGACCGGGATAATGACCAGGGTAGAAGCTTTTGTCGATCTAATAAAAAGGCAGGGTAAAAATAAACATCAATAAAAAAACCGTCTGATAAACAATATGTTATATCAGACGGTTTTTGATTTATAATATGTTAATAGCTGCTACGGCCGCCTCTATCGCCGCCGCCGCGTCCGCCGCCGCCGAATCCGCCTCTGCTCCCGCCAGCTCCGCCGCCAAATCCGCCTCTGCCGCCACCAGCTCCGCCGCCGAATCCGCCTCTACCGCCGCCAGCCGGGCGAGCTTCACGAGGACGAGCCTCGTTTACATTAAGGTTTCTGCCTTTTAAATCCTGGCCATTTAAGCCGGCGATAGCAGCTTTAGCTTCTGCTTCAGTTGGCATCTCTACAAACGCGAATCCTTTAGATTTACCGCTATATTTGTCTATTATGATGCTAGCTGATTCAACCGTTCCGAATTGTGAAAAAGCCTGCTTTAATTCATCTTCGGTGGTCTCGTACGATAAGTTCCCTGCGTAAATCTTCATTTTCTTCTCCTTTTGTAAAAATTATAGTAATATTCGAAATAAATAACCACTATTAATATATTTTAGTTTAATATTTAAGATATGTCAAGTAATTTACTATGCAAATTTAATTTTATTTTTTCTGAGAATTAAAAGCATAATGACAGCCGTTAATCCGGTAAAAATACTGATCCATTGTGAAGTAGAGAATATCCAGTATATTCCTCTTTCAACATCTCCCCTTAAGATTTCATTCATACTGCGGAGAATTGAATAAAGAAGAATAAACAACCAGAATAACTGTCCATGAAATTTTTTATATTTTTTTAAAACAATAAGTAATATAAATAATAAAAAACAATATGTAAATTCATAAAGTTGAGTAGGGTGAATAAATACATTTTTTCCATAAAAAGTTCCGGCAGGGCTGTCAATAGTACAATTTATTCCAAAGATAGAATTAGTTTCTTTTCCAAAACAACAGCCGTTTAAAAAACATCCTATTCTTGTAATACTTATACCCAGAGCTAAATAGGGCGCAATTAAATCAGATATCTGCCAGGTTTGCAAATTATGTTTATTAATATAGATATATGAGGCAATGAACGCGCCGATAAGGCCGCCGTAAAATACCAATCCGCCATGGTTAAAAAGTATGATCTCTAACGGGTTTTCCAAGAAGAATTTAATGTTTACAATAATATAAAGGATCCTGGCCCCGATAATAGCTGATAAAACGATATAAAAACCAAGATCAAATAAATAATCTTTTCTAATGCCTTCTTTTTCCGCGTCAGAAGCTGCCCTGTAAATGCCTATCATGAAAGCTATAGCCAGCATAGTTCCATAAGCGTATATTTTAATCGGCCCTAATTGAAAAAGGATCGGGTGCATCTTTTTCCCTTTCTTTTGTAAAAAATATAATAATGAATAATATAACCACTCCAATTACAATAAAAGCATCAGCCAGATTAAATACGGGCCAAACTCGAAAATCAATAAAATCAATTACAACATTATACTGTATGCGGTCAAGGAGATTTCCGGCCGCGCCGCTTACGATGAAAATTAATGCTGTTCTTATCCATAAATTGCCTGAATTTGTTTTTCTATAAATGGAAAAAAGCAAAAAAATAGTAACTATGGACAAAATAATTATTATTATGTTCATTTTAGGAAATAGCCCAAACGCTATGCCCGGATTACGGACATAAGTAAAATGAAGTATTCCATCAATAACCGGTATGGATTGGCCCAGATCTAATTTGTCTGTTATTAACAATTTAGTAACCTGGTCAATGATGATAAGGATAATTCCCAATATATAAAAAAACATGAGAGGTTTATTATTCCAGCGAATTTTGTCTTTCTTGTTTACACTTTAGGCAGTAAGACGCGCACAAGACCGCTTTCAATCGTTCCTTACTTATCGGTTTTCCACAACCAGCGCAAATCCCAAAGGTACCGCTTTTTATTTTATTCAGAGATTCCTCTAGTTTATAAAAATATTTCTCGGTTTTTTCTCTGAAAAGAAGTAATTTTTCTGTTTCGTTAGTGTCTGTTCCCTGGTCCGCCAAATGAATACTGTACGCGGACAGGTCCCCAGCGTCATCACGCGGGCTTTTTTTAATATTCTCTTCAGTTTTTCGCAAATTTTTACGGATTTCATCAAGTTCGTTTTCAATTAAAACTTTAAATTTAGTAAGTTCTTTTTTATTTAATTTAGATGGTGTTGGCATTAGAGTAATTCTCCTTCCTTAATAATTTTTAAGCATTTAGGGCACAAATCGGGATGTTCCTTATCAATTCCTGAATCTTTTGTATAGGTCCAACAGCGTTCGCATTTTTTCCCCTGGGATTTTTCAATATATATTTTTAAATTAGGAATGCTAACCGCGGTGAATAAATTATCTGCGTCGTTTTTAATATTCGAAATATCTACTGATGATACAATGAAAATTGTCGGGAGTTCATTTTTATATTTATTAAGAATTGTCTCAAGTTTTTTGTCTTCAACGTAGAGTGTAACGTTTGCTTCAAGGGACTTAGCGATTGTTTTAGACTGACGGGCAATTTCTAAAGCGGAATAGACCTCTTTTCTTATGGAAAATAAATTTGTCCAGTTTTCTTCAAGGTGCTTTTGCATATAATCTTCATTTAGCTTGGGCATTTCGGTTAAATGAATACTTATTTCTTTGCCGTGGGATTTTGGTATATACTGCCAAACCTCATCAGCTGTGTGACACATAATAGGGGCGATAACTTTTGTGAGATTTGTAATTATTTCGTATAGAACGGTTTGAGCCGCGCGTCTTTCAGTTGATTTTCTCCCGCTTGTATATAACCGGTCTTTTAATATGTCAAGGTAAAAAGCGCTTAGATCATTAACGCAATAATTATATAACGCGTGATAAAAATAATGGAATTGAAAAGAATTGTATCCCTGCATGCTTTTTTCCAATAGTTTCTGCAATTGAAGAAGGGCAAACTGGTCTATTTCCAGGAGATTGCTATAATCAATTTTATCAGTTTCCGGATTAAAATCATGAAGATTACCCAGAATATATTTACATGTATTCCTGATTTTGCGGTAAGCGTCTGTAAGCCTGACCAGAATTTCATCTGATATCTTTATATCATTTTGATAATTTTCCGCCGCGACCCATAACCGGAGGATATCAGCTCCATATTTTTCTATTATTTCCTGCGGGGCAATCACATTTCCGGTGGATTTGGACATTTTTTTACCTTCTCCGTCCACGACAAATCCATGGGTAAGCACACTTTTATAAGGAGCCGTTTTTTCCACAGCTACCGATGTGAGCAGTGAACTGTGGAACCAGCCGCGGTGCTGGTCACTTCCTTCAAGATAAAGATCCGCTGGCCATGACAGTTCAGGCCTTTGTCTGAGTACTGCCGCATGGCTGACTCCCGAGTCAAACCATACATCAAGAATATCTGTTTCTTTCCTGAATTTTTTTCCGTGGCATTCAGGGCAGGATTTATTCTCGGGTATTAATTCTTCAGCGCTCATAGTGAACCAGATATCAGCCCCGTGTTTTTTTACAAGGTTATGAACTCGAATCATGGTGTCATCATCAATAAAATCGCGATTGCAGTTTTCACAGAAAAATACAGGTATAGGAACACCCCATGCCCGCTGTCTGGAAATACACCAGTCAGGGCGGTTCGCGATCATTAAGGAGATTCTTTCTTCACCCCATGAAGGGATCCAAACTACTTTTTTTATTTCTTCAAGAGCGTTTTTCCTTAAATAATTTTCACCGTCGAGCCTGATAAACCATTGTTTTGTAGCCCTGAAAATAACAGGTTGTTTACATCTCCAGCAGTGAGGGTATGAATGTGAAAATTTTTCAGAAAAAATTAAAACTTTTTTTTGAGCCAGCAGGTTAATAATCCCCGGATTGGCCTCCAAAACTTTTTGTCCAGCGAATAGTTCAACATCAGCTGTGAAACATCCTTTTCCGTTGACAGGCGCTATTACCGGAAGGTTATACTTTTGCCCGACTTCAAAATCTTCTTCGCCATGCCCCGGGGCAATATGAACACAGCCGGAACCTGTTACCATATCAACAAAATCAGCAAGAATTATCTGGCCGGTCCGGTCTATAAAAGGATGTTTATATATTAATCCTTCTAAAGCTTTCCCTTTCCATGTTTCGAGGGTGTCTTCAGGTTTTTTATTTATCTTTCCAAAAAAATTATTTTCTAATTCATCAGCAATAATTAATATTTCATTTCCGACTTTATACGCGCTGTAATCTTTATCGGGATGAATAGCGACAGCTACATTCCCCGGAAGGGTCCATGGCGTGGTAGTCCAGATGACAATATAAATATTTTCTTTTCCATCCAGATCAGGCAGAAGTTCCTGAGGGTTAGCCAGCTGGAATTTTACATAAACAGAGTCTGTAGTGTCATCTTCATATTCTATTTCAGCTTCCGCCAGCGCGGTTTCACAGGTTCCGCACCAATAAATAGGTTTTACACCATGATAGATATAACCAAGATTAGCTAATTTTCTGAATTGATCGATTATTGTAGCCTCATATTCAAAGTTCATAGTGAGGTAAGGATGGTCCCAATCGCCGTAATTGCCTAATCTTTTAAATTCCTCTCTCTGGATACTGACAAATTTAGCGGCATATTCTCTGCATTTTTTTCTGATCTCAATAACAGGTGTTTTATCTTTATCTTTTAAATCTTTGGTAACATGATGTTCTACCGGCAATCCATGGCAGTCCCATCCCGGCACATAAGGGGCATCGTATCCCTGCATGGATTTATAACGGACTATTATGTCTTTTAATATCTTATTAAACGCCGTACCGATATGGATATGCCCGTTCGCGTATGGAGGGCCGTCATGAAGGATATATTTTGTTTTGCCGGCCTTTTTTTCACGTAATTTATTATAGATTTCCTCTTTATGCCAAACTTTAATCATCTCCGGCTCGCGTTTTGCAAGTTCAGCTCGCATAGGGAAATCCGTATGAGGTAAGTTTATAGTTTTTTCATAGGTCATAATAGTTCCTTAAATATTAAGATTCAAAATTATAACATATTAGTATTTATTGTCAACAATATTACAAAAAATGGAAATTTATTGACAAAAAAATAATTTGAGATATAATATTTTTTTATAATTCATGATAGTAATTTGTCTATAGTGGGGTCCTGATAGCATCGGGATTGGGAGAGCGTCCCGATGTGATAATCGGGAAGGTCGTCAGTTAAGATTAAGAAACAAGAAATATATAGTGGGGCTGTAGCTCAGTTGGGAGAGCGCTTGAATGGCATTCAAGAGGTCGTCAGTTCGATCCTGATCAGCTCCACCAGATTTTCTGCCGGAGGCAGAAAATCAGAGCAATCGAAAATAGAAAATCGAGATTTGATTCAAAAAGCTTTTCGATTGCGGTCCCTGCCTGCGGTAGGCAGGAATTCTCGATTATCGATTTTCAAAAGAGTTATACATAGATTGAGATTTAGCAGGGAGTTCCATTTGGAAAATAATTATCCTTTCAAAGAAATAGAATCAAAATGGCAGAAAAATTGGCTGGATAGAGGCCAGTTCAAGACTGAAGAAAAAAATAAATATAAAAAATATTATGTCCTGGAGATGTTTCCATACCCATCAGGGCGTATACATATGGGACATGTCCGGAATTATACCATTGGTGATGTTATTGCCAGATATAAAGCAATGCAGGGATTTAATGTTCTGCATCCGATGGGATGGGACGCGTTCGGGCTGCCTGCGGAAAACGCGGCCATTAAAAATAAGATACCGCCCGCAAAGTGGACCAATGAAAATATTAATTTTATGCGCGCACAGCTTAAAAAACTGGGATTCAGCTACGACTGGGAAAGGGAGATAAATACTTCTTCACCGGAATACTATAAATGGAATCAATGGTTGTTTCAGAAATTTTTTGAAAAGGGACTGGTATACCGCAAAAAGTCCGCTGTTAACTGGTGCCCTTCCTGTAATACGGTTCTGGCAAATGAACAGGTGGTGGATGGTAAATGCTGGCGCTGCCAGAGTGTTGTGGTCCAAAAAGATATTGAGCAATGGTTTTTGAAAATAACAGCTTACAGCGACGAATTACTCGCGGATCTTGAAAATTTAAAGACATCCTGGCCTGAACAGGTTCTTGTTATGCAGAAGAACTGGATCGGGAAAAGTCAGGGGGTTGAAGTTAAATTTTCTATTAAAGATTCCAAAGATGACCTTATTATTTTTACCACACGGCCTGATACTCTTTGCGGTGTTACATTTATGGTTTTAGCGCCGGAACATCCTTTATTATTAAAACTAATTAAAGGAAAACCTCAGGAAAAAGAGGTAACTGGTTTTATAGAAAAGGTAAAAAAAGAGGATCTGACCGTAGGGACATCCTTAAAAAAAGACAAAAAGGGACTATTTACCGGATCATTTGCTGTTAATCCCATAACAAAGGAAGAGATCCCGATATGGGTGGGAAATTTTGTCTTGATGGAATATGGTACCGGCGCGATCATGGCTGTGCCGGCTCATGATGAAAGAGATTTCCAATTCGCTAAAGAGTATAATATCCCGATAAAGGTCGTTATTCAAAATAAAGACAGGTCACTTGATGCGGATAAAATGACGGGCGCTTATGAAGATGAAGGGGTATTGGTAAATTCTCTCTCATTTGATAATATCCAAAGCTCATCCGCTAAAGATAATATCTCTCAATGGCTTGAAAAGAAAAATCTTGGCGCTAAAAAAACAATTTATCGCCTCAGGGATTGGGGAGTTTCAAGACAGAGATATTGGGGAACTCCTATTCCAGTTATTTATTGTGATAAATGCGGAGTAGTGCTTGTGCCTGAAAAAGATCTTCCTGTAAAATTACCTGTTGATGTGGAATTTTCAGGTACTAATTTATCGCCTCTTTTACAGGATAAAGCTTTTTTGAATGTTGAATGCCCAAAGTGCGGCGGGAAAGGAAGAAGAGAGACTGATACTCTGGATACCTTTTTTGATTCTTCATGGTATTACCTGAGATACACTAGCCCGAAGGAAAACAAGTCTCTTTTTAACAGTAAATCCATTGAATTTTGGATGCCGGTTGATCAATATATTGGCGGGATCGAGCATGCCATTTTGCATTTGCTATATTCCCGTTTTTTTACAAAGGCGATGGCTGATGTTGGCCTTTTTGATATCCGTGAACCGTTCAAAAATTTATTAACTCAGGGAATGGTGATAAAAGACGGCTATAAGATGTCGAAATCCAGGGGGAATACAGTTGATCCGGACAGTATCCTTGATTATTACGGGGCGGATGCCGCGAGATTATTTATACTTTTTACCGCGCCTCCTGAGAGGGATCTGGAATGGAATGACGATGGAGTAGAGGGAGCCGCGCGTTTTATCAATAGAGTATGGAGATTGGTTAACCGGTATATCGATGGGCATGACAGTAATTTTATTTCAATTCCAAAAGATCTGGATCTTGAAAAAGAAGAAAAGAAGTTAAATAATATTTTAAATAAGACAATAAAAAAGGTCACTGAGGATATTGAGGACAGGTTCCATTTTAATACAGCTATAAGCAGTATTATGGAGCTGGTAAATGAATTATATCTTTTTGACGATATAAAGGTTGAAGGGATAAAACAAAAACCAATTTATATTAATACCATAAAAAGCCTGGTTCTAATGTTGGCTCCTTTCGCGCCGCATCTTTGCGAAGAATTATGGGAAAAGTTGGATTCACATACAAGTGTTTTAAAGGAAACATGGCCAAAGTTTGACAGTAAGGCGCTGATAACCGAAGAATATAATCTGGTGGTCCAGATAAACGGGAAGGTTCGCAGCCGTATTTTACTGCCTGCTAATTTAAAAGACAGGCAGATCAGAGAAAAAGTTTTATCTGATGAAAAAGTTGCAAGCTGGCTAACCGGGAAAACTGTAAAAAAAGTTATACTTGTTCCAGAAAAGTTAATGAATATAGTAACAGAATAGGAGGAATTATGAATGTATTTGATTCTCTCAGGAAAATTCCGCTTTTTCACAGCCTGAATAATGATGAGCTAAAAAAAATTGCGCTTATTGCGAAAGAAAGCAAAGTCAAGGTGAAGAGTGTTATTTTTGATGAAGGGATGCCGGGGGATGCTATGTTTGTGATAAAAAACGGGTCAGTCAGGGTAATAAAATCTTTAGGACAGGGGAAGGAAGAAACACTTTCCATACTTGGGGAAGGCGAATTTTTCGGTGAGATGGCGCTTTTAGACGGAGGTTTAAGATCAGCAAAGAGTGTTGCTGAAGAAGATTCGGTACTGTTTGTTATTAACAAAGACGATTTTATGAATTTGCTTATAAAAGACGGGCCTTTGGCCGTGAAATTCTTTATTACGATCATTAAGGTTTTTAGCTTGCGTTTAAGGCAAACAGATGATAATTTCAAAAATATATTACTGAAATATGTAATGGAAGGTAAAAAATAAGGTACTAATAAATATGAAAAAGTTATTGTTGTTTGCCATCGTTTTGTTTAGCGTTTTTTTGCATATAAATTGCGCGCATAAAGAATTAACTGAAGAGGAAAGGATTATTTACAATAAAAAAGCTGAAGACCTTTATAACTCAGGATTAAACTATAAAAAAGAAAAAAGATACTGGAAGGCGAGAAGAAAATTCAACAAAGTAATTGATAATTATGTAGACAGTGATTTTGCCGATAGGTCCGCGTTTGAAGTCGCGGAGATCTTTAATGAGGCAAAAAGTTATTGGCGCGCTTATGAAAAATATCAAAGGGTTGCGGATGATTTTCCGTCAACCCGTTTAATGCCGCAGGTGTCTGAAAAACAGATCGGGATAGGAAATTACTACTGGGATAAGGATAAAAAATATGAAGCAGTCGAGATATATAAAAAGGCGTTAGAAAATGATCGTTTTGGAGAACTTGCGGCAGATATACAATATCGTCTGGCAGGTTATTATTTTGAATACGCGAAGAATTATAAGGGATTGTTTAGATCTATTTATAAAGAAGACAATTTCGAGGAAAGCATTTTGGAATATAAGAGCGCTTTAGCAAATTACCCAAATCATCCATTATCCATATTGGCAAAATATCATCTAGCTTTGGCCTACTACTATACCAGCCGGCCCTGGTACAATGACCAGGAAAATACTGAAGAAGCAATTAGCTTATTCCAGGATCTATGGACAGAAAATGGGTCAGAGGTATATATTGATGATGCAAAAGAAAAAATGACACAGCTATTTGATAAAAAAGCTGAGAGTGAATACAATATCGGATCGTTTTACTTAAGGCAAAATTTACTTAAATCTTCGCGGATCTATTACCAGAGTGTTATTGGAAATGATTATTCAAAAATATGGAATGGTAAAGCATACTTTGGGTTAGGGGAAAGCTATTTTAAAGAAAAGAAATGGGGTGAGGCAAAAGACAATTATGACAAATCTGTTTTTGAAAGCCCGGAAGCAGTTAATAAAAAAATGTTACAAAAAAGACTTATCAAGATAGAAAAAGAATTAAATGCTTCAAATGAGCAAAAATGAAGAAAAAAGAAAATTACCAGATTTATATCAAACAGATCGAGGCTCTTTCAAAGATCGCGAATCTTATTACGTCGGGTTTATATATGGAAGAGCTTTTACGTCTTGTAGTTCAAGTTACCGCTGAGATAATGAATTCCAAAATTTCTTCTTTGATGCTTTTAGATCCTCAAAAAAATGAACTTGTTGTAAAAGCAACACAGTCAATTTCAGAAGAATATAATAAAAAACCCAATATAAAACTGGGGGAAGGTATTGCCGGCCTTGTTGCGCGCGATAATAAGTCTATATGTGTTTTAGACGTGAAGGAAGATAGCCGCTATTTGAACCAGGATATCGCGAAAAAAGAGGGGCTTTGTTCTCTTGCAAGCGTGCCATTAGCTGTAAAAGGCCGGGTTATAGGCGTGTTGAATTGTTATACCTCACGTAAACATAAATTCACAAAACATGAATTGGATATTCTAAATGCCCTCGCGAGCCAGGCCGCTGTCGCGATCGAGAATGCTGAATTGGATTTGCGCGTTCGTACCGCGGAAGAAGCTTTAACTACGCGAAAAAATATCGAAAGGGCAAAAGATATTCTTTCGCAAGACCTGAATATTTCCTCTACAGAAGCTTACAAATTAATTCAAAGACAAAGCATGGATTCCCGCAAATCCATGCGTGAGATTGCTGAAGCTATAATTTTAGCAAAAGACATAAAGACCGTTATAAAAAAATAATATAAACCTGCAGATCTGATACCGGATATGAATAAAAAATCTAATATAAACAGAATTGGAGTGCTTACAGGCGGGGGAGATTGTCCCGGCTTGAACGCGGTTATACGGGCTGTTTTCAGGACCGCGCATAATCATTATGGTTTTCAGGTTATTGGAATTTCGGATGGTTATCGCGGATTAATCGAGAAAAAATGGAAAACTCTGGAGAATAGGGATGTTACCAATATACTTTCTTTAGGCGGCACTATCCTTGGGACTACAAACAGGGACAATCCATTTAAATATCGCGTGGAAAACAAAGGTAAAGTTAAATATAAAGATTTATCCGGACGGCTTATTAAAAATGTCAAGGACATGGGTTTAAAAGCGTTAATAGTTATTGGCGGCGATGGTACCTTGCGGGTGGCAAGTGAATTAATAAAGAAAGGTTTGCCGATAGTCGGTATTCCTAAAACTATCGATAATGATCTTTCCTGCACGGATGTTACTTTTGGTTTTGATACAGCTTTAAACATTGCCACGGAAGCACTGGACAGGTTAAAAACGACGGCTGAATCACATCACAGGGTTATGGTATTGGAAGTAATGGGCAGGGATTCCGGCTGGATCGCTTTAGAATCAGGGATTGCCGGCGGGGCGGACGTAATTCTTATCCCTGAAATTCCTTATAAGATAGAAAAAGTATGCGATTTTATCAGAGAACGTAAAAAACGGGGAAAACGTTTCAGTATTGTTGTAGTTGCTGAGGGCTCAATTCCTGTAGGCGGAACTGTTACTATCCAAAGGACTGTGGCAGATCCGAGCATGCCATACCGCCTTGGAGGCGTAGGTAATAAAGTTGGAAGCCAAATAGAGGAACTGACAGGGATTGAAACGCGCGTGACGGTATTAGGCCATGTTCAGCGCGGTGGAACTCCAACCGCGTTTGACAGGATACTGTCCACCAGATTTGGTTCAACGTCCGTAGATCTTGCTATGGAAGGTAAATTCGGACACATGCTTTGTTTAACCGGAGAGCATATTAAATATGTTCCCTTGACTGAGGCCGTTGGTAAATTACGGGTGGTTCCCGCGGATGGTGATTTTGTAAAAACTGTCCGCCGAATGGGTGTTTGCGTTGGAGATTGAGTTTAGGGGATATTGATGAAAATTGTAGTTACAGGGGCGACTGGTTTTATTGGGAGCGTGTTGTGCGAAAGATTGCATAAATACGGGTATAAAGTTACCGCTTTTTCGCGTGAGCCTGATAAAGCAAAGATATTAGCTGATTATGCTGAAATTATAGAGTGGGACGGCAGTTCGGTTGATGTTTTATCAAATTGTTTTGAAGGCGATTATGGTATTGTTAATCTTATCGGGGAAAATATTGGTTCAGGCTTATGGACTCACGCGAAAAAGAAAATGATCCTGGAAAGCAGGGTTAACGCGGGGAAAGCGATTACCGAAGCTATTAAAAAAGTTAAAATAAAACCCCGGGTTTTGATCCAGGCTTCTGCAGCAGGATATTACGGGTCTCATGGAGATGAAATTATAGATGAGTCATTTCCCGTCGGTACAGGTTTTTTACCAGGTGTTGCCGCGGAATGGGAAGATTCAACAAAAGAGGTTGAAGACCTGAATATTAGAAGAGTGATCGTTCGAACCGGGGTTGTCCTTGGAGAAAACGGCGGAGCTCTTCCGCGTTTAAAGACTACATTCCATTTATTTTTAGGAGGGCATATTGGAAACGGTAAACAATGGTTCTCCTGGATTCATATTGATGACCAGGTTGAAGCTATCTGTTTTTTACTAAAGAATAATGCGCTTAAAGGAATCTATAATCTGACAGCGCCTAATCCATTGGAAATGAAGGAATTCTGCCATATATTAGGAAAAGTGATGGGACGTCCGTCGAGTTTATTTGTTCCCGGTTTTGTCATTCGGATGCTTATGGGTGAAATGGCAAAGGAAATGCTTTTATCAGGGCAGAGGGTATTTCCTAAACGATTGATTGACGCAGGATATAAATTTATATATTCTGACGCGAAAGACGCGCTTGAAGCAATCTTTAAGAAATAATACCTTTCAAATTTTAAATTCTATTTCTTAAAATATTTTTTTACTTTTGCCTCGATTTGACGGTCAGTGATCTTGTCAATAGTTTCTATCCCTGTTATTCTTTCTCCGAGATTTTCTTTTTCCATTCGTTTTTTTAATTCATTTTTTGATTCGCCGGGCCCGAAGATAAAAATAGATTTCGCGTTACGAATATTCGAAATTATATTATCATAGTAGATATTGAGGTGTCCCGTTAAGTCTCTTTCACGGGAATCATCTGCCGGCAGCTGGAATTGGTCATACCTGCTGGTATTAGTGTCAGAACCTCTTGAATGACGGATCTGTTCTTCGACGTTTGATTCTATCTTTTTTATTTCTTCTCCTTTATCCGAAACAAAAACGATAATAGCTTTTCTATGATCGATCCACAAACCGGCTTTTGTTTCCATAAAATTCCCTCCTACTGATTTTTAAACTTAAATATTTTATTTATTTAGAAAATGCCTATTTTATTCTTCAACAGAAATGGCTTCTGAGGGACAGCCTTCGGCTGCTTCCTGGCATTTTCCTTCAAAAATTTCAGGGATTTTATTAATTTTTACTCTGGCTGTATCTCCATCCATTTCAAAGACTTCTGGACAGGTCTCTACACAAAGGCCGTCCCCGGTACAGAGTTCCTTGTTGATTTTTGCTTTCATTTATCCTCCTTATTTTAATCCTCAATAAAAATGGCTTCTGACGGACAGCCATCAACTGCATCATAACATTTAATTTCAAGTAATTCTGGTATTGTTGCAATTATTACTTTTGATGTATTACCATTCATTTTAAAAATCTCTGGACAGGTACTTACGCAAAGACCATGTCCCGTACATGCTTTTCTGTTGATTTTCGCCTTCATTTTCTCACTCCTTATTAAGGCATCATCATATACTTTATTTTTAAATATGTAAACCTGCTAAAGCCACTTTTTTCTGACTTATTCCCACATTTATATATTTATTTCCAGTGGGAAAAAGTCAAAAAAAAGTATAATTAGCCAATTACTTTTTATAATTTGTGATATTATAATCGTTTTAAAATGATTAAACAAAATTGTTGGGAATTTAAAAAATGCGGAAGAGAAGAAGGAGGAATAAGAGTCCCTGAACTTGGAGTTTGCCCCGCTGCGGTATTTACCGCCGGAGATGGATTTTGTAGCGGCAAAAATGGCGGAAGGGCTTGCGTGTATATAACTGGCACATTTTGCGCAGGGGTTATTCAGGGGACATACAGAGAAAAAGCAAAGGAATGCGGGGAATGCGATTTCTATAATTTATTGAAACAAGAACATGGAAAAGATCTGACTGTTATGTCATTCAATAGATACGCCAGGAAAAAGTAAAAAAAAGGGCGCTCCAATGTATTGGGCGCCCCTACAAAATCAAAACTAATTTAAACAATAAATTATAATTCCAAAAATGAATCCGCGAACATTATTTCGCCTTTGAACATGCGGATCGTTTTATCGACGTGGTTTGCCGGGAATACTTTTCTTATGTCTTCACCTTTAACTACTGCCATGAATTTTTCATCATTGACGTCAACAATGGCTCCGCTTAATCCGGCCTCGCGCAGGATCGTCCAATAGACAGATGTTAAAAGCGGTTTCATTGGAGCAGGGGTCATATTAACGACGTTGCTTAAGCCGACTAGGGAATGCATTGGCGGTTCATTCATGGTCTGGAACATTTTTATCGCTTCAACAACAAATCTTGATTGATCCTGGTTGCCTTTTACGGTCATGGCAAGCGGGTCCAGATAGATGCTTTCCATCGGAACGCCGAGTTCAGCGGCTTTGGTCATAATATCAACCGCGATTGAAGCCCTTGTTTCGGCATCAGGAGGAAGTCCGACACCTGCCAAAGTTAAACCTATTATATTGCATTTATATTTTGCGGCCAGAGGCATGAACGCGTCAAGGCGTTTTGCCTCGCCTGAACAGGAATTTATCAGGGCTTTTCCATATTTATCATTATAATGCTGTAATCCCATTTCCATCGCCTTTGGATTTGTCGTATCAAGAGAAAGCGGGACTTTAGCCACCGCATGGATGATCTCGCATAACCATGGCAGCCTTTCCGGATCATCTTCAACAGGGCCGATATTCATGTCAAGCATATTTGCGCCGCATTCGATCTGTTTTACGGCCATTTCCTGCAGAGGGCCTTTGTCGCGGTCTTCCATTGCCTTACGCATGACTTTTGTTACTACATTGATTCTTTCACCGATCAAAAGTGGATTTGGATACATTAAAATAACCTCCTTAAATTATTTATTTTATTTTACGGTATTATAACAACTAAATATATAAAAACCACAATTTTATATATTTAATTGTAAAGGCGCCCCGATGTACATCGGGGCGCCCCTAACAAATTAAATTCAGGTCTAGAACAATCCTTTAACTTTGCCGGTTTCCACATCCACATCCACTCTACGATAAGCCGGATCGGAAGATGTTCCGGGCATGAGTTTAATAGCGCCCGCGATCGGTACAACAAAACCTGCGCCCTTGTATGTCAGGATATCCCTGATCTGGAGCCTCCAGCCTTTAGGAGCGCCTTTAATATTTGGATTATCAGAAAGTGAAAGATGCGTTTTAACCATACATGTTCCAAGTTTTGCAGATTCCGGGTCTGCTTCAATATTTTTTGCTTTTGTTAAAGCTTCAGGTGAATAATCAACTCCATCAGCACCGTAAACTTCTCTTGCGATCAAGTCAATTCTATCTCTCAATGGAGTGCTTAACTCATAGAGAAATTTAAAATTATTAGGTTCGTTACACGCGTCAATGACAGCATCGGCTAGTTCCAATGCTCCTTCGCCGCCTTTTTCCCAATGTTTGGAAAGCGCGACACGCGCTCCGGCTTTTTCAGCTATTTTGCGAACAGCATTAATTTCATCATCTGTATCAGTATAAAAAGCGTTGATACAAACAACAGGATTAATACCCGATTTTTTAACAACTTTAATTAAGTGTGCCAGATTGCTTGATGCACCGGCTTCTACCCAACCGACGTTTTTCATCTTATATTCTTCAGGTAATGGACGCCCCGGTACCGGTATAGGAGCCCCGCCATGGCACTTTAAAGCTCTTATAGTAGCAACAACAACCGCTGCATTAGGCTTACTGCCGGAATAACGGCATTTAAGGTTCCAGAATTTTTCAAACCCGATATCAGCCCCGAATCCTGACTCCGTTACATGATAATCCCCCAGCTTTAATCCTATTCTATCCGCAATTATTGAAGACTGGCCGATTGCGATGTTCGCGAATGGCCCCGCGTGAACAAATACCGGTTGGCCTTCGACAGTCTGCATCAGGTTCGGATTTATCGCTTCAACCATCCAGGCGGTCATTGCGCCATCCACTTCCAGATCGGCAGTAGTAACAGGATTTCCGGATTTATTATAAGCAACTACTATTTTACCCATTCTTTCACGCATATCTTTCAGGTCTGTAGCAACTGCCAAGATCGCCATAATTTCAGAGGAAACAGCAATAGCAAATCCTGATTGCATCATAAAACCGTCCATTTTATTGCCAATACCGATCACGATATCGCGGAGCGCCTGAGCACAGAAATCAATGATCCATTTCATCTGAACATTTCTCGGATCAATATCCAGCCGTTTAAGCTTAATTTTAGCCAGGTGAGCATCATTGTAATTAGCTTCATGCTGTATTCTTGATGTCAGCGCTACCATTGCCAGATTATGAGCGTTCATGATAGCATTGATGTCTCCGGTTAATCCCAGAGAAAACGGAGTTAGCGGAATACATTGTGAAAGCCCCCCGCCTGCGGCAGACCCTTTAATATTCATTGTTGGCCCGCCTGACGGTTGTCTGATTGCGCCTACGACGTTTTTATTTCTTTTTCCCAATCCCTGAATTAAACCAATTGTAGTGGTTGATTTCCCTTCACCAAGAGGAGTAGGGGTAATAGCGGTTACGTCAATAAATTTTCCATCTGGTTTATTTCCCAGACGGTTTAAAACTTTTTTATAGTCTATTTTAGCAACATAATGCCCGTGAGGCAGCAATTCTTCTTTTTTAAGGCCTAACTTATCTGCCAGCTCATAGACAGTCTTCATACTTTTTTCAGAATCTTCAGCTATTTCCCAATCTGCATGTTTTTTAGGATCCAGTGCCATAAAAATTCTCCTCCTTATTTGCAATTAATAGAAATTATATCCCTAATTTTTTTCTTTTTGCAGCAATATGATTTAAAATAAGCTCGCAAGCTTTGTATGGATCTGCTTCGACCGCGAATTTCCCTCCTGTAATTCCTTCGATGTCTTCATACATTAATTTTTTAAGTTTTGGCGCGCCTGTAACCATATGTGGAACACCGATAACAACAAGGGCTCCTTGCGCCACAAAATAATTACCGATGGTTATAGCCTTTTCAGACATCCATTCCAGCGCGGCACCCGCGATTGGAAGTTCGTCATAATCGGTTCCTAATCCATGTTTTATCATTTCCGTGCATGCTACCAGGATACGGCTGTTATCCACACATGAACCCGCGTGGAGGATAGGTGGGCATCCGATAGCTTCGCAGACCTCTCTTAAGCCCGGTCCTGCGAGTTCCATTGCCTCAGGGACCATAAGTCCTGCTTTTGCCGACGCGATCGCCGCGCAGCCCGTATTTACCACAAAGACATTATTTTTGATCAATTCTTTAGCCAATGTTACATTCGCGAAATCCTGCTGGACTTTACAGTTGCTGCAGCCCACAATACCAACGACTCCGAATATCTTTCCATTTTTTATATTTTCCACAAGCGGATTATAGGAAGCTCTATAAACACCGCCCTGCATATAACTTAAAGTTTCTGAGCTGAACCCGGCGATAATATCCATAGACTCACTTGGTATATTAACTTTGTTTTTGTCGCGATTTTTGAAATTATCTATCGCGATCTTCAGAATATCTTTCGCGGTTTCATAAGCTTTTGTTTCTTCAAATTGAACATGTATGGCGTCGCGAACCTTTGCCTTTTTAGAAGTTGAAATTATTTTTGTATGATAACAAGCGGCGACTGAAGGAAGTGACGGCATTATACATTGAACATCAACTACCATTGCCTCTACCGCGCCTGTAACTATGGCTAATTCCTGCTGTAAAAAATTTCCTGCCACAGGAATCCCTTCACGCATTAATATTTCATTCGCGGTACAACAAATACCTGCTATGTTAACACCTTTTGATCCTGCTTTTTTCGCAAGTTCAACTATCTCTTTATCCTGTGAAGCCTCTACGATCATCATGGAAAGGAGAGGTTCATGTCCGTGGACCAGAACATTAACCATGTCTTCGGAAAGAACTCCAAGGTTAACTTTACTTCTTATCGGTTTCGGTGTTCCGAACAAAATATCAGTTAATTCGGTCGCGATCATCGCACCTCCCCAGCCGTCCGCGATTGAAACCCGCAGGCTGTTCATAAAAGTGTCATAATAATCTGAACCCATACCCATATTTGTGCGGTGCAATGAGGTAACGATCTCTGAATTTACGCCTTCAGGAACAATACCTAACTTTTCCCATAATTTTAATCTTTTTTCAGGCATCCGTTTTAGAAACCGGAGTCCGCCGTGCGCCTTTTCAAATTCTGATATCGCGGTTTCGGCAACAAGTACTCCAATTTCATTCACGCTTTTACCGGTGGTATCTATTCCGTATTCTTTCGCGATAGCCATTAATTTTTTTGTATCTTTTATTTTATAATTTGGAAGCTCCCCTTTAGCCGCTAAGAGAAGGGTGTGAGCCACATCATAACCATGGTCTGAATGAGCAGCGCATCCTGCCGCCGCGGACCGCAGTAATCCTCTGCTTGCCATTGTTTCCGCGTCAGCGCCGCAGATGCCTCTGCTTGATTCATCATTCGGATTAATTCTGCAGGGCCCAAGCATGCAATGACGGCAGCATATTCCTTTAACGCCATAGGAACATTGTACTTTTACCGCTTCGAATCTGTCCCAGGCGGTTGAAACTTTTTCACTTGTCGCTTTATCCATCATCTTTTCAGACGCTTTATCTATCGTTCTCGATTTTGAAGTTTTTGGTTCTTGAGACATAATAGTTCTCCTTGTTTTAAATTCGAATTCGAAACATATTTACATTATTGGATCCATTGTTAATGCAGGGTGATTTACCTTCTGCAAAAATTCAAGAACCGTATTTACGTCTGTGCCGATCGTTTCATCCGCGATCTTATCGATCAATTCAGCCGCTCCGGCTTCCGTGCCGCGTTTTTGGATACCTTCTTTTAGTTGTTCTTTTAGTTCCTTAGGCATCCAGACTATTCTTTTAATGCCGCCGTCGGCTAATAAAAACTTCTTACTTGTTAAATACAAGCGTCCGACTCCTAAAAATCCGGGGGTCTGGTTCCCGCCGCCGACCGAGCCCGCGAGTGTTGAAAATTTCATCCCGCAAGGGGTCATTTCAGTAAATCCGCGATTTACGATCATTACTCCATTAGCTTCGGGGAGCAGGGCGATTATACATTCAAAACATCCGCAGGATGTCATTGGATTGTCCATCATTGAATAGGCGTTAAAAAAGTTTATTGCCTGATTGGATTTATTATATACAAATTCGTTGACACCTTCCCACTGGCCTTTTACAGGATCAATAGTTCTTCCTTTGACTATCGGCTGATTTGGGCCGATCGGGTCGATCTCAAATGCGGCTTTTCCGTCGAGCCAGTTGTAAGCGCCGCAAAGTCCAAGGCGCTCAGGTGTAATGACGCATACATGGTTAGGAGCATAAGACTGGCACAATGAGCAGGAGTAAAACAGGTCCACACTCTCATCCGTGAGCCCGGCAACCCTTTCATCACGTTCTTTATAAGCTTTTTGGGCTTCCACCATTATCTTTTTAGCTTTGGCTTCATCGGTTATTAATGTAACTTCAACCTTGTCAACGATCGCCGGGAATTCCGAATGCATTCTCGCGTGAAGTATCTTTCCCAGATGTTCTAATCTGAAGCCTGCTTCATAAGCCTCTTTGCTGATACGGATCCAGTTCATGTCACGTTGGCCCATATGGAATATACCATGAGCTTCGCTTAAAAAATGATGGATCTTTCGTTCCAGAATTGACTCAAAATCCTTTTGCATTTTTCTTCCGGCGACTTCTACAAAAATTCCTAACGGATAAAGACCTGCTTTTTCATCAACCTTAGGGCCGTCAATAATAATTTTTCCGTCAGATACTTCGTCCATATTTTTCATGCGAAGATATTCGAACGTGGTAGATTTATTTCCGCCGAATTCAAGCTGTGTATCTTCTTTCCTGACACGTTCACCTTCAAACGCCGGGCCGTATGGGACAGGGACAGGGACTTTTTCTATTTCAATTTTTAAGCCGCGAACCTCAATCGAAGTATCAACTATTTTATCAATATCAGGCTGCCAGACAACTGCTTCATAACGGGTGACCCCGGATGGCCTGACTTCCGGAACTTTACTGTGTGATATTGCCGGGAAGCCCATGCTGATAGCTCCCGCTCCGGTAGCCCATTTAATCTCATCTAATTCGCCTAAGACTAAAGCAAACGCATGAACTCTGTCCAATGTATATTTAAGAATATCTTTATAATTGCCTTTTTTGATACCGCCGAACATCATTGTCGCCCGTATAGCCCAATTTAGAGCGTATATTACTGAGATTGTGTCTTTCCCAAGAGGGACGATATATGTTTCCCATCCAAGTTCAATATTTTCCTGGCGTAACTGTTTAGTTACGCTGTTTCCATTTTTATCTTCACCGGCAAGAAATATAAGGATCTTTCTTTCCTGTAACTGCCGGATAATTTTTACCGCCTCTTTGCTGTCTTTCGCGGCGCCAAGAACAGCCGCGAATCCTGGCATTCTTCCGTCAACCAATTGAATTCCGAGTTCTCTTAATATGGTATCAGTAATAAATCCGTTATATGTGAATCCATCCGGTTCTTTTGCAGGTTCTTCGCCATAAACATAACGGACAGCTTCGATTATTTCTTCCGCGAAAAGAGTTGCTATCCCGCCATCCAGCGCTTCTCCAAGATAAGGCAGCCATGATTTTTTATCAGGTTCCGAGGAAAGCATGGATTTAGCGTGATTTAAGGAGATTTCCATGTCCCCTAAAGTTTTCAATTCTATTCCTGTAATCGCATAGTAGAACGGAAGATAAAATGCCGTGTCCGGAAATTCAAATTTGAGATCCTTTCCTTTTTCAGAAATTGCTTTTTTTAGCAAAGTTTCCGCTTGTTTTACTACTTGATGTGAACCTCTAATTACAGCTGTTGCGATAAATTTGGACATAAAATCCTCCTGTGAAAGGCCTTTAGCCTATGTTATTTCCATTCATTTTTAAAAAATACAGGTATAGCATTTGCCTCTCTTGGCCCTACAATAATATTCCAGTCAGGCAACTTTTCTTGTAATGATCCGCTTAAAACAGATACATAGCCCGGTATAATTAATTTTTTATGGTTGACTAATTCTGCTGCTTTTATCGTGTTAATAAAATTAGCGATTGAGCCCGCGGAAAATTTCCCCGCTGCCCAGGCTGTCATTACTGAAAGCCCTTCGGAATCCTGTACCGCGAGCCATGCGGATACCTTGCTGTTCTCGATCTCACCAGCGACCAGAAAGTAGGTGAGGGAGAAATTTGTTGTTATCATTAAAGGAGAATTCTTGTCAGGATCACCTATCTTGTATATCTTTTGTTCAACCTTCATAGGTTTTTGAGGATCTGTGTAAATATTTTGTCTTAAAGCGAATAAAGGAAGAACCTTCCACATTTCAGCTGATGAAAGCCCGATAATGGACCCGTATTTTGAGATCGCTACGCTTGCAAGCATAACTTCCATCATGCTGTCGCCGGATTTATGAAAAAAGGACATTACAGGATAACCGAATGGTTTAAAAGCTTTCTTTATCGCGGATCTCCTGATAATAGTAAATTTTTCAATAATATCTTTTGCCTTTAATGCGCCCGGATCAAGAACCAAATCCTTCACACCAAGCGCTGTGATCTTTTCCACAAGATCACTTAGTTTATTCAGGTCAGGTTCATAGACTGCCAATGAACATCCGTTTTCCTTTGCAGCCTGCGCGAAATCATGATAGTTTGTTTCATTTGCCGCCCAGATAAGAGGTTTTTTACCGTTAAGGAATGGCAGGGCGGATTTCAGGCTGTCTATTTTATCACTTTTTAAAATTAACGGTAAACTGGTTAAGCCCGTAATTAATTTAACAGCCTCAGCAAATTTTTGCGGATCACCTGATTCGTTCTCGATCGCGATAAGATCAACTTTTAAGTGCTGGCCGACACGTTCGACAGCTGCTTTTACAGTTTTATCAACTTTTTGTTTGATCTCATCAGCTGATGATTTGTCGGATATTACAACAGCGATACCCGGTGTATGATAAAATGTTTTCTCGTGCCTGAACATGATCGTTTCTTCACCGACTGAAACTGCATTTTCTCCTGTCCCGATAGTTATTAACCTGATAGGCGGGGCTGACGCGTCGCTTAATTTCGCTTTTGACTCCGGCGAAACATCAGGGCATTGGTCGAGTGACGCCTGTTTTACAGCGAGTTTCATCGCGAACGCGAGGCATGTCGGAAATTTGCATTTACCGCAATTTGTTTTAGGTAGATATTTGAATATTTCAATTCCTGATAAAGCCATATGTTCCTCCTGTTACCATTTATTTTTGTATTTGTAGGGGCGAACCTATGTGTTCGCCCTCTTTGGGCAGACACATGGGTCTGCCCCTACATACGTTTATATCATTTGGTTAACTGTCTGTTTAACTAATTTCATTGCTTCCGGGTGTCTCATTATCAGGAAATTTCCACCGGCAGTTAAAAAAGTTATACCGGTAACCGCTTCCCAGAGTATCCCGCGTTTTTCTGTGTCTCCCCATTCCGCGATATCCGCTTTTGCCTCCTTAGCTTTCCAGGCCTCAGGCCCAATGTCGTTTACAATAGGCATCTGCATCATATTGTCATTTTGATGCAGAGCGGCAAGTTTACATCTTTCAATTACAGAATATGTGTATTCAAGCCCGTATCCTAAAGCGCTTGACATGGTATCCATAATAATTTTTTCTTTGGGAAAACCTGATTGCGAAAGAAGTATATTTAACTGTTTCGCAAGATTAATATCCAGATCGGAAAGGGCGATCAGATAATGGTTAAATGCCTGGGCCGCGGCGGCAAATGTTTTAAAGTTTTTTTCCTGCGCCTTTCCGATAATCGAAGGTTTAGCGCACGCGGAGGCACAGGGATTTATTAGTTCGGTATCTTTTTCAGCATGGTTGCAGCCTAATAAGATCAATGGAACAGAAATACTTGAAGATACCTTGGCTACAACATCCGCGGCTTCTTTTACAGATCTGTTTTCTTTATCAGGATGCGTTCCGGCCAATCTCAGGCAAATTGCGTCTGCCTTTAATTCTGTTTCACAAAATTTTGCCCACACGACAGGGTCTTTCATTACTTTGCCGTAAATCTTTGTAAGTGCTTCCGGCCAATCCTGAGGAACAACATCCTGAACCTCCAGGGCAACTATCGGCTTTTTAGCAACTGTACCTTCAAAAGAGAGAAAAGGAAGGGTGTTCTCTCCGCCAATGTCGATGCTCCCGATCTTGACTTCATTAATTTTTCCCGAATACGTTTCTTTTGGCAGTGTAAATGGCATAAAATCTCCTCCGTTCATTTTATATATTTATTCAATATTTTTGTTAAACCAATGTAGCATTTTGAATCCGGAGGCAACCCGATCAGCGGTTTGCCTTCAATATCAAATCTTCTTACTTCATCATCTTCAGGAATTGTTCCGCCTAAAACCAGATCATTTTTAGTAATTTCATCTGAGACAGAACTTTCTATTTTTTCAGGGCTTCTGTTTAAAATAAGATATTCATTTTCTATCTTTAAGTTTAACTGTTTAACCAGTTCTTTAATTTTTCCTGCCGCTCTTATTCCCCTGAGATTGTAATCTGAAACCATTAAAAGCAGATCCACTTTTTGGGTGGTTCTGCGGCTAAAATGTTCCATTCCTGCTTCAGTATCAATTATTACAAACTTATATTCAGTCGTTAACTGATCAATAAATTTTCTTATCAGGTTATTGGCATAACAGTAACAACCCGGGCCTTCAGGCCTGCCCATAGCGAGAAGGTCAAACCCTGAAGCTTCAACAAGCGTTCTGTGTATTTCATATTTAACAAAATCAGGTTTACTCATTCCCGTAGGAATGTTTTTTTCTCTTTCAAGAGAATTTTCCCTTATATCCGCGACATTTGCGCTTATACTAACACCTAAACATTCGTTAAGGTTAGAATTAGGATCAGCATCAACCGCGAGAATAGGGGAAAGGTTCTTTTCTTTCAAATATCTTACACAAAGAGAAGCGAGGGTAGTTTTTCCTGTTCCTCCTTTGCCGGAAAAAGCAATGGTAAAAGACATTTATATCCCGGATCTTTCCAAAATCATAGGAACCTTATCTTCCATACCAATAGCCATAATATGAACTCCATCACAGATAGACCTGAGCTCATTGATCTGGCGGGCAGCTATTTGTATTCCTGTTTCTAAAGGTTTTTCTGATTTTTCCAATTCATTTATGAGGTCTTCTGTGACCCTGATCCCAGGCACAAATTTATTTAAAAATCTTGCCATTTTAGCGCTTTTAAGAAGTAAAATGCCTGCAATGATCTTTACCTGAAATTGACGGGCAGTTTTCATGAATTCTTCCATTTTTTTTGTATCATAAACTGCCTGTGTTTGAAAAAATTGCGCGCCGGCTTTAACTTTTTTCTCAAATTTTAGAAGCTGAGGTTCAATAGGGTCTGCTTCGGGGGTAACGGTCGCACCTGTGACAAATGCTGTTTTACCTTTAAGCTGATTACCATTCATATCCGTTCCTCTATTAAGTGTGTTAATAACCTGCAATAGCTGGACAGATTCAATATCAAATACCGGCTTTGCCTGTTTATGGTCGCCGGCCTGAGGATGGTCGCCGGTAAGCGCGAGCACATTTCTTATACCTAAGACCCATGCGGATAAAAGATCAGACTGGATAGCCAGACGGTTCCTGTCACGGCAGGTCAACTGATATATCGGGTCTAAACCCTGATCTAAAATTAATTTTGAAGCTCCAAGAGAACCTAACCGCATTACGGAGCTTTGATTGTCAGTTACGTTGACCGCGTCAACTTTTCCTTTTAAAAGCGAAACGCAATGGATCATTTCATTTACATCAGTTCCTTTTGGAGGGCCTGATTCCGCGGTAATTATAAATTTACTTGTTTCGAGAGCGTTTTTTAATGTATTCATTTCTTTCTTTCTAAAATTAACCTGTCGGGTTTTAAATGTTTGCTGTAATTTTTTGCCGGTTGAATATTTTTAAATTTATCTAAATGGTTCAATTTTTTCAGGCGCTCATATATCAAAACCCACGCGCAATCCACAGGCCTGTCTTCCGTTGAGATCTCGCATTTTCCTTTATTCATTCCGCCGCATGGCCCGTTCAATAATCCTTTAGCGCAATTGGTGATAGGGCATATGCCGTCGGTAAAGGCAATTACGCATTCACCGCACATTGAGCAATGTTCGTAAAAATGCCCGTGGCGTTCCACGTTGCCTAAAAATAACGTATCAACAGCGGGCCTTACAGGCTTTTCTATAACCTCTGAAACTGACTGGGCTCCGGCACCGCACGCGGTAACTAAAATTGAATCTGACTTGTCAATGAATTCTCTATGCGGTTTCAGGTCTTTTTTAGTAACGAGAACATGACAGGGTGAATTAATAACAGCAAAGCCTGTAACATTTTTGCCTTCAGCTTTAAGCGTTTCTATAAGTTCTTTAGTCGCGCATTCACCGCCTGTCTGGCATTCATCCGCGCAGACGGAGCACCCAACGAGGAAAATATTGGTTTCGCCTTCGAGAGATTTAAGTATTTCCTGAAATGGTTTTTGTTTTGTAATTATCATAAAATTTTATTTTATTCCGTTGGCTATTTTTGCCGATTTTACGGTGTTAAGCATAAGCATTGTTATAGTCATGGGCCCGACTCCGCCTGGTACCGGGGTTATCTTGGATGTAATATCCTTTACATCATCAAAATCCACATCTCCGCAGAGGGTGCCGTCAGGCAGCCTGTTAACACCAACATCTATAACTACCGCGCCTTTCTTAATATATTCTTTTGTAACCATTTTTGGTTTTCCGATCGCTGCTATTAAAATATCAGCACGCCGGCATACAGAAGGCAAGTCCTTTGTTTTTGAATGACAGATCGTTACAGTCGCGTTTTCCTGCATTAAAAGCATCGCGACAGGTTTTCCGACAATATTACTTCTTCCGATAATTACAGCTTCTTTTCCAGCCATATGGACTTTGGAATGTTCCAGCAGTTTTATTACCCCATAAGGTGTGCACGCGACAAATGTCGGCAAACCAGCGACAAGTTTTCCGACATTGTAAGGATGAAATCCATCCACGTCTTTTTCAGGGACTATAGTTTCTAATACCAGATTTGTATTTATCTGATCAGGCAGAGGTAATTGGACCAGGATCCCGTTTATTTTGGGATCAGCATTTAAACTCTTTATTAACTCAAGTAGTGAGTCCTGTGACGTATTTTCTTCAAGTTTGTGCTCTTCAGAATAAATACCAAGGTTGGCGCAAGCCTTTTGTTTCATACTGACATAAACTTTGGAAGCAGGATTACTGCCTACAATAATAACCGCGAGCCCGGGAGTAATTCCTTTATATCTAAGCTGGTCAACTTCCAGTTTAATTTTAGACTGTATATCATTACTTATTTTCTTACCATCGATAATTTCAAACATTTTTATTCTCCTTAAGTTTTTTTTCCAAATTATCAATTATAACTTTTATCTCTTTTGTTATTTTACTGTTTTTGTCAAAATGATAATTTCCAGTTTGATCCTGTTTAAGTATATCCTGGTCGAATGAGATAAATCCCAGTACCGGTAATTTGATCTCATTCTGTATTTTATTTATATCATCATCCGTTCGTATCCGGTTGATAACGACAAAAACATTTTTTATAGCCAGTTCTTTCGCTAATCGTTCTATGGTATAGGCTGTCTGTAAACTTTTTTTGCCGGAATCAATTACAATGATAAGAGCGTCGACAGATTCTGAAGTACCCCGGCTGAGATGTTCAATACCTGCCTCCATATCAATTAAAACAATCTCCTGCATATTTACTAAGAGATGTTTCAATAAGGTTTTTAAAAGAGCGTTTTCAGGACAGAAACATCCGCCTCCGCCTGTTTTTAATCCGCCCAAAACAAGCAATTTTATGCCATCACTTATACTTTTACTATACTTTTCAGGGATGTCATCCACCTTAGGATTCATCCTGAAAAAAGGGCTGTGTATACCGGGTTTTGTCCCGGTTCTTTCAGCAATGAGCTCCTTCATTTCTGAAAGAGGAACTATCTCTTTTGTTTCTTTTAAACTTAAACCTAATGATAATCCCAGGTTTGAATCAGGATCAGCATCGAGGGCTAATACTTTATTTCCTTTAGAAGCAAAAGTAAAAGCAAGCAAACTGACTAATGTTGTTTTTCCAACTCCGCCTTTTCCTGATACAGCAATTTTCATAAATATTTTGTTTTTTAAACAGTTTGAACCGTTTAACTCAAGTTTACATCTACAGTTATAGATAGTACATTCTAAATCATATTTAAATTATATAATAATATTTCTATTTGAAAGGTTGTTTTCCTGGTTGGATGGTAAAAAATATATTGTCAATGGTAATCCTGAGATTACTTGATTTCCAGATATTTTTTGATCTCATCTTCGATCTTTGGATTATAGCCGATATTCCTGTTTTTAATTTGGCCTTCATTATCCAGAAAGAAGGTGGTAGGAACAGCTTTTATTCCGCCATAAGCGGACGATAAATCAGAATTAGACATCATAATTTTAATCAGCAGATTATTTTCTTTATTAAATTTAATAACTTCAGCAACATTTTCATCGACACTAAAAGCAATAATAGATAATCCCTTATCTTTATATTTTGGATAATATTTTTCAAGTTCAGCCAGTTCCTGCCGGCAGGAGGGGCACCATGTTGCCCAGAAAAGAAAGAGAGTAAGTTTACCATTAACAAGGGTTTTTACTTCAACATCTTTACCGTCCAAATCTTTGACAGTTACATTTGGTACATATTTTTTACTTACATTTGTAGATTCAGTGCCGGCATTGTTGTTAAAAAATAAAACAACTGATACCACACCGATCAGGATTATTGTTATTAGTAATATTTTTTTCATTCCGCTTTTTTCCCCAACAGGAAATTAAGAAATTTCGCTCAAATATTTTTCAACGGCCATTGCCGCCGTAGCTCCATCTCCGACGGCTGTAACTACCTGTCTTAAAAACTTTTTTCTTATATCCCCCGCCGCGAAAATACCGGGAATATCCGTTTTCATTTCATCATCTGTAATTATATAGCCTTTTTCATCCGTTTGCACTATTTTTTTTAATAAATCAGTATTAGGTTTATGTCCCGCGTAAATAAATATTCCGGAGCAATCAATAAATGAAATTCCTTTAGTTTGGACATTTTCTATTTTTATTTTTTCGACCTGATTATTTCCAGCGATTTCTTTTACTATTGAATTCAAAACGATTGTGATTTTGGGCTGTTTTAAAATGCGTTCCTGAAGTATTTTTCCCCCGCGGAATTCGTCGCGCCTGTGTATCAAATAAACTTTATTCGTGAATTTTGTAAGGAAAATAGCTTCTTCAAGGGCCGCATTGCCTCCCCCGACCACAGCAACATCTTTATTCTTGAAAAAAGCGCCGTCACAGGTCGCGCAGTAGGAAACGCCTCTTCCCCTGTATTTTTTTTCGCCGGGAACTTCCAGTTCATTAGGTTTCGCGCCGGCCGCGATAATGATCGCGTCGCATTGAATATTTGTTCCGTCTTCCAGAACAATTATTTTTTCTTTAGCACCTGCGTTTTTTATTTCAGCTACCTGCCCGAATTCTATTTTTGAGCCGAAATGTTTTGCCTGTTTTTCCATATTACTCATCAGGTCAGGGCCTTTTATCCCGTCAGGGTAACCCGGATAATTTTCAATAATATCTGTAGTGGCCGCCTGCCCGCCAGTACCTGTGCTTTCCAGAATTAAAGTAGAGAGAAATGCGCGGCTGGTATAAATCCCGGCAGACAATCCCGCCGGCCCACCGCCGATTATTACGACTTGGTATTTTTCCATTTATTTAGTCTCCATATTTATATTATTGAAGCAAGGGGTCATGACCCCTTGTCTTTATATTAGGATAATAATATACCATATTATGTTTCGGTTGACAAAAGAAATATGGGGGAGGGGGCGCAAATATATTGTATATTGAAACAAGGGGTCATGACCCCTTGTCTTATTTCGGAGATTAAGATTAAAAATGCTTGACAAAACAATGGGGTGATATAAGATATAAAAGTAAGGAATTAAGAAAATAACTGTAAATTTGATATATGCACCTAAAATGTTAATGGATATGATTTCTCTCTGTAATTTAAGAGAATAGGACATATCAATTCAAATATTATCTTGTCGGTTTAGCTGATTCTAAAAACTTTGATTGTAAAATGCCATTTTGAAAATGTCTAAGAGAAAAAGAAAGAAATATGAAAGAATGAAAAGTGATAAAATATTAATTTGTGTTAGCTTAATCATTTTTTATATGATTATGAGCGTATCGTATGCCGAATTGACTACTTCCCAAATTGCCAATGAATATTCTGCATCAGTGGTAACTATAGTTGCATTAGATGAAAATGATCAACCTCTATCGTTAGGTAGTGGATTTTTTATAAGTTCTGATGGCGAAATTGCGACTAATCATCATGTTCTTGAAGGCTGTTCCAAAGCAATTATAAAAACAACAAAAGGAGATAGAGGAGATATTATTGAAATTATAAAAGATGATCCTGTGTTAGATTTACTTGTTGCTAAAACTTCGCTTAAAAATACAAAACCTTTGCCTTTGGGAGATTCAGACATACTAGTAGCTGGTGAGGATATTGTTGCAATAGGAAATCCTGCAGGTTTAGAAGGAACTATATCAAAAGGTATTATCAGTGGAATTAGAAAAAGTGGCGTTGTAAAGTTTATACAAATTACAGCTCCAATATCACCGGGGAGTAGTGGTGGGCCTGTATTTAATTTAAAAGGAAAAGTAATTGGAATTGCGACAGCATATCTTGATGTGGGGCAGAACCTTAATTTTGCCATGCCTATCAATTATCTAAAATTACTCGATTCTAAAAAAATACAATTAAATGCTTTACAAAAAGCCGCGTCTTCAAAGGATATTGAAAATGCATCTCAAATTGAAGCAACCCAAATTTATTATAATCAGTGTGACGATGGTACTTCGTTATGTAGTATCGATTTTGTATTAAAAAACAATAGTAATTATTTAATTAAAAATATAAAGCTATTATTTATTTATAAAACACACCATAAGGAATACCCTGAAGAATATAATAATTATAATCTTTCATATGATGAACGACAGAAAATAAAGCCCACAAAAGAATGGGATGAGGTTGTTAGTTACTCGGCATCTACGATAGGAAAAACTATATTGCCTAATCTAGCATTACAATTTTCTCACGAACATGTGGTGAAACATTATATGTATAAAAATCAATTTAATACTTTTGAAACAAGAGGATACGTAGAAATAAGGGTTTTAGACTATGACATTGAAAGATCGGCAGGGTCATCAACAATAGACCTACTGTTGAAATAATTTTAAATAAAATTTTACCAAAAAATGCTAACGTATGATATTTTCTCGCAAGGGTTAGTTGACCATATTTAAAAACTTTTATTTTTTAATTAACTCCTGTTTTATCTTTTCATTTTCAACATATAATTTTTCAAGTTTTCTAATAAAACCATCATCTAATTTTACTATGGGATAATCTTTAATAACTTTTTCAAATAAATCTAGTAAACCATAAGAAATATTAGCAATCCACCATAACCGGTGTTTTGTGAATAATATATCCACTTCATCAAGAAATGTTATAGTTCTTAGATTCTCTGCAAAATTACAATTATTTAGAGTTTGAGCTATATTTGGATGAGCAGAATTTTTATTTATTATATCCTTCATATCTTTTATTTTTTCTGAGTAACTCCTATACTTTTCATCGAGCCATTTATAGGCCTTATCCTTTACTTTATCATTTGGATTTAAAATTCCATCAGTATTAACCGTTCCAAATTCATTTGTATTAGCTTCAAATAACCCATAGCATGCAAGAACAGCTGATTCTAATGCATGCCGTAACATCAAATTCATTTGTACATCATGTTTTCTTAATGTTGATAATAATGCAAGGGTTAATGATTTTTGCACCTGAGACAAAAAATAAATAAAATTTAAGGCTTTATCTTCATAACCTTCAACAAATTCCCAAAGTAAACCGACAAAATCATTTGCATTAACAAGCACACATCCATATTCTATAAGGGCTTTTTTAATTTGTTCATTTTCAAGTACTGCTGCGGTTTCAATTTGAAAGTATTTCATGTTTAAAGTATTTTTTCAAATTTTTTTAAGTCAATTGCTAAGTCCTCAAAATTTAGTTCGTCTTTACTGACTTTTCTATTATGGTATTTTGCAAAATATATTAATTTGCTTAATTCTTTTAGTTTATCAATATGCTTGTTAAGGTTATATGTAACATTTTTTTGTATTTCAGATAATTTATTTTGAGGTAAATTGATATAGTTCAGAATAGAGTAGAAATCAAAACACGAATTGCCGTCTATATCCTTAAAAAAAGACTTGTTAAGATAATCGTTACCTAAAGTTTTAAAATAAAGCAAAAGTTTATAGCCAATAAGTATCCTGGGATTTTCTGCTTTTTTTTCTAATTTAACGGCTTCAAGATAAGCTTCACTAAAAACGAATAAACTGGTAGTTAAAGAGTTAATTTCTTTTTCATAATGTGCGCCGATAGAAATACCACCTCTAATAACATACCCAGTTTGTTCTATAAACTCCATACAAAAGTTCCCTATAAGCATAAAATATAAATAAATACAATCGGAAATAACATTTTCTTTCGAAAAATTAGAATAAGAAAAATCTATCTTATTTAATGGTAAAGTAAACAAAATACTATCCGAAATAAACCTGACATTTATGATATTAAAAACTTTCTCCCAATAATTTTTTAGCTCGGTAACATCGGAAACAGGGACATTTTTCAACATTACTGCCAGATATTTATTTTTAAATTCACTTGTTTCATTAATCAATATATCCTCTATTCCTTGAATTGATTCAATATTATCTTTGAGTTTTTCTACAAGTTCCCCATATCCTAATATATCTATATATCCAACTATTGCCTTATCAATCATAAATAATCCTTTCCCTTTGTATTATAACTCAAACACGGGAATTTACATCCTTTCATTTCTGATTTAACAAGGGGTCATGACCCCTTGTCTTTGTGTAATGGTAACCCCTTGCTTTTCGGCCATTTGTCCTTGGGTATTCCCATGATTGATATTGTATTTTCGTGAACTGATTGATTTTAGTTTTTGTACTATTAAATCCCGTTCTGATTCTTTGCATACCAGTAAAAGATGAACATGATCTTGGCAGATGTTGTAGGCTATAATTCGTAGTTTCTCTTGATGGGCGATTGATGCGATATATTTGGTTATTTCTATTCCGTCTTGATCATCCAGCAAAATGGGTTCAACAAACGGCTGCATTCCTTTGTCGATACGCGATTGTTTGATCACTGCTTCGAATTCAATCATTCTTTCGCTTACGCGGCTATTGTGTGTAGCCCAAGTAATATGATAAACTTTATACATATTAATTAATGAAACAAGGGGTCATGACCCCTTGTCTTTACGTTATAATTAACCTCATTGCTTTATAAAAATTCTCTGGCAAATCCTTTGCAGTAAAACCCGTTATTCCTTTTTTCTCCGCCAGTAAATCACCAGTTTTCCCATGCAAAAAACATGCAAGTTTTAAAGCGTCAGCGGGGCTTAATTTCTGGCCTGAAAAGGAGACAACCATTCCGGCTAATACGTCACCCATGCCGGCCTGCGCCATGCCGGGATTGCCTGTGGGATTAATGAACTGCTCTCCGTTCGGCAGGGAGATAATTGAATAAGCGCCTTTAAGTACAAGATAAATATTATGTTTTTTAGCAAAGTTACGGCTTATTGTTAAACGGTTTGCTTGAACTTCATTTGAAGTTATTTTTGATAATCTGCCCATTTCTCCGGGATGAGGTGTTAGAAGTGTGGGATATTTTCTTTTTCTTAAAATAGATATATTTTCTGAAAGGGCGTTCAGCCCATCGGCGTCAATTACCAGCGGTTTATCTATCTTTTCTGTTAAAATATTTATTAATTTTATTGTTTCTTCATCCTGCGACATTCCGGGCCCTAATAAAACTGCATCTTTTGTTTCTGCCAGTTTTAATATTTTTCCTAAAGAGGAAAGGGCGAAGCTCTTGTTCTTGGTTTCAGGCATTGGATGCAGAATAATTTCAGTTACGCGTTTGCTTAAAGAATTATAAAGTGATTCAGGAACCGCGAGTTCAACAAGGCCCGCGCCGCTTTTTAAAGCCGCTTGAGCTGCAAGGAGAGGCGCCCCTATATAATTCTTTGAGCCGGCTATAATAAGGACCTTACCCCTTGAACCTTTGTGTGTGGAGGCCGGCCATGAAGGAATAAGCGGTTTAATGTCTTTTTTTTCTAAAAGATTAATTAAAATCTTATTGTTATTTAAAAGCTCCGGTGGAAATCCTAGTTTTATAACTTCGAGTTTTCCCGTAAAATCTATCGCGGGCGGCATAAATAATCCGGGTTTTGGCAGATCCATTGTTATAGTTAAATACGCTTTTACAGCGATTGTTTCTATTTGTCCTGTATTTGCGTCTACACCGGAAGGGATATCAAGTGAGATTACAGTCCTTTGAGATCTATTTATTGATTCAATTACTTTTTGGTGAAGGTCAGGCATTATGCCTTTAAATCCTATTCCAAATATCGCGTCAATTATCAGATCGCAATCTTGCAAATATTTATTTATAATACTGACATTTTTCTGAGTAAGAAGGGTGATATCAAATCCGGATTTATGAAGGATATCAAGATTTGTTTTAGCCTCATTTTTAAATTTAGCTGGGTTTGATAAAAGAAAAATTTTTAAACTGGCATTAGAAATAAAACTAAAGTGCCTTGCAAGGCATAATCCGTCGCCGCCATTGTTTCCATGCCCCGCGAAAACTATTATTTCTTTATTTTCAAGATCGCCGAAATAATTATTAATAATTTTATTTGAAGCCCGGCCCGCATTTTCCATCAAAATGATACCGGGTATGTTATATTTTTTCAGGGCAAGATGGTCAATATTTTTTATTTCATCTGGAAAAGGGATTTTCATAATTATTTTACATTAGAATATAATGGATCTGTTTCTTCCGGATCTGTTTCAAGATAATAATCGCAGACAAATTTGAAAAAGATTATTATTAATCCATAAATTGCCCCTAAAATACCATAACCTAAAAGATAGAAAAATGTTTGATTTTTTGATGTCACGTTTAAAAGCGCGCTGATTAAAAGAGCTAAAAATCCAAAAGCGGGAGAAAGTATTAACGTCAGGATACGTTTTTTATTTTCATCAATTGCTATAATATTACTTACTAAAACACCAAGCCCGATACCTATACCCAATAATAATCCATCCATGGGAAATAATACAAATGAAAAGTAATTACGGACAAAACCTGGCGCCAGAAATCCCGCGATAGCGCCTGAAATTACAAATAGAGGATTTTCTATTTTTTTATAAGTAATAATATTATGTAATATAGTAAAGAGAAAACCAAAACATAAACCAAAACCGGCATCTCTTAAAAAACTTAAAGTAATCGCCTGGCTAAGTGATGTTGCTCCTGTCGCAGTCATATCAAAATTAGTATTGGTATAAGTTATTGTTTCTATAATAGCTCCAAATAGTCCCGTACCGATCGCAATGAATATCCCATGCATCGCGGATACTAATACCGGCGGAATAATATGCTTTATTAATGGTTTTAAATATGATATTGAAAGTTTTGTTCCCATTATAATTAATCCTCCCCATATTGCTCCGTATAATGCCCCTGTTAAAATAATAGTAATATTTGTTGACTGTAAAAGGCTGATTTCAACAGAGGCATTAAAAACAAAATTGCCGATAAATCCGGCTGCTGATCCGGCCAGTAAATAGAAAAAAAGCATTTTTATGAGCTCTCCCGGTTTTTTTGCGAAATATTTTTCTAAAAAGGCAAAAGAAAAGCACAAAAGGCTGCTGCTTAAACCGGAGGTATAGAAAATAAGTTTGTTGTTTAATATGATGCCCGGGATCCCGCCGATAAAAAAACCAATAATTATAGAATTTAAAACAGGGTATTGGCATATTTTAGAGCGTTCTAGGAAAGGAATTTTTGTTAAAAAAATTGAGAGAAAAATCGCGGAACTTATGAAAAATCCATCTAAAATACCGGAATACAATTCTATTCCGGATATTAATCTTCCAAGCCCCGAAAAAATGCTTCCTGCTATGATGATACTGACAAAAATGCTTACAATATCAAAAAAATTCTCTTTTTTTTCATTTTCCATTTTTTTCTCCAATTGCCATAGCTACGGCGTAATTTTCTGTGTGAGAGATGCTGATCAAAAATTTTTTAAATCCCAATTTTTTCGCAAGAAGTTTTGTCCCTCCGGAGAGTGACACTCTGGGTTCTCCATTCGCGCCGTTTTTTATTTCGATCTCTTTGTATATTACCGGCTTAATATTTTCTCCGAATAACTTGGCGATAGCTTCTTTTGCCGCGAATCTTCCCGCGTAATTAATATAAAAATTTCGTTTTGCCCGGCAATATTCTATTTCCGGATCAGTAAATATTTTTTTTATAAATTTACCGTTTCTTTTGATGATATTTTTTATTCTTTTTACTTCAACAATATCAGTGCCGATGGAGTGGATCATTTTAGCATTTCTTTCATTTCCCTTACAGCTTTATCAAGTCCTACTAATACAGACCGGGAAATAATACTGTGCCCGATATTTAGTTCTTCAATGCCGGGTATTTGTGTTATCGGCTTGACATTTATATAGTTGAGGCCATGTCCGGCATTTACCCGAAGGCCTGATTTTTTTGCAAGAGCCGTGCAATCCTTTAATTTCTGCAATTCACGTTTGATATCTTTTTCTTTTTTCGCGTTAGCGTAATTTCCTGTATGAAGTTCAATAAATTCCGCGCCTGTTATGCTTGCTTTTTTAATTTGTTCAGGATCCGGATCAATAAAAAGGCTGACACTGATTTTTCCTTTAGAAAGTTTTTTTACGGCATTATAAATTTTATCAAAATTTTTAACGCAATCCAAACCGCCTTCAGTTGTTAATTCCTCTCTCTTTTCAGGAACAAGCGTGCATTGTTCAGGTTTTGTGATAAGCGCGATTCTTATAATTTCGTTAGACACGGCCATTTCCAGATTCAATTTTGTCTGGACTATTTCACGCAAAAGCCTTATATCGCGATCCTGAATATGGCGGCGGTCTTCGCGTAAATGTACTGTTATCCCGTTCGCGCCGGATAATTCAGCGATAATAGCTCCCGCGACCGGATCGGGTTCAACGCCGCCACGCGCCTGGCGGAGGGTAGCGATATGATCGATATTTACTCCAAGTTTTATCATAACAAAGTATTCTATACTAAATTTGTTTTTAATGCAAATTTATTATATTAATAAATAGGAAAATGAATTATAATTATACTAAATGTCAGATATTAACAGTATTATGTTACCTTTATCAAAATCGCAAATATTCGCTGCAATTGACTTTGAAACCGCGGATTACGGCCCCGACAGCGCGTGCGCAGTCGCGGTGGTACGGGTCGAAGGTAATGTTATTGTAGATCGTGTTCACTATTACATCCGTCCTCCTCGAAGGGAATTCGTGTTTTCGTATTTGCATGGTATTTCATGGAATGATGTCGCGGATGCTCCGACTTTTCGCGAGTTGTGGCCCACTCTTTGCAAAAAGCTTGATGGGGTAGAGTTTATCGCGGCGCATAACGCGAGTTTTGACCGCTCTGTACTGAAAGCGTGCTGCCAAAAAGCTTATCTGGTTATGCCTTCACACTCGTTCAAATGTACGGTAAGGCTTGCCCGGTCAGTCTGGAATATTTACCCGACAAAGCTCTCCGATGTCTGTAAACATCTTAAAATTCCTCTTCATCATCACCATGCTGATTCTGACGCGGAAGCGTGCGCGAGGATTGTAATAGCGGCGTCGTTATCCTAAATTATTTTTAAACGCGGACGCGATCTTTTGGGCTAATTGGTTAATATGGTCCTGGTTTTGTCCTTCGATCATTACGCGGGCCAAAAGTTCAGTACCCGAATAACGCACGGAAAGGCGGCCTTTATTATTTAATTCTTTTTCTACTGCTTCAATTGCTTCTTTAACACCTGGAATTGTTGAAAAATCTTTTCGTTCTTTTATAGGAACATTTAACAGAATTTGAGGATAATTTTCAAATTTATCTTTTAATTTAGACAGTTTTTCACCGGTTTCTTTCATAATACAGGCTAGGTGCAACGCGGTCAGTAATCCGTCTCCGGTTGTCTGATGCTCAAGATTAATGATATGCCCCGATTGTTCTCCTCCTAATATCGCGTTTCTCTTTTTCATTTCCTCCAAAACATATCGGTCGCCTACATTTGCCCTGATAAATTCTACACCCAGATCTTTTATATATTTTTCAAGGCCCAGATTGCTCATTATGGTTGAAACCAGTATATTGTTTTTTAATTTGCCTTTTGATTTTAAATGAGTTGCCCAGATGGCCATTATCCGGTCGCCGTCAACAATATCTCCATTTTCATCGATCGCGATTACACGATCGCCGTCTCCGTCGAAACAAAAGCCTATATCAGCCTTTAACCGGGTTACTTTCCTGCTTATATTCTCAGGATGCAATGATCCGCAATTTTTGTTAATATTTATCCCGTCAGGCAAAATATGATAATTTTTTATCTGCGCCTTTAATTTTTTAAATAACCTTGGGGCAATATTGAAAAGGGCGCCGTTGCTTGAATCAATAACAATTTTAAATTGAGAGAAATCATAAGTGGAAGGAATAGTAGAAATAAGATATTTTATGTAGTCGTCTTTATCTTTATGATGAGGAATCACCCTGCCGATCGCGAAAGGTGGTGGCGTAAATTTTACTTCACCTATATTGTTTTCTATTTCTTCTTCCTGTTCGTCGCTTAGTTTAAATCCCGCAGAATTAAAGATCTTTATACCGTTATCTTCGAAAGAATTATGGGAAGCAGAGATGACTATTCCTGCGTTAGCATTATAAATTTTTGTAAGATAAGCGATTGCTGGTGTTGGAATAATTCCCAGAGGAAGGACGTTGACTCCCGCTGAATTAATACCAGCGCTTAGCGCGCACTCAAGCATATCGCATGAAATTCGCGTATCTTTTCCTATTGCGATAACTCCGGTTTTGCCTTTAGTAAGGCACCACCCGATGCTTTGTCCGATTTTGAATACAAATTCAGGCGTTAGCGGGAATTCATTAGCCTTGCATCTGATGCCATCTGTTCCGAATAAATTTTTCATTTTAAAGACCTTTTCTTTATATTAAGTTCAAAAATTTAATTTATTATACCAAAAAACAGGGTAAATATAAACATATTGTAATTTAACGGGGTTTTATTGTAACATTAACGGTCTTAGGGTTGTAATTGAGGCATTCTATACCGGCAGGCATAGATATATCGACTTTTCGTTGATATGCGCCCGGGGGAAGTTCATAAAGATCTATTGAGGTTTTTATTTCCTCTTTTTGTAATAGATCAATTTTATTTTCTAAACCCTGCAAAGTTATATTTATAGTCTCCGGTAAAGGCCTTGCTTCCAGATTTTTGTTCAGATTAAGAAGTGTTATTTCGTGATTTTGAAAAGTTTTTTCCTTCCATAATACAACAGTAACTTTTACAGAATTAATATTTTTTATTCCTATTTTTTTTTCTGCTTTTAAATTTACTTCGCGCGTAAAATTGCCGCGAATACCGTCTATAATAATGGGAGTTGTTTCAATATGTGATATTATTTTTAATTCCCGTTCCGCGCCTTCAATAATAACAGTAGGAGGAACAACAATAAAATCATAAATTAAAAAATTCGAGGCAGGCTGGCCTGTAGTGATCACTTTTATAGGAACCTCTTTTGAAACATTATAATCCAGGTCAATGGTAATCTGATCAGGCTCAATTTTTACAACCTCGATCCCTTTTGGAGTGAAAATATTATTTGGTGTCAGCCTGTAGCTTATTTTGCTTGATTCACGGTCTGAGAGGTCTAATTCTGCCTTCAGCTGATCTTTTGATAAACCGCTAATAACATTTCTTCGTCCCTTGAATGTAACATTGATAAATTCAGGAGTATCTCCAAAGATCGCCATATTTGGGGCTTTGGTTATCTGTAAAGGCAGATTAAATGTTATTTCTGATCTGCTGTCTGCTTGGACATAAACCCACAGGAATATGGCCAGCAATAAAGAAATAATTTTAAGAATAATATTTTTTGTTATCGGATAAATTAAGTTCATAATTACTAAATGTTATTTCCCCTTTTTCCCCCAGGTAAAACTCTCTTTTTTAGGCATCAAAATTTCTTCAAGCGATTTTTTCAGAGTCAGCGAGTCTATTCCCTGAGAGATTATTCCACCTTTTACGAGAGAAATACTTCCGGTTTCCTCTGAAAGAACAATTACTATAGCATCTGTTTCTTCAGTCAGGCCGAGTGCCGCCCGGTGTCTTGTACCGAATTGTTTAGGAATATGAGGATCTTTGCTCAAAGGTAAAATAGAACCGGCAGAAGCGATTTCATTATGCTGGATAATAATAGCCCCGTCATGCAGAATGGTATTCGGCGCGAAAATGGTGTTTAAAAGTTCTGTGGAAAGATACGCATGCATCTTTACGCCTGTCTCGATCAGGCTTTGAAGGCCGACATCTCTTTCTATAACTATAAGCGCGCCATATTTAAGCGAAGTTAAATAATTAACGGATTTTATTATTTCATCGATCAAATATGTTTTGTCACTAAAATAGTATCCAAATATTTTTCCGGTTCCAAGTCTCGCGAGCGCGCTTTGGAGTTCGGTTTGAAAAACAATTATGAAAACTATTATCCATATGGTCCAGAGATTTTTTAATAACCAGGTAAGTGTCTGGAGCTCAAATCGCTGGGCAAAAAAGGTTGCAATAAGAATAATGGCCAACCCAATGGACATCTGGACGGCCTTTGTTCCCTTTATTAGATTAAAAAGCCAGTAAAATATTAATGCGACAATAGTAATGTCTACTACATCAAAAAACCGGATATGGGTGAATAAATTTAATAAAAACATGATTTATCAGTTGTATCGGCGACTGTAAACTTATACTAAACACTTAATATTTTTTCAGTCATTTTTATGGCCTTTTTTACAGATCTTACATCATGAACTCTCAGGAAGTTAGCTCCGTTCAAAAATCCTGCGACAGAGCTTGCGATCGTTCCTTCAAGACGCTCTTCAACTCCAAGTCCTAATATCTTTCCAATAAAAGATTTACGTGATGTCCCAAGCAGGATAGGGTGTCCAAGTATTTTAAATTGCCTGAGATTTTTTATTAATTCCAGGTTGTTATCAATATTTTTACCAAATCCGATACCGGGATCAATAACTATTTTTTCTTTTTTAACTCCTGCCTTTTCGGCAATTTCAATACTATGCCTAAGATAATCTGTTATTTCAGAAAAGATATTGTTATATGATGGATTAATCTGCATATCTTTAGGTTTTCCTTTAATATGCATAATAATTACAGGAACTTTGTATCGAGCGGCAAGCGCGGCCATTTTTTTGTCAAATCGAAGGCCGCTTATATCATTAATTATTTCTGCTCCTTCGTCTAATGCCGCTTGAGCTACAGATGATTTATATGTATCTATTGAAACAGGTATTTTAATTTTGCCTGATAGTTTTTTTATGACAGGGAGAACCCTTTTTTTCTCCATAGAGACAGAAACTTTATCAGATCCGGGCCTGGTAGATTCTCCGCCGATATCTATTATATCGGCGCCGTCCTCTATCAGTTTGAGGGCCTGTTCACAAGCCATTTCAGGTTCAAGAAATTTGTTGCCGTCAGAAAAAGAATCAGGGGTGACATTAACAATACCTATAATATAACATTTTTTATCGAAAGAAAATGTTTTTGATCTGGAGACCAGCGGCTGGGGAATATTTTGATAATTTTTCAGGGCTACATTTAAATCTTGCCCGAATTTTTTAAATCCGCTGAACGGTTGAATATTTAATTTGGATATGAGATATTTGTATTGTTTTATGGTGCCAAAGATAAGTATATCTGTTTTATTGTTTTTTAAGGCGTAGATCTCCTTGCTGACGGCTGCCTCTCCGCCTAACGCGAGCATTTCCTGTTTTAGTATATTCGCGTGCGCACAATCTACTGAATAAAGTTTTACAGGAAGTATTACGGCTTTTCCTGCCATAATTTCAATGGCTCGGTTGTCTACACCAATATTAACCAATTCTTTTCTGGCGTCTGCTAAATTCTTAATGGATATAATTTGCAAATTATACATACTGCTTTTCAAGTTTTATGGTTCTATTCTTTTATCAGTGTAAAGGCTTCGGCTCTGGTAGCAGGCTTTCTGAATATGCCGCGGATAGCGGATGTAATTGTTCGGGCTCCCGGTTTTTTGATTCCGCGCATTGTAATACACATATGTTCAGCCTCAATTACTACGAGTACGCCTTTAGGAGAAAGTTGTTTCATTAATGAATCTGCGATTTCAGTTGTTAATCTTTCCTGGAGCTGGGGCCGTTTAGAAAAGAAATCAACGATCCGGACTAATTTACTTAGTCCTGTGATTTTGTTCTTGTTTGGGATATATGCTACATGTGCTTTTCCGAAAAATGGCAAAAGGTGGTGCTCGCATATTGAGTAAAGAGGTATATCTTTTACCAAAATCATTTCGTCTTCATTTTGTGTGGAAAATATTTTCAGGTCTTCATCAAGAGAGCAAGGATTAACATTGCATAATATTTCTTCGTACATTTTGGCTACCCTTGACGGTGTGTCTAAAAGTCCTTCCCGTTTAGGGTTTTCACCAATAGCCTCCAAGAGCATTTTTATTGCCTGTTCAATTTTTTTCTTATCAATTGATAAATTTTTATTTTTCATATATTTTATTTTTTAAGAAACTTTAGTTTCTTTTTCAGCAATTGGTTCCTGTACTGTTGTATTTTTGTCTTTATTATGGCCGTCAGAAAAGAATTTTTCTAATTCTTCGGGTGTACTTTTTAAAATTACAGTTACATCCTCGGCATCAAGAACTTCTTTATCCAGGAGAACATTTGCCAGAATATTCAATTTATCCTTCTTTTCTTCAAGAAGTTTTTCGGCTCTATTATAGCATTCTTCAATAATCCTGCGTATTTCTTCGTCAATTTCTACGGCAGTTTTTTCACTGTAGTTTTTATCTTTGACAATGTCGCGGCCAAGGAATATCTGTTCATTTTTTTTACCGAAAGTCATAGGCCCGAGTTTTTCACTCATTCCATATTCACATACCATTTTATGGGCGGCTTCGGTAGCCCGCTCCAGGTCATTTTGAGCGCCGGTAGTGATTTCGCCAAAAATCATTTTTTCGGCAACACGGCCGCCGAGAAGAACAACCATTCTATTCATAATTTCACTTTTTGTGATCAGGTATCTGTCTTCAGTGGGGAGCTGCAGTGTGTAACCTAACGCGGCTATACCGCGCGGTATGATGGACACTTTATGGACGGGGTCGGAACCCGGGATCATTTTAGCAAGAAGGGCATGACCCGATTCATGAAAAGCAACGATCTTTTTTTCCTTTTCGCTTATTACTCTGCTTTTTCTTTCAGGACCTGCTACAACCCTTTCAATTGCTTCCTCGAATTCAACCATTTCTACCTTAGTTTTATTTCTTCTGGCGGCTAATAAAGCAGCCTCATTTACCATATTCGCGAGATCCGCGCCCGAAAAACCGGGTGTCCGGCGCGCCATGATCTTTATATTGACAGCAGGATCGATCGGTATATTTTTAGAATGAACTTTTATGATCCCTTCACGCCCGACAATATCAGGCCTGTCAACTACTATTTGCCTGTCAAACCTTCCTGGTCTGAGCAGTGCGGGGTCTAATACATCCGGCCTGTTCGTGGCAGCGATAATTATTACACCTTCATTGGATTCAAATCCATCAAGTTCAACAAGAAGTTGATTAAGTGTTTGTTCGCGTTCATCATGCCCGCCGCCAACACCGGCAAACCTCTGGCGGCCTACCGCGTCGATTTCATCAATAAAAATAATGCACGGCGCGTTTCTTTTTCCTTGTTCAAAAAGGTCACGTACGCGGGATGCTCCGACTCCGACAAACATCTCAACAAAATCAGAACCGCTGATATTAAAAAATGGTGTATTAGCTTCTCCGGCGACCGCGCGTGCTAAAAGCGTTTTTCCTGTTCCCGGAGGCCCGAAAAGCAAAACGCCTTTAGGTATCTTTCCTCCAAGTTTCTGGAATTTAGGAGGATCTTTAAGAAATTCTATTATTTCCTGCAATTCCTGTTTTGGTTCATCACATCCCGCAACATCAGCAAACGTTATTTTTGGAGACTTTTCTGAATGCAGTTTAACCCTGGCTTTTCCAAAAGACATAGCCTTGTTGCCGGGCCCTTGCATTTGACGCATAAGAAAAAACCATAAGCCGATAAATAAAATCATCGGTAAAAGTAAATTTAAAGCACTTAACCACCATGAAGAATCAATCGGCTCAACTTTAATGATCACATTTTTACCTCTGAGCATTTTTATCAGTTCGGGATCTTCCGGCGCGAAAGTGGTGAAATTTGTACTGTCATTAAAAACTCCTGTAATATTTTTATCTTTGATCTCTACTTGTTTTATTTTACTCTCTTCCAGCTTATTCAAAAATTCGCTGTAATTAATTTTTACATCCGGTTTCTGTGTGATATTTCCCAGGTAAAATACTGAGATCGCTACTGCAAAGATAATAAGCCAGATACTTAGATTTTTATAGAATTTATTCATTAAATTACCTCAAATTTGTGTTTAATTTTATTGTTATGAATTAAACAGACATTATATATAATATTTTTAATTATTACAATAGAATAATAATTTATCACCAATTTTTTCAACTGTTAATTTTTGGGGAAGATTAAATTTAGATCTTTTATTCTTTAAAATATTTTGTATAGCTCTTATGTGATCAAAATTCAGATTATAACCTGAAGTGAAATTTCTTGCGTAAAGCTGAAGGATACGAGCTTGGATAGCAGGGTGGGACCTTATCAATTTTTTAGCATTTACTACTAAGATTTTATCTGCAGTGTTTTTTAAAACAAATCTTTTTGCGTTTTTTTCTGAAATATTTTCCAGATATTCATTTTCTAAAGCCCAAATTTTAGCCAAATCATTTAAGTGTTCTTTGATCCGGGATTGATATTTTTTTTCAAGGAAAGGAATTAATTCCAGTCTGATCCTGTTTCTCGTATATAATGTTTTATTATTTGAACTATCTTCTCGGAAACATGTATTTTTGTTTTTTAAAAAATTAATTATATCCTTACGGGATATTGGGAGCAGGGGGTGGATCAGCTGTATTTTTGGCGCAAATAGCCTGTGTCCGGATATCCCGGATAATCCCTGTTTACCGCTTCCTCTTAATAAATTCATCAGCACAGTTTCAGCCTGATCGTCAGCCTGATGGGCAAGGGCAATTTTATTCGCCTTATGTTTTTTCGCAATTCTTAAAAAGTACTCATGGCGTATCTTTCGCGCGGTATTCTGCAAAGAATGTTTGTTATTAAAAATATTTTTTTTTACTGAATGAAGGAATAACGGCAGTTCAAGTTTACTCGCCAGATCTTTACAAAATTTCTCGTCTTTTTCTGAATCTTTTCCGCGCAGATGATAATTAACATGGGCTAAAGAGAGTGAAAGGTTATATTTGTTTTTTAGTTTGTCTAAAAGAAGCGCCAGCGCGGTTGAATCCGGGCCGCCGGACAGGCCTATAACTATACGGTCATTTTTTTGAATCAAACCGGAAGTTGTAATCTTTTCAAGTAAGATTTTCTCAGACATTAGGATTGTAATTAGTGTGAGTGTTGTTTTGGTAGCGGTGGTAGGAGTTGAACCTACGACAACACGGGTATGAGCCGAGTGCTCTAACCAACTGAGCTACACCGCCATGTAAACAATTTAAAAAAGGGTTCGCTTTTTACGCAAACCCCTATTTTTTTTATTCGTGAAGCTGAAAATTTTGGTTGCGGGGGTTGGATTTGAACCAACGACCTTCGGGTTATGAGCCCGACGAGCTACCATGCTGCTCCACCCCGCGATTATCTGTACAAAAATATTATTATATACTAAGATTCTATATTGTCAAGTATTAATGGTGTTTTTCACCTTTAATATAGAAATGGGCCAATGGGGCAATAAAACTAAAGAGCATAAAAGTAAACATTATTTCGGAAAAAATCACCATCTTTCCATAATACGGCCAGATATGGGATGAAATAGGGGCAGCGCTTTGCTCTACAATTTCTTCTTCAGCCGCCGGAACATTTCTAAAAGATATCGGGGTGAAAAGAATTACAGCTATCAGGCAGGTGAAAATAAATTTATTTATTTTTCGCATAATAATTCCTCCATATTTTGGTAAAATAATATTATAATACTTTTTAATATTTACTACAAGCGATTTAAAAGAATTAAACAGAAAAAATGGTAAAGAAAAAAAATTTAATATTATTTAAGATCATAATTTCATTTTTAGCGTTTAGTCATTTGTCCTGTGATCAGGATAAAAATAAGAACAATAGATCAGAACCAGCTGTTAAGAATATTCCAAATGAGAGCGGAAAGTTGGCCGGGTATGAAAAATATTTTGCTGAATGCAATTTAAAAGGAGATAAACAAACCTTGATCTCGCTGCGAAAATATAGTTTAGAAGGAAAAGATTATTTTCTGCTGGTTGACCCTCAAACTTTGGAAACAAGTACCCGCAGGATAGATGAATTAGATATAATTCAAGATACTGCTAATGTCATTGAAGAAAAATATGCTAATACAGTTTATTTTAAGGCAATTAAATATTCAAAACTAAATTCGCAAAAAACTCAGGATGCAGGGATAACACAATTACTGCCGTCAAAACACGGAATTGATCTGACGATTGATCTATGCCCTTCAAAACTTCCGCTTGATACCACTCTTTTCAATGAACTTATTAAAGAATTAGGTAAAATAGAAAAACCCGTGCCGGTCGCGATAGCTATTACAGGTAAATGGCTGGAGAAACATGAAAAAGACCTGAAATGGCTGATGAGGCTTCAAAAAAATAATGATTTGTCAATAACATGGATAAATCATTCTTATAACCATAAATATAACAAAGAGCTGCCATTAAATGAAAATTTTCTTTTAGAGACTGGTACCGATATTAATTATGAAGTATTGCAGATAGAGGTAAAGATGCTTGAATCCGGCATAATACCGTCGGTGTTTTTCAGATTTCCGGGCCTTGTGTCAAACGACAAAATTTTTAAAAATATTACTGACTTTGGTTTGATCCCGATTGGAAGCGATGCCTGGTTGTCGAAGAATCAAATTGTTAAAGACGGCAGTATCGTGCTGGTTCACGCGAACGGGAACGATCCTATAGGCGTCAGTAAATTTTTACAATTGTTAACGAAAGAAAAAGGCAATATATTAAACAAACAATGGTTTCTTTATGACCTTAGGGAAAGTGTTGTGAAATTAGGGGAAGAAAACTTTTAAAAACATTTTTTAGCGCACTTTTGGTTATTTAGTAAATGTTTTGCTATGATCTTTCCGACAGGATTTTTTTTTGTCGCTAGATAATGCGCGAAGTGGCTGTGGAGGCATTTAATGGAAGACAGATCTTTTATGCCGTCAATGCCTTTTTCCTGTGATATATCAGAATGTCCTATGTTTTTTCGATATATAATATAATTTTTATTTTTTTCTAATATTTTTTGCTTTAAAAGCGGGTCAGCTTTTATTTTTTTTATCAAGCCATCCGATTCTAAACGGGAGATAAGATAGGTTTCGTAAGGGCAGGTTAGCCAGAAGATGGTGGGAGAAAGTTCAGGTGAGCTTAAAATTACCCTGGGAAGTTTGAAACGGCATCTGTTAACTACTTTAAGAAACGCCCTGGGTTTTCGCCCGAGTTGTTTTTCAACTATTTCTAATATGTCTTTCAAAACAGATTCCTATTTTTTAACCGGTAACGGAAGGTTTTTTGCTTTTACTCAGGGGTGATCTGAAATACAATTTCATCTTTTTTCGCAAGCCCTAATTCCTCTCTTGCCAGCCGTTCGATATATTCGGGATTTTCTTTTAGATTTTTTATTTCTGCCAGCAGCCTTTTATTTTCTTCCGCGATATTTCCGTTTTGTTCTTTAAGCTGGGTATTAGTATTTCGAAGGTTCCTGAAATGCATGTAACCTTTATCGCTCTTTATGAATATTAAGCTGAAAAGCAGAAAAATAAAAAATGACCATATGACAAAAATCTGGTTATAAGCTATATGATTTTTTTTATTTTTCTTTGTTCCTCTCAGATCGGTTAATTTCTGGTATTTCATCTTTTTATTATATTGCATTTTTTTGTAGCGTCAATTAATATATTTGTTATAATATTATTCGTAACATATTTAGAAAACTTAAGTAAAATAAATATGAAAAATATAAATAGAAGAACATTTCTTGAAAAAGCTGTAAAATTCACAGGCCTTTTAACACTTTCTAACGTATTGCCAAAAAAGTTTTTATCTTACGCGATGGAGCCTGAAGTCAAATCCGTATTGGGTGTCGGGAAAGGCGAAAATTATGGAAAGATCACCGGTTTAGCCGTTGATGCCTTAGGCGGAATGGGAAAATTTGTCAAAAAGGGGGATAAGGTTGTTATTAAACCCAATATCTCGTGGGACAGGACTCCTCCATTGGCCGCGAATGTCCATCCTGAAGTTTTAAAAGAGGTCATTGTGATGTGCCTTAATGCGGGCGCGGGCAAAATTATTATTTTTGACCGGCCGTGCAATGACCCCAGGCGAAGTTATAAAAATAGCGGGGCGGTTGATGTCGCGGAAAGTTTTAAAACCAGTCAGGTAAGTTTGATACATGTTGATGATAAAGATTATATTGAAAAAGAACATAAAGACGGGAAATTTATCAAGAAATGGAATATTTATAAGGAAGCGCTTGAAAATGATGTTTTTATCAGTATTGCCAAGGCAAAACATCATGGGCTTTCAAAACTTACTTTAAGTATGAAAAATATGATGGGTGTTATGGGCGGGGATAGGGCTATTATGCATCAGCATATTGATCAGAATCTGGCGGACCTGAATTTTCTGGTAAGGCCCAAATTAATAATACTTGATGCCGGAAGGGTTGTATGGCGCAGCGGGCCGCAGGGAGGGGATATTTCAGATACTAAGAAAATTGATCAGGTTGTGGCAAGCCGGGATACGGTTGCTATTGATTCATATGGCGCGACTTTCTTTGATCTTACCGGAAATGACCTGGGTTATGTAAAGATCGGAAAAGAAATGGGCTTAGGAGAAAGTGATCTAACGAAAGTAGAGATGAATATTAAAAAATGAAATGGCGGCGAAGAGCAGTCCAGATTATAATTTTTGTTCTTTATATATTCCTTTTTCTGAAAACTACATATCAGGGAGAGGATGTTCTTAGTTATCCTGTCAATATTTTCCTCCGGCTTGATCCCTTAATTGCCCTTGTTACTATGATTTCCGTTCGGAAGGTCATCAGCGGTTTCATCGGGGCTTTTCTTCTTTTGGCCGCGACTTTTATTCTGGGAAGGTTTTTCTGCGGATGGGTTTGCCCGTTAGGCACATTTTTAGATTTTGTATCAAGTATATTTTACCGAAAGATAGGGGCGGTTCGCGAACCGCCCCTGCAAGATAAAAAATATCGCTGGAAATATTATCTATTTATTTTTCTTTTGATCAGTTCGGTTTTTTCTCTCCAGCTCATCTTCCTGTTCGATCCGATAAGCCTTTTAACAAGAAGTTTTACAATAAGCGTTTATCCTGCTTTCAGTTTTTTGTTTTCTAATGGCCGGTTTTTTCCTTTATCAATTAAAAAAGCGGTTTTTCTTGACACCCAGCCTGTTTTCCTTCTGAATATTTTTATAGCTTTAATATTTATAGTTATTATATTTTTAGAAAAATTCGGCAGGCGTTTCTGGTGCCGGAATTTATGCCCATTAGGGGCTATGTTTGGCCTAGTGAGCCGGTTTGCTTTGTTCAGGCGTGTTGTAGGAGAAGGATGCAATGACTGCGGATTGTGCGGCCACAATTGTAAAATGAAGGCTATCAGAGATGATGTTAAAAAAAATCTATCTTTTGAATGCATAGACTGCTTTACCTGCGCCGACGCTTGTTCGACACAGGAAGTTAATTTTGTATTCGCGCCGGATATAATGAATTCAAAGCAAAAATTTGACCTGTCAAGGCGGCACGTGCTTATTTCTGTTGCCGGAGGTGTCCTTGCGGTTCCTGTAATAAAAAATATATATCTTCAAAAAAGCGAATTAATTAAATCAATGGATGATTATCTGATCCGCCCGCCCGGGGCGCTGCCTGAAGCGGAATTTTTAAAACACTGCACGCGCTGTGGGGAATGTATGCGTGTTTGTTTAGGAAATGCCCTTCATCCGGCACTAACGGAGGCAGGATTAGAAGGTTTATGGTCGCCGCTTTTAGTCCCCAGGCTTGGATATTGTGAATTTAATTGTACGCTTTGCGGACAGGTTTGCCCTACACAGGCGATCAAAGAACTGACTCAGCCGGAGAAAAGGAAAACCGTGATAGGCCTGGCTCATTTTGATAAAAACAGGTGTATCCCTTATTCAAGACAAACGAACTGCATGGTTTGTGAAGAACATTGCCCCGTCTCCCCCAAAGCGATCGTGTTTGAAGAAACTAAAGACCTGACAAAAGAAGGCGAGCCCATCAAACTTCCCAGAGTTATTGCCGAAAAATGCATCGGTTGCGGAATCTGCCAGAATAAATGCCCTATCCAGGGAAAAGGAGCGATTATCGTGACCAGGGAAAAAGTAATAAAATAGCAATAAAAAAGGTTGCTAATGAAATTCAGGCTGTTTTTATTTATTTATTTTTTTTTAACCTCAGATATTTCCGCTGATCCGCTTGACAATTGGTACTGGAGAAATCCGCTTCCGCAGGGACATTCGCTTAACAGCGTATGCTATGGCAATAATGTATTTGTCGCTGTGGGACAGTTTGGCACAATTCTCACCTCAGGTGATGGTGTTAAATGGTCTATTCGAAATTCAGGAGTAAATGACGAGCTCAAAAGCATAACCTATGGTAATGACAAATTTGTTGTTGTGAGTTGGACTGGAATAATTCTCACATCAAAAGATGGCGTCAATTGGTCGAGACTGAGTTTAGGGGCGTATGGTAATTTGTTTAATGCCATAACCTTCGGGAATAACATTTTTGCTGTAGTGGGCCAAAGCGGGAAAATTTTCACATCAACTGACGGTATTAGCTGGCTGGATCGAAGTATAGGCGTGAATGAAAATTTTATGGATGTAACTTATGGTAATAATAAATTTATCGCGGTTGGCGGGAGTGATACCGGTACAGTTATAACTTCGGTTGATGGGGTCAATTGGTCAATCCGGAATTTATCGAATAATAAATATCTTACAAAAATAACCTATAGTGATAGTACCTTTGCCGCTGTAGGCAGCAGCGGCACCGGTAAGGGTAATGATACGATTTTTACTTCAGTTGATGGTTTTAAATGGTTGAGTGAAAAATTAACTGATCAAAATCCGGATTTAGGCTGGCAGCGGCTGGGTTCCGTGCATACAAGCAGCCGGTTTAAAGACATAACTTATGGAAATAATTTATATGTCGCGGTTGGCAGTGCCGGTAAAATTTTCACTTCAAGTGACGGCATTAAATGGTCTCCGCAGAGCCTGGGAGTAACTAATGACCTTAGGAATATAGCCTATGGTAACAGCACATTTGTCGCAGTGGGGAATAATCTGACAAGCCTTATTTCGTCTGATGGTGTTAATTGGCGAAATCAAGGCCCTAAATGGTGGCGGCCATACAGGTTTAATGGAATAGCCTATGGAAATAATATTTTTGTTGCTGTAGGCAGTAACGGTATTATCAGGGCGCTTAACAGCGCTTTTGAATGGCCGCAAAACAGTAAATCAGGAACCAGACAAAATCTTAATGCCATAGCCTGTGGGAATAATACTTTTGTGGCAGTGGGAGATTTTGGTACGATTCTCACCTCGGTTGATGGTATTCAATGGGTAAATAGAATTTCAGGGACAAGCAATCAGCTTACCGGCATAACTTATGGGAATAACTCATTTGTTGTTGTGGGTTGGGACAGAGAGACCCGAAGCGGCCTGATCCTTACCTCACCTGATGGAATCAGATGGATGATCCAGAATTTTGAAAAAGACAATTATTTCCGGTTTACCGGGGTAACCTATGGCAATAACAAGTTTGTTGCCGCGGGTTATGGTAAAATATTTACCTCAGGCGATGGCCTTAACTGGTCAAACCCGAGAGTGGTAAACGCGTTCTTTCACAGCATAACTTATGGTAATGATATATTTGTCGCTACGGGTGAGGATGGAGAAACCGGAAGCAATATAATTATCACCTCAATTGACGCGGTAAACTGGAAAAGGCGCAGGCTGGGTACAAACAATGGTATCCACGGTATAATTTATGGAAATAGCACATTTATTGCCGTGGGCGATGCTGGTACCATTCTTCAATCTGATGACCTGTCAGGAAGCCGGTATAAAGATGAACCGTTAAATATTTTAGATTATGTTTATCCTAAACCGGTAAAATTAAGCAATGAATTTAAGATAAAAATAATTTTTAATAAAACTATTGATACAAAATACCCGCCGAAAGTAGCTTTAATAGGAAATGGCCGGGTAGTTCCCCTGGTAGAAAAAGGCGGGGTATTTGAAACCACTTCAGAGGTTAATGACACCTATTTAACACCTGATATAGTTTTAGATAAGGATATGGCCGGGGAAATTACAATCGCGGTAAGCGATGCCAGGGATCGTGATGGGAATATAATAAAAAATATAGCGGATGAAACTTTTATTCTCAGGCCTGATAAGGGATTTAATCTTGACAAACCGGGAAACATTATTATCGAAGAAGGCAGTATTATATTTTCCCCGCAAATAAATATAAAATTCAATATTACAGACGCGGAAGAAATGATGATCACTGAAGATGTTACATTCAAAAACTCAAAATGGGAGCCTTTCAATTTCACGAAAACTTTTTATTTATCCGATAATGAAGGAGAAAAAACCATATATTTTAAATTTAAGGATAGAAACGGAAATATTTCCATACCTATCGCAAAAATTATCACCTTTATTATGCCGTTCTACTTTGACCCGAAGAGGATTCAGGGCTGGGCGGCAGAAGAAAAAAATAGCTTTGAGTCCGCAATGGCGGAGATGCGGAAGAGAACGAATGAAGAGATGGAGAAGTTATCACCTGCAATTGAAGCTGATACTGAGCAAAAACCCTCATTTACAGAAGAAATCATGTCTGAAAATGGTGATTATATATTTATAATAGATTATGAGAAAGCGGAAGAAACAGGAGTTGTGCGTTATACAATAAAAAATAAAGAGGGAAAAATAATAAGTGATTTTACAGCGGATGTTTTGCCCGGAAAGATCTTAATAACAAGTGACGGAGAAAAACTTATTGTGTTCGGCAAAAACTGGTTTGATAGAAATTATTCAAATAGGATTTGTTTTTATAATCGTAATGGTGAATTGATAGACGAATATTTTTCAGAAAAAAATAGAAATTTCCTGGATGAAAGTAAAATATCGGGAAATGACAAATACTTTGTTTTAGCATATAATTCAGATAATGAGTCTGGAATATCATTTTTTGATCTGGATAACTTTGACAAGCTCTGGGATGTAGATCTGGAGATATATCCAAATGAAATAAAGATATCAAAAAACGGGGATTGGATCATTGTAAGCGGTTTAGAAGTAAAAAATATCATAAGTGACGAGAAGCAATATAAATCTTATAAAATATATTTAATAGATAAATCAGGGGAAATTAAATGGTGTAAAGATAAAAAAATACTGAGAAAACCTGATATTGAAGCCAATTTATTTGTTGATATGGGAGATGAAGGAAGAACAATTGTTTTGAAAGAACAGGAATCAAGATATTCTGTTGAAAAAAGTATTTATGAAAAGCGTACATATGAGAAATCTTTTTATAAAAATATTGAAGGTAAAATTACTCTGGACAGCACGATAGATAATATATATGAACTGGAGAAACCATGAACAGAAAAATAATATATTTATTTTTGGCTATTTTATCAATAATTGGTATAGGTTGTCTTAAAAAAGTTCCGGTCCAGGAACCCAAAAAGACCGGGATCGAAGGCCGGATAGTGAATTATGACCAGTTATTGGAAAGCGCTTATGTTTACGCGTATGAGGATTCTGATTTCAGCAAACCGCCTTTATTTGTTTCCGGCCCGAGCAGGAATGACGGCCGGTATGATTTCGCGATGCCGCCGGGAAGGTATTTCATTACGGCTAAAAAAACAGAAATTGTACCGGATAGCACGGAAAACATTTATTTCAGTTATTTTGGCGGGAATCCGATTACCATCAGGCAGGATGAGTATTCATGGGTAGGATTAAATTGTGTAAAGGTTGAAAATGGGGACCTGAAGGTTTCCGGGAATGCCAATAAAGAGGATACCGTTATTAAGGGGCGCGTAACATATCAGGGGCGCCCGCTTGACGGAGCTTATGTTTATATTTATCTTGATGATAAAACCGATTTTAAAGGGCCGGGTTTTCAGACTTCTATTCCCACGGATAAAGAGGGAAGTTTCAAATTTGTAAATTTACCTGAAGGTAAATATTTCCTGACCGCGAGAAAAAGGAATTTACCGGGCCCGTCAGGGCCGATCCAGATAGGCGATTTTTCAGGATATTTTTATTTTAATCCGATAGATTTACACTGGGGTAAGGCGGTTGAGATCAACATAAAATGTATTGTCCGCGCGGGTGAAATAGGGAAAGAAGTGCTTTCAATAGGAAGCGGAGATATAATTGTACGCGGGAAGATCATTGACCTGAAAGGCCTGCCGGTTAAAGGAATATACGCGTTTTTATATAAAACATCAGTTATCGGGCATGAGCGTCCGATATATATATCGAATGTTACGGATGAATCAGGAGAGTACGAGATCCGGTTAAAGGCAAGCGGGAAATACTATATGGGAGCGCGCCAGGTATTTGGCGATTCTCCGCGCCCCGGTGAGCTTTACGGGCTTTATGATGATACTCCGGACCATTCGGTTACTGTAGAGCCGGGAGAATCAAAAGAAAAACTTAATATAAAAGTCCAACCAATTCTGGAGTAAAACTCGATGTGGAAGGGAATTAAAAGAAAGTTATACCTTCATAGTTTTTTAAACGCGGTTCTTTTCGTTTTAATTATCAGTTTGGGTATTTTCCTATATCAAAAACGGATCTTGCCCGAGTTAATGCTGATGATCATTTTGGCGGGGATCCTTGTATGGCTGCTGGGAATTCTTTTTACCAGGATGTTTATGAATAAAGTATCCAAATTAACCAGCAGTGTTGAAAATTCCCTGAAGACGCTTGGAATGGCAGATATTCCGCCGGCTTCTTTCCTGGGTGATGAAATCGATGGCTTAGTTGAAACGATCAAACTGATCACCAAGATCGTAAAAGAAAGAGATAAATTAAAAGTAGACAAATCGGAACTCGAGACGATATCAAAGGAACTTCTTGATAAAAATATTGAACTGGGAGAATTTATTTATTCTATTTCTCATGACCTGCGCGCGCCTGTAGTTTCAATAAGCGGATATTCTTCGATCCTCGCGGAAGAATATGCCGATAAATTAGATGATGAAGGCAAAAAATATTTAAAAAGAATAAGCGAAAATACATCGTTTATGGAGCAATTGATCCATGACCTTATTGATTTGTCGCGGGCGGAGAGGATAAATTATGCTTTTCAGGATGTAAATGTTTCGGAAATACTGGAAGTTGTATCTTCTCAATTCGGTGAAGAGATCCGAAAATTGAAGATCAATTTTGTGGTGAAATCCAAGCTTAAGAATATTTACGCGGATAAAACAAAAATAATACAGGTATTTAATAACCTCGTCGGCAACGCTATAAAATATATTGATACTAACAAGGATCCCTATATAGAAGTCGGAGGAGAAATGGACGGTGAGTTTTATAAATTTTATGTAAAAGATAACGGGATCGGCATATCAAAGTCTGATCAGGATAAAATATTTAAGCTTTTTTACCGTGTAGAGGGGACAGGGATCTCGGGGACAGGCGTAGGATTGAATATTGTCAAGAAAATTGTTGAGAGGCATCAGGGAAAGGTTAGTGTGGAATCTGAAATAGGGAAAGGTTCAACTTTTTATTTTTCGCTTTATAAATCACTTTGTGATATTAAAGAAAAAAATGATATTATTTAAAGAAGGAGAATTTGATGAAAATGAATTTAATTGAGATCTTAATTGTGGAGGATAATCCTGATCATATTACTTTGATCATGCATGCCTTAAAGGATAATAAAGTAGTAAATAATATCCATGTGGCTGAAAACGGGGAATTAGCGATGGATTATCTTTTTCACAGGGGCAAATTCCAGGATGAAAAAAGTTTTCCGCTTCCTAATCTTATTTTACTGGATGTTAAACTTCCAAAGCTGGATGGTTTTGAAGTTTTAAAGGCTATAAAACAAGATCTGGTTTTAAAAAAGATCCCGGTTGTCATGCTGACTACCTCGGATAAGGATGAAGAGATCGCCAGGGGTTATAGCGAGGGGGCAAACAGTTATGTTACTAAGCCGGTTGATTTTAATGAATTCCGCAGGAAGATAAAAAATCTTGATATGTATTGGGCCCTGGTAAGCGAACTGCCTACTTAACAAATGAAACTATTATCTTATGGCGGGGTAGATAGAAACAGTTTGTTAATTTCGAATTAGAGGAGTAAGTTTGATGGCTGAGGAACTTAAAATAAAAGTTTTAGTGGTTGAAGATAATCAGGACCACTCTTTTTTAGTGAAAAGGGCGTTAGAAAAAACACCTGAATATTTTTCAGTTAAGATAGTTGATAACGTTGAGAAATGTCTTGAGCTGATCCAGAAAGAAGAATTTAATATTATTATAAGCGATTATAAACTGCCCGGATTTTCAGGGCTCCAGCTGCTGTCGCAATTAAAAAAGAAGAACATAGACCTGCCCTTAGTTATGCTTACCGGTTCAGGTAATGAAGAAATAGCGGTTAAGGCGATGAAAGAAGGGGCTTATGATTATGTAATTAAAGAACCTGACTACTTTAAGACTATTCCTCTGGTTATCAGAAGAGCGATGGACCGGCATAAAGATAAAAAGGAAAAGGAAAAATTAGAGGCAGAGATAAAAAAGAAAGTTCTGGAGTTAGAAGATGTTAATAAAAAATTGGCGATCCTTTCGATAACAGACGGGCTCACGGAAATTTTTAACTATCGTTATTTAAGCGAAGTTCTGGAAAAAGAATGCGAAAGGACAAAGCGTATTGAAGGAAACATTTCCTGCATGATAATAGACATTGATTTTTTTAAAAATATAAATGATAAATTCGGACATCAGGCCGGGGATCATATCCTTCAGCAGTTGAGCAGGATCTTTTTCAAGAATCTGAGGCGTATTGATACTATTGGCCGGTATGGCGGGGATGAATTTATTTTGATCCTTCCTGAGACAACCTCGGAGGGGGCAAAGATCGTAAGTGAGAAATTAAGAAAATTGATCGAAAATAAAGTTTTTGTTTTTGAAGGAAACAGTATCAGGGCCACCATAAGCATTGGTATCGCGTCATTTCCCGGAGGAAAAGTATTAACCAAAGAAATGGTAATAAAATCGGCGGATGACGCGTTATATCAGGCCAAAAAAAACGGAAGGAACAGGACAGAGGTAATAACCTCATAGAGGATAAAGGGCCCGGAGCGGTTTTAAATATTATCCAGGATCTTGCGCAGGTAACTCAGCGACCGTTCTTCTGAAGCAACAGGCTTTTCGTCCACGATATCAAATGCTTTTTTGAGTTTCCTGGGCGGGAATTGCTTCATAAGTTTTAAAATTTCCTCTACCATATTCGGGTCATACCTTTTGTAAAGTATCGCGGCATATTTAGACGCTCTTTCAATATCTTTTTTCTTGTTGTTTGCCTCTAAATTTTTCCATTGTATTTCCGCGTTTTTCCATGAGTATAAAGGTAAAATGTTATATTTTATTGCCGGTTTGCCGGTGAAAATATTATTTTCATCGGCAGCTTGGGCTTCCAGCAGGCCGTATTGCTGCAGTTCCTCCAGGCCTTGTTGCATTTGTCTTAAACTCAGGTTATATTTAAGCGCGAGCATATCCGGATCTATTGACCAATGAGTATCAAAAGGAGTTAGTTTAAATTCCATGAGATTAATAAGATAAATATATAATCCCGTGAAAGAAAGCCTTTTTTCCCAGCCAAAGGACCAGAGAGTTTCGGGAATAGCGAGATAATCTAAAGCGGGATATTTATAAGGCAGGCGGTCTTCCATTAAACTTAAAAGTTTTATTTCCGGATCTTCTTTAAGATTCCGGTCGAATTCTATAAGCTCATATTTTTCATACAGGATATCCAGGATCTTTAAAATATTTTTATTTGCTTTTTTTGCAGTTATATCAGGATAAAGATATTCCTTGATTTTTTTATAATCTGTTTCAACCCGGCCTTTCGCGTTCCCTTTAAAATTCCTTAGAAAGAAAATATATGTCAGAAAAACGTCTTTTTCATCAGAAAAAAGCATTCTTTTCCCCAGTATCTTATTGGTAAGGAATTTTTCAGGAAGTAAGACATCTTTTTTAACAAGCTCTTCTGCCGCGAGATTAGCAGAGGAAAAAAAAATGATAATCAGAAAAATAAAATATTTCTTCATAGAATAAATTATACCTTAAATATATAAAAAAAGACAAATATTCACATTAATGTGTTACAATGAACGAAAAGGATCATGATAAAGATAAAATTATCAATATTAATCCTATTTTTATTTATCGGCTGCCAAAGGGTAAATATTAGGGAAACTGTTGTTAAAAATGGGGAATTAAATAATATATCTATATCAAAAGACACGGTATGGAGCGGCAGTATATACATTAAAGGTGTAGTTACAGTCAAACGCGGGGTTGTTCTGACTATTCTTCCGGGGACTAATGTTTTATTTGAAAAGACAAAAGTGGACAATGATGAGATCGGGGACAGCGAATTAAATATCGAAGGAAAGGTCATAGCGGAGGGGACCAGAGAAGCACCTATTGTTTTTACATCTTCTGAAAAAGAAAAAAAGCCCGTGGATTGGAAATTTGTGTATCTTTCTTTTAATGAAAACAGCAGGCTTTCCTATTGCAAATTTGAGTATGCCTTTACAGGCCTCCAGGTGCATTATTCAGAAGTTCATATTGATCACTGCCTGTTTGAGAATAATGTGGAAGGGATGCGGTATTCCACAGTCAGGCTTCTTTTGGAAAACAGCATTTTTCGTAATAACGTCTACGGCTTGAGGTATGAAGAGAGACGGTCTGAAGCGGTAGTAAGGAACAATGATTTTAAACAGAATGAATTTGGTATTTTTTGCGTGATGAGGTCAGACGATAAAACCAGGTTCCTGAATAATAATATTTCAAATAATAAAAAATATAATTTTATTATGGGGCAGGAACAGGAAAAAAGTATAGACGCGGGCTCAAATTATTGGGGTTCGGATAATGAGTCTGAAATTTTACAGGGGATATTCGACGGACGCAAAGAAGAAACAGTAGGGATAGTTAATTTTTTGCCGTACCTGATGAAAAGAGTGGATATTGAAGAGTAAGAATAAATGGCATAGCGCATGGGGCATTGAGCATGGCGAAAAGAGCACAAAGTTAAGAGAGGATAGGGAAGATATGAAAATACTTGCGCCGGTTGACAGTATTAATGAATTAGACGGATTAATTTCCGCGGGCGTTGATGAATTTTACGGCGGTTTTATTCCTTATAACTGGTTCAGGGAATATGGAGCGGAAGGTTCTCCTAACCGCAGAAATTTCATGTCCGCCCAGATAAAAAGTGAAAATGAATTTTCACAGATCATAGAAAAGATCCATTCTCACAATAAGCTGTTTTACCTTACATTAAATCAGAAATTATTTAACGCCGATCAATATCCTCTTATGGATAATTTGATGAAATATATTAAAAGCGTGCATGTTGACGGGCTTATAGTGGCTGACCTCGGGCTCAGCCTTTTTTTAAAAAAAGGGAATTACAATATCCCTGTCATTCTTTCAACGCTCGCGCAGGTGATGAACGCGAGATCAGCGAAATTTTACGGCGAAATGGGATTTAAACGGATCGTTCTGTCGCGTGACCTGAGCCTGAAAGAAACGGAAAATATAGTAAAGAGTAATCCTTCGATCGCTTTTGAGACATTAATGCTTATAGGAAAGTGCTTTAATCTTGAAGGTTTTTGTACTTATGAACATTGTAATCCCAACCGGGTCTGGCCTTGTAATCAGGAATATAAAATATCTTTTGATAAAAAAAGTAATCTGGAAAATGAAGTTGCCAGGCAAATTAAAGTTTACAGCCAGACAAACAGGACAGACGCCTGCGGCTTATGTTCACTGATCCAGCTTAAAAAAATCGGCATAAAAAGCCTGAAGATAGTCGGGCGTGGGGCAACTTTAGAGCGGAAAATACAATCAGTGGAGTCTATTAAATCTTTATTAAATCTTATAAAAAGTAAAACACCTGTTGACAATGAACTATTTTACGTTCAGGCCAGAGAAAAATATGAATACATATTTAAGCATGGCTGCGCGAAAGTTAATTGTTATTTCCCTGAGTTAACCATATGATAAAAAATAATATCGTAAAAATCGAGAAAGCCGTATATTTCAGTAATGTTGCTTTTTTAAATAAAATTAAAATAAAGAATAATCTGTCCAGGATTTATTTTGGCGATGAATTCTGCCCGTTCCATTTACCAAAAAAAGACGAGTTGGAATTAGTCCTTGATTATGTAAAAAAACACAAATTGCAATTTACCTTTGTAACCTCATGGCTGACAGATGAAGTTTTTGAAAAAGTTGAGAAATTAATAAAGATCCTTCCTGAAAACTCTGAAGTGGTTATTAATGATTACTCGCTGCTTTCGCTGGACAGGAATAAATATAAATTTGTTCCTATCCTGGGGCGTTTATTGAACGGCCAGATCAGGGGCCTGAGGCTTGATTATGAAAAACGGACCTCAAAAAATATTTTAGAGCATTCCCGGGGTTCTCAGCCTCAGACCGGGCTCCTGGCTGATTTTTATAAAGAGAGGGGAATAAACAGGATTGAGCTGGATAACCTTCCCCAGGGGATAAAAACTAATTTTAAAAATATGGATTTTCACGGATCCTTATATTATCCTTATGGGTATATTACTGTAACAAGGTTTTGCCCTTATGTTGTCATCAAAAACCGGTTCGGCATTATTTTTTCGATAAAAAGGTGTAATAAGGCCTGCCAGCAATTTGGCCTTACTATAGAAAATAAAGAGGTTGACAAAAAAATATTTGTTAAAGGGAACGCTCATTTTTTTAAAAATATTATTATCCCGAAAAACCTATTGGAATTAGGGATAGACAGGTTAGTAGAAGAATTATTTTAATGGAAAATGTTAAAAACGTTTTTTATGTGATCTATCAGGAAATACTTATTATGGGGCCTTATTTCCTGATTAGCGTTTTGATAGGCGCCCTGATGAAAACCTACAAGATCGACCGCTGGCTTTACAGCTTTCTGAACAGGTCCAAAGTTATTTCAATCCTGATCGCCACTGTCGCGGGTGTGGTGTCGCCCATGTGTTCCTGCGGAATACTCCCCGTTTTTGTTACTCTTCTTGATATGGGCGCTCCTTTGTCCGCTTCGGTAAGCCTTCTTATAACCTCACCGGTCATGAGTATTGAGGCCTTTATTTTAACCTATGGGGTTTTGGGGTATAAAATGGCATATATTAAACTGTTCGGTGCGGTATTTATCGGTTTGTCAGCTGGTTTTGTTTTTTTGTATTTAGAAAAAATACAATATTTTTCAGTTAATGTTTTAAAGAGAAATATTTATGAAGGTAAAAAAGGAGTATGCCAGATAAGGAGTAAAGAGCATGGTGCAGGGGGCATAGGGCAGAGATTGCCTGTGGATACACAATTGGCTGACAACAAACTTTTGTTTTTCTATAAAAGGGCGCGGGAGCTTTTCATTTTTATAGGAAAATTTTCCATTATTGCCATATTAATTGACGCGATAATTTCCGTATATGTGCCTTTTGAATGGGTAGAGGCGGTTTTAGGGGAAAAAGGCGGGGTAAGATCGATCATTAATGCCGTTCTGATCGGTATTCCTCTTCCGGTAAATGGAATTTCTGTAGTAAATGTTTTGAAAGGCTTAATGGAAAAAGGCATGTCAAACGGCGCGGCTGTGGCTTTTCTTTTCGCGGGGCCCGTTACTGCGATACCTGCCATTATCGCGCTTGCCGGAATGGTTGAAAAAAGAGTAGTCTTTGTGTTTTTAACTATAGGTATTTTAAGTTCATTTTTATTAGGGCTGGTCGGGCAGTTTATTTTTTGAGAAACTTACCGATAATAACAGGGTATATAATATCAAGGTTAGGTTTAAAAAAGTTTTTATATTTTTTATAAAAATTTGATATAATGGTTTTGTGCTATTTTATTAATTTAAGGAGAAATAAAAAATGAGAAAAATATTTGTTTGTATTTCCCTTTTGATTTTCGGATTAGCAGTGAATTTCAGCAATGCCATGGATTTTAAAGATGTGACAAACGAATCCGGTACCGGTGACCCCGGGCGCGGAAAAGGAGTGGCAGTCGGGGATTTTAATAATGACGGGTTGCTGGATTTTTATGTTTCGAATAAAGGCGGCGGGAATGTTTTATTCCAGAATATGGGCGGGATGAAATTTAAAGATGTAACAGTCCAGGCCGGCGTAAATGAAGCGGGTTATTCACTTGGTTCGTGCTGGGGAGATATTAATAACGACGGGTATCTTGACCTGTATGTGCCGAAGGGCGGTGTTTATGAAGTTGAATCCAACCGGTTATTTTTGAATAACGGTGATGGAACGTTCACTGATATAACCGCGACGGCGGGAGTCGGAACAAAATCTTTCAGTTATGGTTCCGCGATGGCGGATGTAGACCACGATGGATATCTCGATATTTTTTGCGCCAATTACGGGCCGAATAATAAAAACGTTTTGTATCACAATAATGGTAATAATACATTTACAGAGGTGACCGATAAGGCGGGATTGGGCGACCTCGGCTGGTGCTGGAGCGCTACTTTCGCTGATGTAAACGGTGATGGTTTTGATGACCTGTACGTAGTTCACGGCAGATACCCGGCGGGTGAGCGAAATAAATTATATCTTAATAATGGTGATGGAACCTTTAAGGATTTCTCAAAAGAGTCAGGAACAGATGATCCTAACTGGGGCCTGGGTGCTACATTCGCGGATGCGGATAATGACGGCGACCTGGATCTTTTTGTTTCAAACTATCAGGGCGGAAATAAATTTTTTCTCAATGATGGAACCGGACATTTTAAGGATTATACGAAAGAAGCGCGTTTAGATAATTATCAAGGCTGGGGTAAAGGCCCGATTTTTGCTGATTTTGATCATGACGGTTATCTTGACCTGTATGAGGCGGATTGCAAAGGGCCTAATCATCTTTATAAAAATAACGGCAAGGGAATATTTACCGATATTACCGATAAGATCCCCGGGATCAACTGCGGCACGGTTAAGAGAAGCAAGGGAGTGGCAGTCGCTGATTTTGATAATGACGGGGATATGGATCTTTATGTTGTTAACTGGAATACACCGAACAGGCTTTTTAAGAACACGCAAAATGATAAAAATTTTCTTAAGGTCAGCCTTGAGGGAAGAGCTTCTAACCGCAGCGCGGTAGGTTCATGGGTAAAGGTTTATGATGCCGGGCATCTTGGCGATATGAAATATTTCAGGGGATTGCGGGAAGTAACTACTGCCAGCGGTTTTTGCTCAATGAGCAGTCTGGACCTTCATTTCGGGCTCGATGCTTCTAAAAAATATGATCTGGATATCAAGTTTACAAATGGGACTAAAGTCGTTATGAATGATGTGTCTTGCGGCCAGACTTTGAAAATAAAAGAACCGGCTAAGATAAATTCTATCGCGAAAAGATAACATTATACTTACATTCAAATTTAAATAACCCTGTGGTAATTTTCCGCGGGGTTATTTTTTTCCGGTTTGAGGATAAAAATGAGCAAAAAAAAAATAATAGTAGTATTTATATTTAATATCCTTTTTTTATTCAGTTGTTCTCGTTATTTAAAAAAAGATATTGTCCTCCAATCCGGCCACATCAAAGGAAAAGCTGTTTATCAAAACAAAGGCATTAGCAGCGCCATTGTTTATGTCTATAACAAATCCGAAAAAGATTATTCATTACGACTTCTTACTTTTTCCTCCCCTTCGGATCAAAATGGTAATTTTTCTCTTGAGCTGAAACCAGGGACCTATTATTTAATGGTTAAAAAAACTAAGGGCCCTGCGGCAAGTATATTGGAAAAGAATGATTATTTCGGTTATTTGGGCGGAAATCCGGTTAAAGTTTCAGCAGGAAGCTCGGTTGACCTGATCATAAACTGCGTAAAAAATATTTATACTTCTTCGGAGATCGGGGCCTTTTTAAATGCGGATAAACCGGGTATCTCAGGCGCGGTTTATTATGATGATAAACCGCTGGACAGGGCGGAGGTCTTTATTTATTTAAGCATGGAAAATGACTTGAGAGGCCCGGCGTATTACTCCGCGGTAACCGATGAGCAAGGCAGATTTTACGCCCCGCTTGAAGCCGGCACTTATTATATTGTTTTGCGTAAACGGCTCTCGTCAGATCAATTCGGTCCGATCCAGGCGGGGGATTTTTTCGGATATTACGAAGCTAATCCGATATCTCTTAAACAAGGGGAACATCAGAATGTCCTGCTATATGCTCTGAAAAAAGACGCCCCTAAAGGTTCAGCTAATATTGCTACTACCAGCGGTATGACGGGCGCTGATCAAACATTAATTTCAGGTAAGGTCCATGATCTTGATAAAAAACCCGTGAGCGGCGTATTTGTCTGTCTTTATAAAAATGATGAAATGGTGGGAAAACCGGAATACATCTCGAATAAAACAGGTGAAGACGGATCTTTTCAGATCAATATGGTTTCTGGCGGTAAATTTTATTTGATCGCGAAAGAAAATTTCGGGGCTATTCCGCAGCCCAACGATTTTATCGGGTATCTCTCGGAATCAAAGGACCATTCCATTGAAATTACAGCCGATAAAAAACTGGCCGGCCTGGAAGTAATTGGCGAGAAGATATTATCACGTAATTATGATAAATAGAAAATGGGTATTGTTTTATATATTTGTTTATTTTATCTGCAGCGGGCATTCCTTCTGGCCTTATCAAAAACAAAAAGAAAATAGCTCTCCCCAAAAATCATCTTCCGGTCCTGATGAATTCCCGAAAGAAACCATAATAATTTCAGAGGATACTACCTGGTCGGGAAAACTGGAGATCAGGCAGGTAGTTTTAATTAAAAAGGGAGTGAGCCTTACGATAGCCCCGGGAACAGAACTGATTTTTTCAGGCGCGAAGATAAAAACGGAAGATGTCCATACTATTCAGGGCGGGGGTATAAAGGTCGAGGGGAAAATTATCGCGGCGGGGACCAAAGATAAACCTATCATTTTTACGGGCAAAGAAAAATACCGGGGCTGGTGGGGAAATATCTATTTAACTTACAGCCAGGATAATATTTTTACTTATTGTATTTTTGAATACGCTAATTACGCTATCCATTCGCATTTTTCTTCCTTAACTGTTTCCCATTCCTTATTTGAAAATAATTATGAGGGCTGCCGGCTGGGTTATTCCCAGGCGCTTATTGAGAACTGCGTATTCCGTTTAAATGAAAGCCGTGGAATAAATTTCAGGGCGGGGAAGAATAATATCAGGAACAATAGTATTGTGGGTAACAGGGTCGGGATATTCATTTATGAGAAAGGGAACCAGTCGGATATTGTTTTAAATAATATTTTTAACAATGCCGAATATAATTTACAACTGGGCGATTTTCACAGGGAAGATGTCAAAGTATCAAAAAATTTCTGGGGTAAAAAAGCGGATCACGATAAAATGATCCATGACAATAAAGATGACAATAATCTCGGGAAAGTCGAATATCTCCCTGTTATTGAAGAAGAGATACATTGGAAGGATGACACAATAGTAAAAAACCTAAGATAACAATAAATGAAATAACCTGTTGATAAAATACAAAATAAATGGTATAATAACCACTTTATTATGGAGACAAAATGTTCTATTCCGACATGCAGGAGTTTATAAAGTCCCTGGAGAAAAGCGGGGAACTGAAAAAGGTTAAAACAGAGGTTGACGCGAATTTGGAAATTACGGAAATTGCCGACCGTATAGTAAAAAAAGGCGGGCCCGCCGTATTATTTGAAAAGGTTAAAGGTTCGAAATATCCTCTTTTTATAAATATGTACGGCACCAAAAAGAGGATGTGCATGTCTCTGGGCGTTGAAAATATAGAGGAAATAAGCGAGAGGATCGAGAATTTATTTCCCAAAGATATGCCTAAGAGCCTTTGGGATAAGATAAGTTTTTTTGTCCAGTTAAAGAAAATGGCTGATATACAGCCTCATATAGTTAAGGACGCGATATCTCAGGAAGTAGTTGAAGAGAACGGCTCGCTTAATGACCTGCCTATCTTGAAATGCTGGCCTGAAGACGCGGGTAAATTTATTACGTTTCCGGTGGTAATTACGAAAGACCCTGAAACAGGGCGGCAAAATATAGGGATGTACCGTATGCAGGTTTATGACGGCAGGACCACCGGTATGCATTGGCATCAGCATCATGACGGGGCCAGGATCTACCGCAAATACCAGAAAAACAAAGAGAGAATGCCGGTCGCGATCGCTTTAGGCGCGGACCCGTCAGTCATTTATTCCGCCACGGCCCCGCTTCCTCCGGGTGTGGATGAATTACTATTCGCCGGTTTTCTCCGCGGCAAGGCAGTGCCTGTAGTAAAAGCGAAAATGTCGGATATTCTTGTCCCGGCGAACGCGGAATTTATTCTGGAAGGTTATGTTGACCCCGCTGAATTGAGATGGGAAGGGCCTTTCGGCGACCATACCGGATATTATTCACTGGCAAATGATTTCCCCGTGTTCCATTTGACTTGCATTACTCACAGGAAAAACCCGGTCTATCCCGCGACGATAGTCGGCCGTCCTCCTATGGAAGATTGTTTTATGGGCTGGGCCACCGAGCGGATATTTTTACCTCTTTTGAAGATAACGCTTCCTGAAATAAAAGATTTCAGCCTTCCTTTCGAAGGTGTATTCCATAATTGCGCGATAGTTTCAATTAAAAAAGAATTCCCGGGCCATGCCCGCAAGGTTATCAACGCGCTCTGGGGAATGGGCCAGATGATGTTCTCCAAGATGATCGTGATCGTTGACGAAGACGTTAATGTGCAGGATTATTCCGAAGTGGTCTGGAAGGTTTTTAATAATGTGGACCCTGCCCGTGACACTTTTATTCAGATGGGGCCGCTGGATGTTCTGGATCACTCCTCCAGCAATCAAAGCTATGGATCAAAAATGGGTATTGACGCGACAAAGAAAATGAAGGAAGAAGGGCATTTACGTCCGTGGCCTAATGAGATTAAGATGAGTGAAGAAGTAAAGAAAATGGTAGACGGTAAGTGGAAGGAATATGGATTGTAATATTGTAGGGGCATGGCGGTGCCATGCCCGTATTTATCTTTGTAGGGGCAGACCCATGTGTCTGCCCTTGAATGGATTGGAAAAATATTAAGAAAGAGGGCGAACACGCGGGTTCGCCCCTACGAATACGAATAATGAATATTAAAAAGTTTAAATATATTCTTGAGATGGTAAAGATCGAACATACGGTTTTCGCTTTGCCGTTCGCGTATGTGGGCGCGATAATCGCGTCGGGCGGGATTCCCGGCCTTAAAAATATAATATTTATTACCCTGGCGATGTTCGGGGGCCGCAGTTTCGCTATGACCTGGAACAGGATCATAGACCGTGAAATCGATGCCAGGAATTTAAGGACCGCCGGCCGCCATCTTGTGACCGGGCAGGTGAACCTGAACGAAGCTCTTATTTTTTGTTTCGTGTCATTATTGCTTTTTATATATTCAGCCTTAAGCCTTGCGCCGTTAGCTCATATTTTATGGCCTCTTTTTATTTTGCCGATGGCTGTTTATCCTTTTGCCAAAAGGTTCAGCTGGTTAAGCCATTTTATCCTGGGATTGAGCCTTGCTTTGTCCCCGTTAGGCGCGTTTATCGCGGTAACTAACAAATTACCCGGCCTGCCGGTTTTATTGATCGCTGTAGCGATCCTGATATGGACCGCGGGCTTTGATATTATTTACGCCTGCCAGGATTTTGAGTTTGACAGGAAAGAAGGGCTTTATTCCATCCCGGCGTGTTTTGGGATAAAAAGTTCTTTCTGGTTTACTTCGATGCTTCATTTTTTAACGGTAATTTTGTTCTTTCTGGCAGGATATTTACTGGGATTGAAAATTTATTATTTTTCGGGCATAGCCATAATTTCTCTTTTTCTTATTTATGAAAATATAATTATGAGAAAAGGCAAATTAGACGAGGCGTTTTTTAAGATGAACGGGCTTGTAAGCATAACTATTTTTGTTTTCATATTATTGGATTTTTGTTTATTATGAAAAAAAATATCAGAAAAAAAATAAACGATAACGCGGCATTGAACCGTGATGAGTGCCTTTACCTTTTTCAGGGGTGTTCGATACATGAGCTTGGAGAGATGGCGAACTTAGCCAACTTAACAAAAAATAAAGGCAAGGTATTTTTTAACGTCAACCGGCATATTAATTTAACAAATGTTTGTATCTCGCGCTGCAAATTTTGCGCTTTCAGCAGGGATAAGGGTGAAAAAGGCGCGTATGTTTTCAGCGTGGATGATGTTATAGAAAAGGTGAAAGAATCACTGCCTATGGGCATAACTGAGGTTCATATTGTAAGCGGGCTTCATCCGGACCTGACATTCGATTATTATCTTGATATTTTACGGGCCGTAAAGAAATTCGCGCCGCAGCTTCATATACAGGGTTTTACCGCGGTTGAGATCCATTATTTCGCGAAGATCACAGGTTTTACCATTACAAAGGTGCTCGAAATAATGAAAGAGGCAGGGCTTGATTCTCTGCCCGGCGGAGGTGCCGAGGTATTCAGCCCGCGTATCCGCGAGGAGCTTTGCCCGAAGAAGGCGACGGGTTTTGAATGGCAGGAGGTTATGACGGAAGCGCATCGTTTGGGAATGAAATCCAACGCGACCCTGCTTTTCGGGCACATAGAAACAATAGAGGAAGTTGTGGACCATCTTATTTCCCTGCGGGAACTTCAGAATAAAACCGGCGGATTCCAGTCTTTTATACCTCTGCCTTTTCATCCGCAGTATACTTTGATGGAGAATTTTGAAAAACCAACCGGGATCGAGATCCTGAAGATGCTCTCCGCTTCAAGATTAATACTTAATAATTTTACTCATATAAAGGCCTTTTGGATAATGATGGGTTTAAGGCTCGCTCAGCTTTCGTTAAAGTACGGAGTAAACGACCTGGATGGCACGGTAGTGGAAGAAAAGATCACCCATTCAGCGGGGGCTACTACCCCTGAAGATATCCCGAGGCTGGAATTGATCCGGTTGATCAGGGAAATGGGCCGTATCCCGGTTGAAAGGGATACGCTCTATAATGAGATAAAACAATATTAACTTCTTTATCCCCTTCAGGGGGACAAAGGGGGCGTTAGGAGTATTAGTTTAATGATCGAATTACTGATCCCAAAATTTAAAATGCCGGTAAAAGAAAAAAAATGGACTATGCTGCCGAGAGTAGGGCATATTAAATTTTTAAATTGTTTTCCGATCTATTACGCGCTTGTAAAGAATATGGATATTCTTGATATGGAATTTATTCCGGGATTACCGACTGAATTGAACCGGTTAATGATTGAGGGGAAATTGGACGTAAGCCCTATCTCTTCGATCGAATATTATAAAAACCGGGATAAGTTTTTGCTCTGCCCTCACTTAAGCGTGAGTTCAAACGGCTCTGTGCAGAGTATTCTTTTACTTAGTAAGGTGCCGGTAAAAAAACTTGACGGGGAGAAGATCTCCCTGACAGACGCTTCAGCGACCAGTCATGTTCTGTTAAAAATTATTTTAGACACGAAATATAAAATACATCCGGAATATTTTACTTCAAAAGAAGATCTGGAAGGAATGCTGAAGAACTCAAAAGCGGCCCTTTTGATAGGGGATAAGGCGTTGGAAGAAAGCCAGAAATTAAACGGTTTATACTGCTATGATCTTGGTGAGGAATGGAAAAGTTTAACCGGGAAAAAGATGGTTTACGCGGTTTGGTGTATCAGAAAGGAATTTGTTGAAAAAAATCCGGCCCAGGCTAAAAAGCTTATGGAGGCATTCCGAAAATCTTATGAATATAGCGTAAATAATATTCAGGAGATCATTGAACGCGCTTCAACTTGGGAGAAATTCAGCGAAAAATTTATAGGAAAATATTTAAGAGGCCTTGATTTTTCTTTTGATAAAGCCGCGAGGGCGGGGCTTCTGGAATTTTACAGTATGGCGAATGAAGCCGGATTGATAAAGGGAAAAGGGAACCTGGAATTTTTTGAGTAATTATGAAAACACAGGAACAAGTAGCTAAAATTTTGGAAGGCGCGATCAGGGGAAAAAGAATTTCTCCGGAAGAAGCTGTTATACTTTTTAAGGAAGCGGAAATTTACCAGTTAGGTGCGGCCGCGGATAAAATCAGAAGACAAAGATTTATAAAAAACCAAATTACATTTATTATTGACAGAAATATTAATTACACCAATATCTGCGTTAATCAATGCGGTTTTTGCGCTTTTTGGCGCGACGCGGACAGTCCTGAGGGATACCTGTTAAATGAACAGGAAATTCTCGGGAAAGTTGAAGAGGCTGTTAATGACGGCGCGACGCAGATAATGCTTCAGGGCGGGCTGCATCCGGATATTAAGATAGGATATTATTTAAAAATATTTAAGGCTGTTAAAAATAAATATAAGGTTGTGCTCCATTCTCTTTCCGCGCCGGAAATAATGCATTTATGCAAAAATAACGGTTTAAGTATAGAAGAGGTTATTATGCGTTTAAAGCTCGCGGGGCTGGATTCATTACCCGGGGCAGGGGCGGAGATCCTTACGGATGTAACAAGAAAAAGGATCAGCGGCAAAAAAATAAATGTTGAAGAGTGGCTTTTGGTTATGGAAACAGCCCATCGTCTTGGGATGTATTCAACCGCGACAATGATGTTCGGAGTGGGAGAAGAGCTTTCAGAACGCGTGGAGCATATGGATAGTATCCGGAAACTTCAGGACAAGACAGAAAGATTCCGCGGTTTCATTCCCTGGACCTTTCAACCGGGATGCACAAAGATCGGCGGGAAAGAAGTTCCCGCTGAAGATTATTTAAGGACACTCGCCATTTCGCGTTTATATCTCGATAATGTGCCTCATATCCAGGGTTCATGGCTGACGCAGGGGGAAGAAATCGGCCAGCTTTCATTATTTTTTGGCGCGGATGACCTTGGAAGCATTATGCTTGAAGAAAATGTAGTCCGCGCGACAGGTGTTTCACGCAAAATGAATACGGATAAGATCGTGCGCCTGATACAAAAGGCAGGATTTACACCTTGCCAGCGCGACACCGAATACAAAATTATTAAAGAATATTAACAAAAGATTGGCAAATTTAATTTCAAGATTTCTTTTTGCGTCTATAGAAACGCTTTTTGTTAATAAATCTTGGCGAAACGAAAGATAAGCAATTTTAATGTTTGAGCTCGAAGAGCGAGTTTTAAAATTGCCTGTAGTGAGCCTTAGATTTATCAAAAACGTTTCGGGTTTAAGCAAAAAGAGATTTTGGAATTAAAAATTTGCCAAATACATTATTTTTATTGGAGATAAAATTTGCAAAATGTTCCTTTTGCCCTCATTGGCGGTTCCAGCACCTTTTCAATATCCTTGCCGGAAGATTTGAATATTCCGGATGTAAAGATCATTTCAAAAAATAAGATATATCAAACGCCTTTCGGCAAAAGCCCGGCGCTGACTATATTTGAGGTTAGTGGTAAAAAAGTTGTTACATGTAAAATGCACGGCTGGCAGGGTGACCGGACGCGGGGTGATTCTTCAAAACAAATATTCTGGGTTTTTAAAGAAATGGGCGTAAAAAAGATACTTGCGGAGGGCGGGGTCGGGAGTATTGATAAAAAAATGAAACCGGGGGATGTTTTTATACCGGATGATTATATTGATTTTTCGCTTCGCAAGGATGTTAAGCTTGGGAATGATCATCTTTTAGTAATGCGTGACCCTGTTTGCCCTGATCTTAAAAAAAGCCTTATAAAAGCAATAAAAGACGGATCGGATTATAAAATATTTCAGCGGGGAGTTTATGCCGTAACGGACGGCCGTCATTTTGAAAGCAAGGCGGAAGTAACTGCCCTGAAACGGTTAGGTTCGGATGCTGTCGGGCAGAGTTTCTGCCCTGAAGTATATCTCGCCCGCGAAATAGGGGCGTGTTACTGCGGAATTTATCTCGTGGTAAATTATGCTGAAGGCGTTATCCCAAAATGGGATTATGAGAAGTTTCGATATCTTTTTTATTCGGAGTCAAAACGGATCGGAAATATCCTTATCAAGGCAATAAAAAGTTTAGATATAAATAAAGATGCATGTTCGTGTAAAAACCTTAGAATGAAGACTTTATTGACCAATGCCGAGCAAAAATAAAGATCAAATGATACTTTCTGCTTCATATCTTGTACCGGTTTCATCTCCTCCACTAAAAAACGGGGCGGTTTTAGTGGAGGATGGCCGGATCAAGGATACCGGTACTTCTGACATTATCAAAAAAAAATATCCTGAAATACCTGTCCGGAATTTTCCTGAATCAATTTTAATGCCCGGTTTGGTTAATTGCCACACTCATCTCGAATATTCAGCTCTGGGGCCCCTGACAAAACATGTTGATTTTGTCCCTTGGATCAAAGGCTTGATCCAAAAACAAAAGGCGTTATCAAAGGCAGAAATATTATTGTCAATAAGAAAAACAGTTAAAAGCCTTATTTCCGCGGGAGTAACCTCTGTAGGTGAAGTTTCGCGAAGCGGATTAAGCCTGGATGAGCTGATAAAAAGCGGGATAAAGGGCGTTTATTTTAATGAGTTTGTCGCGGTTGATGATAACCGGTTGAAAAAGGCGATTTGTGATCATGAAGCAAATTTCAGGCAGTGTAAATTGAAACTTAAAAGGCCTGATTTAAAACCCGGTGTTTTTCCTCATTCTCCTTATACGCTTTCCACAAAGTCCTTAAAATACATTTCATCATATTATAAAAAAAATAAAATATCCTGCGGGATGCATGCGGCGGAATCTCCCTTTGAGAATGAATTTATTTTTAAAGGGTCGGGCCCGCTGGCTGATTTTGTAAAGACTTTCCAACTGGAGAGCATACCAATATCCGGAAAATGGCGCGGCACGACAGAATATTTAAATGGTCTCAAATTTACGGATCCTTTAAACCATTTGGTTCATTGCGTTCACTTAAACAGGAAAGATTTTGCGCTTCTGGCCAAAACAAAAACGGGTATTGTCCTTTGCCCCCGCAGTAATTATCTTTTGAAGAACGGCGAATTTCCTCTCCGTTCAGCATTAAAATATGATCTGAAAATGGGAATTGGAACGGATAGCCTGGCAAGCAATTATTCACTGGATATGTTCGAAGAAATAAGAATGCTGAAGAATATATACGGATCAAGTTTAATAAATGAGCGGCTGGTCAGGATCGCGACTTTAGGCGGCGCGGAGGTTTTAGGATCAGAAAAAGAAACAGGGTCATTGCTGCCCGGCAAAAAAGCTGATCTGATCGTAGTAAAGATCAATACCAGGCCGGTTAAAAATTTATCTCCGGTTGATCATATCGTTTCAAAAGCAGTCGCAAACGACGTATGTTTCACTATGATCGATGGATTAATAAGATTTGATAAATAATAGAAAAGTATAGCTGAAACTGAAACCTTCCGATAGAATATACGGAATATCAATGTAAAAACAAGGATCTTTAGATGAAAAAATATATTATTATTCTGATTTTATTTACCCCTTTTATTAAAATACATGCTCTTGTCAAACAAGATAAGATAAAAACCTCATGTGAAAGTAAAGATGGATTTTATTATTTGAAATTAGGGTCAGATGACGGCTTAGCTGTCGGGTCAATATTATCAGGTTTTAATGACAAAAAAAAGCCTTTATTCATTGAAATATTAGGGATCCTCGGGCCGCATTATTCCTTATTCCAGAAAATTGAATTCGTGTGGGATAATAAAGAAAAAAAGATCATTAAAAATTATTCAGATAGAGCGGATCTGGACAGTGCATTAGAAATATCCGAGATCAATGACAGTTTTGAGCAAATGTTCGTAAATAAATTTAAAGAAGTGGAAACGCTTTATAAAAATGCCAAAGAAAATTATGACAAAAAAAGGTTTAATGTAAGTAAAAAATATTTTGATGATTGCCTGGCTATTGTTGATAATTATAAAGACTCAAAAGAAATATTAAATAGCCTGAATAATGAACAGAAAAAATACAGGGCAAAGCCTGAATTAAATGAAGATATCTGGAAAAAATCCAAGGAACAGGTAGATAAATTTAAAGCTGAAGACAAATTGAATGAAGCTTTGAGCATCCTGCAAAAATCGGCCCTGGATTATCCATTGAGTAAAAAGGTCAGGAATGAATTGGGATCGTTGTATAGTGAGATGGGGTATATATATAAAGATAATGATTATTTTAAGGAGGCTATAAATGAAATGGAGGAATTGCTTTTTATAGATCCGGGAGCTCTTGGGATCCGGAGGGAATTGGCGTTCCTTTATTATTATCAGGGGGATAAAGATAAGGCTATGGAGCATTTTGAAAAATTGTTCTCTTTAAGTAAAGATGGTTCCGCGGTGGAATTAAGGAACCTGATAAATAAACTGTTGTTAATTTCTTCTAACCAGTCAAATAATTCAGTAAAAGGCATGTGCAGTTTATGCC
>JAQUKH010000004.1:0-12425 GCA_028719205.1 bacterium
CAAATCCGCCTACCGACAACACTTTTGTTATCGCGCTTGTCAATGTTGTCTTTCCATGATCTACATGCCCTATTGTCCCTATATTTACATGCGGCTTCTTTCTATCAAATTTTTCTTTAGCCATGACATCCTCCTATTTTACTTATTTACTTCCTTGAACCTTTTCAATCAACTGATCTGCAATCGGTTTTGGCAGATCCGCATATTGTGAAAACTGCATTGTATAAGTCGCCCTGCCCTGGGTAAGAGACCTCAAGGTAGTCGCATATCCAAAAATCGCTGACAAAGGAACGGTTCCTTTTATTATCTGCGCGTTTGCCTTAATAGTAACACCTTCTATTTTTCCTCTACGGCTGCTAAGGTCACCAATAACATCTCCCATAAATTCTTCAGGGGTTACTATTTCAATTTCCATAATTGGTTCCATTAAAACAGGTGACGCAAGCTTAGCGCAACTTTTAAACGCCATAGAGGCCGCTATTTTAAAAGCTATTTCTGAAGAATCCACATCATGGTAAGATCCATCAAGGAGAGTAGCCTTAATTCCAACCACCGGATAACCGGCCAAAACACCGCCATCCATAGCTTCCTGAATACCTTTTTCTATAGGGTTTATAAACTCTTTTGGTATTGATCCACCTACAACTTTATTAACAAATTCAAGCCGTTTTTCTTTTGTACTTATCGGCTCTATCTTTAAAACTACATGTCCGTATTGGCCGCGACCTCCAGTTTGCCTTATATATTTGCCTTCTGCTTCAGCCTCTTTTTTAATTGTCTCTCTATAAGCTACCTGAGGTTTCCCGACATTCGCCCCTACATTAAATTCACGAAGCATCCTGTCAACTAAAATCTCAAGATGTAATTCACCCATTCCGGAAATAATCGTCTGCCCTGTTTCTTCATTTACACTAACTCTAAATGTCGGATCTTCTTCTGCCAATTTAAATAACGATTCTCCCAGTTTTTTCTGATCAATTTTCGTTTTTGGCTCAATGGCAATCGATATAACCGGCTCAGGGAAAATCATTTCCTCCAAGATCACGGGTTTATCTTCCAGACACAGCGTATCACCTGTGGTCGTATATTTTAAACCGACAGATGCAACGATATCTCCCGCATAACATTCTTCTATTTCCTGCCTTTTATTCGCATGCATCTGCAATAAACGGCCGATACGTTCTCTCTTTTCAGCTCTTGAATTATAAACATAGGATCCCGCGCTTAATTTTCCTGAATATACGCGAAAATATGTCAACCTGCCAACAAAAGGATCAGTCATTATCTTAAACGCTAAAGCGCTAAAAGGTTCATTTTCATCAGCATGACGTTCTATTTCATTGCCAGTAGAAGAATCTTTACCTTTTATCGATGGTATATCCAAAGGACTTGGAAGATAATCTACAACAGCATCCAAAAGAGCCTGCACGCCTTTATTCTTTAATGAAGCCCCACACAAAACAGGATAAATCTTAATTGCAACAGTAGCCCGTCTTATTGCGTCAGCCAATTCAACGTTTGTAACAGGAACACCATTAACAAATTTTTCCATTAACGCTTCATCCACTTCACTAACAGCTTCAACTAGTTTTTCACGATTTTTTAAAGCTTCTTCTTTTAAATTTTCAGGAATATCCTCAATTTCAAAATCTTTATTGCTATCTTCACTAACCCATGCTATTTTCTTCATCTTAACTAAATCTATTGCTCCGGTAAACTCATCCTCTTTCCCTATCGGGATTTGAATAGGTTGGGCATTTGCACCCAATTTTTCCTTCATTTCTTTAATACAATTCCAGAAATCAGATCCCCTGCGGTCCATTTTATTTATAAATGCTATCCTTGGCACATTATATTTATCTGCCTGGCGCCATACAGTTTCTGACTGAGGCTCAACTCCGCCTACCGCGCAAAACACAGCGATCGCGCCGTCTAAAACTCTCAAAGAACGCTCAACTTCTATTGTAAAATCCACATGTCCCGGAGTATCAATTAAATTTAAACGATTATTTCGCCAACTACAAGTAGTCGCGGCTGACGTAATTGTTATTCCTCTTTCTTTTTCCTGAACCATCCAATCCATTTCAGTCGCACCATCGTGAACTTCCCCTATCTTATGGATTTTTCCCGAATAAAATAGAATACGTTCCGTAGTCGTAGTCTTACCAGCGTCAATATGTGCCATAACGCCAAAATTTCTAGTCATTGCTAAGGGGACCGCTCGTCCCATAAAAGTAACCTCCTTCAAATTAATTACAATTAATAAGTTTTAAGCAAGCATCTAATTATTTGAAAGAGTTAGGTTTTCCTTTTCTCCTCCTATTTAATTCCATGTTTATAGCTTAAAACTAACAACTTATAACTATATTAAAACTACCATCTATAATGCGCAAAAGCTTTATTAGCTTCAGCCATCTTATGAGTGTCTTCTTTTTTCTTTACTGAACCACCCTGTTTTTTACTCGCATCAATTATTTCAGAAGCTAAATTATGCGCCATTGTTTTTTCTTTTCTATCGCGCGAATAACCTATCATCCAACGGGTCGCTAAAGCTATTCTCCTGTCAGGATTAACTTCAACAGGAACCTGATAAGTTGAACCTCCTACCCGCCTCGATTTTACCTCAACATAAGGCTTAACATTATCCAGCGCTCTATTAAAAACATCCATCGGATTTTCTTTTGTAATTTCTTCCACCCGCTCCATCGCGCTATAAAAAATTCCTTCCGCTGTACTCTTCTTCCCCGTGACCATAAGTTTATTTATAAACTTATTAATTGCATCACTATTAAATTTTGCATCAAAATCTATTCTTTTTGTAATTACAATCTTTTTCCTTGACATTATATCTCCTGTTACTTACTTTCTACTTTTGGCCTTTTTGCGCCATATTTTGACCGACTTTGTTTTCTACCCTGAACACCCATAGAATCCAATACACCACGCACAATATGATACCTTACGCCCGGCAGATCCTTAACCCTTCCGCCCCGGATTAAAACAATTGAATGCTCCTGTAAATTATGCCCTATTCCCGGGATATAAGTAGTTGCCTCTATTCCATTAGTTAATCTGACTTTTGCAACCTTTCTTAAGGCCGAATTAGGTTTTTTAGGAGTAGTCGTATATACCCTTATACAAACCCCTCGTTTTTGAGGACATTCCTGTAATGCTGGAGATGAACTTTTCCAAGCAAGTTTTTTTCTTCCACTTCTTATTAATTGATTAATTGTCGGCATATATTCCTTTTATTAAATCTTAACTTTAGTTAAAATTTGATTATTCACTTTTTAATTGAACTTCCGGTTCAATCTTTTCAACATCTTTTCTATATCTGTCCATTCCAGTCCCAGCTGGAATCAAATGACCAATAACCACATTCTCTTTTAATCCTCTTAAAAAATCACATTTTCCTGATACTGCGGCTTCTGTTAAAACACGGGTAGTCTCCTGGAACGAGGCCGCGGAAATAAAACTTTCTGTTCTTAAACTTGCTTTTGTAATACCCAAGAGTATCGGCATCGCCGTAGCAGGACTACCACCTGCAGCCATAACTCGTTCATTTTCTTCTTTAAACTCAACCTTATCAATCTCTTCACGGGATAAAAATATTGTATCTCCTGATTCATCTATTTTTACCTTTCTAAGCATCTGCCTTACAATAATTTCTATATGTTTATCATTAATATTTACACCCTGTAAACGATAAACCTCCTGAACTTCATCTACTAAATATCTTTGCAATGCCTCCACACCTTTTACCCGCAAAATATCATGGAGATTAAGAGACCCATCCATCAACTGTTCTCCTGCTCTGACTTTATCACCTTCACGAACAGTAAGATGCTTACCCTGCGCGATCAAATATTCCTTTTCCATATTTGTTTCTTCATTATAAACAATTATCTTTCTTAACCCCTTAGCTATACCGGCAAATCTCACAATTCCATCAATCTCCGATATTATAGCATACTCTTTCGGACGGCGCGCCTCAAATAATTCAGCAACTCTAGGCAATCCACCTGTAATATCCTTAGTTTTAGTAGTCTCGCGCGGAATCTTTGCTAAAATATCGCCTGCCGCAATAGTATCACCATTATTCACAGCCAGATGGGCTTTGATAGGCATAGAATAGCGGGCCAACGCCTCACCGGATTTATCAGTTATAATTATCTGGGGTTGCAAGGTTTCTTCTTTATGTTCAACAATCAGCCTTTCCTTCAAACCGGAATCCCTGTCCAATTCCTCGCGCATTGTAACGCCTTCTTTTATATCTTTAAAAACTACTTTACCTGTATGCTCATTCAATATTAAAATATTATATGAATCCCACTGTGCTAATATATCGCCTTCTTTTACTTTAGCGCCTTCCTTTATCAACAATTCCGCACCATAATAAACTGTGTGTCTCTCTGTTTCTCTTCCTGCCTCATTGCTTACCGAAATCTCTCCCTGACGGCTAAGCACAACCGTTATACCATTGGACTTTGCGATAGCTCTCATATCATGGAAATTAACAATTCCCTGATTTTTGGCTTCAATCCGAGATTGTTCAACTACCCGGCTTGCTGTACCACCGATATGAAATGTTCTCATTGTCAACTGCGTTCCAGGCTCTCCAATACTCTGAGCCGCTATAACACCAACCGCCTCTCCCAAATCTACTAACCTGCCGTTGGCTAAATTTCTTCCATAACATTTCGCGCATACCCCTCTTTTGGCTTCACAAGTTAAAACAGACCGAATTCGTATGCGTTCAATTCCGCTCTTCTCTATTTTTGCGGCTGAAACCTCATTTACTTCTTCACCCGCACTCACAATCAATTCATCAGAAATAGGATCCACGATATTGTCCAAGGCAACCCTTCCCAAAACGCGGTCTCCCAATTTTTCTATAACTTCTCCAGCTTCTTTTATTGCTTCGATTTTAATACCATTCGCCGTACCACAATCTTCTTCGATTATAATAGCATCCTGCGCCACATCAACCAAACGCCTTGTTAAATATCCCGAATCAGCTGTTTTCAACGCGGTATCAGCTAAACCTTTTCTACCTCCATGAGTAGAAATAAAATATTCCAAAACTGTTAATCCTTCACGGAAATTTGCCATAATTGGTGATTCTATGATCTCTCCGGACGGTTTAGCCATAAGGCCTCTCATTCCGGCTAACTGCCTGATCTGCTGCTTACTACCACGGGAACCTGACTCGCTCATCATAAAAATAGAGTTAAACTTACCTTTAACGTCGATCTCTTCCCGTAATTCAGTAAATAACTTGTCCGTTATTTCGTCACCGGCATGCGTCCATGTATCTATTACCTTATTATGTCTCTCTCCCTCAGTGATAACACCTTTTCTATATTGATTTTCCAAAACCTGAACCTTTGCTATTGACTTGTCCAATATCTTTCTCTTTTCCTTAGGTATTATCATATCATCAATCGAGATCGAAATACCTGCTAATGTAGCATGCTCAAATCCTATACTTTTCAATCTATCCAAGAGAAGAACCGTTGGTTCCTGTCCAAGTTTATAATAACATTGAGTTACTAGTTTTACTAATAGCCCTTTGTCCATACTTCTATTAACAAACCTTAATTCATCCGGCAGCAACTGATTAAAAATAACGCGGCCTGTTGTTGTTTCCAAAAGCTTTCCGTTCATTCTAACCTTTATTTTTGCATGCAAACCAAGCTCTTTGGATTCATAAGCAAAAACCACCTCGTCCGGATTAGAAAAAATATGGCCTTCACCTTTTTCTCCAAATTTAGGAGATGTCAAGTAAAAACAACCTAAAACCATGTCCTGTGTCGGAGTTGTGATCGGTTTACCATTTGATGGAGACAGAATATTATTAGTCACCATAAGTAAAACCTTCGACTCTATTTGAGCCTCGACAGATAACGGAACATGAACTGCCATCTGGTCACCATCAAAATCCGCATTAAATGCCGCACAAACAAGCGGGTGGATCTGAATAGCCTTTCCGTCAACTAAAACCGGCTCAAAACCTTGTATTCCTAAACGATGAAGTGTAGGCGCGCGGTTTAAAAGAATTGTATGTCCTTTAACAACATCCTCTAAAATATCCCAGACTTCCGGCCGAACATCCTCAACCATTTTCTTTGCGCTCTTAATTGTATGCGTAAATCCTTTTTCATCTAATTTTTTTATAATAAACGGCTTGAATAATTCCAAAGCCATTTTCTTCGGCAACCCACACTGGTGCAGTTTCAATTCCGGACCAACTACTATTACTGAACGGCCGGAATAATCCACCCTCTTACCTAATAAATTCTGGCGAAATCTACCTTGTTTTCCGCGAAGCATACTGCTTAAAGATTTTAACGGCCTTTTCCCAGGACCTTTTACCGCCTGCCCGCGCCGACCATTATCAAAAAGCGCGTCTACTGCCTCCTGAAGCATCCTTTTTTCATTCCGTATAATAACATCAGGAGCCCTTAATTCAATAAGTTTTTTTAATCTGTTATTACGATTAATAACTCTTCTGTATAGATCATTCAAATCTGATGTTGCAAACCGTCCGCCATCTAACGGAACCAAAGGCCTGAGTTCCGCAGGAAGCACAGGAACAATATCCATGATCATCCATTCCGGCAGATTACCCGATTTTCTAAAAGCCTCCACAACATTTAATCTTTTAATTATCTTTTTCTTCTTTAAAACTGAAGCTTCTTTTGATTCAAGCCTCAATTCCTCACTCATTTTTTTGACATCTATCTCTCTTAATAGGATCCTTATTCCTTCCGCACCCATTTTTGCGGAAAATGAGTTATCTCCAAATTTTTCGCGGGCCTTACGATACTCTTCTTCATTCAATAGTTGTTTTTTATGAAAATTCGTCTTTCCCGGATCTATAACTATATAATCTTCATAATATAAAATTCTCTCAAGGGACGATAATGATATATCCAACAGATAACCTATTCTGCTTGGAGTCCCCTTAAAAAACCATATATGAGAAACTGGTGTAGCTAATTCAATATGCCCCATTCTTTCGCGGCGTACTTTAGCCTGTGTAATTTCAACTCCGCACCTGTCACAAATAACACCTTTATGTTTTATTCCTTTGTACTTTCCACAATTACAAACCCAATCTTTTACAGGCCCAAAAATCTTTTCACAAAACAAACCATCTTTTTCGGGCTTAAATGTCCTGTAATTAATCGTCTCAGGTTTTTTTACCTCACCATGCGACCAGGAAATTACCATTTCGGGAGAAGCTAAACTAATTCTAATAGAATTAAAATCTTTTTTCTCTTCGCCTTTTAACTTTTTTATTAAATCTTGCATAATTTATTACTTCTTATCTTTTTTCTTTTTCTTTTTATCTTTTTTTTCAGTTTTTTTATCTTCGCGCCCCTGAGTACTTCCAGCTTCTAAATTCTTTTCAGCATTCTCATCCCCAATTTCTCTTGTAATATTTAAACCCAAACTACGCAATTCTTTTTCAAGAACATTAAATGACTCCGGCATACCCGCCTCTAATATATTATTTCCCTTAACAATCGATTCATAAATCCTGGTACGACCCACAACATCATCACTCTTTACAGTCAATAATTCCTGCAAAGTATATGCCGCGCCATACGCCTCCAGAGCCCAAACTTCCATTTCTCCAAACCTCTGGCCGCCAAATTGAGCCTTTCCGCCCAAGGGCTGTTGAGTAACCAATGAATACGGCCCGATCGAACGCGCGTGGATCTTATCATCAACTAAATGAGCTAATTTCAATATATATATATAACCAACAGTAATATCCTGGGCAAACACCTCACCTGTCCTGCCATCATATAACTTTGTCTTCCCGCTTTCAGGTAATCCTGCTTTTTTTAGCAAGTCTTTAATCTCTATTTCTTTTGCACCATCAAAAACCGGAGAAGCAATATGACAACCTAATTTATGAGCAGCCCAACCTAAATGAGTTTCTAAAATCTGGCCTACGTTCATACGCGAAGGAACACCTAAAGGATTAAGAATAATATCTACCGGCGTTCCATCTTCTAAATACGGCATATCTTCTTCCGCAACGATCCTTGCAACCACTCCTTTATTTCCATGACGGCCCGCAATTTTATCGCCGACTGATAATTTGCGCTTCTTAGCTATATATACTTTTACTAATTTTATAACACCAGGAGGAAGTTCATCTCCCTTTTTAATTTTTTCAAGCTGAATCTCTTTTTCCTGCTCAATTTCCGAGATTTTTGTCTGAGCTTCTAATTTAATAGATTGAATTTTTGCCATAATCTCTTTATCAGTAACTTTAATACTCTTAATCTGGCTTGATTTCAATTTTTCTAATCTGGCAGCAGTCAATGTATTCCCGCTTTTAATTATTATCTTTTTATTTTCTTCATTAACAACATTGTTACTTGATGCCAATCCTTCAATTATTTTTACGATATCTTCACTCATCTTTTTTTCTATTGAGTTACATTTCTTTAAATATTCTTTTTCAATCTCTTTGGATTTTTGTTTTTCCTCTTCTTTTGTCTTTTCATCCTTATCTTTCTCGCTGCGAGAGAAAACTTTAACATCAATAGCTTTTCCCTCAACACCAGGCGAAGCCCTTAAAGAAGCATCTCTGGCATCTCCCGCTTTTTCTCCAAAAATAGCCCTTAGCAACTTTTCTTCCGGAGTCAATTCAACTTCACCCTTTGGGCTGATCTTCCCTACTAATATATCACCCGGTTTAACATCCGCCCCAATCCTGATAATTCCCCGGTCGTCTAAATTTTTTATCGCTTCTTCACTTACATTAGGAATATCACGGGTAATCTCTTCTTTTCCAAGTTTTGTATCCCGCGCCTCCAACTCAAAACGCTCTATGTGTATAGATGTAAAAAAATCTTTTTTTACAATATTTTCATTTATAACAATCGCATCTTCAAAGTTATATCCGCACCATGGCATAAACGCGACCAAAATATTTTGACCCAACGCCAATTCTCCTAACTCAGTGGCAGGACCATCCGCAATTATATAACCAGCTTTTACTTTATCCCCTACTGAAACCAGGGGTTTTTGATTTATACATGTATCCTGATTAGAACGTTTAAATTTCATTAACGCATAAACATCTTTTTGTAACTTTTTCTTATCTTCGTCCATATATGAAACAGCAATTTCATTTGCTGAAACAGATTCAACAATGCCGCTATGTTCCGCAATAATTACCCCTCCGGAATCACGCGCTACCCTATATTCCATACCAGTACCAATAATCGGAGACTCTGCTCGGAGCAAAGGTACCGCCTGCCTCTGCATGTTAGAACCCATTAACGCTCTGTTAGCATCATCATGTTCCAAAAATGGGATCAAAGAGGTTGCTATACTAACGAGCTGTTTGGGAGAAACATCCATATAATGAATTTCAGGCGGAACAATCATCGGAAAATCACCTTTATGCCGGGCAGAAATCCTATCGGATAGGAATTTACCCTTGCTATCAACCACAACATTTGCCTGCGCTATAATATATTTATCCTCTACATCCGCGGATAAATAGTCAATAGAATCACCTACCACACCTTTAGTTACTTTTCTATACGGTGTTTCAATAAAACCATACTCGTTAACTCTCGCATATGTACTTAAAGAAACAATCAAACCAATATTAGGGCCTTCCGGCGTTTCAATCGGACAAACGCGGCCATAATGGGTATAATGAACATCTCTAACTTCAAAGCCTGCCCGTTCTCTTGAAAGTCCGCCAGGACCTAAGGCTGATAGCCTTCTTTTGTGTGTCAATTCACTTAAAGGATTCGTCTGATCCATAAACTGAGAAAGCTGGCTGCTTCCAAAAAATTCCCGCGCTGCCGCCGTTAATGGCTTTGCATTTATTAAATGACTAGGCATAACAACTTCCATATCTGAAATTGACATTCGCTCTTTTACAGTACGCTCCATCCTGGCCAAACCGATCCTTATCTGATTCTGCAGCAATTCACCTGCAGACCTGACACGCCTATTTCCAAGATGATCTATATCCTCCAGAACCTCTCCTTCATGTTTCAACATTAACAGTGCTTTTATAGTCCCTACAACATCTTCTTTTCTCAAAGTCCTTATATCAATAGAAACATCAAGCCCTAATCTTCTATTTAACATATAACGCCCTACCCGGGACAAATCATATCTTCTCTGATTAAAAAACAAACGATCCAATAACGCTTGCGCGCTTTCAACACTGGGCGGATCCCCCGGCCTTTGTTTTTTGTAAATTTCAATTAAAGCTTCTTTTGTTGTATATACGGTATCTTTTAGAAGTGTTGTCCTGACAGGAGAATATTCTGATAATTTTCCGTCAAGAACCTTTATTTCTTTTATATCAGCTTTTTTTAAACTATCAAACAAATCCGATGTAATTGCCTGGTTGACCTGTGCTATTATTTCTCCGGTAGAAACATCCACAACATCTTGCCCTAACACCAAATCAACAACCTCTTTTTTTGTTTTCTTCCGTAAATCCACTTTTATAACATCAAAAAATAAACCTAAAATATCTTCGCTTGAACCATACCCCAATGCCCTTAAGAGCAATGTTGCAGGGAATTTTCTTTTTCTATCAATACGAGCATAAATAATTTCCCGGGCATCTACCTCAAAAGACATCCAGGCACCCTGATAAGGAATAATCTCAGACATATACAATCTTCTGCCTAAAGTATGCCTGCCCGCTTTTTCTTCCGTAGAAAAAGCTACACCTGGCGATCGATGCAACTGACTTACGATAACTCTCTCAGCGCCATTAATTACAAATGTACCCCGATCAGTCATCAAAGGCAATTCACCCATAAACACTTCCTGCTCTTTAATACTTTTCACCTTTTTCTCACCGGAGGTTTTATCATCTTCACGAATTATAAGGCGGGTTTTTATCCGTAAAGGGGCAGTATAAGACATGTCTCTTTCCTGACACTTCAGCACAGAATATTTTGGTTTACCAAAATTATAGCTGACAAATTCCAGCGTGGCGTTTCCTTTAAAATCTGTAATAGGAAACACTTTACAAAACGCCTCATGAAGCCCTTGCATCTTCCTTTTTTCCAGAGGTATATCCATTTGCAGAAATTCTTCGTAGGAATTTTTTTGAATTTCCATCAAATTAGGAACATCCAAAACTTCCGGAATTTTTGAAAATGTTAATCTTTTTCTTAAACCAAATTTTTTAAATTCTGCCATAATTACCTAAATTCATATACAAAATTTTTATTTTATCACATCTAATACATTCATGTCAACACAAATCGTTAAAAAATAACAAAAGAGGGAACCCAACTTTATTTTTCCCTCTTTAATCCTCATAAAAACTATTTTATCTCTATCGTAGCGCCTTGTTCTTCTAACTTAGCCTTCATCTTTTCAGCTTCTTCTTTGCTGGTTTTTTCTTTAACGCTCTTAGGCGCAGTGTCAACTAAATCCTTTGCTTCTTTCAATCCCAACCCTGTAAGTTCTCTAACTACTTTGATGACTTGGATCTTCTTTTCTCCGACAGCAGTGAGGATAACATCGTATTCTGTCTTTTCAGTTTTAGCAGCTGTTTCGCCTGCGGCACCGCCGGCAGAAGCCATAGGAGCAAACCCCATCGGCATACCACTTTGTGCTTTTACCCCAAATTTTTCTTCAATTGCTTTAACCAATTCAGACAATTCCAGCACACTTAATTTCCCAATATTTTCTACCATTTCATTTATCTTTGATTCAGACATTTCTTACTCCTTTCCTTGTCGCTTTAAAATTTATTTTTATTATTAACCAGGATCCGTAACCCCTTACTCTAAACAGCAGTTTTTTCTTTTTTAAGTTTTATCTCATTAACAACTGAAACCATATTTTGCAAATTGGCCTGTAAAACATTTGCAAGATTAAACAACGGCCCTTTTAGACATGACACCAACTGTGATAATAATACTTCTCTTGAAGGCAACTTTGACAATTTATTAAGCATTACATCATCTATTACACTGGCCCCGTCTAACACCCCAACTTTTATTTTAAAATTTTCATTTTTCTTGCTGAAATCAATCAAAACCTTAATTATCGCAGTTTCATCTTTATAACCAAATGCTATCGCAGTAGGCCCTTTAAGATAACTTTCTAATCCACTCAAACCCAGTTTTTTTGAAGCTATACCTGTCAATGTATTTTTCACGACATGGTACTCGCCTCCCACTTCTCTTATTTTTGTTCTTAAAATATTTATGTTTTCAACATTCAAACCACGATACTCTGTAAAAACACAATATTTAGCCTTTGCAATCTTATCTTGCAATTCTTCAACTTTTTTTTGTTTTTCCGTCCTAATCACTACTTTCACCCCCATTCAGGTAAACAGTTATTTTAATGCAACGCAACTATTTCTTGTCTATCTAACTTTATCGAAGGCCCCATACTGG
>JAQUKH010000004.1:12435-115166 GCA_028719205.1 bacterium
TAAATACTGCCCTTTAGCACCAGATGGTCTAGCTATCAAAATAGCTTCTAATAAAGCTTTTAAATTTTCCAGAAGCGCGTCTTCATTGAAAGAAGCCTTACCCACAATTGTATGCATGACACCGGCATCATCAACCTTAAATTCTACTTTACCGGCTTTTATATCCTTAACAGCCTTACCTACATCAAAAGTAACTGTACCCATTTTTGGATTAGGCATCAATCCTTTAGGCCCTAAAATCTTTCCCAATTTACTCAATTCCTTCATCATATCAGGAGTAGCTACTATTACATCAAAGCCCAACCAGCCTTTTGAAATTTTTTCTATCATATCCTCAGCACCAACAAAATCCGCGCCATTTCCTTTAGCTTCTTTTTCTTTTTCCCCTTTTACAATAACAAGGACTTTTACTTCTTTACCAATTCCTTTAGGCAGAACGACTGTACCTTTAACAATCTGATCAGCATGCTTTGGATCAACACCAAGTTTAATAGTTACATTTATTGTTTCATCAAATTTTGTTTTTGGTATTTGCTTAAGTAAAGCAACCGCATCTTTTAATAAATAACATTTATCTTTTTCCACTAATTTCTTTGCTGTATCATATCTTTTACTATGTTGCATTATGCCTCCACCTCTACGCCCATACTCCTTGCAGTTCCGATAACCATATTAACTGCGCCTTTTAAATCTTTTGCATTAAGATCCTTCATCTTGACTTGTGCAATTTTTTCAGCATCTTGCCTTGTGATCTTTCCCACCTTTTCCCTGTTAGGCGTACCTGATCCTTTAGCAATTTTAGCAGCTTTTTTAATAAGAACAGCCATAGGCGGAGTTTTTGTTATAAAAGTAAATGTTCTATCACTATAAATACTGATAACTACAGGTATTATTAAACTCTCAGCTGCCTGAGCCTGAGTAGCAGCATTAAAAGCCTTACAAAATTCCATAATATTCACACCATGCTGGCCCAATGCCGGCCCTACTGGTGGAGCAGGATTAGCCTTACCTGCTGGTATTTGCAATTTAACCATCGCGACAAGTTTCCCAGCCATATTTTCTCCTTATACCCTTTCTATTTGTAAGAAATCCAACTCAACTGATGTTGAACGTCCAAATATTGTAACCATTACCTTAACCTTACCACGTTCAGGATGAATCTCTTTTATCACCCCGGAAAAACCAACAAAAGGACCATTTGTCACTTTCACCGTATCATTTTTCTTAAACGGCACCTCTGTCCTGGGTTTGGATTTTTCCCTCTCAACTTTATCAATAATATTTTTAACTTCACTTTCCTCTAAAGGTATTGGCTTAGCGCCTGCACCAACAAAACCCATAACCCCTGGTGTATTTCTGACAATATACCAGGATTCTTCATCCATTTCCATTTCAATAAGAATATACCCGGGAAAAGCTTTTTTAACAGTTACCTCTTTTTTCCCTTTTTTTATCTCCGCAACTTCCTCAGTCGGAATGAGAATTTTACCTACCTTTTCGGCCATTCCCATTGTTTCCAACCTGTGTTCCAGATTTGCTTTTACCTTCATTTCATACCCTGAATAAGTATGAAGTACGTACCAGTTTTTTGCCATATCGATCTCAGAATATCAAATTATTTTAATAAAATTTGAATTAATTTTGAAAAACCCAAATCCATAAATCCTATAAAAACAGATAACACCACAGATACTATTACTACCAGTGCCGTACCTGCAATAGCTTCCTGCTTAGTTGCCCATGTCACCTTAAACATCTCAGCTTTTACTTCTTCAAAAAAAGGCCTTATTTTTTCAACCATCTTATTTCTTCCGTTTCCTATTTATACAATTTACTCACCGCGTATCATACTGCCAAAACCAAAATACTTGGCAGGAGCGGCAGGAATTGAACCTGCAGTCCCGGTTTTGGAGACCGGTGGTTTACCGTTAACCGACGCTCCTAGAAAAAAGAGCTAAAAATATTTGGATTATTTACCCCTATTCGGATGGAAAATATCCTTCACTTCGTAAAACGCAAATCTTTATTTCGTCTGCCTATGTAAGGTATGCTTATCACACGAAGAACAATACTTCTTACTCTCCATTCTATCCGGATGCTTTTTTTTATTTTTCATCGTTGAATAATTACGCTCTTTACATTCTGTACATGCCAAACTAATTATTTCTCGCATTTTATTTTACTCCAAAATTTCCGCAATAACTCCGGCACCGATCGTCCGGCCTCCCTCGCGTATTGCAAATTTTAATCCTTTTTCCATCGCTATTTTTGATATCAATTCCACTTCCATTGTTACATTATCCCCAGGCATTACCATCTCCACGCCTTCAGGCAGTTTTGTCATTCCTGTCACATCCGTCGTCCTGAAATAAAACTGCGGACGGTATCCGTTGAAAAACGGCGTGTGCCTTCCTCCCTCTTCCTTTGTCAATATATATACCTCTGCCTTAAACTTCTTATGCGGCAGTATACTCCCCGGTTTCGCCAAAACCTGGCCTCTTTCTATATCATTCTTCTCTACTCCCCTCAACAATGCCCCTACATTATCTCCAGCCCTTCCTTCATCCAATAACTTCCGAAACATTTCTATACCCGTCACTACTGTCTTTTTTGTGTCTTTTATTCCTATTATCTCTACTTCTTCCCCTATCTTCACTATTCCTCTCTCTATTCTTCCTGTCGCTACTGTCCCACGGCCTGTTATCGTAAATACATCCTCCACCGACATTAAAAAAGGCTTATCTACATTCCTTGACGGCAACGGTATATAACTGTCTACCGCATCCATTAACTCAAATATCTTCCCGCACCACTGACACTCCTTCTTTCCGCAACCGCATTCCATCGCTTTATACGCGCTTCCCTTTATTACAGGTATCTCGTCTCCCGGAAAATTATACTTGCTCAATAACTCTCTTACTTCTAACTCTACTAATTCCAGAAGCTCTTTATCATCAACCATGTCTATCTTATTTAAAAATACCACTATCGCTGGCAATCCTACCTGTCTTGCCAGCAATATATGTTCTCTGGTCTGAGGCATCGGGCCGTCTGCCGCGCTTACCACCAATATTCCCCCGTCCATCTGCGCCGCTCCCGTTATCATATTCTTTATATAATCCGCATGGCCAGGACAATCCACATGCGCATAATGACGGTTTGCTGTCTCATATTCCGTATGATGCACATTTATTGTTACTCCCCTCTCTCTTTCTTCAGGAGCATTATCTATTTCATCATAGTTCATTGCCTTCGCAAATCCGCCTACCGACAACACTTTTGTTATCGCGCTTGTCAATGTTGTCTTTCCATGATCTACATGCCCTATTGTCCCTATATTTACATGCGGCTTCTTTCTATCAAATTTTTCTTTAGCCATGACTTAATCTCCTATTTTCAGATAAAATCCAAATCAAAAATACTATAAACGAAATATTTTTTACCGATAAAGTATGTATTATAACAAAACAAAACAACTTGTCAAGGGGAAAATTACGATTTTGTGAAAATTTATTAAAATACTGTTTTTTTAGTGAATTATCCGGTATGGAACACCCCATGCAATAGAGTTATAATCATCCTCTGTCTGATTTTGCAGACATTTTGAATCCAAAACATCAATAACCGCGAGCTGACGATATGGGCCTTTAACATACCACGTACCCGTAAAAATATCGTCATAAGCAATTTCGTCACCGCCGTTTTTACCATCGTCATGCATTCTAAGACGATTAATTTGTGAAGCTCCAATAAAACGGTGAAGAAAAACAAGGCAAGAAGGATTATATCTTGGGCTCGTATTTGCGACTTTAACCTGTACCGTAACTTTATCAGTATTTTTAAAAAATGGTAAATCATCTATTGTCAGCATTTGACCCGAAGATGTTATTTCTAAAACAGTAATACCACCCTTAATTACTTTAATCCATTCGATACTCACTTTTTGTTGTGAATTATCGGTTAGCTTCATCTGGCGCGGAGAAATTTTTTTCAATTGCCAACCGGAATTTGGCGCTTTTTCCAGATAAAATTTAAAAGTAATAGTATCCGCAAAATTTTTATTTCCTGGATTTAAACTATTAGCTAACGAAGTATCAACATGTAAAATTCCTGTGACAGAGCGGATAATAGTAACAGTACATGTAGCCGTATCCCCTGAAGAATCAAACTGGTAATCTTTGTTTACGCTGACTGTTCCTGTCCTCTGCCTCCACCACACTGCAGGATATTTGGCAACAGGTAATGTCGGATCGAATATTAAGCCAGGCAATAAACTCAGCCCATTGTTTAATTCCCGCGGCATCGGATCCTCATTTTTAGTAAGCACGTCAGTTATTTCTGATATAAAAAAATCGTCCGCCTCGAGAATTTGATTCACCTCACTCTCCGGACTTGTTGAACCGGTGATAAAATCATCTTTTCCAGAAGAAGTACAGCCTGTAAAAACGAAAGATGAAAGGATCATTAATAAAAACTTTTTAATAAATTTTCGTTTCATAATATTAACAGATTTTTTCACTTCATATTCCGGATACGCACTTCAACGTTTTTATCATCCTTCAACAAATTTAAAAGTTTTGATGTGTCTGTATCTCCATAATGATAGGGATATAAAATTTTCGGCCGGAAAGATCTTACCGCGTCAGAAACCATTTCAGGTGTCATTGTATATGGCAGATTCATCGGTAAAAATGCACAATAAATGTCTTTCAGCGCCTTCATTTCCGGTATATTTTCCGTGTCTCCCGCGACATAAAAAAGTTTATCACCAAAAGTAAGTATATATCCGTTTCCATCCCCTTTGGGATGATAAAATTGTCCGCTGTCGCGTTTGTGGATAAGATTATATGCGGGAACTGCTTTAACATTTATTCCATCGATAATTTGCACATCTCCGTTTTTCATAATAATCCCGCCTTTTACCTGTTTAGCGCAAATTTCAGTTAGAATAAGTTTAGATTCCCCGGTACGTATTTTTTCCAGCGCTTTTATATCAAGGTGATCCCGGTGGTCATGTGTGATGAAAATAATATCAGCTTTTGGAAGCTTGGAATAATCAGCCAGGTCACTAAAGGGATCAATATAAATTATTTTGCCGTTAAAATCAAATATTAGCGAAGCATGCCCTATAAAAGTAATTTTTAATTTGCCTTTTGATGTCTCAAATTCATCAATTGCAAATTGAGCATGCGCAAAAGAAGAAAATAGAAAGAAAAAAACAATTAATAAAATCCGAAATGAATTTTTTCCCATAATTATTCCTGTCTTAAATCTATGCTGATTTTATATCTTTTTTTGTGATTTGTCTATAGTGTTAAAATTTTTTAAGATAGGATAATTCATGGAGCCCACAACCAGGATCGAACTGGTGACCTCATCCTTACCAAGGATGTGCTCTACCAACTGAGCTATATGGGCTAATGTTCGATTCAATAGTGTAATGAAAAATGGAGCGGGAGAGGGGAATCGAACCCCCGTGGCTAGCTTGGAAGGCTAGAGCTCTACCATTAAGCAACTCCCGCTTAAATTACCAACTAATATCTTTTGAAAATCGATAATCGAAAATACCTGCCTGCCGCAGGCAGGGACCGCAATCGAAATCTTTCGAATTTCGATTCTCAATTTTCGATTGCTCTGTTTTTTTGCGCAAAGCGCAAAAAACTGGTGGGGAGAGAAGGATTCGAACCTTCGAAGTCCGAAGACGACAGATTTACAGTCTGTTCCCTTTGGCCGCTTGGGTATCTCCCCATGGAGCCGATGAGAGGAATCGAACCTCCAACCTAGTGATTACAAATCACTTGCTCTACCATTGAGCTACATCGGCAAAATCATCAAGTTAAAAATAAACGATGATTGTATCAAAAAATATTTTTATAGTCAAGACTAACTATTTTTTCTTTGTCTCACCGCTTCATATAAGCATATACCCGCGGCAACAGAGGCATTAAGTGAATTGATTTTGCCGTTCATCGGCAGATTAGCCAAAAAATCGCATTTTTCTTTAATCAGCTTGTGCAATCCCTCACCTTCACTTCCAATAACAATAGCCAAAGGCATTTTCAGATCCATTTCATAAATACTTTTTTCTGCCCCGGTATCCAATCCCACTACCCAGATATTTTCTCTTTTCAGCCGTTCAATTTCCTGCGATAAGTTCGTTACTTCAGCGATCAAAACATGTTCCACCGCTCCGGCGGAGGTCTTCGCCACGGTGCCGGTTAAACCGCACGCGCGATGTTTAGGGATAATCACTCCGTCAACCCCCGCGGACTCGGCCGTGCGAAGTATCGCCCCGAGATTGTGCGGATCCGTAATACTGTCCAAGAGAAGAATAAATGCCGGTTTTCCATTTTTTTTGCTTACCTCCAAAATATCTTCAACGCCGATTATGGTATTTCTTTCCGCGTCCCCTAATAGCGCCGCGACACCCTGATGGCTTTGGCCGAAATTATAAAAAAATCCTTTATCCTTATGAACCAAATCAATATTTTTTTCTTTGGCCAATTTTTTGATTTCTTCCACAATATCACCTTTTGCTTCTTTGCTCAAAAAAATTATTTCAATCGGCCTTTTACCTGATTTTACCGCTTCACAAACAGGGTGCCTCCCCCAAATCTTCTTTTGAAAATTCATAATTATTCCTTTTTCCAGCGGGTGCCATCTTTTTTGTCTTCCAGAATGATCCCCATATTTTTTAATTCATCCCTGATCCTGTCAGATGCCGCAAAATCTTTATTTTTACGCGCGTTTTCTCTTTCCTTTATTTTCTGCTCAACGACATCTTCGATGCTTTCTTTAATTTCTTTCTGAAACAATCCCAGGATATTTCCCAGTTCTCTGATCTTATTTTTAGCTGAAAGCAAAATATCTTTTGCCGGATCTTTTTCCATATAAATATTCGCGTCACGCACTAATTCAAAGATCGCAGCAACACCTTCAGATGTATTAAAATCATCATTCATACCTTCTTTAAACTTTTCTTCACTTTTTTTTATCTTTGATAAAAACTCTTCATCAGTATCATCTCGTTTTTCTTTTTGCAGGCCTCTATTTAAAAGATCATCAATATTAGCCAGCGTATTGTAAATTCTTTTTACCGAATTTCCTGCGCTGTCCAATTCCTTATCCGAGTAATCGATCGGCGAACGGTAATGCGTGGATAAAAGAAAAAATCGGACCACTTCACCGTCATATTTCTTTAAGATATCCGATATCGTAAAAAAATTGCCTAATGACTTGGACATTTTTTCTTTGTTAATATTCACAAATCCGTTATGCATCCAATACCTTGAAAATTGCTCCCCGGTTGACGCCTCGGACTGGGCCACCTCGTTTTCATGATGAGGAAAAACCAGGTCCTGCCCGCCCGCGTGAATATCCAGAGTATTTCCCAGATATTTTTTTGACATCGCTGAACATTCAATATGCCAGCCGGGCCTGCCCTTTCCCCACGGGCTGTCCCACCAGGGTTCATCCGGTTTGGATTTTTTCCAGAGCGCGAAATCAAGGGGATCTTTTTTCTGTTCGTTCACCTCAACACGGGCGCCGGCCTCCAGCTCATCCAGGCTTCTTCCCGATAATTTTCCATAACCCTTGAATTTCCTTACCGAGAAATAAACATCGCCGTTACTTTCATACGCGTAACCTTTTTTTACGAGATCGGAGATAAGCTCGACCATTTCTTTTATATGCTCTGTAGCTTTAGGTTCAATATCCGCCTTCTTCACGCCTAAAGCAGCCATATCCCGGGAATAAGCTTCAATATATTTTTCAGTCAGTTTTTCTGATTTTATCCCGTCCTTATTTGCGCGATTTATGATTTTATCATCCACATCAGTGAAATTTTTAACAAAAGTCACTTTGTAACCAAGCTTTTCCAGGTAGCGTCTTATAACATCAAATGCTACCGCGCTCCGGCCATGCCCGAGATGACAGTCATCATAAACCGTTACCCCGCAGACATACATCCCTATCCTGCCCTCAAGAAGCGGAACAAATTCTTCTTTTTTTCTGGATAATGTGTTATAGATTTTTAATGGCCCGGCTGGATATTTGATATTTTTTTCCATAGTTTGTTATTATATCCTTTTTTGAAAAATTTTGTATATAAATTATTATTTCATGATAAAATGTTTGTCTATGTCTATTCAATCTATCTATACTCCCAGAAAAGACAAACCAATGCGGGCAGCAGGGTTCATGTCCGGCTCAGGGACTAATTTAATAAAGATCATTGAATGGGCGAAACAACTTGAGCTTGAAAAGGGTAAATCTCCCTATGAGATTGTCTTGATATTCACGGACAACAAGAACAGCAACGCGAAAGCAATATCAGAAAAATTTAATATTCCGCTGGAAACATTTGACATACTTGATTTTTACAGATCAAAGGGATATTCAGACAAAAAGGATCTGTCTCATCGCGGGGAATTTGACAGTAAAATAGTTAAAATTTTAGGGAAATACAATATTGACCTGATCGCGCTGGCCGGATATATGAGTATAGTTACTCAGCCGCTTTTGGATGTGTTTAATGGAAGGATAATTAATGTCCATCCCGCGGATCTATCCGTTAAAAAGGGCGGAAAAAGGAAATATACAGGAGGCAATGCGGTTCGTGACGCGATATTAGCAGGCGAAAAGGAACTTCGTTCCACTACTCATATTGTAAGAGATAAAGTTGATTATGGTGAAATTCTTTTGATTTCTGAAGGAATTTCTGTTAATATACCGGATAAATTGTCGCTTAAGGAATTAAGTACAATTGAAAAAAAGAGTTTATTACAGGAAATAGTTAACCGGCACCAAAGCAGGCTTAAAGAAAATGGTGACTGGAAGATTTTTCCGCTAACTTTACAATATATAGCTGAAGGCCGTTTTACTATTGATACAGAGGGCAATGTATATTTTGATAATAATAAATTACATTAAGGAGTCCATATGATTTTGTCAAATGAACAAAACAAAACCTGTCTTGCCGCTATTTTTGTCTTTCTTATATCCATGTGGATTTATCTTATGACACTAAATCCCTCCATCTGGTGGGAAGATAGCGGAGAGTTAACTACTACCCCTTACACACTTGGTATCACCCATCCGCCGGGTTATCCTCTTTACACTTTTGTTACTAAGGTAGTAATGACCCTTATTCCTGTAAGCAATATCGGATTCCGGGGAAATTTGGCGAACGCTTATTGGGGCGGTTTGTCCGCTGTTTTTATTTTTTTAATTGTTTTAAGAATAGAAAAAAAACTTATTGAGTCACAAAAAATAGATCCGAAAATCTTGTTTGGCGGATATTTACCTGCTATAGTTGCCGGTATTTTAACTTCTACCGCCGCGACAATATGGCTGTATTCGATCACATCGGAGGAATACTCGCTTAATTTATTTTTTATGACGTTTATTAGTTGGCTCTTCTTTGTATGGGAAGAAAAAAAAGATATACGATATATGTTTTGCATCTCTTTCATCTATGGGATGAGCTTTGCCCATCATCAACAGGCAGTCATATTCTTCTTTCCATTTTTGTATTTTGCCGTGGTAACAGACTTTAAAACCGTTTTCCATTGGAAAAATTTTACTATTATTTTATTCCTTTTCATTCTTGGATGGAGCGCGTACGCATATATGCCGATCCGGTCATCGCAACACCCATTGTTGAACTGGGGAACACCTTACTTATGGGATGGCTTTAAATTTTCTGTTAAACGTGATCAATACGGCCCTATGAGTGTGGCACGCGATATGAAAACATGGGTTGCACAGTTAAACAGACTTGGTTTTATTGAACAATTTAATATTTATATTTTTCTTTTAAGCTTTTTAGGGTTATACCGGATGATCAGAAAAAATTCAACGCATACTGTATTTCTTGCCCTTGCCACAGTATGCAGCGGACTATTTTTTGTATGGATAACCAATCTGCCTGATCCCGGCCATATGCTACACCTGTTTCGTAAATTTCTTCTTCCCTTATACGCCCTTTGCGCCATATGGATAACTTATGGATTATGCTTTATATTAGAAGCGGCCTATCTTTTTATAAATAAAATTAAACCTGTCAGCCAAAAGATATGGGCATTTTCATTAATTCCATTTTTACTTTTACCTGTAAGTAATTTATCCGAGCATTATAAAACTTATGATTACCATAAAAGTTATTTCACTTATGATTTTATCTATAATATGGCTAATACTCTTGAAAAAAATAGCGTCGTTTGGGGCTTTCTTTCTAATGACACATTTAACTGGTGGTTTTATAATTATTCCGAAGGCAGAAGATTGGATGTGGTTAACATCCATCAAAGAATGATAACACTACCATGGTATTTCCAACAGACAAAAGATAATTACCCGCAGGCGGTCATGCGCCATAATGAATTTTTAGACTGGAATCTGATACAGGATTTGATATACCGGTCAGTTGTTTTTACCAGAGATTTTATGACAGATAATCCTAACCGGAATTATTATTATACCTTTTTCAGTAAAGATTATCTTCCAAAACGATATCCTATAATCCCAAAAGGAATTCTTTTCCGAGACTATGGCACTGAAGGCAACTTTCCAATGGATGAAACAGTATGGTTAAACTACCGCTACAGAGGGATAAATTCAAATAGTGTTCCAAGATGCGACAGGGATAATGATATACTGGGCTTTGTCGCAACTTTGCATAGTTATTTCGGCCAAAAATATATGCAGGAGGAAAAATTTGAATTGGCAATATACCATTTCCAGGTATTAGCTCAGATCGACCCCAAAGCACCACATATTTATTACTCATTGGGTTATGCCTATTCCAGACTCAATAAACAAAACTTTGCCATAAGGGAATTCAGAAAGTTTTTAGAGGTAGCTAATCCTAATTCTTTGGAAGTTTTGAATGTAAAAAAATGGTTGAACACGGTTCAACCTCAAGCCATGTAAACAACAGGGGCGAATATTTATCTTATTCGCCCCTGTTAAACTTGAGTTAAACGAAAGGTTCTGGCTGAAAGCCAAGTTCTTTCGCTTTTACTCATTGTTATCCTCGAAGGGGATGTATAATTCATAAACATAATTACCAGAATAATAGCACCCGACTGCCGTTACTATCCCCGCGAAAACATCGATGACATAGTGATACCCGCCGTATACCGTTGCGATTGCAAGAAAAATTACATCTATCATGAAAAAATAAAAATATTTGCGATTATATTTATAAGAAAAAAATACAATAATTAGAGCAACAGCCACATGGGAACTTGGAAAGGCCGCGCCGGGCTTCTCCGCGTAAGCATAAATAAAATTCATTAAAGGCACAAAAACAACCCCTTCCATTTTTGGTAATTCAAAGATCAAGGGGCCCACAACAGGCAAAAAGATATAAATCAAATAACAAAAATAAAAGGTAAAACTCGTTACAAAAATAAAATGCTGAAATTTTTTTAAATCTTTAAAGTAAAGGATTAATCCAAGAACGGGAATCAGAAGATAATAACTGAAATAAAAAAATTGGAAAATTTCTTTCAGCCATAGATAAGAAAATTTTTCGGAAAGCCAAATGCTCGGCTGTGATCTAAATACAGAAAATTCTATATTTTGGAAAAACACATCGAGATTCTCTTTATAAATAATATGATTTAATCGTCCTGTTTCCTCGTATAGGAAGGTATAAAGAACCGCCGGATACCAAAAGCGGAAAAATCTGATAATTTTACTATCCTGTTTCTTTTCAAATAAATAAATTAACAAAAAAATCGCTGCAATAACAAAAAGGTGGGCTAAAATAAAAATAGTGCCGTTGGGTATCTCGGGAAAACACAGAATAATTATTAAAACTGTTATTAAATAACCTAAAGTAAATTTATCAGTTAAATTTAATCGCATAAATTAGAGCCAGCCATTTTCACGGTACCATTTTACTGTTTCTTCCACCCCTCGTTTAAGATCGTATTCCGGCTTAAAACCAAGTTGTTTAAGCTTATCAGTCGAACATACCCAGCCTTTCTGCTGTATTTCTAAAAATTTCTGCCTGTTCAAAAAAGTCGCTTTCCCAAATAACCCGGAAATAAATTCTGAAATAATGGCGACAAAAAAAAGTAAAAAATCCGGTACGACCAGAGGAAAAGTTTTCTTATCCAATGTTTTTTTGATCTCGGAAAGGATCTCCTTAAGCTTATACACAGTCTCATCAGAAACAAAATAGATCTCTCCAGCCGCTTCTTTTTTTTCCATCGCAAAAAGAATAGCCTTCACAAGATCTTCCACAAAAATAACGCTTATTTCCATCTCCATATTTCCGGCATGTGGCATGATCCCGCTATTGATAAGTTTAAAATACGTATAGATCCCCTTATCCCCGGGCCCATAAACAGCAGTTGGACGAAGAATTGTTATTGGTATTTGAGATGAGGCTTTTTTTAACTCCCCTTCACCTGCAAGTTTACTCTGCCCATAGAAGCTTATGGCATTAGGAGTATCTGTCTCTTTTCTAGGATTTATCTTTGTCGCGGGACCTGAAGCAGCAAGACTGCTGATATATACAAAACGCTTGATTTTTTCTTTATACAGCAGGCAGGCTTCAACAATATTTTTTGCGCCTTCCGCGTTAATTGAGAAAAAATCCTCTCTTGTCCTCCCTTTTAAAACACCGGCACAATGAATGATATATTCAGGAAAGTCCGATTTTAACGAACTAAATGCATTTTCTAACGAAGATTTGTCATCAATAGAACCATATAAATAAGAAATATTGAGGCCGGAAAGCAGTTTCACGCTGCTTGTTTTTCTAACCAGGCAATATACTTTATAATTCTTTTTAAGAAGTTCCCTTACTAAATTACTTCCCACAAAGCCATTAGCACCGGTAATTAAAACTTTCATAGTGCGGATATTATAACATACATCAAAATATCTTTCAGCTCTTCTATTGTTATAAACCTAAGTTAGTTAATATTTCAACTCTCGCGTTATAAACTTTTTCCCTGTAACTTATTTTCCCGGCATAACTATTACTATTTTTTTTCATTTTATCCAACTCGCCTGCTAACGCCTCCCATTTACTGAAAGTTTCGCTGATATTATAAGGCACATTATTCTTCTCCAGCACTTTCCAATATTTTCCATCCAAATAGTTTCCCAAATTAGTTGAAAATCCATCAGGATCCCATGTTTTAACAATTCTATCTGTTTCATTTCTGTTCATTCCCGTGCTTTCAAATTTTAATAAAAACTTTTCTTTTAATCCATCCAATAATATATCATACTTAATTGACCCATCAGGCAATCTATCTCCTTTAAATTTTATTTTTCCTGTTTGACTGTTTTTTTCTTCCCATACCGGATTAGACTTTGAACTGATACCATCATATGAAGGGTGAATAGCTCCCAAAGAAACATAAAAATTAGGGTCCGGTAAATAAAGCCGGCTGCCATGGATACGCGTACATCCGGGAATTGAATATTCCCCTTTTTCTCCTGAAACTAGGGTTGTTGAATAAAACGGACTTAAACCGTTTTTTGAACTTTTCCACCATACCGCGGTAACAACCGCGTCTTTTATCGGACGCCCGCTGATCGAATCCAAAATCCGGCCGGTAAAAACCGGAGTTTGATAAATTACCTTTGCGGCCTGAATAAGAAAAATAATTAAAATCAATACTAATATAGTAATTATTATTTTTTTCATTTTACCGGAGCCGTATTCCCTTATCTTCAATTGCAATAAGTCTTTTTTTATAAAGAGCTCCGATCGCTTTTTTGAAAGTGCTCTTGCTGACACCAAAGAGATCATAAATAATTTCTGGCAAAGTTTTATCGGTTACGGGAATAAATCCACCCCGCTCTTTCAATTTATCAATAATTTTTCCTGTCAGGTCAACGATTTTTTTATAACCGGGTTCATGCAGAGTAAGGTCTATTTTATTATCTTCTCTTACTTTCTTAATGAATCCTTTTACTTCCTGGCCTTTCTCCAATTTTTCGAACACCTCGTTTTTATAAATAATCCCCCAGTGTGAATTGTCAATAATAGCTTTATAACCGATATCCGTCTGGCTGTAAATCAGGAGATTAACCTTTTGACCTTCGCGGAAACTTGTGGGAATGTCTTTTAGAAATCTATCGATTCTTGACGAAGCAACAATACGCGTTTTTATTTCATCGACATATATGAAAATAATATATGACTCATCTTCTTTCATTTTCTCTTTTTGTTCGCGAAAAGGCACAAATAAATCCTTCTGCAAACCCCAGCCGAGAAACGCTCCCACAGAACTTACCGAAACAACCCTCAGAAAGGCAAACTGGCCGACCGTAGCGTAAGGTTTTTCGGTAGTCGCTATAATCCGGTCTTCCGAATCGAAATTAATAAAAACCTCGACAATATCACCATTTTCGCACTTTTCTGGCACGTATCTTTTGGGAAGCAATATTTCACCAAGATCACCACCGTCAAGATAAACTCCAAAATCAACCTTTTTAACTATTTTTAATTTATTTAATTTTCCTATCTCTGCCATAAATAATTATCCTCTCCCTGCTAATGGAAAGTTTATTCCACGTAATTTACTATTTCCGCCATGGATTTTCTTTTTTTATCATTAGGCTGGTCGTTTGGATAACCTAACGGAGTAAAGGCAACAGGCTCAAATTCTTTTGGCAGCGCCAGAACTTCTTTTGCGGCTATTGGATCAAAAGCACCTATCCAGCATGTGCCCAAGCCTTCTTCTGTAGCCGCTAAGATCAAATGATCCATAACAATTGCTACATCCACATCGTTGTAATTTTTACCGTCTTTTCGCACCCAGCTTTTAGAAGGAATTCCACAAGCACAAATCAAAATAGGCGCTTGTACAAACCAATCCCTGTCATAAATTCTCCGAAGGCCTTGTTTGTTGTGTTCGGTCTTAATTACGATCAACCTGAATGCCTGAAAATTTGCGGCAGTAGGAGCAAACCGGGCCGCCTCAAGAATTTTTTCTAATTTATTTTCTTCTACAGGCTGGGATTTGTATGAACGAACACTATATCGATGTTTTACGAGCTCATGAAAATTCATGATTCAATTTAATCACATCAAAATGGGGCTGTCAAGAAAATCTTACAGTTTTTTATCGTAAATTCGGTAGGTTTTATAAGGGTCGGCTCCCATGCGGATAAGGATCCTGTTCATCATTTCATTACTTTCAAGGATCCAGGAATATTCTACTTTTCGATAACCGTTTTTTACCGCGTTATTAAAGCCTGTATTATAAAGCAAAACGTCTATTCCCCAGTGCCGGTATTCTTCTACCACTCCCATTGTAAGAACACGAAGGGCAGCTATTTTTCTTTTTTCAAGCAGCAGTTTAATTAATCCGAAAGGTAAAAGTTTTCCTTTTATTTTTTTAAGAGCCAGGTTCAAATCCGGAAGAGCCAGAAAAAACGCGATAGGCTTGCCGTCTATTTCCGCGAATAAGATCATGTCTTTGTCCATGATCATCTTGAAATCTTTTGCGGTTTTCTCGAATTCCTTATCAGTCATGGGAACAAAACCCCAGTTTTCTTTCCACGCCTCAGAATAGATCTTTTTAATTAATTCTACTTCTTCCCGGAATTTTTTTGGATTGATCGGCCGGACAACCACGTTTTTTCTTTTTGTCAGCCTGTCAGAAACCTTTTTTATATATTCCGGCACATCATTAAATTTGTAGTCATACGCTATCAGATCCATTTCTTTTTTATAACCGTAAGATTCTAAAAAATCGGCATAATAAGGAGGATTGTAAGACATCATTAAAACCGGCTGGGAATCGTATCCCTTTATTAAAAGCCCGCATTCTTCGTTCGTTGAAAAATTCATCGGCCCGCGGACAGTATCCATCCCTTTTAATTTAAGCCATGAAGATGCGGCCGATAAAAGTTTTTCCGCGATCAAATAATCCTTCTCGCATTCAAAAAAACCAAAAAAACCGACTTTATCTTTATAAAAATCATTATGATTAAAATTGATATGCGCCGAAATACGGCCGACAGGCTTATCATTTTTTAAAGCCAGAAAAAGCTTTATTTCCGCATGATCATAAAACGGATTTTTCCTGGGATCAAAAAATTCTTCGCGTTCAATAATTAGAGGAGGAACCCAATTAGGGTCATTTTTATAAAGTTCGTAAGGAAAACAAATAAACTGATGCAGCTCTTTTTTGGCAGTTACTTCTTTTATAATGATTTCTGACATTATATGATCTTTAATTCTTTCGCTACTTTTTCTATCTTTGCGAGAGCAAAATCTATTTGCTTATCAGTATGTGTTGCCATTAAACTTAACCGGATAATACACGCCCCCTCTGGAACCGCGGGAGGAACCGCGACATTAACAAAAACGCCTTCATCCTGAAGTATTTTACACATTTTAAAACATGTAATACTATCGCCGACATATACAGGAATAACCGGAGTTTCGCTTCTCCCGATATTAAAACCCATTCCCTTTATTCCATTTAACATCCTTTTAGTATTTTTCCATAAGTGCTTGATCCGCTCAGGTTCCCGTTTCATTACTTTTAACGCCGCTTGCACCGAGGCTACATTAGCAGGCGGCATACTGGCGCTGAATATCAATTCTCTGGCATGGTGTTTTAAATAATGAATGGTATCTTTATCTGAAGCAATAAAGCCCCCTAATGACGCCAGGGATTTACTGAATGTTCCCATAATTAAATATATTTTATCAGTTAAGTTAAAATGCGCGGCTGTCCCTTCGCCATGTTTACCTAAAACTCCAATTGAATGGGCGTCATCAAGCATTATCGAGGCGTTATACTTCTCTGCCGCGTCAACTATGCCCGGAAGGTTAACTATATCACCTTCCATGCTGAAAATACCATCGGTAACAATTAACTTACCATTATTAGAAGGAATATTTTTAAAAACACGGTCTAGGCTATCCATATCATTATGTTCATATCTTAAAGTTTTCCCGAAACTCAGACGGCAACCATCAACAATACTCGCATGATTATATTTATCAGCGATTATATATTCATTCCGCCCGATCAATCCCGCGATAGTGCCAAGATTTACCTGAAATCCGGTTGAAAATAACAACGAATCCTCTTTCCCGACAAAATCAGCCAGTTCTTCTTCTAATTGGACATGAATATCAAGCGTGCCGTTTAAAAACCTTGATCCTGCGCATCCCGTCCCGTATTTTTTAATAGCGTCAATAGAAGCTTTTTTAACTTCAGGATGAGTATTAAGCCCGAGGTAACTGTTGGATCCAAACATCAGAATCTTCTTCCCGCCAATTAAAACCTCAGTATCCAGGGCAGACTGAATCTCACGGAAATAGGGATAAAGCCCCATTGCCTGAACCTTTTTCGCGATCTCAAATTTTCTAACTTTCTCCAATATATAATTATCTTTCATAAAAATCCTTTACAATAAGTTAAGATTCTACAATAAAATCATTTGAAAGTCAAATATTATTAAAATATTTAATAAAATATAAAAAAACAAAGAAAAACCAGGATAAAGATGAAAATATAATCGGAGTTTTTAAAACCTATTTTCAAATAATATGTCCGTTTTTCCCGGCTTCCAAATGCTCTTGATTCTAACGCTACCGCGAGTTGATCGGTATTCCTTATAGCCAAAAGAAATATCGGAACAAGAAGAGGAATATGTTTTTTTGCCTTCTGCCACACATTCCCGCTATCCAGATCTAATCCCCGCGACTTTTGGGCTTCAATTACAGTCGCGCCTGTTCCGATAAAAGTCGGAACCAACCGCAATGCCGTAGACAGGACAAAACTGACAGAATAAGGAATTCCAATCCTTACCAACCCTAAAGATATTTCTTCGATGCTTGTAGTGGAAAGAAAAAATATCCCGGACGCGACCATCCCAATAAGTTTAATGCCCCTTAAAAAACCAAAAATCACACCTTCCCTGGTAAAGCCGAAAAACCAGGTCCAACTCACTAAAGAAAATACAAAAATACCGGTTAAAATAAACCTTAATTTCAAAATATTATTAAACATTCCGGACATTAATCCAAAAACAACCAGAAGAGAAAATATTACCGAAACCTCTAAAATATTATCCGCTTTCAAAAAGAGAATAAAACTAATAAAAAGAGTTAATAGTTTTGTTCTTGGATCAAGCTTATGTATAATTGTGTCTTTTTCTTCATATAGATAAACATTCATAACAATCCGTAAATTCCTCTACATTTAATAATGTCGCGCCTAATTGGTTGCTTAATTTAACAAGCGGCGGCAATTTGACCGATGAGGATCTCAACTTACCTTCCTTCCCTAAAACCTCCCTTGCCGTCCCATCCTCGATTATTTTGCCGTTTTTCATAATGATCAGGCGGCTGGCGTATTCCGCAGCAACCCAAACCGCGTGAGTTACCATAATTATTGTATAACCGCTCCTGTTAAGTTTTTCGATCAGGGACATGATACTTCTTATTTCCAGATAATCCAGGCCCGTTGTCGGTTCATCTAAAATAATTATCTCAGGCCTGCTTGCAAGTACCGACGCCACAGCCAGCCTCTGCCTTTGTCCCTTAGTCAGGCTGAAAGGATCATAACCGCGATAATTAGAAAGACTAACCGCGGCCAATGACTCTTCGACCCTTTCATCGACCTCTTTTTTATTTAATCCTAAAAGGCCCGGGCCAAAACCGACCTCATCTTCAACTGTATGGCAGAAGATCTGATTATCCGGGTTTTGAAAGACATAACCCACCTTCCTGCCTAATGAGGTAAGTTTTTCTTCCTGAATATTTTTACCGAAAATTTTTATGTTTCCGCCTGCAGGCCTGTTCAATCCGTTAAAATGTTTAATAAGGCTGGTCTTTCCGCTTCCATTCGCGCCAAGTATCCCGATAAACTCGCCCTGAAAGATCTCAAGATTTATTCCCGATAAGATCTCTTTTCCGGATTCATATGAAAAACACAGATCTTCCGCCTCCAGGGCTTTTATGCCAGATTTTCCGGCCGTTTTATCTTTTCCACGGATCTTTGAATATTTTTCAGTATTTATATTCCCGCGGCTTTTGAAAACACGGCAGACTTCGTTCACATCGGCAAAATCTTTTATTGGAAAATCAAATTTATTATTTAACTCGATCAACTGCGGCTGTTTGATCCCGTTTTGAGAAAGTAATTCCGTATTTTTTAAGATATCCCCCGGCACACCGGCAGCTTTTATTTCTCCTTCTCTTAAAATAATTATTTTATCCGCCTGCAAAATTTCTTCGCTTTCATGTTCCACCAGGCAATAAGTCAGTTTTCTATTCTTGAAATATTTTTTAGCAAAAGAAAAGATCTCCTCTTTACCCTGCGGATCCAGGTCCGTGGTCGGCTCATCAAGACAAATGGCCTTTGGCTCAAGCGCAAGCACCGACCCGATACATAATCTCTGTTTTTCACCGCCTGATAAAGTCAGCGGATTTCTTCTTTCAAAACCATTCAGCCCTACAATTTCTAAATTTTTTCTGATGCGGGAATCTATTTCATCCCATGATAAACCGAGATTTTCCGGCCCAAATGCTATTTCCAGATTTACTCGGGTGGAAAAGATTTGTGTTTCAAAGTCCTGGAATACCAGGCCCGCGAGAGATGAAAGCTCTCTTACAGATGAATCCTGTGTATTTTTCCCATCTATAAAAACCTCTCCTTCGAATTTTCCTTTGATAAGATGAGGAATTACACCGTTAAATGTTTTTAATAAAGTGGATTTACCGGCACCGTCCTGGCCCATAATTACCACAAATTCACCGGGCAAGATCTCAAGTGAAATGTTTTTTAGTGTTTTATCGGGATTGGATGAATAGGAAAAAGATAGGTTCTTTACAGTTATCACTTATACCTCTACAACAATAAACATCCAACTAGGAATATAATAATAAAAGGAGAGACAGCCTGAACCACCATTGATCCCGCCTGGCCGGTAACCAATACCCCGATACCCAAACCTGCCAACCCTCCGATCCAAACTAAAATACTGCCGAGTTGTTTAAGAAGATTGGTTTCATTTTTTTCTTCAACAATATCTGTCCAAAGCAAACCCCATTTTTTAACGCGTGGATATAAAAAACGAAGGAGGAACGGCCCTAATACCGCCGCGGCTAAAAAATCATTCACGGTTATTATTAATCCAATTGTCGCGAACGGTAAAATTTTCAGGATCTCGAGTCCCCAGGCTATAATAAGCGCGCATGCAACCGCAGAAATAAGACAGATCAGTTCAAATTCGATTATCTGTCTTAAAGAACCCATATCAGGCTCTTCTTTACTTGATAAAAATCCCATCTTCCCCCATAATTTATACGGAAGGAACGCGAAAAAAAAATTCCCGGCAAAACCAAATAAACTTCCGGCGCTTAAAGTTCCGAAAAAATCACCGATCAGATTTCCGAATGCCGCCCCCCAGGCGGCAGCCGGCCCGAAAAGGATCCCAAAAACAACAGGAATAACATTTGCGGGACGAACCTCAGTAAATCCGGGAATAATAGGAATTCCCTTAAAAGGAATTAAAACTGAGGCAAAAATAGCCGCTGTCAATGCCGAAAGAACTATCATCCTGGTATTTTTCCACATTGTATAAACTTCGCGCATAGAAATCTCCTATGGATTTTATTTGATATTTTCCAGATACTGTTTCAACAAAACATCAGGAAAAACCTTTTCAATACTCGTATTAAAAGTAAAAGCCGAAACGATCCACACATTTTGAGAGGTATAGTAGCAGTCAATACCGCAAAAAACAGGCCCTTTCGCGAATTGAAGGATTATATAGATTTTTTTATAAAAAGAAGTTACTTTCATAACACTTACAAAACTATGCCGCAGTATCTTGCCATAATATCTTTCAACATTACGCAGCCGCTCTAATTCTTTGGCGGAACTCTCATCTCCTTCTAACGGGCTTCCTTTTAATATAGATTTCACAAAAGCCTCCGCCCCCTGTTCACGATAAAGCTGAAAACTATCAGACACTATAGATGGAACTAATGAATAATCTTCCTGGACAACCGAAGCCGCTTCCTCTTTTTTCACTTCCACCTTCGTTGATTCTTGACTTATGACTTCCACTGCGGCGGGCAGGCGTGACGTGTCACTTGAAACCTCCTCGGCACTGGTTAATCCTGATAATAATAAGATAAAAATTACAGGATATAAATATTTCATTGCATCTCCTTCCCTCTTAACTGTTTATAACTATTCAGCAATTCCCAGCTGATCTCCATTCCAAACAATCTTACATTCTTATTAATGAACAAAACGCATTTTTTAGTAAATTCATTTAATTCTTTTGTATTACCAACTTTTTTCTGGTAGGAAATGATCCCTTTTAACGCGGATAAGCGGATCTTCTCCTTTGTAATTTCATAAGCGTCCCGGACAAGGGCAAAATGATTCGCGGACAATTCAAGTTCAGTTCCTACCTTAATACAGCTATGAAAAATAAATTCCAGCCTTTTTAATAAATGGTTAGATTCCGAAAGGATATTTCCGGTGCCCTTTCGAAATAAATTAATACTGGTTATCCTTTTCAGATAACTATTTACTATATCATCTTTTATTTCTTCTTTAATTTTAAGAAATTCATCTTTAAGCTGCCCCTGATAATCGTATGTGCTGTATTCACATTGTTTGATCTTTAGCGTCTCTTTTATGAAATAATTCTCAAGCGCGCGCAGGTTTTTGATACGCTTTATTTTAATGAGCATTTCTCTGATATCCACTACCGGATAGAATGAGATCTTAACCGCGCCGTTAACAAAACCATATTTAAATCTTATTCCCTGAGATACTTTTCCCTTTAATATTTTTGCTATTAAACTGTTATTAATGATCTCAGAGTAGGAAATTTCCTGCATAGCTTTATTTATAAAATCATAATGGCAGTCAACCTGCTTACTCAACCCGAAAAAGCTGATATAAGGTGATTTTTTTCTCTGCGCGACTTTCTTTCTATAGTCGATCGCTTTTAAGGCAAAAATGATAATTTTCAACTGCGTTTCCGGGTTCAAGGTCCTGGTTGAGCGTTCCAATAACCAAAATTTTGATTTTTCTTTTCTATCAATAAACGCGTACAAAAGATATTTCCGCGCCTCATCAGGCATTTTTTTAAATTCATTATAAATACCGATAGCATTCTGCATCTGTTTTGTAAAAGAATTTATTCCAATACTATGAAATGACTGTTTATACAGCAAAAATTTTAAAAACGATAACATCTGTTTATCAAACTCGGGCATTCCGTTTTCATTAAAAGAAAGTTCACCCTTAAACTTCCTGTGAAATTCCAGAACAATATCATGAAATATATTATATGAACCTCTGAAAGCGAATAACCGTTCTAAAACATAGGCCTCTCTTCCGAAAAACTCGATTTCATTATCATCCGCGTTCTTAATTTCACCGTTAGCATCCTCTTCCTCGTATAGCCCGGGTTTATTTATTACCGTAAAAGCTCTCCTGCCTTTATCAAAAATATAATCCATTAAAATTCCTAAGGTCGTCTTTTCTTTTTTAATAATAGAAATACCCTTTCTGTAATAAGAAAAAAATCTTTCCATCAGGTCATAGGTCATAAGCCCTTCACTTACTGAAGATGCTATTAAAATACATAATATTGTATTGGCTGTAAAAAGATTTTCCGCGCCGATCTTTTCTATTACAGCCCCCATAGCCTCCTTATCTTTTGGAGAAAAAAGTTCTTCCAGCGATTCCAAAGGATATTCACCTTTAATGATCTGCCCCAATTTTCCCATCTGTCCTATAAAAAACAGGGCCAGTTTTTCGGTATTTTTATCTACAAGATTTTCCAGTATTTTTTCTCTTTTTAGAGCCTCTACCCCTGCTTCAGGGTATACAACAAAATCAATTTGCTTATGATATTTTTTGAATAAAGACGGAACCTTGCCGATGTTAAAGAACAGGATACTGACGATCATTGCCCTTTTGACTTCAGGATACATAGCCAATCTGTCATAAATATCCTCAAGCTGTGTAAGTTGCTTTTCAGAAACCTCAATACTGATAGGTGTTTTTTCGCCAAAATCATCCTGGGCGATGCGGTTAAATACAGTCTTATCCTGAAAATCACTTTTTGTTTTTGTATCTATAGCCTGAAATTTTTTTGCTATCCTTATTATATATTCATTTACCGTTTCAATATGCTCCTTGCGCACGCTTTTGATGTTCCTGAGCTCCAGAAATTCATTCAAGACTATTTCCAGAACCTTCGGGCAGAATTTTGACATTAAAGAAATATTAGACCCGATCTCTTTCGGGCTGAATATTTCATGAATAAATAATTTTCTGATATCCTCTATTACCTCTTCAATTAATTGAACCTTTTTTTCTAAATTCAGGATCTTCTGCGAGTCGGATCTATCATTATTTAACAGCCTGATCTCCTCCCTGTAAGCAAGCGGATATTTCTGGATGACACTCGCGCAATTTTCAAGTTTTAATAAATAATTTATATTCCTGAAACTTACCTCTTTATTTTTGAAAATTTCCATCAAGTTTCTCATTTCGTCAATACTCTTAAAAATATTGCTGTACCTGAATTCAAGATAATCTGTTTTTTCATTCAATCTAAGCTCTAATCCCGTATCAAAAATAATTACATCCTCTCTTGCCAGAAGTTTTGTTTTAACTCCTTCTAAAAAAGAAAAATCCAGATCCTCTATTTTTATTAAATCCAGATTATCCTCTATCTCCTTGATCTTTTGTTTATTTTCCTTGATATTTTCACTAAGAAACATCGGATTAAAATCGATAAAGTTATTTTTTGCCGCATGGCAGGCGATCCATAGGAGTTTAAAACCGGAACGCGCGGAGAGAAACGGGAAAATACGGCCTGTCCCGTGAAGTTCAACTTTTTCAAACAAACTTCTGTAAAAGAACGGCCTGTCAAAACTTATCTCGCTGTAATATTTATCTCTGAATTCCCTGGCAATCTTTATCAACTCCCGCGTCTCATGGTATTCATGTATCATTTCACGGTCATAACCCGCGATCGCCTCGATCTCGAAATCTGTTTTCTCCTCTAATTCCTTCATGAGAATAGGATCCATCCTTAAGATCTCATAGATCCGAAGCAGCCTTCTTAAGGCCATCCAGAAGGTCCCGCCCATATTGGTTACCTTTTCTTCCATTATAGATTCCCAGGTTATTCCCGGATTATAAATAACATCACTTGCTTCTCTCCTGAGCTTGGAAAACCTCTCAACCATTTTCGCGGGCATTAATCCGCCGACACCGGCGGCAAATTCAGCTATACTTTTTAAATAATCTCTTTTTATCAATTCAAATACCTGTTTGGACGGAATAAAATAATTTTCCATTATAAAATAATATTCTTCCATGATCCTTCTGAAAATGATCATTTCTTTATCATTTGATATCTTTCTTTTATCCAGTATTTTTTTAAGATATTTGACGGATTCCAGTGATACAGATTTTTTAATATCCGGCAGGATCCTTTTTTCAACTATATCCAATAACAACGTAAGCTGTCGTGTCGAAAATTCTTTTCCTACCATCAAAACCTTGTCCGTGATCGGATTCAGCGCGGTTCCCTGAAGTTTTCCGGAAACAACCCCTGACATAGCGCTGTGCCCTGTAATAATAAGTATTATCTCTTCTATTTCTTCCTTCGTAAAATTAAAAAGAGTAAGTATCCCCAGGTTATCTAAAAGCGGATTTTTCAGGCTTTGGTATTTTACCGGGTCTATGACACGTTCTATTTGCTTTATCTGATCCATTTTCTCGATCAGGGAAACAATTGAATAATAAAATCTTTCTTTTTTATCCCTCATATCAGTGCATATGATCTCCAGTTCATCTCGCTGGATCTTTGTAGGGCCTTTCAAATACCCGTTATCCTTCCCCTCAATCAGGTCTTTAAGGATCATTAAAACATTTTTCAGATAAGTAAATGAATTTTTATAATTTGATACAAGCGTAAAAGGAACTCCCGGAAGATTTAAATCAAATAATCTTTCCGCGATTGCCGGTACATCCAATTTGCTTTCCACCCGTTCCCCGAAAAAAACCTGAAAATTTAAATGATCTTTTTTGACCTCTTCGTTTATTTTTTGAATTCTGCCGGAAACAGATGAGATCTCGATCTTTTTAAAAAACGGCTGGACTAACTGCCACCAGCCAAATTCTTTTATACAATTATAAAAATTTTTTAGTTTTTTCGTGTTAAAATTTTGTTTATCAACACTGACTGTAATTATCTTGCCTTCCGGTTTAAGAAAATGATACAGTTTATAAAATATGTTTTTTATCAGATACTCTTCTTTTTCCGGCCTGTCCGAATCTTCAGCCGTCGAATTTTTCCCGTTTGACGGCGGTACCCAATCCTTAAAAAGAGTAAAAATAGCACGGTCGGTAAAATAGAACAGGTCCATTCTATTTTCAGGAGAAATGCTTTCGTGGAGATTAACGCTGATAAATCTGATATGGGGGTAAAGATGGTTTAATACCTGTATAAGCAGGCTGTCCTGTTCTTCCAATGTACCTATCTGGATCAGTTTTTCCTGTTTTGGAAAATATTTCTTTATAACCTCAACGAGGATCTCTTTTTCATAGCGGACATCTTTAACGAGATCAGCCGCCAGATATCCGGGAATAATATAATAAATTTTATTATCCTGAGAGACAACCTTTAAGAGGGTTTTCCTTAAGACTTCATTTTTTTCTCTTGCGGAGATGTTTGGATTATCAATATTTATGAAAATATTATATTCAGATTCGTTAATTTCGCCTAATACCCCGAACTCTGTTCCTCCACCCCAAGGGTCCCTGCCAAACTTATTTTGAAGCAAAAAATCAAGGTCCGTGTATATTTTTTTAAGAACGCAGTACGGATTAGATCTCGAAACCACTGCTCCATAAGGCACATATGATTCATCTATCTTAAACTTTTTAAAATCCTTCCTGAGAATAACTTCTATATGTTCCTTATTAACTCCGGTTCCACATGCAGTTTTTGTCATAATAATCTAACTATAATACTACTTTTATCGTTTTTGGCAAGAAAAAAATAGGCTGGTTTGTTAAACTTCAATATGTGACTAACTCTTTCCATGAATGAGTAGTCAACTGGTCTATTCCTACACCCGGAATCACTAAATTCATCAGGGTTGTGTCAAAAGCAATGTTGTAGGCCGCGCCTCCTCCATTAAATACCGCGCCTTTGGCAAATAATGATCCATTTCCGATCCCTGAATTACCGTTTAATGTAAAATTGCCGTTCGTAAAAAGAACCCCGTCTGTCGATTCAGATTTTCCGCTGAGAGTAATATTTCCGGTCGCCGCGACGGTAAAAGGATTACCTACGCCGTCGGGACAATCCACACCGGGATTGGAATTAGTAGCCGGATTCCCGTCAGGATCCGCGTCATCCCTTGCATGTGTAAGTGTCGCACCGCTAAGAGAAAAATTGCCATTGACTACTAGTGTCCCATTTATATAAACATCACTGCTTATATTAAGATCTCCATTGTAATAGACCAATCCTGCCGGATTTGAAGCATCATGAGCATTTAAATAAGCCATCAGGGAGCTATAATTATCAAAAATCGCGCCGGTGCTATACAAATATTCTGGAGGAGTAGTACCTGGTTTTACCCCGCCATTTGCCGCTACAGATTCATACAGGTCAAAATTAAAGGAAATAGGCGGTAATTTAGCGGCACCCGAGGTTATGGCACCGTTAACAGTCCCGGAGGTAGAAGCATTTCCATGAGCTGTTACAGCTCCGGTAAGATTAGCAGAAGCTCCATTCTGATTTAGGTCTCCATTCGCGTATAAGTCTCCGGTTACTGTAATTCCTCCATGTAAAGTAAGGTCACCATCAGAAAATACGGCATGTTTGAAATGGATATCGGGATCTTCCACCGTTGTCTTTTTTAAAACAAGTTCTATACGGCGGCTCCTGTCATCATGCGTTCCCTGAGAATCAATAGTGATAAATTTATTCGAACTGATCGTATTTCTTACCCTTACTGAATAAACCCCGGAATCAAAAGGAATATTACTAAGTACTGTGGAAAAATCCCCTGAAGGGTTTGTTGTCCCATAATTCTCATTTTGAGAAAGTTTAAAGGTTGCTTCGTGAATACCGGCATTAGCGGAATAAAACGCCTTTTCTGTTTTATCTTCAATTACCGACAATTGTGTCTCGTTCTGCGCCATATACAAAAACACAGTAACAAAAATCGCGATAACGGCAAGAAAAAGCATTGCTATAACAAGGGCAATACCTTTCTGGTTTTTATTATATTTTTTTGCGGAAATAACGGATTTCATGATCATGCCTCCGCATGGGCGAACGCCGTTCGCCCCTACATTTTAAAATAATTTAAGATTTCTCAATTGCACACTCGTTTCAACAATAGTATTTTTAGGCCCGTCAAAATCAATAACACCGTCACTATTATAATCATACCTGTCAGTATCAACCTCAACAATTATATTTATCAGAGTAACTTTACCCCTTTCTGTCTGTGTATCAATAGCCGTAGAACTTCCGCCTAAAACCGCAATTTCAGACGCGCTGATAACTCCATCTCCATTAGTATCCAGGGCATAATCGTTCCCAAAATAATCAAAGGTTAGCGACTTTATATATCTAGCCTTGATTTCATCTTTGACAAAAACACCAGACGCGTCTTTCACCTCACGGTGTAATTTCTGATTTTCCACTGGTCCATCTAAATAATAAGAAATATAGTTCCCTCCTGTATCCCGAACCGTTAAACTGTCAAACCCAGCCGAAAAAGCTGTTGCCTGCCGGATCTCTCTCGCCAGAACCTCTATCGCGATCCTGGCATTTTGGCTTTCAAGAACCTGTTTTCTTCCTGATTGAAACGCTTTATTGGCCTGAATAAAAACGGTATAAATACCTACGATAATTATCGCAAAGATAAACATCGCGATCATCATTTCAATAAGTGTAAAACCTTTTTGTTCCATTTTACTGCCCATTGCTGTTTATCCCTTCCTGAATTACGGGCTAAATGTTATAAAAACACCCGAATTTTGTGATGAATTATCATAACCAACCGTCACATTCTTGCCGCTTTTTCCCGTAGTGGCTTTAAAAACTATTCTGGCTATTAACCTGTCATTTATAGCGCTTGAGCTGATATTTTCCGTCCAGGTGTAAGCATGATACGTCCCCCAAAAATCTTTAATATTTTCATTATCAACAGATGTATCCCTGAATAATATACCTGAAGAATAATAATAGAGCCTGACATAAAAACTGCCTTGAATTTGATTATGATTACTGGTAGCCCACACAGTAAAAGTCCAATTACCTGAAGGATTTACAAATGTAGTATCCGACACCCAATTTCCAAAAATAAAATCCCCTCCGGCTCCCACAACCTGAGTAATTTCCTGAACAGAAGCTTTATCCGGACCGGAAGTCGTAAGACTTTTATAACTGCTATTTACAGGCGAAGTCTCCATATGAAAATAAAATTGGGTTGTTGGAGATCCAATTGTAGTAAATGTCCACGACTGCTGGGCGGCCATCGAATTTCCGGCTAGATCCTTAACCCCTGTTGTTACAACAGCCGTATAGGTTGTCTGATAACTCAGACTGCTTGTCGGTGTAAGCGTAAAAGTATAGTTTGCCGGATTGTATGTAATAGTTGCAGGAACAACTGTAATACCCCCCTTAAGAAGGCTGATATTGCCTGAACTAACAACCGTAGATTCTATCATAGGCTCACTGAATACTCCGCTTACAGTTGTATCCAATGGCATGCCGGTCGAGCCGTTGACCGGTTTAAGATTTGATAAAGTCGGCGGTGTAGTATCTGAACCGACTACTGTTATCTGGTAAAAATTACCGCTTAACGCGTTCGCGGGGGAGGTAACTAAATTATTAGCTGAATCCCATGCGGCAAAGTAATAAATTACATCATAACCGTTGTCACCACTCCAGTCTCTTACAACATCTGACGGTATTACAGCTTGCCAGTTACCGTTATTATTATTCCCTGAAACCAGTGTCATTTTGGCTGTAGTGCTATAAGTGCTGTCTACATCCTGATAACCAATGTAAGGCCCAACCGTAGAAGAATTTACACCCATAAAATCAGTTATCGCGGCAGTTAAAGTTACAGAGGTGGATTCTATGGCTGATAAAACCGGTACAGTAGTTATAACCGGCGGAACAGTATCCTTAACACCAAAGTAGTAATGAGGGCTTGTCCCCGAATTACCCGCTCCGTCCCGCGCCTCAAAATAATATTCGATATCATTCGTCAAACTAAGCGGGTCTCTATCCAAAACATAGCTTGCGGGAACAGTTCCTGACCACGTGCCATTCATTACGCTCCCGCTGACCATTGTCAGTGACGTAGAACTATAACTGCTGGTACCGGATTGATACCAAAGCAGAGGGCCAACCACGCTTAAACTATCCGCCATTACTACCTGTATCATCGCGGCATTACCCGCTTCAACAGGTGTGCTTGTAACAACAACCGGCGGAGGAATTACCTGCGGAGGTGTTGTGTCAATAACAAAAGAACCTGTTCCCGAACCCGGATTACCGGTATCGTCAACCCCTGATACATTTATCAGCGCGGTCCCATCAGGAGTCGGGCCGTCTGTGGGATCGGTCGAATTACCCTGTGAAATAGTAACAGGAGAAGCATTTTGATATGTAAAATTATTAATTGACTCATTATAATCAGCGGCCTCCACCAGAATAACTGTTATCGCGGAACCCTGATATGCCGTCCCGTATGCCGGTATAAAACTTAATATAGGAACACCCCCTAATTTCTCGCTCGCGCTGACATTTATTGTAACCGTTCCCACGCCCGCAATACTAGGTGTCACCGTACAAATAAAAGACGGGCCTATGTTATCACTACCGGCAAGTAATCTTGGCCCCACAAAAGTTTGTAAAACCTGGCTCTGCGCGGCCCCTCTCTGGTCACTCCAATTTAAACTAATGATCATTTTTTTATAATCTGTAGTATCTCCAAATGTGTCATAAGCACCCAATCCGTCTGTCGAATCGTCTATCGATTGAACTTCAACCGCCCAGCTGACATCAACATTTCCAATGTGAGTAGTCCCGGTAAGATCACTTTCTGTTGGATCTTTAATTTTATTTAGATTTAAGTCTTTATATCCAGGATTGCCGGCACCGATATAATAAAAATTCATATCTTCGATCTCTTCCAGTTTCTGCCGGGCAAAATTAAGTACACCCATTTTATTTTCCGCTTTTTTAGTACCGAGAAATCCATAATTCAGGAGGGAAATTAAAGTGATCATTCCAATGGCAAGTATTAACATAGCCACCATGATCTCAACAAGCGTAAAACCTTCACATGTTTTTATTTTATTCATTTTTACCACCATTTAATAATTATTATCCCCTTAACTCAAGTTTATCCGTCTTTACTATATACCAAAAAATATCAGCCGTCAAAATCTGCTTTCTACAGTATCGGCATTTCATTTTTAATAATAAAGTATTTAATAAATAAGCCGATTCTAAGGGGATGAATGCCACTATGCTAATTAATAATTACGATTTTAAGTTAAACACATCTAAATTTTTGGTATATCTTAGAATAAGAGGGATTATTAGTGAAAAATAGAAACTCTCCCCCTGCAGAGAAAAATGGATTTAGTTTAATAGAGCTCCTTCTTGCAATGTCAGTATTAATTACATTGCTTTTAGGTTTGGAAACCATCTATATTAACACGATGCGAATGACACAAAAAAATAAGATAAAAAACCAAGCCCAGGTTCTCGCGCGAAAAACAATGGAAGAATATAAATATATCGATTTTGAAAAACTAAAATCTATTGATGGGAGCATAGATGACGGCAAGATCGACCCTATACCGGGAACTGATTTTAACCGGCAAATCAGTGTGGATTTTGTTGACCAGGACTGGGCGGATAAGGATAATGACGGCGATCGAACTGAACTCATTCAAACCGACAATGAAACTAATATTATGAAACTCCATGTGGTAATATCAGATATAAAATCACCTAAAAGAATAGATGATGTTACCCTGGAAAGTATTATTTCCAGCGGCGGGCATACTAATTTACCGCAGTTTAAAATTACAGCTAATCCTGAAATTACCCATGAAGGTAATGTAACCATAACGGTCCTTGCCTCAGAGGCTCTGGATCCCGCGGCCGCTTCAGGACAACCTATAAACGTAACCGTGCTTTTTCCTGACGGAACAAATAGCGGGAATATTTACGTGTCAGGGGGATTCGCTCCGACCGGAACACCTAATGAGTGGAGAGGAATCTTTACTGTCGTGGATGACGGTAATCCGGCCCATAATCCCGGAGATACGATTGAAGGCGATGCCACAATAACCGTAATGGGCAGAAATATGCCCGGACAACCGGTTGGATTATGGGGTATAGAAAAAAGCGGGATCCTGATCGATACCTACAATCCCACTTACACTAATCTGATTCCTGCAACAGGCAGTTCATCAGGTAATAGAAGGCCATTAATTTCCGTAATATTTAAAGATGAAGGAAATCCCAGTTTCGTCGGGCCTAGTGTCCCCAAACCAAGCCTTCTGGATCCGGATTCTTTAATAATCACAATAAATGGAACCCCGCTGTCAGGCGAAGAATTGGCAAATGTCAGCAAAATCACACAAGCTCAGGATGCCGGCTTAAATGAATATGAACTAAAAGTAAAGTATACCCCAAGTGCAGATTTAACAGACGGAGATTATATTCTTAATTTAACGATATCCGATATCGCGAAAAATACTACCACAGCCTCGACTAATTTTACTATTACGGGGCCTACGGCTCCGGATAATGTAAAACCTGTGATAGCGATGAAAACCCCTGTTAACACAGTTACAGGGCAAATATCAACTGACCCGGCTGCGCCTGCAATTCTCACAGAATTACGGCCAACTATCTCCGCTACCGCAGAGGACCATCCCCATGTTTCAGATAGCTGTACTTGCGCTACTGAAGGCGCTTCGGGAATAGATCCCTCTTCTGTTGTTTTAACATTGGGAGGGAACCCTGTCAGTGCTGTCTATTCCAATGGACAGGTGTCATTTACCCCGGCTTCCGATCTGAATTTGGATTATGTTTACGAGGTAACTCTGGACTTAAAGGATAATGGCGTGGATTTTACCGACAATACCGGAATCGGAGGGCCTGATAACGACAAAGATGATAGCGCTGATAATATTGCTGAAACAACTTATATGGTAGACATTAACGGTAATGGGACAGTTGGTGATGTTTTAAATGGAGTGTGGGAACATCCCAATTCCGCCAATCAGGCGAAATGGTATTTTAAAATTACAACTCATCCGACAATAACCTCAGTCTACCCTGCAAATGGCACAATGAATGTTGGGTTAGATCCTAAATTAACAGTATATTTCAGCAAAGAAATGAATGAACAATCGATAAAGGACAGCCTTTCTGTTATTGGAAGCATAAGCGGTAATATTACATCGTTGCTTTTATCCCAAAGTACTGTCTGGTCCTCCATAAATAAAAGTATTACTTTTAATAATAATCAGGCTAATATTTTTAATAACAACGAACTCTATACCATCACGATATATAATACTGCCATTGATATTGATGGACTTAACCTGGCATCTTCTTATACCTGGGAAATTTCCACGCCGGACACCTTGCCGCCTGTTTTCTGGCACAATGACCACAACCCGCCCCCGGATGGACAGGTTGTAAGTACCCCTGTGACTATCCGCGTACGGGCAAAAGATAATGTTTTTCTGCCCCAAAACAGGGTATATCTGTATTATCAAAATAAAATTGCCGGTGGAGTATGGAGCGGCTGGTATAATAACTTAATGACATTCCAAAGCTGGAACATAACAAATAAAGACGGCGAATTCACAACTACCATAGATACCACCTATATAACTATCCCGCCAAGTTACGCGGAAGGAATGCTCCAGTATTATTTTAAGGCCTTTGATTCTGCCGGAAATGTTTCGTATTTCGATAAAGTAAGCGTTGATGGAAATTTTACATCTTCACCGGTTACTCCTTACAATTTTACTATCGGCCCCCCTCCTTTCATATTTTTTGATGATTTTGACGGGGGAATCGCGGGCAATTATACAGGCAGCTGGAGCCATTATAAAGTCGGTATGCTCAGCGTAGATGACTGGCAGGTCGGCTATCCCCAGGGAAAAGGAGGGACATACCGTGGTAATCCGGATCCTACCAACGCCCATTCAGGAACAAACTGTTATGGAAATGATTTGACAGGAAATGGAGACTATGAACCCAATTCTGAAAATTATCTGGTATCCCCGGTTATTAACTGTTCGGGACATACAAACATTTATTTGACATTCTACCGCTGGCTGAATGTAGATGACAGGGGACAAGATAAAGCTTATATTTCAATAAATAACGGCGGAGGTTATCAAAGAATATTTGCCAACAGCACCGGAAGCGAAACACTTGACAGTTCCTGGGTTAAACAAACAATTGATATTTCCTCATGGGCGGATAATAAATCCGCGGTTCAAATAAGATTTGAACAAAAAAGTAACGGAAGCAGAAACTATAGCGGATGGAATATTGACGATATAACAATTAAAGAAGGGCCTTAATTATGAAGCCACAAGGCAGGGAAAGAGGAATTTCGCTTACGGAATTAATGGTCGCTATTGGCATATTGTCAGTTGTTCTTGCTATGGCGACGGGAATGTTCCAATATTTTTTTAAAATAAAAAGAAAAACAGAAATAAAACAAACCCTCCAAGGCGAGTTAAAACTGGCAATGGATCTAATGTGTAAGGACCTCAGGGAAATGACCCTTCTGGTTAATAATGAATTTACGCCCTTGACCCGCAATATGGGCAGCGGCAGAAATAACGATATTAATATAACAAATACCGGGACAGCAGATGATGATAATGACGGTGACGGTTATTGCAATGAAGATCCTATAGGCGACAAGGATAATCCTAATACACCTGATGTTGACGAAAGTAATGACGGAAATCTCGATGATGATAATGACGGCCGGATTGATTGTGATGACATTGACCTTGATGCCAATGATTCAATAACATTTAATGATTTTAATGTTTTAGACAGGGGGCAGGTTGAAGGATTAGCCGCTGGAGTTCCCTATACATCCAATGTTATTGATGATGATAATGACGGCAAATTAAATGAAGATAAGGTTGTTGACGCAACCGATAACGACAATGATGGCTTTGACGGCGAAGATCCGGATCACGGGATCGGTATAGGTAATAAGATAAGATACCGTATTCTTGACGGGAAATTAATTAAAGAAAATCTATCACGCGGAACCACTAAAGTTCTTCTTGCCAACGATGTAGTAGGCTTAAGTATTATTTGCCGGGATAACTCGGAAAGAACAGTTAATATTAACGCTAATATCGGAAATGTCCGAAGCATAGAAATAATAATTGCCGTATCCCGTGATGGAATTCTTGAATATTTAGATTCAAAAGTTTATCCCAGGATATTATCGCAGGGAGGCGTATGATCATGATAAATAAAAATAAAGAGAACGGGATCGCGTTGATCATGGTCTTAAGTATCGCCGGGATCCTCACGATCTTTGGATTACTTTTATTGAGAACGGGAAACATTCAATACCAGCAAACCGAACAATCTAAGCAAAAAGAAAGGGCATTATTTTACGCGGAGGCAGGAATAGAAGAAGCCCGATGGTATATTTTAGAACGCGGGGCCAATTGGCTGAACAGCAAAGCCCCTGCAGTTGACGGCCAATTTCATCTGGGATTTGATCATGCTATAGACAGCACCCAGGGCCATGTCCGTGTTGAGGTGCAAAATATCAATGATATCGGCGGCCAGGATCTTTATACCATAACTTCTGTCGGAACCTATTATCTCGGGAATAAAACTATTCAAAGAAAAATTGTTGCCACCGCGGCGGCCGTACAGCAATCATCAATGAGCAATATCTTCCTTTTTATCGGTAATGATGACCAGAATGTGGGAAGTTCCTACAATGTTTATGGGCCAATGCATGTAAATGGAAATATGATTTTTATTGATAAGCCCGCACGTTTCCATAATAAGGTAACAGTAACAGAAAAATTCCGAAAAGATACCATTACCGGAACAATTTTAACTGCCGGAGCTAATGGAACAGTAGTTACCGGCGGGTATGGTATTTTTGACGATATCAATCCTGCCAATGGAGTTGTGGACATTCCGCCGCTTGACGGCCAGGCACCGGTAAATCCCATAGCGAATGATTTTAATCAGTCCCGGTATAAAGCTATTTCCGGCGGTATCCATTCTACGGGCGATTTGACATTGGAATTTTTTCAGGAAGATTCCCCCGGATTAGGAGGTTTTGTCATTGCGAATGGCGTAAAAACATATCTTAATGAACTTAGCCAGAAAACCATTTATTCCGACACCGATTGTTTTGTTCAGGGCACTCTCCAGGGACAAATAACAGTAGCCGCGACAAATAATATTTACATTACGGGAAATATACTCTATTCCACTCTTCCACCGTTCTTAAATGAACCTCATATAATGGGACTAATGGCTAAAAGTGATATTTTTATACCTAACAATATTAATTCAACACTTGATTTTATAAACGCGCAGGGCCAGGGAACCCCAAGTAATCCTATGACGGATGGGGTAAAAGGCGATTTGATAATTTCCGCGGCGCTTTATGCGGGTAATCAGGTCTTTTTTCCCTTAGACTGGGGTACTACTCCCAAAAAAGGAACATTGGTAATAAACGGTTCAATGGCAAGTAACCTGTGCGTATATTTCAAAATGATAAGCGGGTCTGATTACCGGGGATTTAGAGATAGATTCTATAATTACGATAATAATTTCAGCCTCTTTTCTCCACCTAATTTTATTTCGTTTTCCCCGCCCTGTATCTGGAATTGGCATGAAGAAGGAGTATAAAATGGTAAATAAAAAAAATCAAAATGAAGAACTCTGGTATTATGCCACTATCACCATAATTATTTTTATTATTATTGGTTTAACAATTAGTATTTTTGAAAAAAAAGAGATAACGGAAAAATCGTACAATACTGCCGCATTAGAAAAAGTAATAACTCCTCAAAGCAAAGTAGAAAATATAACTGCCCCAGGAACACAACCTAAAGGAAAAGTTATTTCTCCTGAGTCACAATATGATATTGAACAATTAAGAAAAAGTTTAAATTTGCCGGAACCGGAAGAAGAAAAAAAAGCCATTAAGCAGCAGCATGAAGAAATACTGAAAAATAACTCACAGGTTCGATATGTTTTTTAATTAAAATTTCTAAAAATTTTGTTTGCATTATTTTAATTTAGTTTTATAATAACAAATTATGAGGATAATTGCCATTGCGAATCAAAAAGGCGGATGCGGAAAAACGACTACGGCAATAAACCTGTCTGCCAGCCTTTCTGAGGAAAGCAGGAAAGTCCTTCTTATCGATATGGACCCGCAGGGACACGCGTCCATCGGCTTGAATATTCGCACGGAAGAACTTAAAAAAACCATGTTTGACCTTCTGGTCAGTGACCGCCGCAACCCCGTCTCGCTGGATGATATAATAATTCCTATAAATGAAAATCTGGATATCGCACCGTCAAATATCACATTAAGCGCGGTTGAACAGGTTTTAAGCGGGATTCCCGGCCGGGATAATAAACTGATCATGAAAATTAATTCAATGAAGAAATCTTATGATTATATCATTATTGACTGTCCTCCTAACATCGGTATCCTTACCTTTAACGCCCTTCGCGCAAGCCGGGAAGTAATCGTTCCCATTGAAGCAAGCTTTTTTTCTCTGCATGGTCTTGGGAAACTTGTTGAGACTATCGAACTTTTTAAAGAAACATTAAATCATCAAATTTTTATCAGAGCTCTTCCCACCATTTTTGATAAAAGGACCAAATTTTCAACTGAAGTTTTAGCGGAAATACAAAAATATTTCAAAGAAAACACGCTTAAAACAATAATTCATATAAATGTAAAATTAAAGGAAGCCGCGAGCTACGGCGTTCCGGTAAATAAATACGACAGGCACTCCAGCGGCCATTATGATTATAGTAATCTGGCGGAAGAGATTGTCAAGCTTGAAGAATTTAAATACCTGAATTATTACAAAGAAATACCTGTGTCAGAAGAACAAAAAGAAACTAAACCGGCTTTATCTGATTTTTTATCAGAGGATTTTAAAAAAGAAAAAATTCCGGTTATGGGAGAGGCCAATAACAGAATGCATCCAGCAGAAGTAATAAACGCGAATGCCCCTGTTTCCAATTCGATCTCAACAAGAAAATAAACCTTTCAGTTTTATTAACAATATGTTAAAAGAAACTCCTGTCAATGATATAAAAGGGAATAGAAAGCTTGGAAGAGGATTAGCCGAAGTGTCCAATGTCTTCCAAACAAAAAATTTTCCTTCATTTTCCCAGAAGGAAAATAGCGTTTTAAATAATATTTTTATAACCGGTATGGCTAATAACCTTACCCGTTCATTCTTTACAAGTTATCTTACAATTGAACTCGCAAAACTCAGGCATAAGATCCTTCTTTTGGACGCGGAGTGCCTGGATCATACCCCGTCATCTTTACTTGCTAATCTTGAAACAAAACCATTAATTAATTCGTTTTATAATAGTTTATTTCCGGGCAGGCAAAACGGTTTTTTAAGCCATCAGGTATTTTTTGACCCCGATTACTCATTTAACCTTATTTCATTAAGCTCCAAAGACAAGAGTTTTTCCAACTGGAAAAGATTCAACGAATATTTCCATCCGCAAAAAAGTAATCCTGAATTTTCAAGATCCACGGAATTAATTATTATCTCTTCCTGCCATGACTGGCTGTTAAAAGAACTGAATGAAAACAAATTCTTCACTCCATTGGAAAATATAATAATTCTCACTTCCATAACACGTGATGAAATTATTTCCACTTATACCCTGATAAAAAATATTTTTCACAAATTCTCAAATCAAAAGATCGGACTGGTTATCTACGGAACGGAAAAAGAAGAAACCGCGGTGCTTGCTTATCAAAAAATACAGGAAACGATCAATAAACATTTAAATAAATCCATCTATTACTTCGGTTCCATCCCTCATACGGATGAAATGTATAAAACCTTAATGATTCATAAACCCGCAATTCTCGACAAAGAATCATCAAATTTGTGTTACCCCATTTCTGCCTGCGCTCAGAGGATCATGAAAACTATCAGGGTTGATGATTAACATATTCAAAAAATAATTTAATAACACATTGCAATATTGCCGAACTTATTATAAAATAACATATATTAAAATTTATTGGAGATAAAATGAATTTTTCAGGCAAAAGCTTCTTACTCTCTATTTTGGGATTGCTTTTTTTTACCGGATGTTTTAACCATACTTTACCGACAGTTAAAAGACTGGATAAAGGCGAAAAAATCTGGGGAGCGTCTTTTGGTATCCCGATTTTTTCTTCTCAATCCTCAATTGAGGAAGATCCGCAAACACCAAACCCGGCGAAAGAATTCAGCTGGTCATTATGGTATGGTTACGGCGCAAGCTCGGATCTGGATTATTATCTCTATGTCGGAGAATTGGGCGGGGCTGGAATTCTATTTAATAATGAAATAAAGGAATCCAGCGTTTCATCAGTAGTTTTAAATTACGGGATCGGCACAGTAAACGGGATTTATGGATTTCGTCCAAGAATCGGTATAAATTACAGCGATGGGAAAGACGACGTTAAAAAACAAGTCGGATTTTTAACCGGAGTTTCCTATGACTTTAGCGGAAACGAGCCTGAACTCGTGGGAGATTACGAACTCTACGCGGGCTTGGACCAGAAGAAAGATAATCATTTTTATTTTGGACGTTTAGGCCTCCAAAAAGTTAATAAATTTTCCCATAAATTTTCCGAGATCTCTAAATGGGGCCCTCAATTTTTGTCTTATAGAGAATGGGCAAAAACACCATATCATTTAAATATAGAATCCGGTATCGGATCGATTAAAAAGTAATGAAAATTGAACTTCTCGCGCCGGCAAAAAACGCGGAAACTGGTGTTGCCGCTATTAATTGCGGCGCGGACGCGGTATACATCTCTGCCGGAAAATTCGGCGCAAGAGAGAACGCGGGAAACAGCCTTCCTGATATTGAAAAACTTATACTCCACGCCCATAAATTTTATTCCCGTGTATACATCGCCTTAAATACGATTTTACGGGATGATGAACTGCCTGAAGCTCAAAAACTTATTAATGACTTATATTCAATAAATGCTGATGGCCTGATAATTCAGGATATGGGACTTCTCGAACTGGAACTCCCGCCAATTCCGCTTATAGCAAGCACCCAGATGAATAATGATTCTCTTGAAAAAATATTATTTCTTGAAAAAGCGGGTTTTAAGCGTGTTATTCTTCCGAGAGAAATGGCCCTTGAGGAAATAAAAAAGATCCGCGATAAAACAACAATAGAGCTTGAATGCTTTATCCACGGGTCGCTTTGCGTAAGTTACAGCGGACAATGCTATTTAAGCCACGCGATCGGAGGCAGAAGCGCTAACCGCGGATGCTGCGCCCAACCTTGCCGCCAGAAATATTCTCTTTGCGATAAAAACGGCAAAACTATAATAAATGGCCGGCATATTCTCTCCCTTAAGGATATGAACCGCTCCGAATACCTAAGGGATTTGATCGATGCAGGAGTTACATCTTTTAAAATAGAGGGCCGGTTAAAAGACCTGCCCTATGTGGTAAATATAACAAGCTTCTACCGTAAAAAACTTGATGAGATAATCGACGGAAAAAATATCCTGAAAAGTTCATCGGGAAAAACTTCATTTGATTTCACGCCGGATCCTTTCAAAACATTTAACCGCGGATACACAAATTACGGCATGGATGGCAGCAAAAAAGAAATGGCTTCGATCTACACCCCGAAATCTATCGGTGAAAAGATAGGAACTGTTGAAAAAGTCCATAATTACTTATTTACGATATCAAAAGAGCACGGCCTCGTGAACGGCGACGGGATATGTTTTTTTGACGCGGATCAAAACCTCAAAGGTACTAATATTAACAAAATAGAACAGGAAAAGATCTATCCTGATAAAATGTATGATATTAAAGAAGGGCTTGTCATTTACAGAAATTACGACCGGATGTTCATAAAAACGCTTGAAAGAGCGCCTTATAAACGAAAAATTTCCATATTTTTCACGCTGGAAGAAACCCCTGATGGTTTTAAACTAAACGCTTTAGATGAGGACGGGATTACCGGAACAGTTTCCATCCCGGCTCAAAAAATAAAAGCTGAAAAAAAAGAAATGGCAGGATCAGCTATAAAAAATCAGCTTCTAAAATTAAATGACACAATATTTTCCTGTGAAAACATATCGATAGACTTAAAAGAAACTTACTTCATCCCCCTCTCTCTGCTGAATCAATTAAGGCGGGAAACAATAATGAATTTATTGGAAGCCCGTGAAAAAAACAGGCCGAAACAGACAGGAAAAATTCTGGTAAATGATATCCCCTACCCCGAAAAAAATATTAATTACCTCGGAAATGTCCTGAATAAAAAGGCGGAAGCCTTTTACAACCGGCACGGCGCGAAAGTTTTAGAACCCGCCGCGGAATCAGGACTTGATATGAACGGGCGCATGGTAATGGTCACAAAATATTGCGTTAAAAAGGATTTGGATCTATGCGGGAAAGATCCTTCCGATCTATATCTTATCGGCGAAGACGGGCGGAAATATCTTCTAAAATTCATTTGTGAAAAATGTCAAATGGAAATATTCTTCCCTCAAGTTTAGTTTAAATCTATTGTTGTTTCTCCATATGATGCCGGATATCTTTCCCTAAAACCATAAAAATCACGTCTTCCGCGATGTTAGTGGCATGGTCGGCGATACGCTCCAGGTTACGGGCAATAAGAATAAAATCAAGCGAGGATAAAACCTTAGAGGTATCATTTCTCATTACATCTTTTAAATCGTTAAAGATCTTGGACTTTAAGTCATCCACCTTATCATCTGTAAGAACAACTGTCCTTGCAAGCTCTACATCCCGGTTTATAAACGCCTTAAGGCTGTCCTGCAGCATCTTTTGTGAAATATTTGCCATATTGTCCAGATCCGGCATGGATTTCAAGTCGGAAATTTCATGCAGTTTGGAACTATTTTCAGCTATATTAACAGCCTGGTCCCCGATACGCTCAAGGTCGCTGTTGATCTTCACAGCGGCCATAATAAACCGAAGGTCAATAGCGATCGGCTGCCTTAACGCGATTATGCGGAGGCACATTTCATCTATTTCTATATGAAGTTTATTAACCTCTTTTTCTTTCTGATATATGGAATCAATAAAATCATCCTTTTTCTTTTTAAGCGAAGCTATAGCAAGATCGATCATGGTTCCTGCAATATCACCCATATACAGAATTTTCTCTTTCAATTCCTTAAGTTCTTCTTCAAAATAACGTTCCATGGTTGCCTCTCCTTTATATTAATTGTAGGGGCTTGATTTATCAAGCCCTTTCCTGGGTTCGATAAATCGAACCCCTACATTTTTATCCAAACCTTCCTGTTATATAATCCTCCGTCCTTTTGTCCCTCGGAGCTGTAAAAATATTATTTGTATCGTCAAACTCAATAAGCTCTCCTAAAAGCAAAAATCCGGAATAATCCGAAACCCTCGCGGCCTGCTGCATATTGTGAGTAACAATTACAATAGTATAATCCTTTTTAAGGGTATTCATTAATTCTTCAATTTTCATAGTAGCTATCGGGTCCAATGTCGAACAGGGTTCATCCATTAAGATCACTTCAGGCTCGATAATAATAAGCCTCGCTATACACAATTTTTGTTTTTGATCCAGTGACAGGTCCAAAGCCGAGCTATGAAGTTTATCTTTTACATCATCCCAAAGCCACGCGTCTCTTAAACATTTTTCAATTTTTTCATCCCAGATAGACTTTTCTCCAATATTATGGATCCTTAACCCATATGTCAGATTTTCATAAATACTTAACGGGAACGGATTAGGATGTTGAAAAACCATACCAATTTTTTTACGCAATTCCGTTAAACCGATATTCTCCTGATAAATATCTTTATTATCTAAAAAGATCCGCCCTGAAATTTTAACCCCGTCAATAATATCGTTCATCCTGTTTAATGTTCGTAAAAGTGTGGATTTCCCGCAACCCGAAGGCCCTATCAAGGCTGTGATACGGTTCTCAGCGATCTCCATATTAATATTCTTCAAGGCATGGAACTGGCCATACCAGAGAGATAAATCTTTTATTTGCATTCTAATGTCCATAATATTTCCTCGTAGGGGCGAACCCATGTGTTCGCCCTGTGCCATACGCACAGGTTCACCTATTATGGGCAGACACATGGATCTGCCCATACATTTTACCCAAACCTTCCCGTAATATAGTCATCCGTCCTTTTATCCACAGGTATCGTAAAAACCTGCCGGCTTTGGCCATACTCGATCAGCTCGCCCATCAAAAGAAAAGCTACCTTATCGGCCACGCGAGCGGCCTGCTTTGTATTATTTGTAACTATAATTATTGTATATTTTTCCTTTAATCTGAGCATTGCTTCTTCGATCTTGGCCGTGGAGATCGGATCAAGGCTTGAACATGGTTCGTCCAGAAGAATAACCTCCGGCTGTAAAGCAAGAGTCCTTGCTATACATAACCTCTGCTTTTGCCCGCCTGATAAAGATAATGCCGACTGATTAAGCCGGTCCTTAACCTCATCCCACAAAAATGCCTGCCGCAAACTATGTTCCACTAACTCATCTAATTTCTTTTTATAAATTATCCCGGCCAGCCTGGGCCCATAAATAATATTTTCATAAATTGACCTTGGCAATGGAACAGGCTGGGCAAAAACCATCCCTATGCGGCGCCTTAACTCAGGAACATTTATATCAACCGAATATATATCTTTGTCATCGACAAAAATATCGCCTTCTTTTTTCGTATTATAAGTAGCATCTTCTAATCTGTTTATCAATCTTAAAAGCGTTGTCTTGCCGCTTCCAGCGGGCCCGATTATGGCAAGGATCTCATTTTTTAAAACTTCAAGATTTACTGAATTTAAAACTTTCTTGCCTTCAAAATAAAAAGATAGATCTTTTAATAAAATTTTATTCATTTTCCTTCTATCCTTCTGATAAAACGGTGCATGATCCAGTACGATAAAAAATTGATCATTCCTATGGAAATGATCAAAACGCTGGCCGTAGCATAGGCATTCTTTAAAGAAATACCTTCCCTTGAAAGAATATAAAAATGTACCGACATGGTCCTCACTGAATCAAACAGGGAATTCGGCAGGCGAAGAGATGAACCAGCAGTGAATATTACCGCGGCTGTCTCCCCCACACACCGGCCGATACTTAATATTATTCCTGTCAAAATTCCCGGAAGTGCCTGAGGAATTACAATGAAAACTATTGTCTGCCATTTAGTCCCGCCGAGCGAATAACTTACCTCACGCAGGGGTTTTGGAACCGCCTTGATCGCCTCCTCACTGGTCCTTATTATAGTCGGCAGGATCATGATCGAAAGTGTCAGGCCGCCTGAAATAATTGACCAGCCCATTTTTAATTTAATAACAAAAAGCACAAAACCAAACAATCCAAACACTATAGATGGAATACCTGCGAGGCAATCCGCTCCAAAACGGATCATCTGTGTAATCCTGTTTTCCCTTGTATATTCAGTTAAGTAAACAGCTGTTCCTATTCCCAAAGGCCCCGCAATGAAAACCGCCGCGAGCGTAAGCAATATTGTCCCGATGATGATCGGGAAAATTCCGCCCTCCCTGCCCATACTTTTCGGAAATTCCATAAAAAATTCTTTTGATAAACCGCCGATACCATTTTTTAGAATAAAACCAACAATATAAAAAAGTATAAAAATTGTAATAATAGTAAATATCCATAAAAATATTTTCACTATTTTTTCTATTATATTTTGATTAATACTCATTTTCTGACTTTCCTCTTTGTAAAAACATAAGCCGCTGTATTCAATATCATAATTATCACAAATAAAACCATGCCTGTTCCGAACAGCGCTTCACGATGCATACCTGTCGCATAACCTAATTCCAGCGCGATATTAGAGGTCAAGGTCCTTACAGGCTCAAGAATCGAATGTGGGATCCTTACGGCATTGCCGCTTACCATAATTACCGCCATAGTTTCGCCTACCGCGCGCCCCATCCCTAAAATAACACTCGCGATTATACCCGATCTCGCCGCGGGAATAATAACCATATAAACCGACTGCCACCTTGTCGCCCCCAATGCCAGTGAACCCTCAAGATAAGATTTTGGCACCGCGTGTAAAGCATCCAGAGAAATACTTATGACCGTGGGAAGGATCATTATAGCAAGAACCATGCTCCCCGCTAAAACCGAAAGGCCGGGGCCTCCTAAATATTCACGGATCAACGGCGCTAAGATCACAACACCAATGAACCCGTAAACTACAGACGGGATCCCCGCGAGAAGTTCGATTGCGGGTTTTAATATTCTTGCTATCTTTTTAGGGCAGAATTCCGCGAGAAAAATACTGACTGATAGGCTCAACGGCACGCCTATAATAAGAGCTCCTATTGTAATCCACACTGACCCCATGATCATGCTGAACAACCCGAACTGTTTTTGGCTCGGCGCCCAGTCAGGCGAAAAAATAAATTTTGCGAACCCTATTTTCAAAAATATGCCTATCCCTTCCTTAAAGATAAAAACAGTGATCAATGCCAGTAAAAATAAGGCAGAACACGCAATCAAAAAGAATGTTTTTTCTATTAATTTTTCTCTGTTCATATTTATTTACCTCCCCCTTCCCCTCCTTACCAAGGAGGGGATTAAGGGGTGGTTCCTACCTTAATCAATCCTTCTTTTTCCAAAAAATTCTGTCCTTCGTTTGATAGAACAAAATCTACAAAATCTTTGGCGTCTTTTCCTAATTCACCGGTATGGACAAACAGAAAAGGCCGCATAAAATTATATTTCTTTTCTTTTACCGCCGCCCGGTCCGGTAAAATTCCATCAATCTTAACTGCCTTTACATCTTTGTCAACAAGCCCTAACGATATATACGCGATCGACCATGGATCCGCCTTTACGATCTCCCTTACCGACCCATTGGAATCCTGAACCATACAAGCGTTGGAAATTGGGGTTTCTTTCATTACCAATTCCTGGAACGCGCCGCGGGTACCTGAACCGTCCTCACGGGTAATGGCGTTTATTTCCTTATCCTCTCCACCTAACTCTTTCCAATTCAAGATCTTCCGGCTGAAAATTTTTCTGATATCTTCAAGTGAAATATTATCTATTTTGTTTCGCGGATTAAGTATTACAACAACGGCATCATAGGCTATCGGGATAATTTTTAACTGTTTTTCCTCATCCAGGCTTAAATGCCTTGAGGACATCCCGATATTAGCTGTTCCTGATATCGCGGACTGTATCCCAGCGCTGGATCCGCCTCCCTGAATATTAATCTCGGCTGTTTTATTTTTGCGGATATACATTTCTTCCAGACCTTCAACAAAAGGCTGGACAGAGGTCGATCCCGCAATAACTAAGGTTTTTTTACGGCTATTAGAATTACAGGAAAGAATAAAAATAATGCAGATCAATAAAAATATTTTTTTCATTCTCGAAATTATATCATATATGTTTTGCGCGATTGTGAATTTTGTGTGAAGTTTTTGTTATTCTTAACATTACCCAAATCGACCCGTAATATATGCCTCAGTCCTTTTGTCTTTAGGATTAGTAAATATTTCCTGCGTTTTTCCAAATTCAATCAATTCGCCCAGTAGAAAAAATGCTGTCCAATCTGAGACACGTGCAGCCTGCTGCATATTATGAGTAACGATCACAATAGTATAATTTTGTTTTAACTGCTGGATCAGCTCTTCTATTTTTGTAGTAGAAATAGGATCCAGCGCCGAACACGGTTCATCAAACAGAATAACCTCCGGCTTAACCGCCAGGGCCCTCGCGATACAAAGCCTTTGCTGCTGCCCACCTGAAAGGCTCATGCCGGAAGCTTTTAGCTTATCTTTAACTTCATCCCATAACGCCGCTTTTTTCAAGGATTCCTCCACAATTTCATCTAAATAAGATTTTTTATTAATGCCGTTTAATTTCAAACCGACAGAAACATTTTCGTAGATAGAAAGTGTGGGAAACGGCGTCGGTTTTTGAAAAACCATCCCGACTTTTTGCCGAAGCTCGATCGGATCGACATCCCCGTCATAAATATTTTTGCCATCAAGCAAAACGTCACCACGCACACTGGTGCCGGGAATAACTTCATGCATTCGGTTTAAACACCGGATAAAAGTCGATTTACCGCACCCTGAAGGGCCAATGATCGCGGTGGCTACTCTTTCCCCTATCTTCATATTTATATCTTTTACCGCGTGTGTTTTTCCAAAATAGGCATTCAAATTATTAGTTATTATTGTGTTTTTCATATTTTCCTTTTCGTTACCAATCTGCTCGTTAAACTTATTACGAAAGTCAATCCAATAAGCACCAACGCCCCTGCCCATGCCTGTCTCTGCCAGTCCTCAAAAGGCGAGATCGCGTAAACAAATATTTGTAAAGGAAGCGCGGCTATCGGCTGGGTCATTCCCTGGTGCCAGAACCTGTTTCCGAAAGCCGTAAATAAAAGCGGCGCAGTCTCGCCAAAGATCCGGGCGATAGACAACATTACCCCTGTAATTGTACCCGGCATTGCTGTCTTCAAAATTATTCTAATAGTGGTTTTGAACCGGTTTATCCCAAGCGCCAGAGACGCCTCACGCAAATCATGGGGAACCATCCGTATCGCCTCTTCCGTGGTCCGCATTATAGTGGGAATCATTATTATCCCAAGCGCGAAAGCTCCGCTTAACGCTGAAAAACTTTTCATCGGCCGAACCCAGACTGAATAAGCGAAAATCCCGATCACAATAGAAGGCACTCCGCTTAACACATCCGCTGAAAATCTGATCAAGGTTCCCAATTTGTTAGTGCTGAATTCCGAAAGATACACCCCGCCTAGCACACCTGCAGGTATCGCCCATAAAGACGCCATACCAGTTAAGATCAGGCTTCCAATAATGGCGTTTGCCATACCACCGCCTGGTTCCCCAGCGGGTTTTGGAAGCTGTGTGAAAAAATCAATATTTATGCTTGTGATACCTTTTGAAATAACATAAACAAAAATACTGATCAAAGGCAATAAAACAAATATTGCGCAGAAAACTGTAAGAGCCCTCATTAATTTATCTGTTATTTTTCTTCTTAAATAATTATTCATCTGTTACCTTTTACCACCCCTTAATCCCCTCCTTGCTAAGGAGGGGACGGGGGAGGTTCATTTCCCGAAACTTGCTTTATTTGTTGTAGACCAGACTAAAAATCTCGCTATTATATTTAAGAATAGCGTCAATCCAAAAAGGATCAACCCTATTTCCATTAGAGTTGATACATATAAATCGCTGGTCGCCTCGGTAAATTCATTGGCAATAACTGAAGACATTGTAGCCGCCGGCGCGAACAGGGAAAGAGAAATTTCCGGCCGGTTTCCGATAAGCATAGTCACAGCCATTGTCTCGCCGAGCGCCCGCCCTAACCCTAAAATCACCGCGCCCATAACCCCGTTCTTACTAAATTTCAGAACAGCCAATTTTATTGTTTCCCATCGTGTCGCGCCAAGCGCCAATGCCGCCTCGCGCTGTGAATGGGGCACAGCCATAAAGATATCCCTTGAAACCGAAGCTATGGTAGGGATAATCATAATGCTTAAAATAATCCCCGCGGCCATCATCCCCACACCATAAATATCTCCCTGGAAAAAAGGCAAAAATCCAAAATATTTAGCGAAAAACGGTTGAATAGTTTCCCTGAGTAACGGCACCAGAACAAAAATTCCCCATAAACCATAGATCACACTCGGTATCGCGGCTAACAGTTCAATCAAGAAACTCAAAGGCTGTCTTATTTTTGAGGGAGCGAGTTCGGAAAGATAAATAGCGGTTCCTAAAGAAATCGGAACTGCAATTATTAGAGCTAAAAGAGAAGAGACGATAGTCCCCCAGATAAATGTCAACGCCCCAAAATTTTCTTTAACCGGATCCCACCGCGTATTGAATAAAAACGGGAACCCAAAATTTTTAATTGCCGGAAACGCCTCTTTTGTTATTATAAAAAGTATGAGAATGGCAAAGGCAACCGCAGACAAAGCAAAAACCGCGGATACCTTCTGAAAAATAAAATCAGTCAATTTTGATCTTTTCACGATTAGAGTTTAACAAAAGTATGTTAAGAAATTATGAAGGAAGTGTGAATTTTGTGTGAAGTTTTTGCTGAAAGGGAATCGGGCCGCAATCCCGATCTCGTCGGGACCGCGGCCCTTAAGCTTCAAGGAGGAAGCATTTCCCTATTTTACCTGTATTTCACTTATTTTATTCTGAATCTTTGTTATAAGACTATTTGGTAATGGAGCATACAACAGGTCCGCCGCGTATTTCTGGCCGTCTGTTACCGCCCAATTTAAAAATTTAACTATTTTCTCGCCTTTTGCTTTATCATTTTGTTTTTTATAAACAAGTATCCATGTTAATCCGGCAATCGGATAAGCGTCTTTTCCCGAAGGATTAACCAGCGATACCCTGAAATCAGACGGCATTGTGTCAACTTTCGCGTCCAATGCTTTAGTAGTACTCTCTAAACTTGGGGTAATAAAATTTCCAGCAATGTTTTTAATATCGCCATAAGGGAGCTTGTTTTTAACCGCGTAGGATAGTTCCACATAACCTATGCTCCCGGGTGTTTGTTTAACCAAACCCGTCACTCCTTCATTCCCTTTTCCGCCTAAACCAACCGGCCAATCAACCGAAGTCCCTTTTCCGACTTTTGATTTCCACGCGCCGGATATCTCCGAAAGATAATCAACAAAAATAAAAGTAGTACCGCTTCCATCTGAACGATGGACCACAACAATTTTTTTGTCAGGAAGATTTACACCGGGATTATCCTGGGCAATCCTGCCATCATTCCATTTTTTTATCTTTCCAAGAAAAATATCGGCCACTACATCCGGGCTGAATCGTAAGGACGAACGGCTGTTCGACACTTCTTGCAGGTTGTAAGTTAAAACAACCGCTCCCGCAACCATGGGGAGATGAAATATTTCCGCACCAGCTTTTTGCAGCTGTTCATCAGTCATAGGGCCGTCAGTCGCGCCAAAATCCACAGTCTTTTCACTGATCTGTCTTATCCCGCCGCCTGAACCGATAGACTGGTAATTGAAATTTACCGTTTCATCTATTTTCGCGTATTCGTAAAACCATTTTGAATAAATCGGGTACGGAAATGTCGCTCCAGCCCCGTTTATCAGAAGAAGCTTCGCGGCAAAAACCCCGCTTACGATAATGAGGCTGATAAAAACACCCCCAATAATTGTTAATAATTTTTTCATATTAATTTTCCTCCTTTATATTTTTATCTGTATCTGAGCTAATACTTCATTTAAACTGCCGGTTGTAACAGTTTCATCCTTGCGGGCCCTGTAATCGACCATCAATTTAGTATTATCATTTATGAACCAGTTCAAACCGACAGTCGTAATTTTCTGAGTATTACTGTCTATGTCTTTATCAGGGTCATAAGTCTCATATTTAACTACGGGCTGTATAGCCATTTTGCCTTCTAAAGGAATTTTATACGCCGCCTGAACATAGTAGCCATTTCCGGTAACATCGGTTTTGCTATCATCTTCATAATCTTTCTTTTGCGTTAAATATTCACCCTGAACATTAAATTTTTCAAACACATATTTTACCAATGCCCCTGAACGTGTACGACTGTATGGGTCCTGCGTGCTGGTCTTTTTAAACATTCCTGTTTTTGAATCAGCAGTTGTAGTGCTATATGTATCCTTTTGCTCCATTTCTTTTCCTGTCATGTAGTTTACCCCGAAGGATAAACCTTTAACAGGAGTAAATACAATCTTTCCAACCGCGTCCTTACCGCTATTATCTTCAGAGGCGTTAGCGCCCGAGCCATTAACTATTGCTAACCCGTAATAGACGCTTTTATTGAAAAGATTCGCGTCCACCATTAAACCCATATCTCTTTCCTGCGCTAAGCTTCCTACAGGAAGAGACCGTTCTATCGTATCTATGGCTGAACTTGAAGTAAGAAATTCATCTGAGTAAGGTATTTTAAACTGCCCTATGGTAATGTTCGCGTAATCAAAATGGGAGAACTTCATGTACGCGTCATTGACAATAGACCCGCTGGGGCTCTTTGAAGGGTCAATTTCCGCCTTATAATTTACTTTATCAAGAACTTTTCCAGCGATAGATAAGGTTACTGTCTTAATCCTGAATTGGTCTTTAGCGTTAGGTTTCGCGAAATGCTCAAAACGGACCTGAGTATAACCGCCTATTTTTATATCGGCCTTATCTTTTGATTCCTTCGCTTTAGCTTCCGCTTCCGCCTTCTTTGCCGCGTCTATGCTGTTCTGTGTATCTGTTCTTACCTCCTGGGATTCAGCCGCGTTCAAAAACCCCTTCTCTACCAATTTGTTCAAAAGAACATCCGTCTCACCCGCAAACGCGGAAGACGTTGCCGCAAACAACACGGCACCTGCAAACATACTTCTCAACATCTTTTTCATTTTTTTCTCCTTTTTGATTATTTACACATAATTTTCTAATCTGCCGTAAATTCAATTCTATTTGTTTTAACGACTCATGTCATAATTGCAGTCATTTTTTTCTCTTTTTCCATATTATCCAAAATACCGCGTGGCTTGTTCCTCATGGCTGCCATATTTTGCATAATCTTCAGTCACCTCCTTTTCTAACAATACGCGTATATGTCATTATTTTTATTTTTGTCATATAACGATTTTTTCTTAACAATTTCCATCAACTCTGAAATATTAAACGGTTTGGCAAGATAATAATCCGCCCCTATAACATCCCCGTAAATTTTATCCAGCGGCTGTACTCTGGCTGTCAATATAATTACGCATGTTTTAGAAAGAACCGGATTTTCCTTAATGGCCCTGCATATGGTAAATCCATCAATCCCGGGAAGCATAACATCCAGAATAACTACATCAAATATCTCCTTACCAATTTTTTCTTTTGCCTCAAGCCCGTCAAATGCCGAATCCGGATTAAAACCTCGAACAATTAAATTGTACGAAATAAGTTTATTTAAATGCTCATCATCCTCAACAACTAATACTTTTTTATCTTTCATAATGCTCCTTTAAAATTAATCTGTTTAATCCAATTCTCTATTGCTTGGAGAATATTTCACGGTAAATATCCTCATTATGCATAACACAAACACAATACCCAGCATCATTCCCATTTTGTATGGTTCAAACTCCCTGAATAAATACCCGATCATTTCCGTAAGCACGATCACGATCATCGTATCTATAATAAAACTTATCTTTACCCTGCCTTCAGAAAAATAAACCATAATAGTTTTGTATATTTCAAGAAGCGCGAGTATCGTTAGCACGTTTAGTATTATTCCATGCAAAGCATGTTCCAGGTCTATTTGAAACAGGAACCTGAAATGAAAAACCATTGCAATAATACCAGCCAGCATACTGCCAAGCGTTATAAGCATTAACATCCTCAATATCAAACTGGCTATTTTTTCATAGACTTTCACTGAAACCAATTCTTCTGATATATTTCTTATTATTTCTGTTTTCATAAAGTTCATCTCCTTTCTACTGCATTTGCAGTATCTTCTTTTTTATTTTAATTGTATATATTATAAAATAACAATGTGGAGATATTATGAGGAGAATGTGAAGTTTATGTGAATTATTTCAGAGGGTTTTTATTGATTTTTAAAAAGTAAAGGATTGATTTGTGAGAGCACTACACGTTCAAATTCGGTATATAAACTAAACTTGCGGCTGGATTCTATCAGATTATAACTTATCTTTTCAGGGGTAACATTTATTTCCATGAAATGATGAAACCCATTATTAAATTTCAATCCTCCTCCCCCGCCGCCGGAAACAATGTACATATGCCCATCACGGTTTTCCGCCCTTGGATTATGAATATGCCCTGAAAATATGTAATTAACGTTATATTTTTTTACCAGATCATGCAGAGTTTTGAAAGTGGGATCGGCATCATTCCTCCGTTCACCGGTACCATAAGCCCACGCGCTTGGTTTGTGCATAAAAAGGAAAATATATCTCTTCCCTTTATAATTTTCTTCCAGCACTTTTCCAAGCCATTGATAATCTTCGCCAACCAAGTCATCCCTCTCTTTACCATTATTTAATAATACAAACAGGTCCTGCCCGAAAACGAAAAAGTTTTGAAGCGGACCATACGAGGTTTCGAATAATTTTTCACCCGATCCATTAATATCATATTTCCCGCGGCCTCCAAACACCGAAGCCGGAACATCGGCAATATCGTGGTTCCCCGGAACAACAAATACCGGAAATTCTACATCCCAGTTACTGTATTCAGTAAGAAATACCCGGTAATAACCCGGGGTGGACCTTGCGACTAGATCACCGGCATAAATACCAAAATCTATGGAATCCTTATTCGCCTGCCGGAATAAATTTTGCGCGGTGGCAATACCGAACTGTGTATCCCCAATAACCATAAATCTATATGAATCTTTGTTGCCGATCGTCTCTAACCTCTGGAAATTATCGGGGAAATTTCCAAGGCCAGGAACAGGAGCAAGATTTCGCGCTGTTAAAATTATTTGAGTATAAGCAATAAAAAAAAGCAATATAATTATACCAACTGAATATTTAAGTGTTTTTTTTATTTTCATAATATTACAATAATTTTTTTCTGAAATTTCTATAAATCCAACCCATAAATATTTTACCTGTATAAGATAATAATAACAAGATAAAACTAGTAACCACTATTGTCTGGTTTGTCGGGAAGTCATAGGTAAAAGAAAAATAAAACCCTAAAAGCGTGGAAAATATTGCCACAGTTACAGATATTATACATGACCATATCAGCCTGTTAGTTAAAAATAGAGCCATTGTCGGAGGAATTACCAGGTAACAAAACACAAGGACCATTCCTCCGACTTTTGAAGACGCTGAAACTACAATACTAAGGCAATAGAAGAAAAAAAGCCCCCAGAATGTAACATTTACACCTAAAACTTTTGCTTCTTCCCGGTCAACAAACGTGTATATTATCGGGCGCAAAAATAGAATAACAAGACTGATTACCGGTAATATAGTAAAAATAATAATTTTAAGATCTTTAGGTGAAGTCAGAATAAGATTTCCGTAAATCAACGATTCCACTTCTTTCAATTCAAGCCCGCTTCTGGAAATAACAAGAATACTTAAGGCTGAAGTAAAAACAAAGATACAGCCCATTACCGCGTCTTGCGGCACCCTGTCTTTTTCTATCGGGAAGCTCAGGATGGTTACTATAAACATAGTAAAAATCGCCGCGCCAAAAAAAGGATTCACATTAAAAAACAGGGCTAAAGCAATTCCGCAGGCAGCCACTTGAGATAAAGTCGCGCCGATAAAAACAACTCTTTTTAAAACTACAAAGACTCCTAAAAATGAACAAACTATTCCAATAATTAAACCTGTAAGAACCGCCTCAGGAAAAGTATTTAAAATATCCTTAATATTTAATATCAATTGTCCCATTTTATTTCACCTTAGATAAATTTTTTATTTCTTTCACATGTATAATTTTAACTTCTCCGTGATCAACCATACACACGCTCTCAGCAAGCAAGCTTAAATCATCCAATCCGTGATGAGCAATCAATACCGTTTTTTTCTGTTCAGACACAAAACGCAGCAAATGATTTAGAACCTCTTTCTGTGAAGCATCATCCAGTTCAGAGGTAGGCTCATCCATAATAAAAACCTCCGCGCCACTGACCAGCGCCCTCGCTATAAGTGTTTTTTGTTTTGTCCCGCCGGAAAGATCTCTATAATTTTTATGCGCGTGTCCGGTTAATTTTAATTCTTCCAGGGACTCTTCAAGAATTTTTTTATCTTCTTCACTTGGTTTTCCCCACCATTTCAAACGCGGATAAAAACCCATCATCACTATTTCACGAACCGTCAAAGGGAACAGCGCGTCGATTGACTTTTGCTGGGGCACATAACCTGCCGGTTTGTGCTTAAAGGGCGTTTGGATAAATCCTCCGGCAGGCTTGAGTAATCCAAGTATCCCGCGCAGCAATGTTGTCTTCCCCGCTCCATTCGGGCCTATAAAAGGCAAAAAAACGCCCTGTGGAATATTAAGAGAAATATTTTTAAGAACAATATCCCTTCCATATCCTAATGATAAATTTTCACAGCATATAATTGGTATTTTTTTCATAAAATACTACCTCGATATCGCATCGATAATTTCATCGAAATGCTTAAAATACGATTCCCGTTTTATATCAGAGCAAGAGGGAGCAAACTTAAATATTTTTATCCCTGTCTGATTTGCCAGAAATTCCGGCGCTTTATCAGGAAAATAAGACTCCTGCAACAGGATGGAGATGCTGTCCCTTTTAATAAGATTAGCAAGCCCCGAGAGATGTTTCCCGGTAGGAGGAATGCCCGGTAAAGGTTCTACATTCCCAGCTATATTCAGATTAAAGACTGAAGCAAAATATACCCACGAGGAATGATAACTGATAATTTTTTTGCCGGATAGTTTTAACATCTTTGATTTCCAGCCTGTAATTCGATTTTCAGTTTCATTCTTGAAGTTCGCGTAATTCTTTTCATAGTATGAACTGTTTAAAGGGTCCACCTTCTCTAAAGCTGAAAGTACATTATTCGCGATAATAATTCCATTTGAAGGATCCAGCCAATAATGTGAGTTTCCTTCCGGATGCACATCACCTAAGGAAGCATCTATCTTTCCCGCCGGCTTTTCAAGAACCGATATCCCGTGAGAACAATCAACTACCAGAATTTTATTGTTACGGGAACCATCTATTAATTCATTGGACCATTGATCCAGGGAAAGCCCAACCTTCAAATAGATATCCGCCCTCGAGACCTTAACAATGTAAGAAGGAAACACTTCTATAGAGTGAGGATTTGAATTGTTTTTGCCAATCGAGATCACATCGACTTTATCGCCTCCGATATACGATGCTATGGAACCAAGATCCGGTAAAGCCGCTATGATCTTAACAGGTGCGGCAAACACCGGAATACTTCCGATAAAAATAAATGTTATCAGAGATATTAATAATTTTTTCATTTTTAAACTTCTCCTTTGTAAATATTGTTATAATTAAAACTGGTGTACCTTATGCGGCCCCATACTGAAAACCATTTGGAACATCAAGGTATGGACCGTATCGGATTCTTCCGGCATAAATTTTTCATAAGCAAGACGGAACAAAGTAGTTTCTTCCAATAGAGAATATCCCACAAAATATTTTATCGTTTTGTTGGTCAGATCCTTATTTTCCATCGGCTGATATTGATCGTAAATGGAACCGGCATTCCATCTCTCCCAAAACTTAAGGTCGGCAAAGGCGTAAAAACCCTTTCTCTTGTTCGCGTCGAAATCTCCGGTAGTGCTGTCAAAAACAACATCACTATTATTGTAAAAATATTCTCCCTGCAATGTCAGATTAGTTAAACCGGATAAAGGTATTTTTGTTTTGATGTCAGCGCCATATACCATTGTCTTAGTTTTCCACTGCGCATTATTAGTACCCTGAGTTACTGAGGTTCCTATATCAAGCGGCACAGTATCATTGATAAGCAGGGAATTGCTGAAGCGCCCCACCCAACCGGCGGAAGATTTTGTTTCATCTGGATGAAAAGACGACCCTTTTATCACATCAGCTGAAATTGTAGAAGCCCAGCTGCCTGTCGTAGGCAGTAAAACCGAAGCTTGTACTCCCACTTCATTGAATCCGTCTTCCCCAGGCAGCATTGCCAACATAACCCTCGGGGATTCAATAAATGAATATGCGTGCGGGTGCGCCGGATTAAGCTTGCCGAAACCAATCCGGTATTTCCCGCCTTTCAGAGCCAGTCCGCCGGGAAGCCCCTTAAAAATATTAATATATGCTTCTTCCGTTTCCACTCCCTCATTACCAGCGGTTAACACAAAAAGCCCTTTCGAGTAAGGATTCAGATATGAATCAAACACCAGTTCTGTTTCTCCGAGGTCAAGAGTCGGGATGCGCGCGTCTTCCAACGCGGCGTCATCAGTGCGTTTTGAAATAATTTGTCCGATAACTGAAATATCAGGATTAATGACACCCGCAGACACTGGATTGGAAATACCCAAAACAGAAACAAATAATAAAATGATAAATGGTATGGTACAAATTCTAACCATGGATTTCCCCTTTTTAGAATAAGATTGAAATAAAATATAAATTTCGGGATAGTTAGAATATTGGGGGATCGCGAAGATGTTGATTTTCTCTGTAAAAAGATTTTATTAATACCCGGCTGGATACTAACAGCAGAAAGACAACAAAGACTGCGGTAAAAATTGGACTGATATTTGGAAGGAATGATTGGCTTAATGCCGCACATATTCCACAATCATGATTATGAAGTTTTTCATCCGAATGGTGGTGAAATGAGACGGCAAAGACAAGAAACAGAACAAGATAAATACTCAGAATCAAATTTATTAATTCAGGAACTATAATAATTCGTGATTGTTTCATCGGGGGAGAGTGTACTGAAAATTTTGGGATATGTCAAGTTTTTGATAAGTCGTGACAATCACAACACACTTTCCCTTTCGCTTTATCCATGGATTCTTTGCCCTCTTTAAAAGAATAATAAGCGATTCCCAGCGCGCCGATAGCATCAATGTACCCGATCCTGAATAATTCGTACAAAATGCTCGACGCGAGCAGGATAATTGATAAATAAATGCACATTCTGGTACAATTCGCATCGGCTATAATGGCATCCGAGTTTATTTTTTTTCCGGCAAATAATTTAGCGCGCATCATGAATATCATTATCACTATTGATATTAATGATATTATTATTCCCCAAAAAGTAGTTTGTGGTTTATTGCCCGCGTAAATATTATACGAGGCGGATAATATTAAACCTGCGGCCAAAATATAAAACGATATTCCTGTTACTTTTAAGGCCGTTTTTTCAAAATTGTCCCTGTTTTGGCTGTCATTATTTTTTACCCGTACGATCATATGCCACACGCCGATACCGGACATCACCTCGACAAAGGAATCAACACCAAAACCAAACAGCGTTAATGTTTCATCGGCGATGCCAAAATATATTGATATCAGGCCTTCCAATATATTATAGAAAACAGTAATAACGGCCAACAGCAAAGCAATATTCCATAACTTTTTATTGTCCAATTAAATTCCTTTTTGCGCAATTTACTGATGATGTAATACTATCAGGTAGCAAATATATATTCAAGGATTTTTTGTTTTAGGAGTATAATAAAAAAATGTTAATCGCGATATTCGGAGATATCCACGGGAATATAGAGGCGTTAAAAACAGCCTACGATGCGGTAATCCCCCTTAAAGCTGATAAGATTTATCATCTTGGTGATCTGGGAGGTTACGCGCCATTCGTAAACGAGGTAGTTGATTTTCTTATTGAGCATAAAATCGAAGGCGTGCAGGGAAATTATGACTTCAATGTCGCTAATGACAGTGAACATTGCGGATGCAAATACGAAGACCCTCTCCAGGCTGAATATGCCCAGAAATCGTTTGAGTGGACAAAACTACATACCTCCGAAAAAAGTAAAGAATACATGAGAAAACTGCCAGCTGAGATTTCATTCGCCACCAACGGCAAAAAAGTTCAATTATTTCACGCTACCCCCCATAAAAATAATCTTTACTGGTATGAAGAAAGGCCGGATAAATTTTTTCTTGAGATGGCTGAAAAAACAGACGCTGATTTGATGATATACGGCCACACCCACAAGCCTTATAGAAAGGATATACAAGGAAAGATTTTCATAAACGCGGGAAGCGTAGGTAAACCTAAAGACGGAGACCCAAGGACTTGTGTTGCAATAATTAATATCATGGACAAAGAAATTAAAACTGAATTTTTAAGGCTGACTTATGATATTGAGAAAGTCGTTCAAGCCATACGTGAAAGTGAATTGCCCGCCTATTTTGCCGATAAACTCAAGGAAGCCCGATAGTATTTATTGTTCATTCATTAAACCAGTGTTTGGTTTTATTCGAAAATTTAACAAGGCTCAGCATTATCGGAACCTCGGTTAAAACCCCAACAACTGTGGCAAGCGCGGCCCCGCTTTTAAGGCCGAAAAGGGAAATAGCCACAGCCACTGAAAGTTCAAAAAAATTGCTCGCGCCGATCATCGCGGCCGGAGAAGCGATCGCATGGCTTAATTTCCATTTTTTTGACCAGAAATATCCGATCGCAAAAATGAAATAAGTTTGAATTGATAAAGGAACGGCAATCAATAAAATATGTAATGGATTTTCGATAATGATGTTTCCCTGAAACGCGAAAAGGATAACCAGCGTCAATAAAAGCCCCAGAATTGTAACAGGCTTTAATATTTTTAAAAATACATTTTCAAACCAATCCTGCCCTTTAGATTTAAGCAGTAATACTCTTGAAATATATCCTCCGGTAAGCGGGACAACCACAAAAAGTAAAGTGGAATAAATCAGGGTATCGTAGGGCACAATTATGTCATTTACACCCAGTAAAAATTTAACGATCGGAACAAAAGCAACTAATATTACTAAATCATTAACAGCAACCTGAACAAGAGTGTACGCGGGGTCACCATCTGTAAGATAACTCCAGACAAAAACCATGGCTGTACAAGGCGCGGCGCCGAGTAATATTGCTCCTGCCATATATTCTTTAGCTAATGAAGGGTCAATAAAGGCTGAAAATAAATATTTTAAGAATATTGCCGCGAATACAGCCATTGAAAACGGCTTAATCAGCCAATTGACAACCAGTGTTACGATTAAACCTTTCGGTTTTTTCCCTGCCTCGACAATACTTGAAAAATCAATCTGAACCATCATCGGATAAATCATCAGCCAGATTAGAATCGCAACAGGAATATTCACCTGTGCCACTTCAAATTTACCCAGGAAATTGACACCCTCAGGAAATGTTTTCCCCAAAAGCACACCGACTATAATACATAAAACCACCCAAGCCGAAAGATACCTCTCAAAAAATGGAAGTTTTACATCTTCAGACATTAGAATCTCCCTTCTGGGTCTAATTTAACCCACAGTAATAATGTAGAACTTAACACAACTGAAATACATCCTGCTTCCTGAAAAGCCACGGCAAGAATTGGTGTCATCATTCCAAAAAAACTTAATGTCAAACCTATCACATTGTATATGATTGAAAAGAAAATATTCAGTTTGATCCGGCGGAGAACTATTTTTGACATGCGCATAAAATCTAAAACACCTGTAAGATCATCATTCATTAATATCACATCCGCCGTTTCAATAGCCGTATCCGTCCCGGCCGCTCCCATGGCAATTCCAACATCCGCCATGGCCAAAGCCGGAGCGTCGTTTATCCCGTCGCCGATCATCCCGACAATATATCCCTCACCTTGCAGTTTTTTCACAAATTCCTGTTTCTGTTCAGGAAGAAGCCCCGCCTGGAAATCGTCAAGCCTGATTTTCTTCGCTACCGATTCGGCTACCTTATGATTATCACCGGTCAGCATAACGATTTTTTTAATATTATCCATTTTCTTTAATGATTCGATTATATGTAAAGTCTCCGGACGTATTTCATCGGCGATCGCTATCAAACCGGTTATTTTCCTGCCGCTTGTTACAAGCACAGATGTTTTCCCCTGTTCCGTCTGATCTATAACCGCCTGCTTAATTTCTTCGTTAATAGAAATACCCTTTCCAAATAAAAAATCTTCTTTCCCAACCAGTATCTCTTTGCCGGACCATTCGGCGGTTACACCCATTCCTATCTCTATTTTAAACTCATCCGGATCCGGTATATCAATTTTACGCTCTCTTGCAAAAGCAATAATTGACTTTGCTAGAGGGTGTTCAGAATACTTTTCCGCTATCGAGGCTATGCGCAAAACATCATTTTCAGATAAACCGTCAAACGCGATTACGTTCATCACTTTTGGTTCACCCAGGGTAAAGGTTCCTGTTTTATCGATAAGAAGCGCTGTAATTTTCCCTGCCTGCTCGAAAAATTTCCCTCCTTTGACCAGCACCGCGCGGCGCGCCAGGTTAGAAATACCGGCGGTAACCGCCGTGGGAGTAGCTATAGCAAAAGCACAGGGACAGGCAACCAGAAGAATCGATACAGCTACTTTAATGTTACCCGATACAAAAAAACCTGAAACAGCCAATACGAGAACAACAGGTAAAAACCACGCGGTAAAACGGTCAGCAATATTCTGGATCGGCGCTTTTCTCTCCTGCGCTTTCTCCACAAGATGAACGATCCTTGCCAATGTTGTATCTTCACCTACCCTGGCAGTCTCTACCTCAAGCCTGCCTGTTTCATTAAATGTTCCGGAAAAAACCGAATTTCCTTTGACCTTTTCAACAGGCATTGATTCACCCGTGATTGGAGCCTGGTTAACACAACTCGCTCCGGCGATAACAACCCCATCCACAGGAATATGTTCCCCCGGCCTTATAATTATCACATCACCGGTTTTAAGATCACTTACATTAACACTAATTTCTTTTTCTCCACTTTTTACTGTCGCGGTTTTTGGCGAAAGGTCAAGAAGATCTCTAATACTTTTCCGGCTCTTGTCCAGAGTATAATATTCCAACGCCCCTGTCACAGCCATGATAAATACAATTATAGCCGCCGGCCTGAATTCACCGGCTGAAACAGTAGCAATAAGCGCAGTTACAATAAACACATTAACCGTTATTTTGCGGTGATAAATATCTTTGAAACCGGCAATAAACCGCTGAAATCCGCCAAATACCACAGCAATAAAAGCTAATCCGGTATTTAGATAATATGGGCCGATTTTCCAATATGACAAAACCCAGCTCATTAGAATAAGAATACCGACAATACCGGGAACAATAGCCAATATAGATATTTCCCGGAATTGTTCAAATTTTCGCGTTTGTTTATCGGTCATAAGTATTACTATTTTTTACCTTTTTTATTTTCTTCCTTAGTTCCTTTGCCAGAGTCTTTTTCGGAACAGCCGCAGGTTTCTCCTGTCCCGCAACACCCTCCGGATTTAGTCATAGATTCCCAGATTGCCGCTATCGGGCCTTTATTTTTTTTCTTATCTTTTTTTTCTTCAGACATTTTTTTCACCTCCCTATTTTTTCAGTTTTACATAATTCTTCCGAATCTATTTTTAAAATTTCTTTAAGGCGTTTTCTGTCTTCAATAATTTTTGAATCTTTGCTGAGAGAATTTATTACCCAGCCAATTGCCTTACTTGAAGTTTTATCTTTTGCTAAACAATAATGTACCCAGCGGCCTTCTTTGCGGCTCTCTATAATACGGGCATGATTCAAAATTGAAAGGTGCTTGGATACGGTTGAAGGAGCTAAATTCAAAAGCCTGGTTATCTGACAGACACAAAGCTCTTTCTTATTTAACGCCAGAATGACCCGGATCCGGTTTTTATCAGATAAAGCTTTCGTTAAAAAAATAAATTCCCGCATTTTTTATCTCCTATATTTCGCCATATAACGAACTGTTAATATCATATTACTATTGATTTCTTTTGTCAAGATTAATTTACCTCAATATTTTTAAAATGGTCAGGCTAACGGAATCGTAAAACTAAAAGTAGAACCTTGTCCTAAATCGGATCTTACAAATACTTCTCCTCCGTGCGCCTGAACGATGTGTTTGACAATAGATAATCCGAGGCCGGTACCGCCCATTTCACGCGAGCGGGCTTTATCAACGCGGTAGAACCTTTCAAATAAACGAGGAAGGTCTTCTTCGGGAATTCCTATTCCGGTATCAGTGATATTAATTTGCAGAAAATTTTTATTTACAAAACCGGTAATAATAACTGAACCTCCTTCAGGTGTATATTTTACCGCGTTATCCAGAAGATTTATTAATACCTGCGATAACCTTGTTTCGTCAGCGAGAATTTTAGGAATGTTACCGGGTATATTTATTTCTATGGATATTGATCTTGCTTTTGCCTGGTTTTCTATTATCGCGGTACTGCGTTTAATAAGAGATCCGGGTTCTACCGGCGCGAAAACCATTTTCATCCTGCCCGATTCGATACGGGACAGGTCTAAAAGGTCATCTATAAGTTTTGCCAGGCGGTCGCTGTCTTCATGAATAATACGCAGAAAATCCTTCGCGTTATTTTTATCCTCGATCGCGCCATCCAGAAGTGTTTCCGTGTATCCTTTGATACTCGCGATGGGGGTCCGCAATTCATGGGAGACATTGGCGACAAAATCCTGCCGCAGATCTTCCAGACGCCTTAATTCCGTAATATCATGAAAAACCAGAACCGCGCCCTCAAGAATATTATTGATGATAATAGGCTCGCCATTGATCTCAAGCACCTTTTTTTCGGGATAGGTAAGCGTTATTTCTTTTGAGATCATGAACTTCCCGCTTAATGTATTATCTATAATGTCATGTACCAGGCTATTCCGGATCACCTCCAGGGGCCTTTTCCCCTCGGGCGGAGAATCCACAACAAATTTTTTTTTAAGCGACGGATTCATAAGAATGATCTCTCTTTTTTTATCAACAACAAGCACACCTTCGAACATACTGGAAAGAACTGTTTCCAGTTTTGCCTGCCCGAGATCTTCTGTCCTTATTTTTTCTTTTACATCCGCTTTATATTTTCTAAGAGAAATATTCAGGTCTTTTATTAATTGATCTCTGCGGTATAAACGGAACACTGAAATTATAATTATAATTAAAAGGATTATATTTATTGCCATATTTATATTTTATCTTTAAATTTGTATCCTAAACCGCGTATTGTTTCAATGGAATCGCCTGTCTGTCCCAGTTTTTTTCTCAGGGATTTAATATGGGTATCGATCGTACGCGTGTAAACGTCGGCATCCATGCTCCACACTTCATTTAAAAGATTTTCCCTTGAATATACATGCCCCTGTTTTTTAAGGAGCGTGGCCAGCAATTTAAATTCAAGCGGCGTAAGTTCTATCTCTTTATTATTAGCCGTAACCTTATGCTTGGAAAGATCCATAACAATATTATTCATTCTAATAATATTTCCCGGTTCCTCCTGTTTATTCCTTTTTAATACAGCCTTGATCCGCAGGATCAATTCACGCGGGCTGAAGGGTTTTACCACATAATCATCCGCGCCCAATTCCAGGCCTACGATCTTATCCACCTCTTCGCCTCTTGCCGTGAGCATAATAACAGGAATATATTTCAAACTGTTGTCTTGTTTTATCAAACGGCATGCCGCGAATCCATCCATCCCGGGAAGCATAATGTCAAGCAGGATCAGATCCACGGATTGTTTTTTTAAAATATCCAAGGCCTCTTCCGCGCTTTTGGCTACGACACTTTTAAAATCAGCCTTATCCAAATTATATTGAATAAGTTTTTGAAGATTTTTATCATCCTCAATTACTAAAATTTTTTTATTAGACATATTGCACATTATAACCTAATTAAGGCGCTTTGGAGCAAAAAAAAATACCCCCACACTCACTGGAATATGGGGGCATAATCTTTATTTATAAAAAAATATTTGTCTCTCAATATTGTTATTTTACAAACAATGGCGCGAAAACAAGAGAAACGACAGACATCAATTTGATCAGGATATTCATCGCCGGACCGGTTGTGTCTTTGAACGGATCACCGACTGTATCGCCGGTAACCGCGGCTTTATGAGTAGGAGAACCTTTTCCTCCCAGATTTCCCGCTTCGATCCATTTCTTCGCGTTATCCCATACACCGCCTGTATTTGACATCATTATTCCGAATAAAACACCAACCGTTGTAGCACCTACAAGAAAACCGGCTAACATCTGTTTACCGAAAAGGAATCCGATAGCTAACGGCAAAATAATAGCTGCGGCTCCAGGAATAATCATTTCCTTTAAAGCGCATTTTGTCGCTATATCAATACATCTTTCAGTATCCGGTTTTGCCTTGCCTTCCATTAACCCTTTAATCTCTTTAAATTGGCGTCTAACCTCTACAACCAAGCCATTTGCCGCACGGCCTACCGCCTTCATTGTGATCGCCGCGATAAAAAACGGAACTACGCCGCCGATAAAAATTCCAAGCAGAACATTAGCATTCGTCAGATCAATCACATCTAATTTTGCCTGCTGTTTATAGGCTACAAATAAAGCTAATGATGTTAATGCCGCGGACCCGATCGCGAAACCTTTACCTATCGCCGCGGTTGTATTACCCAACGAATCTAATGTATCTGTTATTTTCCTTGTCTCTGGACCCGCTCCCGACATTTCGGCAATACCTCCTGAATTATCCGAAATAGGCCCATATGAATCCGTTGACATCACGATCCCGATCGTGGCAAGCATTCCAACCGCCGAGATCGCGATACCATAAAGCCCGGCAAAATGATTAGCTATAAAAATCGCCAGACAAATCGTTACCATTGGAAGGATCGTGCTTTCAAATCCAACAGCCAATCCGGTTATAATATTTGTAGCCGCGCCTGAACTGCTGCTGTTAGCTACTTCCTGAACAGGGCTGCCTGAAGTATAATATTCACTTTCTTTCCCGATAAGAACCCCCGCGCCTAAACCTGCCGCGATCGCCCAGAAAACTTCTAAACCTCTTGTACTACCAAGAATATTTATAGAAGCAAAATAAGCGCCGATTATAAAAAGAACACCGCTGATATAAGTGGCAATATTTAAAGCGGTCTGAGGATTATGATCCTTAAGATAACCCATGCATGAAATTCCGACTATTGAAGCAACCATACCGATCATTATCAAGATCAAAGGAAGCCCCATCGCCCCTGAGATATTTGTTTCTATCAAAGCAAGCACCATAGTTGAAACAACCGCGCCAACATATGATTCAAACAGATCCGCACCCATTCCCGCGGTATCACCGACATTGTCACCTACGTTATCCGCGATAACCGCCGGGTTACGGGGATCATCTTCAGGAATTCCAGCCTCAACCTTACCAACGAGATCAGCCCCGACATCCGCGCCTTTGGTAAAGATCCCGCCGCCGACACGCGCGAAAAGAGCCAATGAACTCGCGCCCATCGCGAAACCGTTAATAATATTTACATCTTTCGTAAAATAATAAAAAATCCCGATTCCTAGAACCCCTAATGCCGCGACCGATATTCCCATTACAGATCCGCCTCGAAACGCCATCAATAACGCGGCCCCGATATTTTTCGATTTTGCGGCCTGAGTTGTACGGACATTTGCTTTCGTAGCAGCGTGCATACCAAAAACTCCCGCAAGCATTGAACAAAACGCGCCGCTCACATAAGCCACCCCTGTCCAGATACCGATGAAATATGACAAAACAGCAAAAATAATCGCGACAAAAACAAAGACTATAGAATATTCTCTTTTAAGAAATACCATAGCGCCTAAATGGATCTGTTCGGCAATCTCCTGCATCTTCTCATTGCCCGGATCCTGCTTCGCGATCCAAAAATAGGTTAGCACGGCTACTCCCATTCCTAACAACCCTAAAATAGGAGCAAAACTTGTCCACGTAATCATTTCCATTTGTTTTTTTCCCCCTTTTTTATATTAAAAAATAAAAAATTTTATATAAGTATATCATAGCTTTTCCCCTTGTCAAATACATAAAAATGAAAACAATTTCAAGAAAAGTGGTATAATATTTTACCATGAAAAAAGTCTATTTTCTGCTGATCATTTTTTTATTTATATTTTCCAAAAGCTATAGCGCCCAACCTAAATATGAAGATTTTAAAGATGATATTGAAAAATATAAGAACATGATCACTGCCAATCCTAATAATTTTGACGCGCTTTGTAATCTTGGAAGGTTATTTGAAATTGTTGGAGATAATAAAGACGCCTTAACGGCATATTCAAAAGCTATAGCCATTAAACCAAACAGCATAGAGGCCAATTTCGCAAAAATTGACATATATAAAAAACTTAATAAAGAAGCGGAACTTATCTCTGAATATAATAAAAAGGTATGTAATACAAAAGAAGAAAACCTGCTAAATTATTTATTTTTAGGATATGCCCTTAAACAAAATCGGACTAAGATCCTTCAATACAATAAATGCATTGAAATAAATCCTGATTTTTTCTGGGCGCATTTTGAATTAGGTAAAGTTTTTATTGACATGGAAATCTGGTTTCAGGCAAAAGAAGAATTCCTGATAGCTCTAAAAAATAATCCGCAGTCAGACATTACACTGGCTTATGTAGCTTATGCACTTTTTCAAGCAGGAGAAATTGATAACGCGAAAAAATATGTTGACAGGGCGCTCAATTTAAATCCCAGCTGCCCGGTCGCGTATTTTGTCTTAGCCATTATTGCTGAAAAAGAAGAAAATTTTGAGGTTGCAAAAGAAAATCTGACGCTGACAAAAGTGCTTGACCCTCTTTATTCCCCCGCTTATTATGAATTAGGATTGTTATATTTAAAAAACAAACTTCTAAAAGAGGCTGAAGAAGAGCTGCTTAACGCGAAAAAATTGGGTTATTCAAAAACTACTTTGTTCATATCCTTGAGCGACCTGTATACAGAGACAAACCAAACCGATAAAGCTGAAAAGGAACTAAGGGAATTTATTAAAATAGATCCTTATGCCCAAACCCCGTATATTAATCTTGTAAAGATATACAAGAAGCGGGGCGAAACCAATAAAACTATTGAAACTTTACTGGAATTCATGAAAAATAATTCGGAACTGCCTGAACCTCACATCATGCTTAACGAAATATATCTTGAGCAAAAGATGTATCCTGAGGCTTTAAAAGAAATGCAGAAACTATTAGAAATCGGTATAGATAATGTTTCCATCAGAAATAATCTTGGTTATATTTATGATGAATCGGAGCAGTATAACAAAGCAATAGAGCAATATAAGATCTCTATCACTCTTGATTCAACCAGCTCACTTACATACAGCAATATGGCAGGCACTTATCTGAAAAAAGGTATGTTCGATCAAACCATTATTTTCAGCACAAAGGCAATTGAATTAGACCCGAAAAACCTGTCCGCGTATAATAACTTAGGAACCGCTTACAGCAACAAAGGAATGTATAGCGAGGCAATTAAAGCTCTTGAAAAAGCCATAAGCCTTGACAACACTCAAGCTATATTATATAATAACCTCGGATCTGCTTACGCGGCTTCCGGACAATTAAAAGATGCTAAAAAGGCGTGGGAAAGAGCTCTGGAAATCGATCCTGCCTTGGAAATGGTTAAAAAAAATCTGAAAGTATTAGAAAATATAAGAAAATAATATTGTGTGAGTATTTGTAGTTTGGGGAGTGGTCTAATGGCAGGACAACAGATTCTGAATCTGTCAGGTGAAGGTTCGACTCCTTCCTCCCCAGCCAAACTTACCTTAAAGCTTGCCTAGAAAAACCAATAAAAATAATTTTAACTATCAGAAATCCCAAAGAGTCGAACGGGAAAGAGGTTTGGAGAAAACGGGAGTTTTCTTCAAGGGGTGACAGTGACCCCGATGTTTTTATCGGGGGAACGCCAGAGGGGCGGAGCCCCTATGGAGAGCGAAGCGAGTGATACTCCTTCCTCCCCAGCCACGTACCCTACCCCACCACCGAAACATCAGCAAGCAAAGCGTACTCCGGCCCGAAATATCCGCTCGCGGACTCTCCACTGGCAGACATACCGGGAGAAAAAGTAGAACGCGTTACCAGTTTATCTGAAAATCTGACATTTTTAAAATTAGCAAAAATTGAACCCGAAAGTGATCCGCCTTTGATGTATTCCACGGTCCCTTTTTCACGGTCAAAGATCCGGCCTAAACGGATCTCACTCGAGAAAGTTCCGCTGTAAGGATCCGTAAAAAGCGCCGAGAACTGTAAAACTTCAAGAATTTTAGGCTGCAGAGAAATCAACTGGTCACGCGAGTATTTCCCCGGAGGCATGACAAGATTTCCCCTGACTGTAGTAGGCTGTTTATTTAAATAATCAGAATATTGTTTCCCGCTCAGAGTTTCCAGCACCCTGTTATCACGGACAACATCCATCGGTTTTTGAAGCAATCCATCCGGTGAAATCGCGGTTGTATCCGCGCCATAATCCAGATAAGGATCAAGCTTTAGATTAATAAGATCGCCTTCCGCTCCTTTTATAAGTTCCTGTCCAACCTCAATAAAAGGTAATTTAAGATACTTGCTCCCGCCTGAAAGCTGGGTTAAATAATCATGCATCAGAAGATCCAAAACCGCGGAATCAACAAGCACAAAATAACTTCCGCTCTCCGGTTTTTTAACAACCAGAGACGTAAATCGCGCCCGCTCAGCCGCTTCATTAAAAAGTTCATCTATTGAAAGCTCTTTTAAACCGGACGCCCACCGGTATTCAAGATATTCATCCGATCTTTTAGCGAGCAAGGTGGAAAACGCGGCCTCCGCGAAGATCTTTGTCCGGTTCGAATGATGCGTTAATCCGTTACTCAGGTGAGTTTCATAATCATGAACGGACAGAAATAATTCAGCCGAATTGAAGATCACATCGCGTTTTTTCAAAGCTACGCTGTAAATCTGCTCCGTTAGATCCTGCATAACTTTATCCAGGTTTTCGAGCATTTTGAGATCCGCAGTTTTAAGTTTCGGCAGCATGACATCAAGCTTTGCCGGCAATTCCCACTTTTGAATATCGGTTTCCAAAGCGGACCGGACCGCTGAATCCACCTGCTCTTCCAGCGGAAGCGAAAACTTGATCATTTTCTCCGCCTCACCCTGCCGCGCGGGATCTTTTTTATTTACAAAAATCCGAAGCCGGATATTTTGTTGTTTAACCTCACGGTCCTGGTCCGTCGCGATCTCATTTTTATCAAGTAAAAAATATCGCTCACGGCGATGAATATTTTCAACCTGGATCATCCATCCTTTAATTTCACTCCGTCTAGATAATATATCTTTAAGTTGTTCCATTTTAAATTTTCCTCATTAATCCGAACTCCCCTTAATCCCCTCTTTAAAAAAAGAGGGGAAATAACAGTAAAATTATATCTGACTTTCTTCTCTTGCTCCTCCTCTTTTTTTAAAGAGGAGGCTGGGAGGAGTTCATAATTATCCCAGTATCACCTGATCCAATAGTAAATATGGCCCGCCGCAACCGGCAACAACAAGTTCTTTATGGTATTTTCCGCAGCCGCCTGCTTTATTGAACGGATAAGCCGCATGGTCAGGGTCCGCGGTTTCACATTCGACCTTGGATACACCTATAATTGAATTTAAAACATCAGGCGTATAACCTGTCATTTGGATGTCTCCTCCCGCAGGCCCGCGAAAGATCTTCCCCGTCAGCTTTCCGTTTTTCACTTCCTCTAAATAGGCAATACCTACCTGTATCCCCATTCCTTTTGGGTCTTCCATCCCGCCGGCGGACGCCATCGCGAGGAATCCATAATCAATTTTTGAAAGGAGTTCCTCCAGCGTTTCTTTCCCCGCTTTAAAGTATGTATTTGTCTGGCGCGTATAAACTCCATTCGCAAAGCTCTCGCGTTTGCCGTTAGCGGTACGCGAAATCCCGAGACGCAGCGCGGAGGTAAAGTTTGTCATCGGAACTTCCAGTTTTCCTTCTTCGATCAAAACGTGCTCCGCCGCCAGCCAGCCCTCTTCATCAAAAAAATAACTGCCCCAGGCCGCGAAAGAATGAGTCCCGTCCCTGTAAATAGCCGGATTATTTATAATTGTCGCGTGCTGATTCCCGGCCTTTTCTCCGGATTTATAAAGTTCCCATGCCTGGCTTCTGCCCCGCGCGCAGGTATCACCCTCCTGCGAGTGTCCAAAGGCCTCATGAGCCAGCACCCCTGTCACATCAGGCCCGAACACGACCCGGTAACGCCCCGGTTTCAGACGCCCGGCGTTTTGCAAACCTTTAAGATCTTTGAGACAATCAAGCAGATCCTTATCCTTAGTCTCATCTATGATCTCCCGTCCTCCAAGCCCCCCGACCCGGTGAAATACCCGGTGTTCGCCTGACATTATAACAACCGTGAACGACTGCCTGTATATTGCCTGGGAAATATTACTTTCACGATCGATATAAATCGATTCCTCAAATCCAAAACCTTCCCGCGCGACAACAAACGTAATATCTTCTTTTTTTAATCCTGCCTTTAAAGCCAAGTCTTGTACTTTAACAAGAGTATCTTTCAATTTTTGCAGGCGCTGATCCGCGGTTACGATAGCCGGATCCTGCACATAGCTGATACCAAAATGCACTTCGGTTCCGGCACCGGGATTCTCCGGTATCTGAGAACTGATTTCAGGATCTAGTTTTGTTTTCAGGCGCTCTTTCCATGATAAAGTTTTATAAGGCCGGTACTGCCCTTTTGACTGAGAGTTCTTAACCCTAGTAACAAGTTCCTTTGCTGACTTTTGAAAATTCTCAATACTCAGGTCATCAACCGCCTCCTCAAAAAGCGTGTATCCGTTATATACACGCAATACCGCGCCCATCACCATATTATCTGAAACATTTGTTTTTCGAAGGTCAGCGGAATATACACAGCTTGCCCGTTTCTCCGCGAACACGGACACATGCCATTTCGGATCCTGCTCCAGTAGCGGCAATATTTTGGATAATTCTTTTCTAAGTTTTTTAAAATCCCCGGACAATACAGCTCTTTTCATATTGCGATCCTCTCCAATCTGAACTCCCCTTGATCCCTGCCTACCGGACAGGCAGGCCCTCTTTATAAAAAGAGGGGAAAGTAAATATATTATATCAGAATTATGTTGAGATACTATGGTAAATTCAATATAATGATATTAAATAATAAATAGAATTTGGCAAATGTATTTTCAAGATTTCTTTTTGCGTCTATAAAAACGATTTTTGAAATAAATCTTGGCGAAATTTTGGAATTTTGATTTACACGAACCCAGATTTGCTACCTGATAGGATTGTGGAAATCATCCAAAATGAGCCATAGATTTATCAAAAACGTTTTGGTTTTAAGCAAAAAGAGATTTTGAAAATTTAAAAATTTGCCAAACTCAAGTAAAAATCTAATGAGGTTAAATATTTGAAAACAAATCCGGATAAAAATATCTTTCGTCAAAAAGGAATATCGGCAAGGGAAGGCCTCTCATACGAACAAGTGAAGGCTAAAAGCAAGGAAATAACTTATTTTTTAATGACACTGCCTGAAATAAAAGATTCTTCAGAAATATTCTGCTATCTTTCTTCTCAAGGGAAAAAAGAGGTTGAAACCGGTCAATTCATCAGCTGGGCATTAGAGCAAAATAAAAATATTTATGTCCCGCGTTCAAATTGGCAGGAGAAAACTCTTACGCTTCACAAACTGCCGGCCTTCCCTCCGGACAGGACTTTCTTTGATGAAAAATTCGGTATTATGGAACCTAAAGAAAATTATAATTTACTGGAAGACCTGTTAAAATTAAAAACAGTAATACTCCCTGGTACTGCGGGGGACCTGAAAGGCACACGATACGGATTGAAAGCGGGTTTTTACGACAGATTCCTCGAAAAATTATCCCAAATTCGTAAGGCAAATTCGCGAACCGCCCCTACACCGATCTTAATTCTATTTGAAGAGCAAATGTTCCCTGAACTCCCTAGAGAAGAACACGACTTTCCGGTAAAGATCATTGTTACCGACAAAAATATTTATCGAATTTAATTCATATTGACGCTAAAAACTAAATCGACTATAATATTCTCCTCAAAAGTAAATTTTGGCGCTATCGTCTAGTGGTCTAGGACACTGCCCTCTCAAGGCGGGAACATGGGTTCGAACCCCATTAGTGCTACCAGTTATTTATCATATATAACCAATATAATCAAGGGCTTAGGCAAATTGCTTAGGCCCTTGATTTTTTAATTGCTACCCTATTGATACCCAAAAGCCGTATATTTTGATGTTTCATCAAAAAAACCTGCAAATAGTCCGCTTATTGTTTTTCCTGTGATTTCAGATATTCTTTCCCTTTTTCAGTCAATCGGTATTTCTGCAAACGGCTATTTGGTTTATCGGGCAAAGTCATTTCAATCAATAAATCAGATAAAAACATGCGGATAGTTTTATTTAAATGGCCGGATATTTCTTTCTGTCCCAGTTTACCGGATAGTTCTGCTTTTCCTAATAGCTCCTTTTCCAGCAAATGTAAAATCCTAATTCCAAGGAACTCTGGCTGCGACTCTGGCTGCGACTCTGGCTGTGACTCTGGCTGTCCTCCGACAGCCTCAAACGCCCGGCCCGGCTTGCGTCTGATAGTTGTTACAAAACCATCATTAAGTTTAAACTCAGGCTCTTTAAGGCCAGCCCTGCGACATCGTTCAATCATATCGCCAGTCCCTGTTCCCATTCTTTCAATATATTTTGTCAAATAAAGCGGCTCTGCCAATAAAGGATTTCCTGGAACCGAGCCATGAGAATGACGCAATTTCTCCAGCGTAAGCGTTGAAGGAAGTGTTCCCGGATTCCAGACTTCAAGCCTGTCCGCAAACAACATCACCTGAACACTACCATTGCTGGTATAATCCCGGTGTGCCACGGCATTCACAATGGCTTCACGCACCACTTCCTGCGGTATTTCATATTCAACCGGAGCCTGTACTGAATGCGCCCGGGTTCCTACTGCAAGGTTGATCTTGGACATGACAAAATCAACTGCGTGATCCACCAGCTCAAATAAAGTGCCTTTATAAACCTGATAGGAGGGAATGGGCTTAGCCACTTCTATTCCATGAAAATGGGCGCATTTTATTTCTGAAGAAATAAGAAACCTTTGCGGTTGCTTTCCAAATAAAAGAATAGCCGCATGCGTTGGACGGCCATTATCCAATAAGTTCAAATGGATAAGCACATCCAAAATTTCAGCATCATCCGACAAAGGGAATCCACGAGCTCTTCTTGCGTGACGCAGAAATTTTCTTATTTTTTCATCATCCAGATCCGGCATCAAAGCATTACGGCAATACGTGGCATCAAAGGGGCCGTTCCTGATGATTTCTTTATCTTCCAAATATTGAATCAGGCTCGCATAAATGTTTGAAATCAATTCAGCCGGAGCAACAAAACGCCTACGTATAACCTGTTCTCCGGCTATCCGTATAAGTTCCCGCATTTTCGGATGGCGTTTATCATCATCCATACCTTTTATAAAAATAAGGCGGTGCTTATTAAGTTCCGTCGCCAGCTCAAATTCACGCTGTGTGGGAGAAATGCCTTTCTGGTCTTCTCCGCCGTATTCATATCCAAACAAACCGATATAAATCGAAGAGTGTCTGACTTCATCCAAATACACTTCATCCGCTCTGCGGTCTGCGGCAGGAATCTCTTCAAAAATAAACGGCTCAAAAAAACGGCGAAGCAGAGGATCATTTTTCAGGTAATCTTTTAATATCATCCGATCTTTGGCAAATTCTTTCTGAACACCACTGATAAATATTTTATGTTTTTCCATATTTTCCTAATAAGCAACCAATATTTGAATTGTATAAATTTTACCATAGGTTATTAGCAAAAAATACCAAAAAAATCAGATGTTTGGTGAAATCACCTTAATTCATTGCGTAATAACAGAGCAAAGACCCCGGCCTTATCCAATTAAATGGAAATTTCCTGTAGGGGCGTCTAATATTAAATATTGAAGATTGTTTAAATCTATAATATAATCTATTGCAATATTAAATATTAGAGATAAATTAAGAAAGGATATTAAACAAAAAATGTCTTAAAAAATACAATTACCAATAAAACCGCCTAACCCTTATAGTTTTACTATGAGGTATGGCACAAATAAAAACCACAACCACAAAGATGGTCTTCTGACCAGCACTTCGTGGTTGTGGTCTATGTTCCGAAAGGACATAGGGTAGTTCCGAAAGGAATTATTGCTGGCTCGGGAGACCTTTTTTATTTTTTAATGTAAAAAGGAGGGTAAATTATGGCATTGATTCCGAATTAAATAAAACAATAGACTTATTTAAAAAATCCCCCGATGATAAAAAATTGGTGTTAGAATTGTTAGATAACAGAAATAAGGGAAGAGATATTTTAAAAAAGTTTGGAAGCTAAAAGGAGAAATAAAAAATGGAAGTTTCTAATGTTATCGCTTATAGGAATGAATTAACAAACAAAATTGATGAGGCTCTTAAAAAATTTGAAAAAGAAACTGAATGTATAATTATGTCTATAAATATAGTGCGTGAATATGGGACTATTATTGGAACAAACATAGAGACAAAAATACCATAATAAATTTTTAAAATGGAGGATGTTATGAAAAAAATGTTTTTTATTTCTTTAATTTGTTTGTTTTTATCTGCATGTGGGAAAGATAGTTATGTTCGTAATGATGGTTACGCTCCCAACGAAAGCCATATTGAATATATTGTTGAATATAATAAAACAAAAAATGAAGCTTATTCAATAGCGGAAAACTGGATTGCAAAAAAATATAATTCTGCTAACAATGTAATCCAGCAAAAAGATAAAGAAAATGGAGTAATAGTTGTTAAGGCTATAGCTCCATGTGTGACGGGTTGGATGGGAGATGCAGCAATGACTGGTGGGTATGCTAACTATACATTAGAAGTAAGAATGAAAGATAATAAATCAAAAATTTCTTTTGATTTAGGAGGGATGGGGTTTACAAACGGTCCAGATAGGCCAGAATGCGCACCACCCACTAAATCTATGCCCGCGTTAAAATCATATTTTAAAAACATAAAAGACGAATTTGTGAAAGAATGGAATAACTCAACTAAACAAGATAATTTCTAAAAGGAGATTTATGAAGAAATGTATTATGTCCCTTGTAATTGTTTTTGCCGTAATCGGACTCGCCTGTAATGAAAAAAATAATCCAACTTCATCAACACAAACAACCACAACAACAGGCGGAACTACCACAGGCACAACCGGAGGCACACAAACCCAAAACAACTCCATTATAGGAAATTGGTCTTTTGGTGGTCAAAAGGCTGTTACCTTTACCACTAACTCAATGATAATGTATATTGGCACAACTGGTTCATCTATGAATTATTCATATTCAGCCTCGAATGGGTCTGGTTATTATTGGGATGACCCCAAAGCCAAAGTTCCATTTACATATTCATTTAGCGGGAATACAATGACCTTTAATATTACCGGGAATCAATACATGGCGGGTAGTTCCTTTACATATGTGAGAATGTAGTTTATTTTTCTTTCGCCAAGAAGATAATAATGGGACGCACATTGGATTCCCTTTTTTAAATAAATCAAGCGGGAAATGATATACCCCCCCCTATAAAATTTATTGCGAAAGTGTATGGAAGCCTAGGCTAACGGTTGTGGGTTTGAGAGCCACAAAGAATGGACTGCCCGGGTGGTAATATACTTTCATTATTCAAATATTAATAATTGATCACCACCATACCATGAATATATACACGCAAGGGCTTTCTTTTTCCTTCTGTTAAACCTTTTTCTTTTATTTAACAGAAAGCCTCTTTCAATTATCGTGTCTTGTAGGGCTTATTTCTAATCTTCATTGATTAATCCTATTTTTTAAACCAAATTCAACATCATATCTAAAGCCATATAAATATTTGTACTTGATTCAACCATTTTTTACCCTTTTTATATTTTTAAATTGTAAGATATCCATTTAATATAATTTTGATATTCTGTTGAGTTTAAATTATATTTCAATAATACTTTCTTGCAATTTTCATAAGCAATATATTTTTTGTCAGTTATAAATATCTGTTCGAGTTCTTTTTTTATCGACTGATTCATAAAGCTTTCACTTTCTTACCTCTAATCTTGACCAACTTTGATTAAACTGGTAGGCGATCGTTCCGGTTTTCCCAAATGGTCTATTTTTTCTGATATCACAATCTAACCAGTTTTTTTGATTCGGCTCTTTAAATCTTCTTAACCATAAAATTATATCAGCGGAAGCCGCCAATTCTCCGGCCCCTTTTAAGCCAATTACCTCGGAGTTTATAACGGAATCGTTTGACACCTGCGATAATGCCACGATAGTAACCTGTAATTCTTTAGCCATAGACTGTAATTCTAAAGCTATCTTTGACATTTTTTCATATATGCTTCCGGGCTCCTGAATATTCTGAATAAAATCTATACAGACAATATCAATATCACTTTGTATCTTATGTTTTTTAATCTTCATTTTAATTTCTTGCAAATTATAAATATCATCGTAAATAAATAATTCCCATTCATTAATTTTTTGCATTGTTTTTACAATTAAATTTAGATCATTTTTGTTAGACTTAATATCATTAGTAATAATTCTTGTTTGGTGTATTTCCGATAAATTTGAAATTATTTTAATTAGCTTTTCCTTTCGGGAATCCTCAAGGCTAAAAATTAACCCTTTGCCGTTATTTTTATAAATATCAATTATTAACTGGTTAAGGAAAAAACTTTTCCCGGTAGACGTGTAACCAGCTAGAATCCATAAATGGCCGGGAAAGTACCCGGGGATTGATTCGCCTAGTTTCCCGCCAACTTTTATATTACGGATATTATCTTTATCAAAATCGGACAATATTTCTGATAAAATTTTTTTACTATTCGGATTCTTCTTCTTTTTCAGTTTTTCTGAATACTGAAATGATTCCCCTATAAGATTTAAAATATAATTATCTATATCTTTGATTTTTTCTTTTTGCAAAATATCGTAATTTCTATAAAGCCATTCAGAAATATTTCGTAATATTGAATATTTTTTTACCTCATTCAAACAATGGATAAATTCTTGTTCAACAACAAAACTATTATTTGCATCAATCTCAACTAATTTAGGGACAATATCTTTTATCTCATTTCTAAGATAATCCGATAAGATAAGAATAGAAATTTCTTTTTGGTTTCTATATAAGTTATAAATACATTTATAAATTTTTTGTAATGTTAAATTATAAAAATCCTGACCTGAAATATATTCTTCTGCTGTTAGAAGAGAATCTTTATTGCTGATTAAATACCCGATAATATATTCTTCGGCTGATTCATTTTTTAATGTTCCCATTTACACCTCATAAATAATCAGGTTGATAAGTTTTATCTTTTGTTTGATTCATTTTTAAAATCAGTTGAGTAAAGTTTTTCCTAAGGCTTTTAGGACTTAAAATATTATTCTGCCAAAAACTATCAATTTGACACCAATTAATTATTTTTTCTATTTCTTCCGGTGCTCGATTATCAATTCTTATAAGTTTATTAATATCATCAGCCCATTTTTGGATATTAGGATTTTTAAATTTTGGATCTCGTTCATAAATTTTTTGAATAAGTATGGTCGATAGCCGAATTTCTTGGCTGTCGACAAGATACTCTTTATCTCCTTCTTTATCTTCTTCTAATTCAGCGGGGACATTCTCCAGACACTGTCCCGACAATGTCCCGACATTTTTCTTTTCTTTTGATATTCTCTTTTGTGTATATTCGTCCGCCACTTCAATAAATTTTGGTATTTTAATAAAAATATAATCATCTTCAACTTTATAAATAATCCTATCTTTTTTTTGGAGAAAATCTAAACACTTTGTATAAACTTTAGGAAGCTTCCCAATTATCTTTGTAAAGTTTTTTAAAGAATATTTTAAAAATCCATCAGACCCGGGGCGATAATGTTCAAATTCTTTGGCATAAATTTCGACCGTAAACCAAAAAATTATTATTGCTATATCCCCAAATTTTTCCCGAGCTACACATAAATCAGGATCGTTATGGCTGTCAGAAATATGTTTAAACCATTTCATAATTCACCCATTTTAAAATTCCTTTGTCAATACTGGGTTTGATCGAACCCATACATCCAAATCATTGAGTAAATAAACAACTTTACGCCCCCCAATCTTATAAAACTTTGGGCCCTCACGTTTGCATCGCCAGTTAGCAAGCGTCCCTTCCGAAATCCCATACATAAAAGAGACGTCTCTTGGAGCAAGAGCTCTCTTCTCAATTTTCTTTGGCAGATTTTTGACTATGTTCATTTTATTACCTCCTTTTTCATTTAGTGATTTTTATTTCTCACTAATAGGAAAAGTCGGTATAAGGATTTCCCTTATTCCGTTTTTATTTCTATAGATATAAAAAAAGCCCTGGACTTATGCCAGAGCTTATAAAAGTGTTATTCAAAAAAATATGTTTATTTATTAGTCATCTTTATCTTCCTGTCATTTGTCATCGTAATCTATGTTCTCATTGAATCCTATCGTTTTCACTGATGGAGTTTTTCCCACAATTTTTTTATAATCATTGCAATAATCTTGCGTCATCGTCTTCTTTTTACTTTTTTTATCGTAGATTTCTATATAACATTTAAAATTGTGTGGGCACTTTTCGCATAACATATTCGCTTCTAATTCCTTTTCATCATTAGTGTATTTGCTGGTAAGATCATAGACCTTACCCGTAATCAAAAGATGCGCCCGGCAATATTGATCTCTAACTGTTGATAATGGAATCTTTAATTTTTCTGCAATTTCAGGAAAGTTTTCTGTTTTTTTATATTCCTTCCAAACTTTAAGCTGCTTCAATACTTCGCTTCTATTCCGTTTTATTTCTTTATTATATGGATTCCAATTTTCATTTTTCAAATATGTTTTTTTAAGAATTCCATCAAATTCTTTCAATATATGAGTTTTTCCCTTGCGTAAATCAATCTTATAAATCCGTTCCCATGGTTCTAGCTGATCTCCACTATACATAGTTCTTATCCAGTTCGCCTCATGAAAGATATGTCGCTTCGATGTCTTTAACTCATCAAACTCAATGAGTTCGACAGAATGGTCATAAAAAAGTCGTGGCAGAACAGCAGCAATCAATTTTTCTGAGACCGTACTTATATCTTTTTTGGGATTTATCAAATCTATAATTTCGTCATATTTATAAAAGATGTGGTGAGGAAGAAAAAAACGAATACCTGCAAGCCCAAAAAAATTGAAGCTTCCCCGGGGCCAAACCCGGCCTTTTTTACCTCTTGATTTCTTGTCCCATTCTAAAAAGTTGGTGAAAAATTTATTATATTCAGGATTTTCCTTAAGAATCATGAGCTTGATTTTAGAATCTTCAAGACAATCCTTATTAAGTTTTGCGTCTATTTTATGAATCTTTTCAAAATATAAATGCTCATTTTTTTCGACTAAATTCATTTTTTTCCTCCTCTCACAGTTTCAATATTAACAATAACCTTCCCACTGCCATTTAAAACCCCTTCCAAGTCATTAATAGCCTGTTTCTTGTGGTCAGGGCTCAAATGGCTATATCGTTCGCTCATTGAAATGCTTTTATGCCCCAGCAGTTTTGCAATGGTATAGAGAGGTGTCCCCTGAATTGCCAGCCAGCTTGCGAAGCTGTGGCGCAGGCTATGGAAAACTAATCGCTGACGTGTATCTGAAATGCCGTCATTCATTTTTAATCGGTTTACAATCCTATTGAAATCGTTTGCTACTTCATTAATCTTATTGCCTCTTTTATCAGTAAAGATAAGACAGTTTAAATCAGAGGGCATCCGGCGTTTAAATATTTCTCGAGTTTTTTCAGTCATTGGAGCATAACGTGTTTCGGTATTTTTTGTATCTCTTAATGTAATCAGTCCATTTTCAAAATCAATATCACAACCTTTGAGATTGAAAATTTCTCCGGCTCTTGAGCCGGTATGAAGTGATATAAGAGCTATATCATGGAGTTTCGGATCTTTGAGTTCTATATATTCAGTCTTATGTCTGCAATCTCGTTTAAGTTCTTTCAAGAGAATATTTGCTTCCTCAAATGATAAAAATCGACTACGGGCATTTTGAATAACAGGCATTTTTATTTTTTTAACAGGATTCTGCCCCTGATAAAGATTCCAGTCCATAGCTTTATTGTACATAGCCCGAATTAGCCCTAAACAATGGGAAATGGTTTTAGGCGCACTTCCGGCCTTTGTCATATCAGATTTCATTCGCTCTAAATCAAAAGGGGAAATTTCATTAAGACGTTTGTCTTCAAAACGGACTTTGATTTGATTTTCATAACGGCTTTTGTCATCCTTACCCCCTCCAGTCTTAAAGCTCGCTGACCAATCAAGATATTTTTCGGCTAGAATTTTTATAGTAATTGCTTTCTTTTTTTGATGTGGAAGTTCTTCCGAGTGGCGGATTGACCGTAACCGTTCCGACCGAACATCACTTGCAAGTTTTATGCTATAACCCTCACTTAACCATCCAACTTTTTCCCATTTCTTTTTTCCATTAAACTTATAAGTAATATAATAACAGACATCCGGTTTTCTTTTATAAATGCGGATTTCTGAAACAAGTTCGTAAACTCCTATTTCTTTTGTCGCTTTTCTTGTCGCTCCTTGCCTTGTCATATTTACCTCCCGGTAATTACAGATTTAAAAATCGCTAAATATATTTTGTTTTAAATTAATTGCTACCCTATTGATACCATCAATTGTGTTTTCAGATGATATTGGGTGAATTTAAACTCAACGATTAAATCTTGTAACTATTATATAACAAAGGCTAAATTATATCAAGTGATATTTAATGAGGTTATTATGAAAATGGTTATAATGGATTCGAACCCCATTAGTGCTACCAAATTTTTCGCTTTAGCGAAAAAACTTCCCATCCCAACTCATTTATAGTATTTGACATATCCTGATTACCCAATTATAATTATTCCCGCTATTTGCAAACTTAGAAAAATAAAAGGAGATAATTAATGAAGAAGTTATTATACGTTTTTGGCGCGGTTTTTTTACTTAATGTAGTAAATGTTTCAGCATTTCAACGTATGAGAACAGATAAAAAAAGGGCTGAGGATGCTCAAAAGAATCTTAAAGAAGAAGAGGAGTTCCTTAAAAAAAATAAAGATGCAGAAGGAGTTAAAACAACAGCAACCGGATTACAGTATCTTGTTCTAAAAGAAGGAGAAGGAGAAATCCCAACCGCGACAGACGAAGTAAAAGTTAATTATAAAGGAACTTTAATCGACGGAACAGAATTCGACAATTCTTACAAAAGAGGCCAGCCTGCTGTTTTTCCGGTAAACAGAGTTATTGCCGGTTGGACAGAAGCATTACAGATGATGAAAGCCGGAAGCAAGTACAAGCTTTTTATCCCTTCTAAACTGGGATATGGCAATTTGGGCGCGGGAAGAGATATTGGCCCAAATCAAATGTTGATTTTTGAAGTTGAATTACTGGGAGTTGAAAAAGATAAAAATGCCGGCAAAAAATAACGGAGGGGAAATCAGGACATTTACCGCGGTATTTCCGGTTATTGTATGCAGTTTAATACTTTCCTCCTGTTCTATGCTTAATAAATTCTCTAAGCAAAATGAAAATATCAGCCTGTTTTCTGATAAAGCTATTTTGCTGGAATTGCCGTTTGAGGCACAGAAGAAGCCAAATCTATGCGGCCTGGCCTCTGTGGAAATGCTTACCCGCTATTACGGGATCAGATTAAACGATGTTCAGCGCAATACATTGATTGATGAGGCAGAAAAAAATCAAGGAATTACAGGCACTGCACTTAAAACTGTGCTGGAAGAGGCAGGATATTTTGTTGCAGTGTTTCCCGGTACCTTAGATCACGAGTCCACAGGCATATACCGCCATCTGGACAGCCGCCGGCCGCTGATGTTAATGCTTGAAGCAGAAAATGACAAAGCTAACCATTATGTTATATTGACAGGTTACGATCCGGAACGCGACATTATTATAATATCAGATCCGGGTAAAGGGAGGATCGTTATGTCTCTTGATAATTTTAAAAAGCGGTGGGAGTTATTAAATAATTTCGCACTTCTTGCCATTCCGGCAAATATGCAGTAAGATAGCGTGAGAATAAACAATAATCCTAAACTAATTAAGTAGGAGATACTCTATGAGAATTATGAAATGTATCCTTATTTGTTTTATTGTTGTAAGCCTTACATTGCAGGGATTTCTAAGATCAGTTTTTGCCGCCGGATCCACCGAGTTTTCGTTAAAAGTAAAACCATTAACAATGAATGAACAGGTTTTCCTGAAGACTATAGAGGCAAAAACACACGGCCTATTGAATCAGTCGGCAGGTGCATACTATGATCAAAAATTGGAAAATCAGATAAAACTGCCGCGTAAAGACAATCCAAACTCAGTTTCTCTGGGGCATGCTATACTGGGAGGCGCTATGATTGGCGCGTTTTTTGGTGTGTTGGCCAGTTCGGGAGATGCCGGATCAGTTAAAAAATCTGCATGGAAAGGGGCGTTATTCGGGGTCGTTACCATATCGATACTTTATTATGTGTTTTAAATGCTTTCCCAAATCCTTCGCCAGTTCCTTTTCATTTTCTGAATGGAACAGTTCTCCTTTTCCTCCGCCTATTTGCTCCATATTCTATTTTTAATTGTTTGTCATAAAATCATATACATCCATCTCTTTATCACAGCATGTCAAATCGTAGGTATCCATACATTCACAGGACTCATACATACTTACTTCCATACCGCATTCTTTACAGATATAACGGCCTCCTCTTTTGAACTTTGCAGCCTTCTTGCCCTCATCGGTCTTCTTTGTTTTGATATTTTTCCTTTCCATTTTTTTAACCTCCTTGTTAATAATAAATATTACCTGTTATTTATATACAAATAAACAATTTTACGCAATAGTCTGATTCCACTATTTATTGACTTTTAAACACTATGCTTAAATATTTTATTTGAGTTTTTTATTATGATATAATATTCAGAGTTTTGTAGCACCGGAGACAGGACAACTTTAAAAAATCGAAAAAGTATTTGTGATTTAATATCCTAAAATGAACCTGCATAAGTTTCAGATATCTAGATCTGTTAAAAATTTGAATAAAAATAACTTAATAAAATATACTCTTATTTTCTTGATTTTTTTCATTGGTATTATTGCCGGTATCTTTTTTTGGGAGAAAATAAAACTTGCTTATCAAAATCCATTGGAAATAAAGGGATTTCTTGCCAGAAAAAAATTTAATCCGGCGAATAATACCATTAGGTTTATTTTTTTTATATTTTGCCCAAGCATATTATTATTTATAACATATACAATAAATCATTACTTTTTCAAAAAAATTAATGATATATGCTTTAATTCCAGTAATAACATCCCGAAAAACCAGCCGTATGTTTTCACTTTTCTAAACAATAAAATAATTATAATTTTTTATATCTTATTTACAATAGTAAGCACAATAAGCTTTTTGCCCGCATTGGGTACAGTTGATACCTTTCACGAAGGAGAATCGATGGGCCCGGCTATCTCCTACATTAATGGGCAGGCTCCATATAAGGATTTTTTATTCCTTCATGGTATTTATCAGGACCCGCTGCGTTCTGTAACAGCCTTTAAGCTGTTTGGAAAATCAATCGGTTCAGTAAGAACATTAAGTTCAATCGAAGGAATAATATTATCTCTTTTAATGTGTATTTTCCTGATAAAATTATTTTCCGGAAATTATATATATTATTTTAGCGCATCTTTAATATTAATTTTAATACAATCGGAATATATATTTTGGGCCCCGATGTTAATAGATATCCCGCAATTAATAAATGTTCCCACAAGAGATATAACTACCTTTGCCTTTCTTATTACTATTCTATTATTGAAGGAGCTTATTGATACTGATAGTTATAAAACAGCTACAGGGAGACTCTCCCTTTTAATTTTTCTTTTTTCTTTTATTCCATTGGTATCCTTTTGCTATTCCGTTGACAGAGGTTTTTATTTATCTGCGGCTTATTTAATTATATCGCCGATTCTGTATTTTTCTTTTTTCCGCAAAAGCATTTCCAGTATATATTATATTATCTATTCGTTTTTGGGCATATTATCTGCGGCAATAGTTTCAGGCCTATTGTTAAAATGGCACTTCCTCGAATTTTTTCAATTTACATTCCTGACAATGCCCAAATATAAGGAATTACTGGACGGATTTATTTATCATATTGACAGGCCGAGTTTTTTGTTTATATGTATTCTTATAGCAGTTAATACCTATTGGATCACATATAAATTTACGCAGGTATTTCACATAAATAACAGGAAATTATTTAGTTCAATCAAAATTTTTGCGCAAAATTATCTGATTGAATTTTGTTTATTACTATTGTCAGTTTTTACTTTTAGAAATGCGTTAGGCCGTTCAGACTGGGGCCATATTGTTTACAGCTCTGTAATTACTTATATTTTATTCATCTATATTATAATAAAACATTGTTTCCATAATTTTTTCCACGAATATATATTTAATAGAAAATTTGAATACATATTTTCTGCTTTAATTATATTTATCTTTGGCATCTACAGTTATAGAGTTTTTCACAGGGATTTAAACAAAGAAATATTTCCATTTAAAATTGAAGATTCAAAATTTATTCCTGGTAATTATAAGGAAACAATTTTATTTTTGAAAAACAACCTTAATAATAATGAGGAATTTTTCACTATGACATCCGAAGCAATATGGTATTATTTTATTGATAAACCTTGCCCAACAAGATTTTCCGTGGTATGGTTTGCTGTTCCATATTTTTATCAGGATGAAATAGTTGATGATCTGAAAAAAAAGAACGTGAAATATGTTCTTTACAAGAATGATTATTGGGCAAATAATATCGATGGAATTAATAACGAAAGAAGATTACCAATAGTTGTTGATTACTTAAAACAGAATTATGTGTTTTTTAAAAAAATAGATGACAATGAAATTTGGATAAAAAATGAAAAGCCGTAACCTGCAAATAAATAGTAAACAGGAAATCTTAATACTTGGGGCGGGCCCTGCAGGAATGTCAGCTTCGTTTGAATTACATAAAGCTGCTAAAGCCGCTATGATCATTGAAAAAAACGAATATATCGGCGGATTAGCCGCTACATTACAGTATGGAGAGTTTAAAACAGATATAGGCCCCCACCGGTTTTTCAGCCACAACAAATATTTATATGATTTAATAGAAGATTTACTTTTGGAAAGATGGATTAAAGTTAATCGATTGACAAGATTTTATATTAACGGCAAATTTTTTTTATACCCGATCCAATTAAAAGATGCCTTTAGCAATATTGGCCTTCATAAAACCTTCAAAGTTGCAGCCGATTATTCATTTCAGAAAATTAAGAATATCCTCGTTGGGAAAAAGGCTGAATCTTTTGAAGAACAGGCGGTCGCTGATTTCGGCAGGATACTGGCTGAGCTAAATATACTTAATTATACTGAAAAAATATGGGGATTGCCCTGTTCTGAAATCTCTCCTGACTGGCTGAAACAAAGAATTGAAGGGCTTTCCGTAATGGAAATAATCAAAAAAACGCTTACAAGTTCAAAAACAAAAAAAGGCCCTAAAACTTTAGTTGAACAGTTTTATTATCCCGATACAGGAACAAATTCAATTTATGAAAAAATGCAGGAAAGGATATTAACCGGCGGGAGCATTATTCACCTTAAAAGTTATCCTGTGAAAATATTTCATAATAATAAAAAAATAACCGAGATAATTATGAATATCAACGGTAATGATCAAATTATAATTCCTGATTATGTTATTTCTTCGATTCCTATCACAGAAATTATTAATATTATGGAACCGAAAGCGCCTGATGAGGTTCTAAAGGCAAATAAAAAATTAAGATACAGGTCACACATATCCCTTTTCATAACACTTGATAAGCCATCTGTTTTTCCCGATCAATGGATATATTTTCCGGATAAAGAAATACCTTTTTGCAGGATCATGGAACCAAAAAATTTTAGCAAGAAAATGTCTCCCTTATCAAGAACCTCCCTGGTTGTAGAATTTTTCTGCTGGGAAAATGATAAAATCTGGAATGCAAACAAGGAAGAATTATTTGATTTAAGTATTAAATGGCTGGAAAAACTTAATTTTATTAAAGAAAAAGAAATTATTGAAGGATTTATCCATAAAGAAAAATATGCTTACCCTCTTTATGATCTAAACTATAAAGATCATTTATCAATATTAAAAAATTATCTAAAACAATTCAAAAATCTTCAATGTATTGGCAGAGCGGGCAGCTTTAAATATAATAATCAGGACCATGCTTTAGAAATGGGAATATTGGCAGCACGGAATATAATAGAAGGGGAAAAAAACAATATTGAAGATGTTGGGACAGAACAAGAATATTTTGAAAAAGGATATATAAAATAATAAAATGTTATTTTCCCCGATGGCTCATTTATAAAAAACAATATTATCATAATCCACATCATCACCATCGCTGGGCGGTTCATCTATGATATTTATTTCCTTAATAGGAGCCCCGGTTGAGACAATGCCCATAAATGCCCTGTATTGCGTATATTCTCCTGAAAGGTTCGCGGTCGCTATTATATTCCCGTTAGGATCCTTGAATTGAAAAGTCGGTTTCATGCTGTCTATAACATCCAATCCGACAGCTTTAACGGCAGTATTAAACGTAATAATTAAATTATCATGCTGGTAATAAATTTGCTGCGGATCAAAAGGAAAATTTCCGACTGAAAGCGATTTGCTGGTATTCCAGAAAAGCCCTCCCGGCGCTATATATAAAGGATACCCCTGCGGATTTGAAAAAGTCAAGCCTTTATAAGCATAATAAGCGCTGTTAAAAACCGGTGCTCCGGCGGTAGTATTTCCTGAAGCGGCTGGAGCATCCTCAAAATCAATTAACGTACCTGTCCCTAATGAAACCACGGCGGATTTAAAAATATTCGGGTCTGTATAGATCATAAAGCTGCCGGTTATCGTCCCGCCGCCCGTTATTCCTTTATTTATGGTAAATGTTCCATCCGTGCGGTACGCAACGCCATTGCGCGTAATTATGGTTTCAAATGTACCTGTAATCGTATTTCCGTTTACGATACCATTTCCCTGGTCGGTGACCGGCCATGAACCATTATCATTTACAACTCCACCGTTTATCCATGTAACATTATTTCCACTGACCGTTCCGCTGTTTGAATTAAATACTCCTCTATTCCTTACATTAACTGCTTCCCATTGACAAGTTGCTGTAATATTGTTATTAGACTGATAAAATGTAATACCTAATGTTCCTGACGCTAACTGAGGATGATCAGGGTCATTTGTCGATGTTTCATTAAAAGTCCCCTGCCAGTTACCATTAATGTTTATTGGCGCGGGGCCGGTTATACCGCCTCCGGTATATCCTCCGCCTGTATTCCCACCACCGGTATAACCTCCGCCGGTTGTGCCGCCGCCGGTATAACCTCCGTTTGTATTAGTATTCCCCGTGGGATTATTATTGTCCCCCGGGAGTGTGCAGCCATGAAATACCATTATTGAAACAAAACATAAAAATATCGAAATTATTTTAAATTTTTTATATGACATGATCACTCCTCCTTTTGATAACTATTTATTCTATTTATATATATGCTCTAAATAGAAAATCGTTAAGTGTGAAAAATATCAGCGATCCAGGTAAATATTATCGGCTTATTAGATTTTTTATTTAAATTTTTTGATCAAATAATTATCAATTTCCCTGTTGTTTTCAGGCCTCCACCCTAATGCTTTTTCCCATACCTCCTGGCTTTCCATGCAAAGATAAACAGGAATTTCCCGCCCGTACTTTTTAATTTCATCGGATATTTTCTTGAACATCTTAATACGGATCGGTTTAAAATAACGCATTTTGTTGTCAAGTCCCGGCAGGAGTTCACCATAAATGATTTTTGTTGAAGGTGTTTTTTTCTTGATGTTTTCTTCCATTCCGGATACAAAACGAAGAGCCCCTAAACTTATCCATGCTATCCGCCCGGGGTGAACATATTTAAATATTTGATCAATTACCTCTGTATATTCTTTTTCCCATCCTTCATAATTGATCAGCGGGTCAAAATGAAACCCGATCCAATAACCTTTTTCTTCACATTTTTTCGCGGCCGCCAGCCTTTTTTCCAGTGTTGGCGTGTTTTTCTCTTCGGTTTGAATTACACGCGGAGTATTTAACGACCAGGAGACAATTATTTTATCTTTTGGATCAACAGATAAAAGTTTTTCTACTTCATTTGATTTTGTTTTAAGTTCAAGAACCGCGTTTTTCTTTGATGAAAAATAATTTATCAGTTCTTTATTAATATCAAGATAGTCATCAATCGCCAAACTGTCCGAAAATTCTCCGGTACCGATACGGTAAAATCTTTCAGGCGAACGGTTTAAAAATACTTCCAATTCCGCGAACATTTCATTGATATTCGCAAAGATATTAAAATTCGGAAATTCATATGTCTGCAGGGCGCAATAACTGCAGGAAAAAGGACATCCCTGAACCAGGTTGATTATCCAATAATTACAGCAAAGATAATTTCTGGTCCCTGGACAAAGTCTTAAAAATTTACCTTTATGTTTTGTTAGATGCCAAACGCTTGTTGTAGGAACGGTTCGCGAATCATCCGTACGTTTATCAACAATTTCAACCAAATCAGGATATTCCAACTGTATTTTTTTTGAAAGAGGCAGTTCCAAAACATCTTCATCAATATAAATTTTTTGAGGTTTAAAATCAGAAATCATTTTTTCTCATATAAAATATTTCTATATCCCCGCATTCATATTTACAGGTTTTATAGATTTTATATCCCAGTTTTTGATATAAATGGATATTTTTACTGCTTTTAGTCCCGGAAAAAAGTTCAAAATAATCCGGTTTAAAATATTTCTCGATCTCTTTCAAAAGAAAAGAACCAATTCCCTGTCTCTGATAATCCGGATGCACAGCCAGCCTTCCCACATGGCACACCCCGGCTTCTTCACACGCACGCACAGAACCGATAATTTTATCTTCGTTAACTGCTTTTAAAAATATATGCGTATTAAATTGTTCTTTTACTGAATCGATCGTTTGTGTAAGCGGTGGGATATCATAATTGTTATAAAGTTCAGCCTCACTTTGATAAGCAAGTTTTTGTATGGCAAGAATTTCTTCCGCGTCTTTTATATCCGCTTTTAATATTTTCATAATAAATTCAACTTTAACAAATTAATTTTCAAGATTTCTTTTTGCGTCTATAAAAACGCTTTTTGTTAATAAATCTTGGCGAAATTTTGGAATTTCGATTTTCACGAACCCAGATTTGCTACTTGATAGGATTGTGGAAATCGTCCAAAATGAGCCTTAGATTTATCAAAAACGTTTTGGGTTTAAGCAAAAAGAGATTTTGAAAATTTAAGGTTTAGTGCCGATAGTATACAATACCTCAACATCAAGCCATATACCTTCTTTTGTGGCAAGCGCGTCAATTTCTTTCATATGTTCTTTTTTAAATTTTTCAAGATCCGTTGGAGATAACTGGCTGACTAACCTTCGGAAACCCGCGTACCAGACTATATTCCACCATTCCTCAGCGTTTTTTAAATAATAACCATGATTTTTTCGCTCCACACGGATATCATTAAGCCCGGCGTTTTTATATAATGAAGCGGCTCTTTCTTCAGTAGCAATTTGTTTCCATGTCTGCGGAGGGATCTCAACACCGTATTTCCGGAGGCGGTTATTAAATAGTTCAGCTAAAGGCAAAAAGTTATTCTCATGAAAATGGGAAATAATTATTTTCCCTGACGGTTTTATTTTCTCCATAATGTGTTTCAGCTGCCCGGCAATATATTCCACAAAGAAAATACCAAAAGCGCAGGAAACAGCGTCAAAATGCTCTTTCGGGAATTCAAGCGCCTGCATATCCATTTCAAGGAATTGAACATTATTCACCCCTGCCTTATCAGCTTTAGCCTTTGCCTGTGAAAGCATGCCTTCCGAAAAATCAATACCGATTACTTTGCCCTTTGGCAGATGTTTGGAAATAGCAAGAGCCATATGCCCTGTTCCCGTTGCCACATCAAGCACATGTTCCTTACCCTTAAATTTAAAACACTCCGCCATGTAACAGGCGCTTTTAGAGAAAAATCTTAAAGCATCATTCTCATACCCGTCCGCGACCATATCAAACGTTTTCTTTAAAATTTCCTTGCGTTCTTTCGCATCCATAATATCCTATCCTTTCTATTTTTCATAAACAAATCCCAGAAAACCTATATCCGATCCAAACGGCAGCCAACCCAATAAATACCTGAGCAACAATATTAATACCAGCCGTAAAAATTTTCCCGTTATTTAATAAAAGGAATGTTTCATAACCAAAAGAGGAGAATGTCGTAAATCCGCCAAGAATTCCGACAAACAAAAAAAGCCTTGTCTCGGGAGTAAATCCCTGGCGCAAATTAACAATACCGCCAAGAAATCCAATTACTAAACATCCCAAAATATTTACAGTAAGCGTTCCATAAGGAAATTCAGGGTTATTCAGCAATCGTGAAACCCAGTTCCCTAAAAGATACCGGAACACCGAGCCTATAAAACCGCCTAATCCTACAATTAAAATTTTAATCATATTCATTATTCGCTTTTTGTTAACTATTGAAAAATATTCTATAACTATTTTGTTTATTTGTCGATGGAAATATTGAAGACCGAAATACTTTTTCAAATTACCTATTCGTAATTAAGTTAGCACGTTGAGTCAGAAATTTTATAAACATCATAATAAATCTTGACATAATATTTCATATAATTTATACTTAATATGTAAGCAAACGTTTACTTACTTTAAAAACATATGAAATCAAGAAAATACTCAACAAGACAGCGTGAAATAGCGGAATGCGCGCGGAGAATCATTGTAACTAAAGGTATTGAACGGCTGACTATAAGGGAAATAGCGAAGGACCTTAATTTAACCGATGGGGCTTTATACAGGCATTTTAAAAGCAAGAACGAAATAATTGGCTTATTAATAGAAGATATTGAAAACACCCTGCTAAATACGATCGAAAAAGCGGCTAAAAAAGCGAATAATCCTCTAGTTAAATTAATGAATATTTTTTTGTCGCATATTTCCTATGCCGAACAAAGGAAGGGTGTTACTTTCATAGTTATAAATGAAACTCTAAGTTTACAAGATAAACTTTTACGAAACAAAATGTCCGATATTATACAAAAATATCTAAAAAAAATAGAAGAGATTCTTATTGATGGGGTTTTGTCAGAAAAATTCAGAAAAAATATAGATACTGCTTCCGCAAGCATAGCTTTCTTTGGAATGGTGCAATCCCTAGTTACAATATGGGCTTTAAGCGGTTACAAATATTCGTTAAGGGAAAAACATATTCAAAATTGTTTTGAAATATATAAAAAAGGAATAGTATCATAAGGGGTTTAAATGATTGAAGGATTCGCATCCACTTTTGGAAAAATATCCAGCATACATACAAATGTGTTATTTTTACTCGGATTGATCTTATTCGCAGGGGCAATGGGGGGAAAGATATTCCAAAAACTGAAGATACCTCAGGTTGTCGGATATATTATTGCCGGTATTATATTTGGGCGGTCAGGATTAAATATTATTAACAAGGATATAATCGAAGCATTAATACCCTTTAATTATTTTGCTTTAGGATTGATTGGCTTTATGATCGGCGGAGAGCTTAAAAAAGAAGTGTTTCAGCGGTATGGCAAACAGCTTATCATTATATTGTTAGCGGAAGGACTTGCCGCTTTTTTTATTGTTTTTCTTCTTGTAGGATTATTGGGGAGCTTAGTTCTTGGCGGGGGTGTTTATTATTGGGCTCTTGGTTTATTGTTAGGAGCAATTGCTTCTGCGACAGCGCCCGCGGCAACTACCGATGTGCTTTGGGAATATAAGACGAAAGGCCCGTTAACTACAACAGTTTTAGGCATAGTGGCATTGGATGATGGATTGGCCCTGCTTTTATTCGCGTTCGCATCCAGTATTGCCCCTAGTATGCTTGGTGTCCATTCTTCATTGTTATCGGCAATAGGCAAGCCTATTTATGAAATTGGGTTAGGTATTTTAGTTGGAGTAATATTTGGTTTTATGCTTATTAAAATACTTAGAAAATACGCTGAAAAAGAAAAAATACTGGTTTTTTCTTTGTGCAGTATACTTTTTGCTCTGGGAGTAGCTTTAATAATGGAAATAGATATGCTTTTAGCAGCGATGACTATGGGTATTGTGTTAGTGAATTATGAATCACGGTTAAGCAAAGAAGTGTTTAACTTAACGTTTGGATTCGCGACACCCTTTTATATATTATTCTTTTTTCTTGTGGGAGCAAAATTTGATTTGCAGGTAACGTCCTTGAGTGTAATATTTATCGCGATACTTTATGTTTTAGGCAGGACTTTCGGTAAAATGGCAGGCGCTTATTTAGGGGCAAAATATTCAGGTGCCCCAGTAACCGTTATGAAATATCTTCCTTATTGTCTTTTCAGCCAGGCAGGAGTCGCTATCGGATTATCAATATTAGCATCTCAGATTTTTCCGGGGCAAATAGGAAATTCTATAATTGTTATCGTAACGCTTACCACGTTTATAGTACAGATCATTGGCCCTCCATGCGTGAAATATGCCGTTGTTAAAGCTCAGGAGGCCGGTTTAAATATAACAGAGGATGATGTGCTTCGAAAAACTACAATAGGCCAAATTATAGATAAAGATCCACCATGTGTAAATGACAATATTCAATTAAAAGATATTCTAAAAATATTTAGCAACAGCAAATATCATAATTATCCTGTTGTAGATGCTGAAAAAAGATTAAAAGGAGTTATAACGTTTGAGAGTATAAGGCAATCATATGCTCATGCTGAAGCCGGGAATATTATTCTCGCTCATGATATTATGGAACCGGTAATAACCAGAAAAATATCAATCAATTCTTCTCTATTGGAAGCCGGGGAAATTATGAATAAATATGGCATTGATTATTTATCTATTGTCGATGAAAGGTCAGTACTTTTGGGTTTCGTTGAAAAAAGAGTAATAGAAAGTTTTGTTTCTATTAAATTGATCGAAATTGAACAGAAAATAGCTTCAATGGCTTGATTTTTAAGATAATTGTTGTGATTTAATAAAAAATATTAATGGAAAAATGTAAAAGGTCGATAAATCTGATAAAATATAAAATTAAATAAAGTATTTGCAAGGGTTCAGAAATAGATAATATTTCTGGAGGTTTTTGACTGGTCGGGCCGCCACTCAGCATTAATTTAATGCTGTATGGCGGCTTTTTTATTTTATATTAACTTTGAAAAATTGAAAGGGGTAATTCTATGGAAAATAAAGAAAATAACACTCCATCTACCGGTATTGGCATGTTGATCAGGATTTACTGGATGGTATTTGGTAATTTTATAAATATACTTATTGCTATTAATATTGTTGTAAAAAAGCATAATTCCATTATGCTTTTAAGTATATTTTATTTTATGAATATCATTGGCCTTATCATTTCAAGATATATAGATATTAAATATTTAAACGGCCAGACAACCGAATATGAACCCGCGACAATGAATCACTGGAAAAACTATTTAATTAAAACAACAGGAATTTATCTGGGCTTATGGATAATTGTGTATTTTATGAAGGATTATGCATTCTTAAAAATATGATCTAATAAATAAACCATTAATTATGTAACAGCCATTTTCATAAAGGAATAATTTGAATATTTTAAAATGCCAAAAAAAATATCAGAAAGTATCGTGAATTATAGGGTGTAAGGCGACTTTATTATTTTATATCAATTTTAAAAAATTGAAAGGGGTAATTTATGGGAAACAAACAAAATAATTCTACAGGTATTGGAATGTTGATTAGGTTTTACTGGATGGCATTTGGTAATTTTATTAATATGCTTTTAATTATTAATATTACTTTTAAAAAACAAAGTCCAATTATGCTATTAAGTATATTATACTTTATAAATACCATAGGCCTTATCATTTTACGGTATATAGATATTAAATATTTAAATGGTTTAACATCAGAATATGAACATGCAACAATGGATCACTGGAAAATTTATTCGATTAAAGTTATAGTATTTTACCTGGTTTTATGGATAGTTGCATATCTTATGAAAGATTATACATTCCTATATGCAAAATCTTAATAAATAATCCAAGAAAAAATGATTCCGAAATTCACGTGGAGAGATAAGCTTAATGCTGAAATTATTACGTTAAAATCTATTACTATTTTCTTTTTTGTAATGTCTTTAGGATATCATCGTCAGTCAATAATCCTTGCTTTTCTGCAAAAGGCGATACACTTTCTCTTAATTGTCCGAATTTCTTAAGAGCTAAATTATGAATTATTGTTTCCAATTTTTTTACTTTTCCCAGCAAGTCCTTATCATCCCTGAATGAAATTTCTATTTTATACCCCTCTTCTTCAATGTTTGAGGGCAAGATTAGATCAAAACCTTCTCTTTTTAAAATATTTTTTTTCTCTTCCAGTTCCTTTTTAAAGGCCGACACTTGCGGATAGCGTTTTTCACGCAATCGGGAAATTAAAAATGTGCCTCGATCTGCTTCCTTTAAATTTTTCCCGATAATTTCTTTTTCTATTCCGGGAAGAAATTCATTTAAGGAAATATTATCCCGCTCTTTAATATCAACAGCCAATTTAATTAATTCCTGCTGTTTATTAACTCCAAAATAGTATTTAATAATGGCCGCAAGCAAATACTCGCTTTCCTCAATCGGCAATTCCGCCAGCACCAAAACCGTCTTTAAGGATATTTCATCTCTTTCTAAACTGTTTATTATGGCCTCGGGCAAATTTTTCAGGCGGGGATATTTGGTTAAAATGGTTTCATTTATTATCATAATATTATTATATTTTTTTAATTGTGTATATCATAACAAAAATGAGGTAAAATAGAAATATATTTGATTTTGAGGTTGCTATGTGAGGAGAACCCTAATGGATCAAGATAAAAAGTTTTTTGGATTTGGGAAAAATGTATTTGTATCCGGGGTTGTAAGTTTTTTTATGGATGTCAGCTCCGAGATGATATATCCCCTCGTCCCGCTGTTCCTCGCTAACACACTCGGCGTAAATAAATCGGTGATCGGGCTCATCGAAGGTATTGCCGAATCAACCGCGAGCATCCTCAAGGTATTTTCCGGATGGTTATCAGATAAAATAGGGACCCGGAAATGGCTTATGGTCGCGGGATACGGGATATCAACTCTCAGCAGGCCTGTTATGGCCCTCGCGTCAGGCTGGCACCAAGTGCTGGGAGCAAGGTTTATCGACCGTTTCGGCAAGGGTGTCCGCACCGCGCCAAGAGACGCGATCATTGTTGAATCATCCGATAAAAAATATTTCGGAAGGGCGTTTGGTTTTCAGCGCTCGCTCGATACAATGGGCGCGGCCACCGGCCCAATGCTTGCCTTTTTTCTCCTTGGAATTTTTTCAAATAACTATAGAATCATTTTCTGGTTCTCTATAATACCCGGTACTATCGCGATACTTCTGATAATATTTTTTATTACTGAAAAGAAAAAAATAATTATCCCGCATTCCGAAAGGATTAAAATTACATTCGCGCATTTTGACTGGAGGTTCAAATTTTTTGTCCTTATCGCTACTCTATTCGCGCTTGGCAATTCAAGCGATGTATTTCTGATACTCAGGGCGCAGCAGACAGGAATTTCAACTGTCATGATCCCTATAGTTTATCTTTTGTTCAATATTATATACTCTATTTCATCCATCCCGGCGGGAATCGCCGCGGACAGGTTTGGAAAAAAGAGAGTTATTCTTCTTGCTTTTGTGTTATTCACAGTACTTTATTATGGATTCGCGGTTGCGAAAACCACATCCGATATCTGGATATTATTCGCTTTCTACGGGCTTTTCATGGGGATGACGGAGGGCATACAGAAGGCATTTCTCGCAACCATAATACCTCCTGATTTCAAGGCAACGGCGTTTGGCGTATACAATACCACCGTCGGGATCGCGATGCTGCCGGCAAGCCTTGCCGGCGGATGGTTATGGGACCATATCTCACCTTCAGCAACATTTTACTTCGGTGCAATAACAGCGGGTTTGTCAACGGTATTATTCACAGTATTTATTTTTCTTATAAGAAAACATGATAGAACGCAAAAAAATATTTAATTGGAGAAATTTATGGCAATAATCGGAAATATTGAAGAAATTAATAAAAATTACAAATTCAACAAATTAATTAAAACCGCTCTGGAGTATTTAAGTAAACTGGAAGAAACTGATTTTAAAAATATAAAATTAAATGATAAAGAAACAATAAAACTAAACGGCAGTAAAATATTCGCGATCAACAGTGTTTATAAAACTAAAAATCACTCTGAACAAAAATTTGAAGGACACAGGAAATACATCGACCTGCAATTTGTATTTTCCGGCGAGGAAAATATAAAAATATCTTCAATTAAAAATTGTATTGATATTTCAGAGTATGATCCTGAAAAAGATGTTCAATTTTTTGATGTCAGGTCTTATTCGACATTATTAATGAAAAGCGGCATGATAGCGATTTTTTATCCGGAAGATATACACGCCCCTGGTTTAGATAGCAAAAATATAAGCCTTATAAAAAAATCTGTTATAAAAGTCATGATTTAGATGTAAATATTTTTCCCATATAAGTAAAAAACAATATCTTTTCCAATATACGGTTTTAAATAAGTCCGTTTGCTTTGAAAAAGTATTGTAAAACCGGCCTTCTCAAAAAAGTTTTTCGATTTTTCAGAAATTGTTCCGAAATGTACTCCCCGGACGCCTTCTTTTTTTAAGAAATCCAAATAATTCAAAATAAGCAGGCTGCCTATCCCATTATTTCTGAAATTTTTATGGATATTTATATGAAAAACAGCGGGATAACCGGATAAATTTAAAGGAACATAAAATTCACCTTTTAAAAACTTTTGCAAAAAATAAAATAAAAATTTAATATTTTTCGATCGCAATAAAACACCCCTTTTTATCGCCTTTAAGATCAAATCCGGTAAAATTTTACGATCCACGGTCTTTTTCATTGATTCCGCGTTTTTTGAACCAATAATATATCCGACTACCCTATTGTCTGTTTCCGCGACAAACGCGGCCCCTGGTTCATGATCAGTAAAATATGAGGTTAATGCGTCCGCTAAAATTTCATCATCATCAAATATATTTTCCCGTGGAAATTCCAAAAACGCGGTCTCACAGCTTATTTCCCTGACCGCGTTTCTATCTCTATTTTCAAATGGCCTTATTATAAAATTCATTTTTCTATTTTAATTACTTTCCATGATACCCAATCTAAAGGAACCGCCAAAGTGGAAGTATGGACACTTGTAAGTATTCGGTCCGGATCGCCCATAACCTTTAACGGAACGCTTATTGTTATCTCTCTTGTTCCGCGCTTGATTTCAATAATATCGATCGGCAGATGCTTATCCTGGTCATAAATTTCATGCCCAACTGAATTAAATTTAATATGCAATTTAGGCATTTTTGAAAAAGGAATATCTTCGCGGTAGCCAAACGCGAAAAGAGAAACTCCGATCACTTCGCCCATCGGTTTAGAGAGTTTTAGAGAAAATATTAAGTTATCTTTTTCTAAACGCACATACTCTCCTTCTATTCCGACAAATAACGCTTTTTCTTCATCCAAAAGCTCTTCCGGAAATTCCTGCAGATCATTTTCTTTCTTTACCTCGATCGCGTAGGGAGAAGCTTCCTTTTGTTTTAACCTGATCTCAGGGAAATCCCCGAATAATTCATTTTTACGGATAAACGAAAGTAAATATTTTGAACTGTATCCAAATTGAGTATGGTGTTTCATAATAGCATCGTGTTTCGCTTTAACCTCTTTTTGATCTAATTCCGGTTCAAACCAGATAATTTTTTGCGTAAAAAACTCCGGCGGGATAAGTTGATTATCAGGACAATATCCTCTGGATTTTGGCCATTTTTTAAAATGAATTAAATAAGGATATAAAACAGCCTTTATTTCTTTTTCCAGATCCCATAAAGCGACACGGGTAAAAAGATATAATGAACGGTGGTCCGGATTATGGTCAGACGGATGGGGAAGATAGATCTGCGTGGGTTTAAAATCAAGTATTATAGTTTTCAGATCCTTCAAGATCTCATCAGCCTTATAAGGCGTACCCGGACGGAACGCGTTCTGGTAAGGAACTTTATTTACCCGCGTGAACATGCTTTCCGCAGGGAGGCTATCACCCCAGTGTTTATACCATATTTCAAGAGTACGAAAATCAGGATATCCTAAAAATATCATTTCATCCGTGGAAACACCTAAAATTTTAGCAGCTTCAATTGCTTCATCATGCCGCATCAATCCCATTGATTGGACGGCTTTTGGCCCCAAAACCGGATGTTTTCGATATAGCATAAAAGACCATTCATTATTATCTCCATACGTCAGAAAAACTACTTTAACCGGTATGTTTTGTTTTTTTGCCTTTTGAATAATACCGCCGCACCCTAATACTTCATCATCCGGATGAGGCGCAAGAATAAGAATACGGTCGCCGGAATTAAATTGTATATTTTTAGTTTCAAACGCATTTACTATTTTAATAAAATAAATGTTTAACGCGGTAAGACAAAATACTGTAATTAATATTTTTAAAAATATACTTTTTTTGTTTTTCATAAAATTCAAATGCTTATATGATTACAATACCACTTAGAACAAAATCGGATCTATATCTTTCATTTTTCTCTTATCTTTTTTAGAAATGCTGCCTTTTATAAAAGTTTTTCTGTAATCGGAAGGAGTTATGTTAAACGCCTTTTTAAAGCACGCGGAAAAATATGAGGAGGAACCAAAACCACAGTCAAGGGCGATCTCTGTGATGGACTTATTCGATGCTTTTAATAAATTTTTAATTATCTTCATCCTGACTTTATTTAAATAGTCCTGAGGAGCCTGCCCGATCTCTTTTTTAAAAACACGAAAAAAATGCGAGGGAGACATACAGGCGACCTTCGCGAGTTTCTCAACCGTGATCTTTTTATCAAGATTTGAATATAAATATTCAATTGCCTTATCGATTTCCAGACGGTTTGATATCCTGTCAAACTCCGGAGCAAAATTAAATATGCCCCTTATCATTGAATGGCATATTTCCAGATTCAGGGCATGTAAAATTATTTCTGAGCCCTGCATTTTATTATCAGATTCTATCATAAATTTTCTTAAAAGCGGCAAAAGCTGCTGATTTACAGGATAAAATTCACCTGTGAATTTAATATTTTGTTTTACCTTATACATGGCAAGCTGCCTTTTAAAAAAGTATTTATTTACAAAAATAGCAATATAGCGAGGAGGGAACTCTGAAGGAAGTTCATGATGAGGAATATCAGGTGAAAGGCAGAATAGCTTCCCGGAAACCGATGAAATTATTTTGCCGTAAATTTTAAATTTTGTTTCATCATTAAAAGAAATAACAAACATATACGACGGATAGCTGTGTTCCAAAGATAAAGAATAAAAACACGCCCCTCCCACCGGCGTAAACAACCCGATATTTTTAGTAACAAAACAATCAACATATCGGAGTTGTTCCTCAATAATCGGGCCAACCAGGCCGCGGACTTGTTTAAGAATTTCTTCATTTTTTATATTTTGCGCCACATTTACCCCGTAAAATTTATTTTTCCGTATAAATTATAAACAAAACTTAAAAGGATATATTAACCTATTTTATTGACAATTCAATTAAAATAATTTAATATTCTACTATATACTATTATTAAGAATAGGAGGCCATATGGCAAATGAAGGTGTAATTGTTTTAACAGACGCGAATTTCCAGGAAGAAGTTATTAAGTCATCTCTGCCTGTTTTTGTAGATTTTTGGGCAGTGTGGTGCGGGCCTTGCAAAATGATGGCAGCTGTTGTTGATGAACTTGCTAAAGAATATGCGGGACAAATTAAGATCTGTCAATTAAACGTCGATGAAAATCCGGCTACCGCAGGACAATACAAAATTATGAGTATCCCCAGTTTCCTGTTCTTCAAAGACGGTAAAGTAAAAGACCAGTTAATAGGCGCGGTACCTAAACAGAAACTAAAAGCTAAAGTTGCCGAATTCTTAGTCTAAACTTGTTCCTCTTCCGCATTCTCGTCTGACGCGCTTTCCTGAATACAGGCGATACTCTGTACTTTGTCGCCTTCTTCAAGCCTGATCAAACGGACGCCCTGAGTATTCCGGCTTATTGAGTTTATTCCTTCAACCGGCATTCTTATAATAAGGCCGTGTGATGTAATGATCATTAACTCATTTGTATCACAAGCCTCTTTTACGCCCACTACATTCCCGTTCCTGGCTGTCGGCTTAATATTTATTACACCCTTGCCCCCGCGATTTGTCAGGCGGTATTCCTCTATATCAGTCCGCTTGCCATAACCATTCTCAGTAACGGTAAGGAGAGTCATCTTCGGCCTTGCCACCAGAGCGCTTACAACAAAATCGCCTTTTGACAAAGAAACCCCGCGGACACCATGAGCCGAACGGCCCATCGCTCTGGCCTTTTCTTCATTAAACCTGACTGCTTTTCCGAATTTTGTCGCAATCACCAGCTCGTCTTTACCGGTTGTCTGGAATACCTCAATTAATTCATCGTCTTTATCCAAAGTAATAGCTATAATGCCGCCCTGCCGAGGATTGCTGTAAGCGTCAAGATTTGTCTTTTTAATAGTACCATCCCTGGTAACCATTACAAGAAACTTCTCAGATGTGAATTCTTTTACAGGAACAAAAGCCGTTACCATTTCGCCCGGACTTAAATTCAACATATTAATAATAGCTTTGCCTTTCGCGGTCCGGCCGGCCTGCGGGATCTCATGAACCTTTATCCAGTGGATCTTCCCGGTATTCGTGAAAAATAAAATATAATGATGGGTTGAGGCAATAAAAAGATGTTCCACGAAATCCTCTTCCTTTGTAAGCATCCCTGTTTTTCCCCTGCCGCCGCGCCGCTGTTTTGTAAAACCTGAAACCGGCTGGCGTTTTATATAACCTGTATGGCTGATCGTGATCGCCATATCTTCTTCCGCTATCAGGTCCTCGATCGTAAAATCGCCTTCTTCTTCAATGATCTCAGTCCGGCGTTCATCGCCGAATTTTTTATCGATCTCCAAAAGCTCTTCTTTAATAATTTCCTTAACTTTCGCTTCGCTTGAAAGGATCAATTTATAGTAAGCGATCTTTTTAATTATTTCAAGATATTCCGCCTCGAGCTTTTCTATTTCTAACGCTGTCAGCCTCTGCAGTTTCATATCCAGAATTGCTAATGACTGAATCTCCGAAAGCGAGAATTTTTTCATTAAATTGAATTTCGCGGCTTCAGGGCTTTCACTCTTCTTAATAGTTTTAATCACTTCATCAAGATTAGCCAGCGCGATCTTTAAACCCTCGATAATATGCGCCCGGGCTTCAGCCTTGGCCAATTCAAATTTAGTCCTTCTGATAATGATCTCTTTGCGGTGATTTATATAATGAATAATTATCTCTTTGACACTCAAAACTAACGGATTTTTATCCACTATAGCGAGGAAGATTATTCCGAATGTGGTCCTCATCGCGGTGTGTTTGTAAAGCTGGTTTAAAACTACATGGGATACCTCTCCCCGTTTAAGTTCTATTACAATACGCATACCGTCGCGGTCGGATTCATCGCGGACATCGGAAATTCCTTCGATCTTTTTGTCATTAACAAGCTGAGCGATATTTTCAATAAGCCGCGCTTTGTTGACCTGGTATGGAATTTCCGTAATAATAATTTTTTCTTTATCATTTTTAAGCTGTTCAATATTCGCTTTTGCCCGGAGCGTGATCTTTCCGCGCCCGGTTTCATAAGCCTCTTTAATACCCGCGCGGCCTACGATAAATCCTCCTGTCGGAAAATCCGGGCCGGGCATAACTTTCATGATCTCTTTTACTGTAACATCCGAATCTTCAAGAACCTTGATAATCGCCTTTATTACCTCGGACATATTATGAGGAGGGATATTTGTCGCCATACCTACGGCGATACCTGATGAACCGTTGACCAGAAGGTTCGGTATCTTCGCGGGCAAAACAACCGGTTCAGTCATAGACTCATCGTAATTTGGTATGAAATCAACGGTTTCTTTATCAATATCCGCGAGCATTTCTTCGCTGTATGTCGCCATTCGTATTTCTGTATAACGCATCGCTGCCGCTGAATCACCGTCTACAGACCCGAAATTTCCCTGCCCGTCGATCAAAGTATAACGCATGGAAAAAGTCTGGACCATACGGACTATACTTTCATATACAGCCATATCTCCATGCGGATGGTATTTACCTAAAACATCTCCAACGACCCTCGCGCTTTTTTTGTACGGTTTACTATGAACGATCCCCGCCTCATTCATTGAATGCAGGATCCTGCGATGCACCGGTTTTAAACCATCACGAACATCCGGCAGGGCTCTTCCTATAATAACGCTCATAGCGTAATCGATATACGAACTACGCATTTCAT